>NZ_CP188195.1:9282500-9941418 GCF_049949265.1 Bradyrhizobium genosp. P | reverse complement strand
TGCCTTCGTACTTCTTCCAGACTGAGAGATGGATGTTGTTGCGAAACTGCCCTGCAGATTTCCTGCCACGGCGTGACCTTCAGCGGGCGCTGTCTGCTCCGGACATGGATCTCCCGTTCGGCGACAATGCGCCGTCGGCCAGATCAGTGGTTTGGAGAAGGAGCGTCCCGCGAGGTCAGCGCGTACTCGACGGTCTCTGCGGGTAAGAGCCGATGTCCGAGGGGGCGATTACGGCACCATTTGAAATCTGCGTTCCAGCTGTCGTGCCGGCTGTCGTGGCGTCGACTGCAGTGATGATGATTCCGTAAATCATACGTCCTCCCCCTCTCGCCGCGACGGATCGCGGCAAGCTATCAGCTTGCTTGTGTCTTCAAAATTCGATCTGCCGCTACCGAACACCGAAATGTCCGGCGGCTGCGCCGCCGCGTGTCTTCCTCAACCCGTCCACTCGCTCCGCGTTCCGCATCGCTAAACTCTGACAATCATTCCTGGTCTCTCTTGTTCGTTGCACCCGAAGAGCCGGGGGCAGCGCCGGAGAAATTTAGACACAGGTCAACCGTCCTCATATCGCTATGAGTTGTCAATCTAGCTTCGCTTGGAGAGCGTCATTTAACGCGCATACCGCCGCCGATTTGCGCGTCCGCCCCTGGGTCTCAAACCGCGCTGATCTGGAGAGCCGAGGGCGTCGCGGACAAGCAAATAAATACACCAAGGGAATTTTCTGACAATCCGTGGATTCGACGGAGATGGCGACTCTTCGCAACTGTTGCGATGCTGCAAATGCGGAGTCGAGAAAGCAAGTTTTTGAATCCGTGCACAGATTCGCTGATGTCACAAACCACGGTGCAATAGCAAAAAATTTTCATAAATTATTTACGTTTGCTCTTGCGACGGTCGTTTTTCCAATCGCTGTCGAGCGCTATGTGCATAAGTAACTCGCGAAGCGTGATTTTTCACGATTACTTTCGCAGGGTAACTCCTCGCCTCTCAATTCTCGCTGCAACAGCGCCGCACTATTCCACTTGGGTTGCTTAGCGCGAGATCATCGACGTGCGAGTTTACCGTACCAAACGAATTGCATCCGGTAGAACTACGGACAAGGCGAACCATGACACGCAGTCCGTCGCGCAGCAACGACACGAGTCTCGCGAGATAAAACTAGTCCACTGCAAAAAACAAAAAGCCCGGCTTGCGCCGGGCTTCGTGACGATTGTTCTGTTTCGTTAGCTTACTTCGCGAGCTTCGCGATCTGATGCGAAAGGCGCGACACCTTCCGGCTCGCTTGATTCTTGTGAACGATGTTGCGTTGCGCTGCCTTCATCAGTTCGGGTTCCGCATGCGTCATCGCCTTCAAGGCCGCGTCGCGATCACCGCGCTTGATCGCCTCCTCGACGGTACGGACCGCGCCGCGCATTTGGGTGCGGCGCGACTTGTTGACGATGGTGCGGCGGGCAATCTTGCGGGCCGCCTTCTTGGCGGAAGTGGTATTGGCCATGGTCTCAACTGTCCTTCGGCGGTGATCGCTCGGTGGTCGGGCTGGCGCGCACCGGCCGGTTCAAATCTCTTACTCGGGTGTATTGTCCAAGGGTGTTCTTCAAGGGTGTTCTTGAGGCGGCCATGCCAGGGAGCGAAACCATGCTTCCACATGCGGCGCTGTCCAAAGAACAGCGGCGGCAGGATTGCGCCCGCCGCCATTGGCCGGTCTTATAGATGGCTGAGCTTGCAGCGTCAACGCTTTCCGGACCCTAAAAGGGTCCGAAATTGAGCCTGCAATGGCCGGATAAGGTGCTGAAGAGGTTGAATTTCCGGGATGCGCCCGGTAAGGGCTGGCGGCGCGTGGGGCGCGACAGGGAATTTGGGTGACGCATGATCCGCGGTTTTTTCCGTCTGATCGGCCTTCTGCTGCTGGCCGGCGGATTCATCTTCATGGTCTACGACGGCGCCCGCTATGTCGCCGACCAGAGCCTGCGGTTCACCCGGTTCGGTCAGTTCTGGAATGACATCCACCAGTCCAGTCAGCAGGCGTTCCGCGTCTGGGTGGAGGGCCACGCGCCGTGGCTCTGGAACAGTGTGATCAGGGTCATCCTGGATCAGCCGGTGTTCGCTGTGCTGGGGATCGCCGGCATTCTGCTGATGATCCTGTTCCGGCCCCGCAAACCACTGATCGGCTACGACCGGGACTGACCGGCGGGGCAGCAAGTCGTCCGTAACGGGGCTGCTAATGCTTGCGTAAAGACATATATAGGTGAGGCCGGAGCGCAGGCAGTTGCCGCGCCGGCTAATGTCCCGCCTGGAGGTAATCCATGTTGTTCATGCGCAAGACCACCGCGTTGCCGAGCGCCGCCGAGGCGCTGCCGGGCCGCGCGACCCCGCTCCCGACCGCGACCACGCATTTCGTCAATGGCAGCAAGCTGACGCCGCCCTATCCGCAAGGCCTCGAGCAGGCGGTGTTCGGGCTCGGCTGCTTCTGGGGCGCGGAGCGCAAGTTCTGGGAGCTCGGCGACGGAATCTACACCACCGCGGTCGGTTACGCCGGCGGCCACACGCCGAACCCGACCTATGAAGAGGTCTGCTCGGGACGCACCGGCCACACCGAGGCGGTGCTGGTGGTGTTCGATCCGAAGAAGATTTCCTACGAGACGTTGCTGAAGACGTTCTGGGAGAACCACAACCCGACCCAGGGCATGCGCCAGGGCAACGACATCGGCACGCAGTATCGCTCCGCGATCTACACGTTTGGCGATGCGCAGCGCAAAGCCGCGGATGCGTCGAAGGCGATGTATCAGAAGGCGCTTGCCGCCAAGGGCCTCGGCGCCATCTCCACCGAGATCGCGCCATCCGGCGAATTCTACTTCGCCGAGGACTATCACCAGCAGTACCTCGCCAAGAACCCGGCGGGCTATTGCGGGCTCGGCGGCACCGGCGTGTCCTGCCCGATCGGCGTTGGCGTCACCGCCTGACCGCATTCTGTCTCGCAGGGGAGCCGGGCTCCGGCTTCCCTGACGATCTCCCCCGAAAACCGTTTGTTAACCATAACCGGTGCATGACTAGGACTGTCTCGCTTTGAGGGATGGCTCCGGTGCGGGTTGTGCACGCGTTACGATTGCCGATCACTGCTGTCATGATGGCGCTCGCATTGTCGGGCTGCATGAGCACGGCCGGTCCGGTCGCGGTCGGGCCGCAGGGTGATCCCGATTCCGTCGCTTACGGACAGACCTACGCGCCGGGTCCGGTCGCGGATGCAAGCGGCGGCGGCGGCGCGATCAGTGCGTTGCGCTCGGCTTTTGCCAGTTCGCCGGGCGGCTATGCCGGGGCGGCTGTTGCCCCGGTCGTCTACGCCGCGCCGGTTGAGCCGGCTCGTTACGACAATGCCTATCATCTCGATGCCGGCGACAGGCTGCGCGTCGTGGTCTATGGCCAGGAAGGCCTCACTAACACCTATGCGATCGACGCCGCCGGCTCGATCACGATGCCGCTGATCGGCTCGGTGCCGGCGCGCGGACGAACGCCAGCCGGCCTCGCCGGCGAAATCGCGGCAAAGCTGCGCAACGGCTTTATCCGCGAGCCGTCGGTGGCGGTCGAGATCGAGTCCTATCGCCCGTTCTTCATTCTCGGCGAGGTCGCCGCCCCCGGCCAATATCCCTACGTGCCCAATATGACGGTGGAGAGCGCAGTGGCGATTGCCGGCGGCTTCTCGCCGCGCGCCCGGCGCGACAGCGTCACGCTGACCCACACCGATGCGGGTGGCGCCGGCCGCTTCGCGGTGCCGATGGGCACGCCGATGAGCCCTGGAGACACCGTGTTCGTCGGCGAGCGCTGGTTCTGACGAAGGACAACGTCCTTCGTCATTCCGGGACGCGAATGAAATGAGCGAACTACGATGTGCAATTGCATATCGGAGAATCTCGAGATTCCCCGATGCGCAATTGCGCATCTGAGGTCTGGTGCTAGCGCACCATCCCGGAATGACGCTTGCTGCGTCACTTTTTCAAATGCTTCGCAAAGAACTCCAGGCTGCGCGGCCAGGCGATGTCGGCGCTCGCCTTGTCGTAGCTGGCGCGCTCGTCGCAATGGAAGCCGTGCTGGGCACCGGGATAGATGAAGACCTCGACCTCGGGCCGCTTCGACTTGATGGTCTCGACATCGCTCAAGGGAATGCCGGCGTCCTTCTCGCCAAAATGCAGCTGCGTCGGCACGGTCGGCTTGTCGTCGGCAAAGCGCACGACGGCGCCGCCGTAATAGCCGATGGCCGCCGAGAGACCGGTCAACTTGGTCGCGGCCGCGTAGGCGATGCTGCCGCCGAGGCAGAAGCCGATGATGCCGACCGGCCCGACCGATTTCACCGCGTCGATCGCGGCCTGGGTGTCCCGCAGCATCGCGGCCCAGTCCGGATTGGCGACAAATTTTCGCGCGTTGGCGATCTCATCGGGCGAGTAGCCGCTCTGGAAACCCGGCTCGATGCGGTCGAAGATCGACGGCGCGACGGCGACATAGCCTTCCTTCGCCAGCCGGTCGCAGACCGAGCGGATGTGGTGATTGATGCCGAAAATCTCCTGGATCACCACAACAGCGCCCTTGGGCGCGCCGGCAGGATCGGCGCGATAGGCGCCGAGTTCAAAACCGTCCGAAGCGGTGAGCTTGATATCTTGTCCCATGGGTCATCCCATTCTTCTTGGTCGTTGCATGAAGAATATTGGCGAAGGCCGATGACGAAGCTAAAGCTAATGTCTTGAGCATGATCTCCGCGCAAACGCTTCGCGTTTGTCGCGAGGGAAAATCGGTTCCCACTTTTCCGGATCATGCTCTATCGCCACATCCAGTTCTCACCCCAGTCGCCCTTCCAGCCGGCCAGCCCGCCCTTGCGGAATTGCAGATAGAGCCGGTCATGGTGCGGGAACAGACCGCTGCCGCCGAGGTCGCGGAAGGTCAGGAATATCTCCTCGCCCGGTCGTCCGCTGACATAGGTGAGGGGCGTGTCGAGCGCGCGCTGGGCCTCGTCGACGCCCATGCCGTACGCCAGCGGCGTGTTGTTCGACAGCGTCGCGTTGAAGGAACTGGCCTTGCCGCCGAACGGCGGCAGGCGCTCGGCGTGGGCGGCTGCCGTCAGGCCGGTGGCCAGCAGCAAGGCAATGATGCCCGGCTTCATGATGCGGTCTTTCCCGGCACGTCGGCCGCAAGACCATCGAGGAACGGCAATACAGCATCGATGAAGGCCTGCGGCTGATCGATGTTGACGGCGTGACCCGCGTTCGGGATCACCGCCTTCTGCGCGCCGGGAATTTTCGCAGCCATATAATCGGAGGCTGCCAGGAACGGGGTGTCGTCGGCGCCGACCACGACCAGTGACGGCACCCGGATGTCGGGCAGCGATTCGATCACCCGCGCGTCGCGCTGCGCCAGCATGCCGCGGGCGGCGAGCGCGAGGCCCCTGGCGTTACGATGCGTGACCGACGCGCGCTCCGCGCTCAGGGTCTTCAGCATCTCCAGCCCTTCGCGGTCGAACCGGTCGCCGGTGTCGTGGGCGCGCTTGTTCCAGGTCTCACGGGCATCGTCCTTCTTGAATCCCGGCCCGGTGTCGATGATCAGCAGCGCGCGCACCCGCTCCGGATGTGCGCGATGGAAGGCAAGCGACATGTATCCGCCGAGCGACAGGCCGCCGACGATCGCCTGGTCGGCGCCGACCGCGTCGAGCAGCGCGGCGATATCGCGGACCGTCAGGGCCTCGCTGTAGGCGCCGGGATCCTCGGGATAGTCAGACAGGCCGTGGCCGCGCATGTCCCACAGCACGAGCTTGTGCTGCTTCGACAGCGCCGCGATCTGGCCCTGCCACATCGCCGAGGTCGAGGAATAGCCGTGGGTGAGAATCAGCGGCGGCCCGCTGCCGTAGACTTCGTAGTGGATGTTGACGCCGTCACGGTCGAGCTTGGCCATTCGCGGGCTCCTTCTTGTCTCGATGTCCTGTTTGTCGATGTCCTGTTCGGCAGCGCTACCGACCTTGGTAGGAGCTATCGATAAGGCATCAATAGAGGCATTTCAAAAGCTTCATGCAATTGCCGCAGCGCACAACAGGCATGTCAGGAAATTTATTGTCTTCGAACGGTTCCAAATTGAATTGCCTCCAAGCGGTAACCGGATCATTGTCCCGGCAACTGCCGCTTACCCGGTGGGCGCCAGCCGTGACCCAACAGTGAGTTGCCGCCGTAAGCGGCTTCATACACCGGAAGGGGAGAGAGATGGCGAATCTCAATATCAACGGACGGAATATGTCCGTCGAGGCGGCGAACGATACGCCGCTGCTTTGGGTCATCCGCGAGCAATTGCAGATGACCGGTACCAAGTTCGGATGCGGCGCGGGTCTCTGTGGCGCTTGCACGGTCCACCTCAACGGCGAAGCGGTGCGGTCCTGTCAGACCTCGGTTGCTGACGCCGTGGGCAAGAAGATCACCACCATCGAAGGGCTCTCCGCCAAGGGCGATCACCCCTTGCAGAAGGCATGGATCGCCGAGCAGGTCCCGCAATGCGGCTACTGCCAGTCCGGCCAGATCATGCAGGCGGCTTCGCTGCTGTCGAAGAATTCCAATCCGACCAAGGAGGAAGTGGTCGCTCACATGGACGGCAATCTCTGCCGTTGCATGACCTATTCGCGGATCCAGAAGGCGATCATGCGCGCCGCCGCCGATATGCGCACGGCATCGGCTACCGGCAGCGAGCGGAGGCCCACATGAATACGCACGTGAAAACCCCTCACGGCACACAAGCCGATCTCAGCCGCCGTTCCTTCCTGGTCGGCACCGCAGCAACCGGCCTCGTGCTGGGTTACGCCGCCGTTCCCGGTATCGATCAGGCGCTCGCCGCGCCGGCAAACTTCGAGCCGAGCGTGTGGTACGCGATCGCCCCCGATGGTCTCGTCACCGTGACCTGCGGCAAGGCCGACATGGGCCAGCACATCGCCTCTACGATGGCGCAGATCGTCGCCGAAGAGCTCGGCGCGTCCTGGAAGGACATGCGGGTCCAACTCGCCTCCAACGATCCGAAGTTCAACGATCCCGTGCTCGGTGCGCAGATCACCGGCGGCAGCTGGTCGACGATGATGAACTTCGATGCGATGAGCCGCGCAGGCGCTGCTGGCCGCATGGCATTGACTGAAGCGGCCGCGGCCGCGATGGGCGTGCCGGCCAGCGAGCTGGTGGTCCGTGATTCCACGGTCAGCCATCCGAAGTCGAAGAAGTCGATGTCGTTCGCCGATGTGGTGAAGAGCGGCAAGGCGACCAAGACCTTCACGGCGGACGAGCTGAAGGCCATCAAGCTCAAATCCGCCGACCAGTACACGCTGATCGGCGTCTCGGTGCCGCAGATCGACATCCCCTCCAAGACCAACGGCACCGCGAAGTACGGCATCGACGTCATGCTGCCGGGCATGGTGTACGGCGCCGTGGTGACCCCGCCGGTGCGCTATGGCGCGACGGTGAAATCGGTCGACGATAGCGCGGCCAAGAAGGTGCCGGGCTTCATCAAGGCCGTGACGCTGGACGACAAGACCGCAACCACGACCGGTTGGGTAGTCGCGGTAGCGAACACCTATTCCAACGCCCGCAAGGCGGCGGATGCGCTGAAGATCGCCTATGACGGCGGTCCGAATGCGAAGCTGTCGAGCGAGTCGCTGCAGACCGAAGCCAGGCGGCTTCAGGCAGAGACCGATTCCGGCCAGTTCTTCGTCAAGGACGGCGATCCGAACGCCGCCTTCGGCACGGCGGCCAAGGTGTTGGAAGCGGAATACACCACCAGCATCAACATCCATGCGCCGATGGAGCCGATGAACGCCACCGCGGAGTTCAAGGGCGAGATCCTGCACATCTATTCCGGCAACCAGTTCGCGACGCGCTCCGGCGCGATCGCAGCCGGCGCAGCCGGGATCGATCCGAAATACGTCGTGATGCACCAGATGTGGCTGGGGGGCGGCTTCGGCCGGCGTCTCGACGCCGACATGATGGTGCCGGCGGTGCAGGCGGCCAAGGCCACCGGCAAGCCGGTCAAGGTGATCTACACGCGCGAGAACGACATGACGATGGATTTCTCGCGTCCGCTCACCTACCAAAAGGTGAAGGCCGGCATGGATGGCGATGGCAAGCTCGTCGCGCTCAGCCACGACGTGGTTTCGGCCTGGCCGACCCAACGCTGGGGCATCCCCGATTTCCTGTCGCCTTCGGTCGACAAGAAGGGGCCGCTCGACGCCTTCACGGTCAACGGTGCGGACTTCTTCTACACCGTGCCCAACCACTATGTGCGAGCGATCAAGAACGAGATGGCGCACAACGCCACCCCGTCGGGTCAGCTTCGTTCGGTGGCCCCGGGCTGGACCTTCTGGGCGATCGAAAGCGCGATCGACGAGATCGCGCATGCGACCGGCAAGGATCCGGCGCTGTTCCGCGTCGAGCTGCTCGACGGCAAGGGCAAGAACGACGGTGGCGCGCAGCGGCTGCGCAACACGCTGCTCGCCGCGATCGGCCTTGCCGGCTACGGCACCAAGAAGCTGCCGAAAGGTGAAGGCATGGGCGTCGCCTGCGTGTCATCGCAGGAGCGCGCCACTGCCAGCTGGACCGCTTGTGTCGCCCATGTCGCGGTCGCGCCATCGGGCGAGGTGACGGTGAAGAAGCTGACGGTTGCGACCGATGTCGGCACGCAGGTGCATCCCGACAATATCCGTGCCCAGGTCGAGGGTGCGGCGCTGTGGGGCATGTCGCTGGCGCTGTTCGAGAAGGCGACGTTGAAGGACGGCGGCATCGAGCAAACCAACTTCGACACCTACACGCCGTTGCGGATGAGCCAGATGCCGGAGGTTACCGTCAACGTCATCGCCAATGGCGAGAAGGCGACCGGTGTCGGCGAGCCCGCGGTGACGGTGGTGGCGCCGGCGATCGGCAATGCCATCTTCAACGCGGTCGGCGCCCGCATCCGCGCGCTGCCGATCACGGCGGATGCCGTCAAGGCTGCAATGAAGGCATAACCGGCTTCCGCCTCATCAAAAATAGTGATCCGCCGGAGATTTCCTCCGGCGGATTTTTTTTCGGCCGGGCCTGATTTTGCTGCAGGATTTCGCGGTTCCTCAAATTGTATCCATTCTGCTCAACCGCCGTTCAGCATCCCCATTAAGCCGGAGGGAACCCCTCGTCGGTTAAGCGTGGACCGTCGGTTGTTACCGCGACGGGGATTTCATGACCGCCTTAGCCAACAAGACTTCGAAGCGCCGCCTGCTGCTGGCGTCGGACCGAAGCGATCAGAGCAACGAGCTCGCCAGCATCCTGCGGTCGGTGGGCGAGGTCGATACCATCCTGACGTCGGAAATTCCGGAGCAGCCGGCGCGCGATCTCTCCGGCATCGTGGTCGATATCAACCTGCGCTCGCCTGAAAGCGTGCAACTGGTCCGCGCCAAGCTGCAGGCCGAGGCCTATCGAGAGATGCCGCGGCTGTTCGTGCTGGCGGACGCGCTGCACCACGCCTCGATGCAGGCCTGGGCGCTCGGCGCCACCGACACGATCTCGCGGCCGTTCGACGCGCGCGGCATCCTGCAGCGCATCCGCGCCGCGTTCCCCGACGACAGCGGCTTTGATGAGACCGATCGCGGCAAGGCACTCAACCGCGGCGTCGAGGCCGCGCATGGAGTGATGGTCAAGATGTTCGAGCGGATGCGCGCCGGCGAGCCGCTGAAGTTCGATGATATCGTCACCGCCGAAAACAAGATCCTCAAGGCGATCAAGCACAATTCGCTGCGCGAATGGCTAACCGCCGTCGGCTGCCATCACGTCGAGACCTATCGGCATTGTCTGTTCGTGACCGGCTTTGCGGTGGCGTTCGCGCAACATCTCGGCATGCGTGAAGACGACCAGCGCCGGCTCGCCCGCGCCGCACTGCTGCATGATGTCGGCAAGGCCTTCGTTCCGGTCGCGCTGCTCGACAAGCCCGGCGCACTGACGGTCGAGGAAATGACTGAGATGCGCGAGCATCCCCGCCGCGGCTACGAGGCGCTGTCGGCGCAGGGCGGCTTCCCGCCGGAAATGCTCGACGTGATCCTGCACCACCACGAATTCCTCGATGGCACCGGTTATCCCAACGGCCTCGACAGCGACGAGATCAGCGACATCGTCCGCGTCACCACCATCGTCGACGTCTACGCCGCGCTGGTGGAGAAGCGTGCCTACCGGCTGCAGTT
Source organism: Bradyrhizobium genosp. P (assembly GCF_049949265.1). NCBI lineage: Bacteria > Pseudomonadati > Pseudomonadota > Alphaproteobacteria > Hyphomicrobiales > Nitrobacteraceae > Bradyrhizobium > Bradyrhizobium genosp. P. Next base: position 9,931,211 of record NZ_CP188195.1, on the reverse strand, counting down.
CACCCATGCCAAGGCGTTCTCCATCATGGAAGAGATGAGCGGCAAGCTCGACCCGCAATTGCTGCAGGCCTTCCGCCCGGTGGCGTTCGGGCATTATTGAGCTCTCCCCCTCCGTCATTGCGAGGAGCGCAGCGACGAAGCAATCCATCTCTCCATGCGGTGGATAGATGGATTGCTTCGCTTCGCTCGCAATGACGGAAAGGGCGGTTCCAGCCATTCAACGCAAGTCCCTGTCCTTACCACCGCCTAGATTTCGGCGATCATCGGCACGCGACCGATCGACAACCGGCGGCGAGGACGACCCATGGATACGACAGCGACCGGGAATCCCGACATCCCCGCCGACATCGCGGCCACCCTGGTCGATCCGGCGGCCTATGCCGACCACCGCATCCACGACAGCTATCGCTGGCTCCGCGCCAACAATCCGCTCGGCATCGCGCGGCCCGAACGGTTCGATCCGTTCTGGGTGGTGACGAAGCACGCGCATATCCAAGCCATCAGCCGGCAGAATGAGCTGTTCCACAACGCCGACCGTCCGACCACGCTGACGAATCAGGCGGTCGAGCAGCGGGTCCGCAAGATCACCGGCGGGCCCAATCTGGTCCGCTCGCTGGTGCAGATGGACGCGCCGGACCATCCGAAATATCGCGCGCTGACGCAGGGCTGGTTCATGCCGGCCAATCTCGGCAAGTTCGAGGGCCGCGTCCGCGAGATCGCGCACGCCACGGTGCAGCGCATGCTCGACAAGGGAGGAGCCTGCGATTTCGTCGCGGATGTCGCGCTCGGCTATCCCCTGCATGTCATCATGGAGATCCTCGGCGTGCCTGAAGCCGACGAGCGGCGCATGCTCAGGCTGACGCAGGAGTTGTTCGGTCCGCAGGATCCCGATACGGCACGCAGCCGCGAGGCGCTGGGCGCGGAACAGTTTTCCGCGATGATGCAGGCGGTCGTTGCTGACTTCTCGGCCTATTTCCGCGGCATCACGGAGGATCGCCGCCGCAATCCGCGTGACGATCTCGCCACCGTGATCGCCAATGCCAGGATCGGCGGCGACTACATGCCCGAGCACGACGCCACCAGCTATTACATGATCGTCGCGACCGCGGGCCACGACACCACGTCGTCCTCGACCGCCGGCGCGATCTGGGCGCTGGCGGAAGACCCCGCGGAATTCACCAAGGTGAAGGCCAATCCGGAGCTGATTCCGGGGCTCGTCGACGAGGCGATCCGATGGATGACGCCGGTCAAGCATTTCATGCGCTCGGCCACCGCCGATACCGAACTGGGCGGCCGCAGTATTGCGAAGGGCGACTGGCTGATGCTGTGCTATGCGTCAGGCAATCGCGACGAGGAGGTGTTCGAAGACCCCGATCGCTTCCGCAGCGACCGCAAGCCCAATCGCCACGTCGCGTTCGGCTATGGCGCGCATCTGTGCCTCGGCCAGTATCTGGCAAAGCTCGAAATGCGCATCCTGTTCGAGGAGCTGCTGCCGCGGCTGAAATCGCTGTCGCTCGACGGCGAGGTGAAGATGACGCAGGCCTATTTCGTCAACGGCCCGAAGAAGCTGCCGATCCGGTTCGAGGTGAATTGACGGCTCCGTCATTGCGAGCGAAGCGAAGCAATCCATGGCTCCGCGTACGGGGAAGCATGGATTGCTTCGTCGCTTCGCTCCTCGCAATGACGAGGACAGAATTTACTCCAGCATCTTGCGCAGCTCCGCCTTCGCCACCTTCTCCAGGGTCGAGCGCGGCATCTCGTCGACGAAGCGGATTTCTCTGGGCAATTTGAAGTCGGCGAGCGCGGAGCGGCAGGCGATCATCACGTTGTCGTGCAGGTCGGCCGGCAATGCCGCCACGCCGGCGTGCGGGATGATGAAGACCACCGGCACCTCGTCCAGCATCGGGTGCTTCTTTGCCACCACCGCGGCCTCGCGCACGCCTGACACCATCGCGATCACTTGCTCGATCTCGGACGCCGCGACATTCTCGCCGCCGACCTTCAGCATGTCCTTGGCGCGGTCGCCGAACTTGATGTAGCCGCAGTCGAGCAGTGTGACGCGGTCGCCGGTGATGAAATAGCCGTGCTCGTCGAAGCTTTCGCGGGTGGCCTTCTCGTTGTGCAAATATTCGGCGAACAGCGACAGGCCCGGAATGCCCTTGATCACGAGATTGCCGGTCTCGCCGATGCCGGTCGGCGCGCCGTCTTCGCCGGTGACGCGGATCTCGTACTCCGGCGCGGCGCGGCCGATCGACATCGGCGGGTTGGGCTGGTCGACCTCGCCGATGATGCCGTGGGTAATGGTCTCGGTCATGCCCCACCAGCCGATGATCTTGACGCCGAACACCGCAAACGCCGGCGGGTCATTCACCGCGGTGCCCCAGAGCCGGAACTTGTGGTCCTTGGGGACCTCCTGCTCGAGCAGCGCCTTCATGCAGAACGGGATCGTCGAGGTCCAGGTGCAGCCATGCTCCAGCGCCGCCGGCCAGAAGCGGCTTGCGGAGAAGCGCGGCTGGATCACACAGGAGCCGCCGACCCACAGCGTTGCGAGCATCGAATAGGCCAGCGCGTTGGTGTGGAACAGCGGCAGGTAAGCCTGGTACACGTCTGTTGCGTGCAGGTCCTGATGCGCGGCATTGATCTTGGCGCCCCACAAGGCGTTCGCATGCGTCCACAGCACCGCCTTCGGCCGCGACGTCGTGCCGGAGGTGTATTGCACGCTGCAGGGTGCGAGCGGATCGGTCGGGCGACGTGGCCGGTCGACGCTATCCGCAAACAACGATTCAAAATTGTCGCCGCGCGATGGCGGCTGCGCGGGCGCTTGCCCCGCGTCATGCGAGGTCACAGCCACCCAGCGCAGATCCTTGCAGCTGGTCGCGATCAGTTCGGCATAGGCCGGCTGGGTGATCGCGGCGACTGCGCCGCAATGTCCCGCAAAATACTCGATCTCGGCGGCCGCCGAGCGGGTGTTGGTGGTGACGGCGATGGCGCCGAGCTCGACGCAGGCGAACCACGACAGGAGAGCCTCGATGCAATTGTCGAGGTGGATCAGGACATAGTCGCCCTGCCGGATGCCGCGCTTGGCAAGTCCGGCCGCCAGCGCGCCGACCCGCTCATGGAATTCGCCGTAGGTCCAGCGCCGCGCCGGCGCATCGAACGGTGCCCAGATCAGGAACGGATGATCGCGGCGCACCTCGGCGCGCATCCGGAGCAGCCAGGGCACGTCGAGCCCTGCAAACGGTCCGACGCTGCCTGGCGCTGCCTTCGAATTGGTCATATGTCCTCCCGTACAGCTTCAGGGCTGCTTGCTTGTTGTCGGGAGACCTTGTGCCATCGGATTGCGCGGTGGGCAAATCGTCAGCGGTCACTCCGCATACGACGAAATCTCGATCAAACTCCCGTCCGGATCACGGCAATAGACCGAGCGCAGCGTGCCGCGGGCGCCCTGCCTGGCGACCGGACCTTCCTCGATCTTGACGCCGTTGGCCCTGAGATGCGCGACCACCTCCTCGGGCGTGCTCGAGGTCAGGAAGCAGAGGTCGTCGCTGCCGGCTGTCTCGTGATCCGCGGTGAACCACTCGACCTTGTCGGCATCCCGCGGCCGCACATTGATCTTCTGGTTGCCGAACATCAGCGAAGTCCGCGGCGTCTTGCCTGCGCCCGGATCGAACACTTTCACCTCCATGCCGAGGATCTTGCCGTACCATGCCACCGAGCGCGCGACGTCGGCGACATTGATCACGAGATGGTCGAGTGCGTTCACCTTGACTGTCATGATCGATCCTTTCGGTCTGGAGCGTTTTCGAGCGAAGTGGAAAACGCGTCAAAACAAGAACTCAAAGCTTTGGTTCTGATGCAATCGGAGCCGAAGCTTAGCCTTTCGTCGCGGTCGCCTGCGCTTGTGTCGCACTGGCCGCTTCCGGCTTTGTTTGTTAAAACGGCGGCGCACGCAATTCAACAGCAACGGGCAGGGGGCAAACCTGCCGCATCGGGGGCAAACTTCATGATTTCACGCCGCACTGCGCTGAGCCTGATCGGGTCGGGAATTTCGACATTCGTGATCGGCCGCGCGTCCGCAGCCGATTACCCGGCGCGGCCGGTGCGCTGGATCGTCGGCTATCCGCCGGGCGGCGCCACCGACATCATCGCGCGCCTGATCGGGCAGCGGCTGTCGGAGAGGATCGGGCAGCAATTTGTCATCGAGAACAAGCCGGGCGCCGGCAACAATATCGGCACCGAAGCTGCGATCAACGCCGAGCCCGACGGTTACACCGTGCTGCTGGTCAATCCGGCGAACTACATCAACGCCACGCTCTACACCAATCTGAAGTTCAGTTTCGTGCGCGACGTCGCGCCGGTCGCGTCCTTCAACCGCGTGCCAAACGTCATGACGGTCAGCAAGGACGTACCGGCCAAGACCGTCGCCGAGTTCATCGACTATGTGAAGGCCAATCCCGGCAAGGTGAACATGGCGTCCTCCGGCAACGGCACTTCGGTGCATCTCTCCGGCGAGATGTTCATGTCGATGACCGGCTGCAAGATGCAGCACGTGCCGTATCGCGGTGCGGCGCCCGCGATCACCGATATGCTCGGCGGCCAGGTGCAGGTGATCTTCGACAACATGCCGTCGATCATCGAGCATATCCGCTCCGGTTCGCTGCGCGCGCTCGGGGTGACGACCGCGGAGCGTTCCTCGCAACTGCCCGAAGTGCCGGCGATTGGCGAGACCGTGAAGGGCTATGAGGCGAGCGCGCTGTTCGGCATGGGGGCGCCGAAGAACACGCCGAAGGAACTCATCACCAGGCTCAACACCGAGGTCAACGCGGTACTAGCCGAACCCGCGATGCGGAAGCGGCTGGTCGAGCTTGGCGGCGATTCCTTGATTCAGGCGCCCGAGGCGTTCGGCAACGACATCAAGGCCGAGACCGATAAGTGGAAGAAGGTGGTCGAATTCGCCGGGCTCAAGGTCGAATAGGCTGCGTCCCGGCGTCTGATCGCGACGCTGCGGGATGATACAGCATCGCTCGAATTCGCCGGCAGCCGAATAAAATCGCACAATGGAAACATTACCTCGTGTGCCACGCTATCTCTTGCGGCGCCGCGAGAGGGGAAGACTCGATGATACGTCTATCGCGATTGATCGTGCTGGCCTTGGGAGCAGCAACGCTCACCAGTTTTGCAGGCGTCACTCCCACTCTGGCCGATCCTTATGATTACCCATGGTGCGCGCAGGGGGCCAAGTTTCGGCTATCCCGGTGAGTGCATGTATCAGACCTATGAACAATGCCCCGCAAGCGTGTCCGGCCGGTATCTCTCTTGCGGGGAAAACCCGCGCTTCCTGTTTCGTGAGCAGGCCCGAGCCCAGGCCCAGCCGCAGCCACGGCGGCGGCACCGGCACATCCACCGGCACTAGGTGCGTGATCGCGATTGGGTGAATGGGGCGTACGGATGCTGGACGGCCAGCATTCGCGTGAGCTTCCGGATGCTCTCTGATCGTATGGCTTTGATCGCATGGCTTTGATCCCATGGCATTGACGCGATCGTGAAGTCGCTGCCTTGACGACACACGGTTTGCGTCTATACTAAACCTCATGGTTAAGTATCAGAACGAAGCGCTGGACCGCACCTTCGCGGCGCTTTCCGACCCGACCCGCCGCGCCCTCTTGGCCCGGCTCGGTGAGCAGGAAAGCCTGTCGGTGAGCGAACTGGCCCAGCCGTTTGCGATCTCGTTGCCCGCAATCATGAAGCATCTCGACGTGCTCTCGGATGCCGGCCTGATCGCGCGCGAAAAGACTGGCCGCACGGTGGCGTGCCGGCTCACCGCCCGGCCGATGGAGCAGGCGATGAACTGGCTCAATCACTATGCGCAATTCTGGTCCGCCAACCTCGACCGCCTTGCCGCCTTTGTGGAGGACGACCCATGGTCAACAAATCGGCCAACAAATCCGCCGTCGCAACCGATGCCGGCCTCGCCGCGCGCCCCAGCCTCACCCTCACGCGACGTCTCCGCGCGCAGCCGGAAAAAGTCTACGCCGCGTGGACCGATCCGAAAAACCTAGTGCAGTGGTTCGGGCCGGCGGCAGCGCCCGGCACCGCGCGTGCCGAACTCGATGTTCGCATCGGCGGGCGTTATCGCATCAGCTTCAACAGCGCCGGCGGCGACTATCACGAGGTCGGCGGCATCTATCGCGAGGTGGTGCCGAATGAACGGCTGGTGTTCAGCTGGGCCTGGCATTCGACGCCGGAGCGGGAGTCGCTGGTGACGATCTCGATCAAGCCGGATGCCGGCGGCACGTTGCTCATCTTTCATCACGCCCAATTCGTCGACGAGACCGCCCGCGACAACCACGAGCGCGGCTGGAGCGAGTTCCTGACCAATTTGGAAAACTTCGTCGCCTGACCGGCAACAAGAGGAGCATGCCATGCAACAGCACAAGATCGTCTCGCGCGAAGCGTGGGTTGCGGCCCGCAAGGATCTCATGGCCCGCGAGAAACAGCTCACTCAGGCCCGCGAGGAACTGAGCCGGGAGCGCCGCGCGCTTCCCTGGGTCAAGGTCGACAAGGACTACGCCTTCGACGGACCGAGCGGCGCGGTCACGCTCGGCGATCTCTTCAAGGGCCGGCCGCAGCTCGTGGTGCAGCACGTCATGTTCGCGCCGGACTGGGACGCGGCCTGCAAGAGCTGCTCGTTCTGGGCCGACGGTCTCGAGCGCATGGTGCCGCACCTGGCCGCGCGCGACACCTCGGTGGTCGCGATCTCGCGCGCACCGCTGCCAAAGCTCGAAGCCTTCAGGCGTCGGATGGGCTGGACCTTCGACTGGGTCTCGTCGGGAAATAACGAATTCAACTACGACTACGTCGTCACCTTCACGCCGGAGCAGCTCAAGTCCGGCGCCACGCTCTACAATTACGGCACCACGCCGTTCGGCAGCGAAGAGGCGCCCGGAATCAGCGTGTTCTATCGCGATGGCGATGGAACAATCTTCCACACTTATTCCGCCTATTCGCGCGGTCTCGACATGATGAACGCCGCCTACCATTATCTCGACCTGACGCCGCTCGGGCGTCACGAAGAGGGGCTGCCCTACCCGATGGATTGGGTGCGGCTGCGTGATCAATACCAGCCGGCACCGGTTCAGGCATCTTGTTACCACGGCTGACGAACGCCGCGGCACGACGGCGGTTTGCACGCCGCATTCTTGCAGTATTCTCGCAGTTTTCTTGCAGTTTTCTTGCAGTAAACGACCGTTAAACATCTTGATGGGCACGCGGTGCGCCGCCGCTTGCCTTGTACTTGGTGAATCCGTATACTTTGTAATACAAAGTTCGGGCGAAAAGATGCGAGACCTCGACAAGGCGTTGGCTGATATCCTTGCGATCCGCAGCCAGATTGCGGCGGGAACCGCGTTCCGCGGCTATGGCCCGGCCACCGTCGCCGCCACCAGCGGCATCGCGCTCGTTACCGTGCTCGCGCAGCAGTCCTGGCTCGACGATCCCACCTCGCATCCGATTGCATTCCTCACCGGCTGGGCGGCCGCGGCGTTGCTGTCTGCCGTGCTGATATGGATCGAGATGCAGGCGCGCTCGCGGCGGCATCATTCCGGCCTCGCCGACGCGATGGTGCACCAGGCGATCGAGCAGTTTCTGCCTGCGGCGATTGCCGGCGTGCTGCTCGCGATCCTGCAATGGAAATTTGCGGCCGAGACGCTGTGGATGTTGCCGGGCCTGTGGCAGGTGCTGGTCAGCCTCGGTGTGTTTGCGTCGGTCCGCCTGCTGCCGCGCACGATCGCGTTTGGCGGTGCCTGGTATTTCCTGTCCGGCTTCACAGTGCTGTTGATCGCAAGCCAGACTCACGCGCTGTCACCCTGGACCATGGGGCTGCCGTTCGTGATCGGCCAGCTCCTGCTCGCCGCGCTGCTTTATTTCGCTTCCGGAGACAATGATGCCGAAGACTGACGTGCCTAGTGCGCCATTCGCCTATGACGGCCTCGACCGTGTCATCCACGAGAAGGCGCGGCTCGGACTGCTGACGTCGCTGATGGCCCATCCGAAGGGCCTTGCGTTCGCCGATCTCAAGCAACTCTGCGGCCTGACCGACGGCAATCTCAGCCGGCACTTGCAGGTGCTGCAGGAGGCGGGCCTTGTCGACGTCATCAAGGGCTATGAAGGCAATCGCCCGCACACCACCTGCCGGCTGACAAAATCCGGCCGTCGCCGCTTCCTCGACTATCTCGCCGTGCTCGAACAGCTGGTGCGCGATGCCGCGCAGGCCGCCGGCAAGGGCGCAGGCACGACCACGCGGCTCGGCATCCAGCCGGCCTGACCCCCACGCATTTTTTTGACTGGAGACTTTGTGATGCAAAGTAAGCTTTCGCCCGACCACGACGCCGCACTGCTGCATGTCGGCATCATCATGGATGGCAATGGCCGCTGGGCGACGCGGCGCGGCCTGTCGCGGCTGCGCGGACACGAGGCCGGAGTCGAGGCGATCCGACGCGTGGTCGAGGCGGCACCGGACCACGGCGTCGGCACGCTGACGCTTTACGCCTTCTCCAGTGATAATTGGCGGCGTCCGCGGGCCGAGGTCACCGCGTTGATGACGCTGTTGCGGTTCTATCTCGCCAGCGAGATCGACGCGCTGGTGCGCAACGGTGTCCGTCTCACCGTGATCGGCCGTCGCGACCGCTTGCCTGATGGCATCGCCAACGCCATCACGCGCGCCGAAGCCGCGACCGCTGATGGCACGACGCTTCATCTGCGCATCGCGATCGACTATTCGGCGCGCGATGCGATCCTGAACGCGGCCGTGCAGGCGGCGAGCACCGGTCCGCTCAGTCGCGAGGTCTTTGCCGACCTCATCACCGGCGAAACCGGATTGCGCGACGTCGATCTCATCATTCGCACCTCGGGCGAGAAGCGGCTGTCGGACTTCCTGCTCTGGGAAGGCGCCTACGCCGAGCTGCATTTCACCGAGCGGATGTGGCCCGAATTCGAAGCCGACGATCTCGCCGATGCGCTGTCCTCCTTCCATCGCCGCGAGCGCCGCTTCGGCGGGCTGACGGCGGTCGCACCGGAGGCGGTACCTAATCTATAGCGCAACGACCGCCACGACTGCGTAAGCGCATACCTCCGCGCACACTGGATAACTGCCGCTCGTGACTGGACGGCGGAGTCATCAGCGCGATAATTTCCGAATCGACTGCGCAGAATAAAAAGAACCGTGGCGGTCGAGGCGGCGAGTTGAGCATACAGGTTGCGATTCTAAAAGTTCTGGCCAGTCACGGCAGCGGTCGGGCCACGCTCGATTCCCTCAAGAACGATCTCGCAATTCTCTCATCGAGCGGTGCGGACTGGCAGGCGCGGATCAAGCGCCTGGCGTCGCGGGTTCCCGGTATCGACATCTTTGGCAACGGCTACGTGTTGCGTGACGCCGAGGGGTGGGAGATCACAGCGGCCGGACGCGCGTTCCTGTACTCGCTCGAAGCCATTACACAGGACAATCTGCCGCCCGAGCCGCCACCGGAGACTATCACACCCGCGCCGGGCGCGCTGATCGTGGTCGGTCACCGCTTCAGGAATCGCGCGCGGCCGCAACGCGGGCGCAGGGAACCCGGCCGCCGCCGGCCGCTCTTCGAGCAGCGCTGAACCTCGCAGCGTCAGGCGCGACCTAATCCAAGGGTATTGCTTCGGAGGTCACAAATGACTGCCTTGACTCAATCGATTGCACGCGCGTTTCCTGCCAATTCGCTTCAAATCAATGTCGTCCGGCATCTCCTGTTGCTCGCGCTTGCCGTCGTGGTCGTTGCGCTGCTCAGGGCAACCTATGGTCTCGATCTCAGCTGGGCTTTCTTTTAATCGCGCGGCGTTTTTCGGCTGCAAGTCATATTAGGTTAACCGGGCCGGGGTAGCTAAGCGCACGCTTACCCCATTTCGAACCTGGGCCGATCTTCCCATGGACAAGCCGATGCGCTGCCAGTGCGGCAGAACGCGAACTATTGTGCTCGACAGGCATTTCCGCACCGCGCTGGTATGCCCGAAATGTGATGAGATCGAGCGGGCCGAGCCGGTGAAGACAGAGGAAGAGGCGCTGATCGCGCGCTAGCACGGTCGTTTTCATCGGTAAAACACGACAAAGCGTTTTCGAGCGAAGTGGACGCCGGTTCGCGTGAAGAAAACGCGTCAAAACAAGAATCTGGAGCTTCGGTTCTGATTCAATCAGAACCGAAAATGCTCTAGGCTTCGTTCCTCCGAAACGGTCGAAAGCGAAGCCATCCGATGCCGCACCTTCCCGATACCGCCCAAGCCGCCGTGACGCTCGCCGATGTGCGCCGGGCCGCGGCTGTGATCCGCGACTCGGTCATGGTCACGGCGTGCAACGAAAGCCGCACGCTCGGCGACATCTGCGGCTGCCGCCTGTTCCTGAAGTTCGAGAACCTGCAGTTCACCGCGACCTTCAAGGAGCGCGGCGCGCTGAACCGCCTGCAGGCGCTGTCGGACGAGGAGCGCAGGCGCGGCATCATTGCGATGTCGGCCGGTAATCACGCCCAGGGCGTGGCCTATCATGCGAAACGGCTCGGCGTTCCTGCCACCATCGTGATGCCGAGCGGCACGCCGATGGTGAAGATCGAGAACACGCGGCGGCACGGCGCCGAGGTCATCATCACCGGGCAGACGCTGGAGGAGGCGGCCACCTTCGTCAGGGCGCATGCGGCCGAGCGCGGCCTGACCCTGATCCATCCCTATGACGATCCCTTGATCATTGCCGGTCAGGGCACGATCGGGCTCGAAATGCTCGAGGCGGTGCCTGAGCTGGACATGCTGGTGGTGCCGATCGGCGGCGGCGGGTTGATTTCCGGCATCGCGACGGCTGCGAAGGCGCTGAAGCCGTCGCTGCGCATCATCGGCGTGCAGGCACAGCTCTATCCGTCGATGTACAATGCCGTCAAAGGCGAGCAGCTGCCGATGCGTGGCGATACACTCGCCGAAGGCATCGCGGTCAAGGCGCCCGGGCAGATCACCACAAAAATCGTCCGCGACCTCGTTGACGACATCATGCTCGTCGGCGAGGATCAGATCGAGCGTGCGGTCGCAACCCTGATCTCGATCGAGAAGACGGTGGTGGAGGGCGCCGGCGCAGCGGGGCTCGCCGCGGTGCTGGCCGCGCCGGAACGCTTCGCCGGCCGCAATGTCGGCCTCGTGCTGACCGGTGGCAACATCGATACGCGTCTGATCGCCTCGGTCCTGACCCGCGAACTCGCGCGCGAGGGGCGCCTGACTCAGCTCGCGCTCGACATCGTCGACCGGCCCGGTCAACTCGCCGCGGTTTGCAATCTGCTCGCATCGGCCGGCGCCAACATCATCGAGGTCTCGCACCAGCGCACCTTCTCCGACCTGCCGGCGAAGGCGACGCTGCTGGAACTCGTCGTCGAGACCCGCGACCGCGCGCATCTGGAAGAGGTGCTGGCCAGGCTCGGCGCCGAGGGATTCGCAGTGAGGGAGACCTAAGCTGTCAGGCTCGACGCACTACTCTCCCCGTCATCCTGAGGCGCGAGCGGAGCGAGCCTCGAAGGATGAACGGCCCGGCTGGTGGCCGTGCATCCTTCGAGACGCGCGCAAGAGCGCTCCTCAGGATGGCGGGTTGGCTGCCGCCATCTCCGCGAGCTTGGCGATCGTGTTGATGTTGCGCGCGGTGCCCTCGGCGGCGGCGGGAATCTTCAGCTTCGAGCGGCCCATGCCGCTGCCATAGGCGACATAGATCTCACGCTTGCCGAGCTGGACCTGCTCGTCCTGCTGGCCCTTGATCTCTTTCAGCGCGTCCTTGGGCGGCGGCGCGTCGAGGAAGATCGCGACCGTCCAGTTCGGTGGCCGCTTCGCAAACGGATTGGCCTTCAGCACCGCAGCGATCTCGTCCGCGCTCCGGACCACAACGCCGACCGGCTTGCCGGCGTAGGCGTGCAGCCGCTTCTCCAGCGCCGCCTTGACCTTCGCCGCACCGAGCTTCGAGGAGAACACTACATTGCCGCTGGCAATGTAGGTCTGCACCTCGCCGAATCCCTCGTCGACGCACATCGCCTTCAATTCGGTCATCGGCAGCTTGCCGGTGCCGCCGACATTCACCGCACGCAGCAGGGCGACGTAGCGTGGCATCGCGGCCTCACGTCAGCAGCAGCGCCATGCCGGGATCGCCCTTTTCCATCGCGCTCTGGTAGGCGGGGCGCGCGGCAATGCGGCCGAGATAATCCCTGATGTCGGGGCAACGGCCGAAGTCGTAGGGCATGAAGTAGCGCATGGTTGTGAGCGAGAAGCCGATCATGATGTCGGCGGAAGTGAATTCGTCGCCCGCAAGATAGTTTGCGTCGCGCACGCGCGCATTGACCAGATCGAAAGAGCGGTCGAGCCGCGCCCGGAACATGACCAGCATCGGATTGTCGGCCGCAAGATTGAGCCGGTTCAGGATCATGTTGCGGCCCATCTGGGCCTGCAGCGTTCCGTTGGCGAAATGAAACCAGTACAGGAATGACGCGAAGTCGGGATGATCAGGCTGCAGCGCCAGCCGTCCGTCGCCGTATTTGGCGATAATGTACTCGACCACCGCGCCGGATTCGGCCAGCACCAGTTCGCCGTCGGTGATGACAGGCGCGGTGCCGATCGGATGCAGCGCCTTGTAGTCGGCCGGCGCGAGGATCGTGACGGGATCGCGTGCGTAGCGCTTCAGCTCGTAGGGGATTTCCAGCTCCTCGCACAGCCAGACGATCCGCTCCGATTGAGACTTGCCGAGATGATGGACGGTTAGCATGGCGCTTCCTCTCTCAGGCGTCTGCTGTCTTTTTCGCGGGCTTCTTCACCGGCGGCGGCTCCTCCATCGCCTTCTTCATGGCGCGGGCATAGGCGTCGGCGGCGTTATCGGCCGAATTCTGCAATCGCTTGGCCGTCGCGATGGCGTTCAGCATGGTGCTCTTGGCCATGAAGCGGAAGCGCGCCTTGGTATCCTTGTCCTTGGCCTTGGCGGCGCGCGCCACCCATACGGCCTGGCGTTTCTTCGCGGCCGCCATCAGCGCCTTGGTCTGTGTTCTTGCGGTCTGCCGGATGACGGCGTCGAGGTCGGCTTCGGCCATTCAGGGTCACTCATCGACTGGATTAATGTGCGCCGAATGGGCGCACGGATATGGGAAGGGAGTTATCAGTAGCGCACCCGGCGCGGTTTGAACATGCGATCCTTCGACGGTCCGCGATTGTATCGGGCCGCGCGCTCCGGCATAACCGGCCAGGCTAGGGGGGAGCGGCCCTGCGGATGGTGGCGCGGTTCAGTCGGCGCGATGTGGTGCTGCAGACCGCGGCGATGGCCGCCGCGGCCACGATGGCCAATGCGCCCGTTGCGGTCCCGGCATCGCTCCGCGGCTTGCGGCAAAGCGGCGACATTGATGCCGCGCTGCAGGCCCGCGTCGATGCCGGCGAAGTGCCAGGAATCGTGGCCATGGCGGCCACCGCGCAGGCCACGATCTATCAGGGCGCATTTGGCGTCTGCGCGAAAGGTGCGGGCGCGAAAATGTCCGTCGACACCGTGTTTCGCATCGCCTCGATGGTCAAGCTGCTGACGTCGGTCGCGGCGCTGCAACTGGTCGAGCAGGGCAGGCTGAAGCTGGACCAGCCCGCAGCCGATATCGATCCGACGTTGGCCACTCCGCAGGTCCTCACCGGCTTCGACGCCAAGGGCGCCCCGCAACTGCGGCCCGCGCGAAAGCCGATCACGCTGCGCAACCTGCTGTCGCACACGTCGGGCTTCAGCTATCCGCTGTGGGACGCCGGTGTCGTGCGCTATTTCCGGGCCGCGCGATCCAATCCGGCGCTGCCGCGCAGCGTGCTGAGGTTCGATCCCGGCAGCCGCTGGGCCTATGGTGGCAGTCTCGACCGGGTCGGCCGGCTGGTGGAGATCGCAAGCGGGCTGACGCTCGACCGTTACTTTGGGGATCACATCCTCGGTCCGCTCGGCATGAACGATACCCGCTTCACGATCACCGAGCTGCAGCGCGCCCGCGAGGCGCATCTGCATGTCCGCCAGAGCGATGGAACGCTGCTGGCGCAGCCGCAGGAGAAGCATGCCGCGCCAACGACGTTCTCCGGTGGCGGCGGCATCTATTCGACCGCGCCCGATTACCTCACCTTGCTGCAGACCCTGCTGAACGGCGGCAGCCACGCCGGCAAGACGATTCTGCGGCCGCAGACGGTGGCACTGATGGCCGATAACCAGATCGGCGATCTCGAAGCCGGCGTGATGAAGACGACCAACCCGGCCCTTTCCAACAATGTCGATTTCTTTCCAGGCGTCCGGTTGCGCTGGGGTCTCGGCCACATGATCAACCTTGATCCCGTTGCCGGCGGCCGCAAGGCCGGCAGCCTGACCTGGGCTGGGCTCTACAATACCTATTACTGGATCGATCCGGCCTCCGGTCTTGCCGGCGTGATCATGATGCAGATCCTGCCCTTTGCGGATGCGCGTGCGCTCGCGGCCTATCGGGCGTTCGAGTGGGCGCTCTACCGGGCGTATCGCGCGGCATGATATGGCAGATAACGCAGTCCCGGGCTGCGCAGTTCGATCGAGGTGCCAGTGCGAATACTTAGCCGAAGAAATCTGCTTGCCGGCCTTGCCTTGCTTGCGTCGTCCCGCCCGCTGGCCGCGGCGGCGCCCGAGAAGCTCGATGTCGAGGCCGGCGATGGCCGCGTCGCGCTGAGCCGCTACGCTCCGGCGCGCGACGGCAAGCGTCCTGCCGTTCTCCTGCTGCACGGCTCGCGCGGTTTCGATCTCAGGCTGCAGGCCTATGAACGCTATGCCAACGCCCTGACCGCCGAAGGCATCGATGCGTATCTGGTCCGCTACTACACGGCCGCGGACGAACGTGCGTTCGAGACGATGCAGACGCGCGAGCGCCGCGAGGCCTACGAGACCGAACGCTTCGATGGCTGGGCCGGACGGGTGTCGTCGGTGCTGACTGCGGTGCTGGCGCGCGCGGACAGTTCCGGCCGCATCGGTCTGCTCGGCTTCTCGCTCGGCGGCTACGTTGCCGCGGCTGCCGCGACCCGCGACGAGCGCGTGTCCGCGCTCGCCGTGCTGTACGGGGGCATGCCCGAGAAGCTTGCCCCTCGCGTCAAGCATCTGCCGCCGCTGATCGAGCTGCACGGCGAGGCCGACCGCAACGTGCCGCTTGCAACGGGCGAAGAGCTCGTCAGGCTGGGCAAGAGTGTTGGCGCGCCGGCCGAGATCGTCCGATATCCGGGCAAGGCCCACGGCTTCGACTTCGCGGACAATGATCCGATCGCGGCCGATGCTGTCAGCCGCGTGATCGGCTTCTTCCGGTCCCAGCTGACCGTGGCTTGAGCACGACCCTCATGCGTCCGCAAGAGCCGCTGTCATTGCACCGATGACCTCGGCACGCTGGTGCCGGCCAGCAATGCCGCGCACCCGCGATGCCGCCGACCCGATGCAGGACCTTCGGCCACAGCTCGGGCATGACGGCGGCCTCATACACCAACTCGATCAGATGTTCGTGCAGGTCGTCCGTCATCAATCGTTCCCGAGACGTCGTGGCTTTCCTGATAACCCGCGAGTGATCGAAACATTCCGTTACGGCAATTCGGGGTGCGGCGGGAGTCCGTGAGACTCCGGTGCGTCAAACGCGGCGCGATTTGTTTTCGCAACGTCAGAGAAGCGCAACTTCGCTGAAGCGATCTGCTCAGATCGGTGCCGGTCGTACCGATATCCTCCGGACGCCGTCGAGTAGCAGCAGGCGCGACTGCGAGACGAGGAAGACCGGGATTTCCGTCGGCCGGCTTCCCGTGACCGTTACGCGGCAATTTTCTCCGCGGAATCGGCGAGAGCTTCCGCGACCGTTGCAATGCGGGCGAACCGTTCCGACAGCACGAGCTCGGTGCGACGGCGAATTTCGTCGGTGCTCCACACCTGCCCGTCCGCATCGGTCATCGGGAAGGTCAACGTTGCCTCGCTGACAAAGCTCACCATGTAGCCGAGATCAGACGCATGTCGCGTCGTCGTTTCGCAGCACTGCTCGGTGCGAATACCCGACACAATCACATGACGGATCCCATTGCTCGTCAGCCAGACGTCGAGGCCGGTGCCGACCAGCGCGCTGTGCCGGTGCTTTCGAAACACCGCGTCCGGTTCGAGCTGCAATGGTGCCAGCGTGGTGACGAAACCCGAAGCTTCGGAGAAGACGCCGCTGTCCGCGACATGCAAGATTTGCACGATGGGGATGCCTTTGGCTTTTGCGCCATCGATGAGCATCTGTTGGCGTTCGATGTAGGCCGCGAGGCCTTCTTCGCAAAAGAATGGCCGGTGGCGAAAGGATTCCTGCGCGTCGATAACGAGCAGGACGGAATTGATGGCGGACATATCGAGCATTCCATTCTCTCGGATGACTGAAAGCCTACACCAATTCTCCCGGATCAAAATGCTGTCGCAGCACCGAGACAGGACAATTCACGCCAAATGGATTCGGAACGCGGCGCGCGGGCGTGCGCGCGCATGGCAAATGAAAGGCTGTCACTTCGCTGCACGGCCGCGCCCTGTGCGTGTAGCCTCTGCGATCGTCGATGTGTGTGACGTCGGTCAAATTCGTGGAATGGCGAGGAGCATGCAGAGAGGGCGCTGGCCTGCCGGGTGGGAGGGCACCCGAGTGCCCTCCCGACGCTCCCGCTCAGTTGCAACCGCAGCCATGCGAACTGCCGCCGCCAAGGATACCAGAGAGGATGCTGGTATTCTTGAGGCTGATCGGCAGGATCGCCGACACGTTGGTCTTGTTGCCGTTCAGCACGTTCACGCCGCCGCCCAACACGTTCACATTGTTCAGCGCGGTGATGTTCAGCGCCGAAACGGCGGTCGTGATCGGAGCCAGGACGGAACCGATCAGTCCGCCGCCACCACCGCGGTGGCCGCCGGCAAAGGCAGGCGATGCAGCGAGCGTGGCGAGCGCGACGGCGACGATATACTTCTTCATGACTTCCTCCGTTGTTATCTGGCCAAGCAATCCATTTCCTTGGTGCCGCCACTATCTCCATCCCGCAACCACTTACAACTTGAAGTGGTTTGTTACTCTAATACTTAGCGTTAACCATGTTATCAAAATCCTCGATGACGCTATTTATATTGATGTCTCCATCAAAGATGAGCCCTGCATCTCCATGCCTGCACAGCTGAAATCAACCTGTAATTGCTGATATAAACCGCGGATTAACCATGATTTCCGAGACTGTACGCGGAGGGCTGCGTGCATGATCGGGCGTGCGCTGTTGGCGGCAGTTGTTGTTTCGCAGCTTGGTGTCTCGGCGGGCGTCGCGCAGACCGCCCCGGCGCAGCCCGTTGCGACTGACACCACGCCGGCGCAGCCCGCTCCGCCGGAGACGGTAACGGTGAGCGCGGGTTCGATCGGCCTGCGCACCGGCTATGATTCCAATCCGACCGACATTCTGGGCGCGCGCGGCAGCGCGTTTGCAACGGAGACGGTCAATTACGACTATCTGCGCGGCTCGCTCGAGGACGGCGTCATCGGACTCAACATCAAGGTCGCGGACACGCAATACGACCCCAACGTCGCAGCCCCCAGCACGACCGCGGTCATCGCCGCCACGGGAGCGATCCAGCTCGCGCCGAAGCTGACGTTGCGCACGACCTTGACGACGACGGTCGACGATAGCTGGGCGCACCGTTCACACGCCCTGCAATTGCACAATCGCGTCGAATACGACACCACGGATTTCAGAATCTTCGCCAATGTCGACACCGGCCTCAACTCGCTTAACGAGCGCAACATCTTCACGCTGGGCGATTTCTTGCCCCAGGACGAGAACTTCGCGACGACCACGTTCATGCCGGGCTTCGCCTACAAGTTCGGGACCGGCGTGATCGGCACGTCGGTCGCCATGTCGCGCGTCGCCTATCTCGACACCGACATTTTCGGCCTGGACCGCAGCCACAACATCGTGCAGCCGAACGCCTTCTTCTCGGTGAAGACGAACGGCTTCGACGTGGAAGGATCGGTGTCGCCATTCTTCGCCAGATACGACACGACCGATTTTGACGATGTCAGGCTGTTGCTCTACACCGCCAAGGCCAAGTATCAAACCGGCGCCTGGACGTTTGGCCTCGGCTCGTCGCGCACCGTCCAGGACACGACATTGTCGTTCGCATCACTCGACACCGCGTTGGCGCACGAGGCCTCGGTCAGCTACAAGTTCGACGACAAGAACGCCGTAAGCCTGCTGGCGCGGTATCGCCGCGACGACTATCTCGACACTGATCTGTGGAGCACGACGTTCCTCACCGGGATCGACTTCGCGCACGATTTCGGCGAGGGATTCATCGGCACAGCCGGCGCGTCGGTCCGGCAGGTCCGACGTCCCGACGAGGTCCAGCCATGGGCGTTGAATCTGCAGATCGGTCTGCAGAAGAAGCTCGATTTCGGCGACGTGCCAAAGCCGGCCGCTGACAAGGTCGCGGACGCCAAGCCCAAAATTGTCCAATAAGGACTGTCCAATATAGCACCGCACGGTAAGAGCGCCCACGCGCGCCGTGCCGGCTCTGCCGCGGGAACCCGCGCCGATCGACGAACTGAAATGATTCGAAACGTCCCGAAACTTGTCTCACGCAGATTGCGGCGGCTTCCGGTACAAATCGTTGCGCATCAGCAACGCCGCTTCCGTTTGGAAATCATGACCATCCTTTAATTTGCGTCGCGGCGACTTCTGGCGCCAGCTAGCTCGCTATTCGAGTCATTAGTTTCGAGCCTTGATCCGACACGGGGTGATCCTTGATCAGCCGCAGGGCGCTTTCCGGATTGCTGATGAGCCTCGTTGGCCCGGCCGCCGTCGGCGGCACCGACGCGCTGGGGCTCAGCCATTGCGATGGCGCGTGCGCGAACGTCGATTTGCCTGGCCTTGGCTATGATGTGTTTTGCCGGTCGTTCTTCGACATCGCGGCGAGCGGAAGGCTGAGGCCTGGCGCAACGGGAGCGGAGATTCGCCCGGAGATGCGGTCGCTGTTTCGGCAGCGTCGGCTTTATCGACCGGCCAGCGACGAGATTCAGGTCCTTTGGAAAAGGACGGAAGACGGGTTTTCGGTCGCAAAGGTTGAGTTCAATCTGGAATGTGGACTTCCGGTGCGGGGATGTCTCGGAATTCCGGCTGGAGACATCAGGGGATTGATCCTGCTGGCTCACGGCATGGCGAGCACGCCGGAGCGCTGCTTTGATGACGGCGATCCGGACTACATGAACGCCATCGGCAAGCGGCTCTGTGAGGATGGTTACGTCGTCTGGTGTCCGTACATCGTCCAGATCGGAAATCAGGAGAGTCAAAACAACATCGCCGCCATGCTGGCCTGCCACGGCGTCTCTGCCCACAATCTGTCCTGTGCGTCGATCGAGGCCGGCGAATTCGTTTGCAGGAAACTGGTTGGCGCATCCGGCCTGAACGTTGGCGTCTATGGCGCGTCCTGGGGTGCGTTTCTGGTGCTTCACCTCGCAGCTGCAACCGGACGCATGAGGCCAACCATTGCGTCGGGATATATGCGCGACGAGAAGAAATTTCTGATGTCTCCCATTGTTAGCAAGAATTTGGGCATCGAACTCGCTTCATACGTCCATTTCAGCAACAGCCGCGCCAAATACGCGGGCGCTGCGGTGGCTGATCTCATCAGCCCGTGTCCGCTCTTCTTCGAGCTTGGAAGCCACGACCTCGCAAACTCGAACGCGTATGGCAGGGACGAGAAGTTCGCGGAAATGCAATCCGTGTACGCTTCATCCGGCCATGCCCATTTGATCGGCATGACGGTCTTCGAAGGCAAGCACGAGGTCAGCGGCCAGAGCGCGCGGCTGTGGCTGCAGGAGCGATTGGCGTCGCCGACCTACCAGGTCACGTCCCGCCTGAAGAACGCCATCGCCTTGTGAGTCCACGGTTGCCGTTGCCACGGTCGATTCAGACCTGCGCCGACCCCGGCGATGGGCCCGGCATCGTTACTGTCAAGCCCCGATCTGCCATCTGCCGGATCACAGTGCGAACAGCCGGCTACAGGTTACAGGATTGTGTGAGGCAGATTGGGCGCGTTATGATCCTCGGCGACGCCGCTTGCTCGGCCTCGTCTTTCGCGCTTCAAGGGAACTCGACGTCACATTCGCCATGTAGAGATTGCCGGTAGCCGAGGGGCAGGAGGGTATGAAGGGTATGACAAGAGCGTTCGGTCGAACGGCAGGTCTCCTTGTGTCCGCGGGACTTGTGTTCACGGGGATGTCGGTGGCCGATGCTCAGACGGCTCCACCGGCACCTCCTGCCGTGGGCGTGATCGACGTGGTCAAGCGGCCGATCACCGAGTCCAACGAGTTCCTGGGGCGAATAGAGGCCCCGAACCGCGTCAATGTGGTCGCACGCGTCACCGCCTTCCTGGAGAAGCGGAACTTCGTCGAAGGCGCCGAGGTCAAGACCGGCGACATGCTCTACGAGCTGGAGCGCGGCCCGTTCGAGGCGGACCTCGAATCGAAGAAGGCGCAGGTCGCCCAATTGCAGGCGACATTGGTCAACGCCAAGCTGACGGCGGATCGCGCCAAGGCCCTGCTCAGCGGGCCGGCCGGCCAGCAATCGAGCGTCGACGCCGCAGTCGCCAACCAGCAAAGCCTCGAGGCGCAGGTGCAGGCTGCGCAGGCGCAGGTCGATTTGTCCAAGATCAATCTGGATTACACCGAGATCCATTCGCCGATCGACGGCAAGATCGGGCGCACCGCGGTCACTGAAGGCAACGTCGTCACGCCGAGTTCGGGAACACTGACGACCATCGTCAGCCAAGACCCGATGTATGTCACCTTCCCGGTGTCGGTGCGCGAATCGCTGACGCTGCGCGAGCGCTACATGACGCGGGGCGGCTTCAAGGCGGTCGTTGTCCGGGTGCGGCTGACGGACGGCCGGCTCTACGACAAGGTCGGTGAACTGAATTTCGTCAACAACACCATCGCGCAGAATACCGATACGATCTCGCTGCGCGGCACCATTCCCAACCCGCCATTGTATAATTCCCCCGGGACCGGCGGTGCGGTCCGCGAGCTCACCGACAACGAGTTCGTGACGGTCCTGCTGGAAGGCGTGGAGCCGGTCGAGGTGCTGGCGATCCCGCGCTCGGCGGTGCTGTCGGATCAGCAAGGCGAATATGTCTACGTGGTCGGCGCCGACAACAAGGCCGAGCAGCGGCGGATCAAGCTCGGGCAATCGACATCCACGATCGCGGCGGTGACCGAGGGGATCGCACTTGGCGACAAGGTAATCGTCGAGGGCCTGCAGAAAGTGCGGCCGGGCCAGCCGGTCGCGCCGGGGCCGGCCAGCGCGCTGATCCAGTCGAGCATGAAGACCTCGGCGGACCCTGGCGGCGCCGCAAGCGGTGGCGCGAAACCGGCGGCGGGCGCCAACCCATGATTTCCTCAGTCTTCGTCGACCGTCCGCGGCTTGCGATCGTCATCGCGTTTGTGATCACGATCGCGGGCGCGCTCGCGCTGTTGCAGATTCCGGTCGCCCAGTTCCCCGACATCGTGCCGCCGCAAGTCACGGTCACCGCGGTATTTCCGGGCGCCTCTGCCGACGTGGTGGAATCGAGCGTCGCCCAGCCGCTCGAAGCGCAGGTCGTGGGCGTCGACAAGATGCTCTACATGAAGTCGACCAGCGGCAATGACGGCAGCTATACGCTGACGGTCTCGTTCGCGCTCGGCACCGATCCCGATATCAACACCGTCAACGTCAACAACCGGGTGCAGAGCGCGCTCGCGCAATTGCCGACCGAGGTGCAGGCGCAAGGCCTGGTCGTGCAGAAGAAATCCTCGGCCGTGCTGCAGTTCATCGTGCTGTACAGCAAGAGCGATACGCAGGATCCGCTGTTCATCACCAACTACGCCATCATCAACGTGCTGGACGCGATCTCCCGCACGCCCGGCGTCGGACAGGCCTCGCTGTTCGCCAAGCTGAACTATTCGATGCGGATCTGGTTCGACACCCAGCGTCTCACCAGCCTCAATCTGGCGCCGTCCGACGTGATCGCGGCGATCCGCGCGCAAAGCGTGCAGGCGCCGGTCGGCCGCATCGGCGCGCGCCCGATCAGC
This sequence comes from Bradyrhizobium genosp. P, assembly GCF_049949265.1. Taxonomy (NCBI): domain Bacteria; kingdom Pseudomonadati; phylum Pseudomonadota; class Alphaproteobacteria; order Hyphomicrobiales; family Nitrobacteraceae; genus Bradyrhizobium; species Bradyrhizobium genosp. P. Next base: position 9,909,069 of record NZ_CP188195.1, on the reverse strand, counting down.
AACGATCAGCAGTTCCAGTTCAACGTGCAGACCCAGGGCCGCCTGACGACATCGGCGCAGTTCGGCGAGATCGTGCTGCGGGCCAATCCGGACGGGTCGATCCTGCGGATCAGGGACGTCGCCCGCGTCGAGATCGGCGCGCAGAACATGGACTCTGAGTCGCGGATCGACGGCAATCCCGGCGTCCCGATGGGCATCTATCTCGCCCCCGGTGCCAACGCCGTGACGACGGCCAAGGCCGTCCAGGCCACGCTGGCAAAGCTGTCGGAGCGGTTTCCGCCGGGCCTGGCCTATCTCGTGCAGTATGATTCCACGACCTTCGTCTCCGATACGATCAAGGAAGTCATGAAGACCCTCGGCGAGGCCTTCGTGCTCGTCGTGATCGTGGTGTTCCTGTTCCTCGGCAATATGCGCGCCACGATCATTCCGGCGGTGGCGGTTCCGGTCAGCCTGATCGGCGCCTTCGCGGTGCTGCTGGCGCTCGGATACTCGGCCAACACGGTTTCGCTGCTGGCGATGGTGCTGGCGATCGGCATCGTGGTCGACGACGCCATCGTGGTGGTCGAGAACGTCGAGCGCGTCATGGAGGAAGAACCGGAGCTGTCGCCCGCCGACGCCACCAAGAAGGCGATGTCGCAGATCACTGCGCCGATCATTGCGATCTCGCTGGTGCTGCTCTCGGTGTTCGTGCCGATCGCCTTCATCCCCGGGATCTCCGGAACGCTGTTCCGTCAGTTCGCGGTGACGATCAGCGCGGCGATGGTCATATCGGCGCTCAACGCGCTGACGCTGTCGCCGGCGCTTTGCGCCGTCTTCCTGCGCCACACCGGGCCGCGCCATGGCATCATGGGACGGGTGCTCGGCGGGATCGACTGGGTGCGCGACCGCTATGCCGGAGGGGTGCAGCGGCTGTTGCGCTTCGCGGTCTTTTCGCTGGTCGGCGTTCTGGTGTTCGCCGGCGGCGTGTTCGGCGTGTCGAAGATCACGCCGACCGGATTCTTGCCCGAGGAGGACCAGGGCGCGTTCTTCATCGCCGTGCAATTGCCCGACGGCGCGTCGGTCGCACGCACCAGCGAGGCGACCAAGCAGGTTGAAGCGCTGCTGAAGAAGAATCCTGCGGTCGACCACGTGCTGTCGATCATCGGCTTCTCGCTGCTCGATGGCGCGAGCGAGCCGAATTCGGCCTTCATGGTGGCGCGCATGAAGCCGTTCGCCGACCGCAAGGCCGTCACCGATTCGGTGCAGGCCGCGATCCGGCAGACCTTCATTGCGGGGTCGCAGATCCGTCAGGCCTCGGTCCTGCCGTTCAACCTGCCGCCGATCATCGGCCTCTCGACCTCCGGCGGCTTCGAATACCAGCTCGACGCGCTGGAAGGCCAGGATCCGGCCTCGCTCGGCAGCGTGATGGGCGGCCTGATTGGCGCCGCCAACCGCGATCCGCGGCTGACCCGGGTGTTCTCGACCTTCACCGCGACCAATCCGTCGATCTATCTCGACATCGACCGCGCCAAGGCGCAGGCGCTCGGCCTCAACATGGCCGACGTCTTCACCGCGCTGCAGGCCACGCTCGGCGGTATCTACGTCAACAACTTCAACTTGTTTGGCCGGACCTGGCAGGTCAACGTGCAGGGCGAGGCGGCCAATCGCGCCGACATTCCCGACATCTGGCAGATCTATGTCCGCAACAGTGGCGGCCAGATGGTGCCGATCCGCTCGATCGCAAGCTTGCGGATCGTGACCGGTCCGCAGGTCATCACGCGCTACAACAATTTCCGGTCGGTCACCGTGAACGGCGGCCCAGCGGCGGGCGTGTCGTCGGGTACCGCGATCGCGGCCATGGCTGATATCTCGAAGACGACGTTGCCGGCCGGCTATTCCTACGAATGGACCGGCACCGCCTATCAGGAGCAAGCCGCCTCCGGCCAGACCGGCATCATCCTCGCGCTCGCGGTGCTGTTCGCCTATCTGTTCCTGGTGGCGCTGTACGAGAGCTGGACGATTCCGATTCCCGTGCTGCTGTCGGTCACGGTCGGCGTGTTGGGCTCCTTTCTCGGCATCAAGATCGCGGGCCTCAACCTCGATCTGTACGGCCAGATCGGTCTCGTGGTTCTGATCGCGCTCGCCGCCAAGAATGGCATCCTGATCGTCGAGTTCGCCAAGGAGCAGCGCGAGGCCGGCAAGCCGATCGTCGACGCCGCCCTGATGGGAGCGCAGATGCGCTTCCGCGCGGTCATGATGACCTCGATCGCGTTCATCCTCGGCCTGCTGCCGCTGGTGGTCGCCACCGGCGCCGCCGAGATCAGCCGCCGCGCGGTCGGCACCGCGGTGTTCGGCGGCATGCTCGCTGCAAGCTCGATCGGCATCTTCCTGGTGCCGATGCTCTACGTCACCATCCAGCGCTGGCGCGAGGCCGCGAAAAGCCGCTTCGGCGGAAAGGGCAAGGTGCCGGAGGCTCCCGCGCATTAAATGACGGAGTGAAGCGCGGTATACTGCCCTCTCTTCAATGGAGTTCCCGATTGAGTGTTGCCTTCACCAAGGAAGAGAGCGCCGAAACTGCGTCCGAGACGCTGCTGCCCGATCGTCCGATTTCACCCCATCCCAATCTGGTGACCGAAGCAGGGTTGAAAGCCTTGGAAACTCAGTTCCGCGCGGCGCGTGACGCCCACGAGGCCGCGCAGCAGCCCGAGGACGTCAATGAACGGCGACGGCAGTCGGCAGCTCCCTTGCGCGACGCGCGATATTTCGCGGAAAGGCTCCGCACAGCCCAGGTTGTCCCTGATCCTGCTTCGAGCGAAACCGTGGCCTTCGGAAGCACGGTGACGTTCAGCCGCGCCGACGGGCGCGTGCAGACCTATCGCATTGTCGGAGAGGATGAGGCCGATCCGAAGGCCGGCTCGATCTCCTTTGTGTCTCCGGTCGCGAAGTCGCTGATGGGCAAAGCTCCCGGCGACGTCGTCGGTTCGGGAGATCAGGAGCTGGAGATTGTTGCGATCTCCTAGACGTTCGCTGCGACGGGAAATTACCCACAGCCCGTTGGGCTCGCGATGACGCACGCGTGATCTTCGAGACACGTTCTCGGACCTCGCCTGCGAGTTCCTTCAGGTTTCAGTAAGCACGTTGACGCTAGAGTCGATCAGTGAGTTGCGTTGGAGTGGCCAAGTGATCGATTTTGATGAACTGCGGGATCTCGCAGCGGACGTGCGTATCTTCATCGAGGCCTCCGACGACAAGGCAAGCGCGCTGAGAGCCGTCATCACGGCCTACGATGTCGTCGTCGGCATCTTCCCCTCGCAGAGCGGAACCGATCTTCACGTCATCAAAGGCCGCGAGATTCTCGCTCACATCGCCCGTTCGCAGACGGCAGCCGATTACAGCCACACCGCGATCGCGTTTCAGAACCGCGACCAGGCGATCGCGCTGCAGCAGGCAATTGCGGCCTAGTCGGGAAATTGAAGGGCATCTTGCCAAATCCTGGAAAGCCCGGACCGATCGCTTCAGTCGGGCTGGAGTAGCGCGCACGATCGCACGCAACTTACCATATCCCCCCGCAGCACTGTCACCGTAATTCCGCGACCTAATCGGGGGTGTAATCCGCCGCACCCACCCAATATCGTTTTAGATGGATTTAGTTCTTGTTTGCTCGGTGTGCGGCGAATGAACCTTTCGTTACCTGCGATCTTCTCGGAACGTTAGATTGAACGCCTCGTTTTCTCCAACACTCGCCCTTGGAGGAGCAACCATGCTTAAGTTCATGTTCTTCGGCGCTGCGTTTTTTTTGATCGCGCTTGCGCCAGCGTCTTTGACACTCGCTCGGGACGGATCGTCCGGCAGTGAGCGTGGCTACCAGCGTGTCAGGGGTGACCACCACGGCGGCGGGTTACATCGTGCCGGGCCGACAATTGTGATAGACGGCGGCGGTGACAGTCCCAGTTCCTACAACGCCTGCGCACAATATCCCGGGTACGATCCCGCTTCGGCGACATATCTCGGACCCGATGGCACACGTTACCCCTGTCAGTAGTTTAACCGCCCGGAAATTCCTACAAGTCGCCGGGCTTGTCGACCTGCTCTAAGGCCGCTGCTAGTTCCGGCGTATCCAGCACGGCAATCAGCCGATTGATCGTTCGTTCGATCGCGCGCTTCCGGCTGAAGATATTTGCCGATGATCTTGCCACCTTCGCGCAATGCCATGCGAATGAGAATGTTGTCGTGCTCGGTCATTGATCCCTCGAACACACGCTTAACATTTCGATGCAAGAGATTACGGTGACAGTGCTGGACTGCACCCCATAGGTGAGACACGGTAATTTCTGTTGTCCCTGAGGATGACCGATGACAGACAAAATGGCGATCAGAACCGACGGCATACAAGCTGTAGGCGATCAAGCGTGAGGCAGGCGAAGGCGTTCTGCTCGCCTGGAACTGGGGCAAAGGCTGAGCCGCAAACAGCCGCAACAACGCGCGATGGCGCGACAGGTCATGCGAGACCGCGATGGCGCACCCGACACGATTCGAACGTGTGACCTTTGCCTTCGGAGGGCAACGCTCTATCCAGCTGAGCTACGGGTGCGTGCAGGGTTCATTTAGCTGATTGGTCCGTGGTCGGCAACGGCCTTGGCGGGACGTCCGCAGGCTGTAAACTGCCTCCCCAGACTTGGCCGCGCGCGTGAAAACGGCCGCGTTTCGAGGGAGATCGGCATGCGTCCGCTGGAATTCGGCTGGTATCTGCCCACGCATGGCGACACCACGGCCTATGGGCTGATGGAGGCCCAGGTCGCGGGCTCGCCGGAACTGTGCGAGCGCGTGGTCAAAGCGGCCGAGGCAGCCTCCTTCGAATATCTGCTGATCCCGGTGGGGTCGACGTGCTGGGAGGCCTGGATATCGGGCGCGTTCATGGCGGCGCGCTCGTCGTTCATCAAGCCGCTGATCGCGGCGCGCCCCGGCTACATCAACCCGGTGCTGCTGGCGAAGATGATCTCGACCTTCGACCAGATGTCCGGTGGCCGCATCTGCATCAACCTGATCGCCGGGCAGAACGAGAGCGAGGTCGAGGCCGAAGGCGTGCGCTACGCCAAGGAAGAGCGTTACGCGCTGATGGAGGAGGAGGTCTCGATCCTGAAGGCGCTGTGGACCTCGCGCGGTCCGGTGCATTTCGAAGGCAAGTTCCACACGATCTCCGGCGCGCATATCCGGCCGCGGCCGCTGCAGCAGCCGTTTCCGAAATTCTATCTCGGCGGCGGCTCACGGCAGGCCTGGGAATTGTCGGCGAAGCATTCCGACGTGCATTTGTTCTGGGGCGATCTGCCGGAGCGCATCGCGCAGAATATCGCCGAGATCAGGCAGATGGCGCGTGCCCATGATCGCGAGGACGCGATCGGCTTCGGCATGCGGCTGCAGGTGATCTGCCGCGAGAACGAGGCGGATGCCTGGGAGGCGGCGGAGCAGCTGGTGCGCCACGCCAGCGAGCGGCAGAAGCAGGAGATGAAGACGCTCTATACCCGCTCGGAGGCCAACCAGCGCGTGCAGCAGCTCGCGCGCGACTATGGCGATCTTCTGATGCCGCATCTGTGGACCGGGATTACAAAAGTGCGGCCGGGCGCGGGCATCGCGGTGGTCGGCAATCCCGAACAATGCGCCGCGACGCTGCAGCAATTCATCGACGCCGGCTGCCACTCCTTCTGTCTGTCCGGCTATCTCCACGACGAGGAGGCGGAGCGGTTCGGCCGGCTGATCCGCCCGATCCTCGCCGCGAACAATCGCGGGCGGCTTGCGGCGTAGAGCGTTTTCGAGCGAAGTGGATCCCGGTTCGCGTGAAGAAAACGCGTCGAAAAAGAGCTAGCCTGTCACCCTTGGAGTCCAACCATGCATCATCGAGCTTGGCCTTCGGCATTGATACTGTTCGGCGTAACTTTGGTTCATGCAACCGTCGCGTCGGCCGAAACGGAGGCCGAGCGCTGGCGGAAGCCGGTCAAGGAAGTCGGCAGCGCGCGCATCGCGGTCGGCGCGGCAACGTTCCCGCTCTATGTGTCCGCCGACTGGTCCAAGCCGCTCCCGGACATCACGCGCGCCGTCCTCGTCCTGCACGGCGTGCTGCGCAACGCCGACGTTTATTTCCGATCCGCCCTCGAAGCACAGGCTGCCGCCGGCGACACCGGCAAGAGCACGCTGATGATCGCGCCGCAATTCCTGATCGGATCCGACGTCGATGCGTTCAAACTGCCGGCCGAGACGCTGCGCTGGAGTCTCACCGGCTGGGAGGGCGGCGATCCAGCGCTCGGACCGGCGCCCACGAGTTCGTTCGACGCGCTCGACGCCATCCTGGCGAAGCTCGGCGACCGCAAGCTGTTCCCGAACCTGAAGCAGGTCGTGGTAGCAGGCCATTCCGGCGGCGGGCAGGTGGTGCAGCGCTATGCGATCGCAACGAAGGGCGATCAGCCGCTGCTCCGCGAGGGCATCGGCGTGCGCTTTGTGGTCGCCAACCCTTCCTCATATGCCTATTTCAGCAAGGACCGGCCGGATGCCGCGATCGCGGCGAGCTGCCACGGCTATAACGACTGGAAGTTCGGCATGGACGACCGGCCGCCCTATCTCGCCGAGCCGTCGCCGGCTGCGCTGGAGCAGGCCTATGTCGCGCGACGCGTCATCTATCTCCTGGGAACGCTCGACACCGATCCGAATCATCCCGCGCTCGACAAGTCCTGCATGGCCGAGGCCGAAGGGCCGTACCGTTACGCGCGCGGCCACGCCTATGTCGCGGTCATGCAGGCCCGCGACAACGGCACCCCGAACCACAGCGAATGGGACGTGCCGGGCGTAGGCCACGAGGGCGGCAAGATGCTGACCTCGCCCTGCGGCCTGACTGCGGTGTTCGATATTCCCGGCTGCGAGGCTGCCCGCTAAAAGGGACCGCGCACTAAAATTTGCACGCGCGTGCACCAGGATATGTACGTTCGCCGGTGGCGAAAATTATCGATACCGCCTACCATCAACTGGAAACGAGGATGAAGTACGACCCGCAGCCCCGATGGAGGAAATCATGAAAGCATCTTTGCTCGCGGCTCTGACCGCAATCACGTTCCTCGGCTGTGGCGCCGCCAATGCCGCAGACGGATGCGGCACCGGTTGCCATAGCACCGTGATGGGCGCTTGCGTGGTTGACGGCTGGGGTACCGGCGCACGCGTCACGAACGAATGCCCTGCCACCTCGCGTGCCCGTCCGCCGTGTGGCGGCCACGGGTTCGTCTGGCGGCGCGACTACAAGGCTTGCGCCCAGACGACGAAGGATTGGCTCTAGCTGCCGGGCGCGCGAGCGGGGTTGGGTGGACCCAAGTCGCGGTAGCCCGGTCCGGGGCATGCACTCACAAACTCGCGGTGTTGTTGGGCGATATCGCCGTCATTGTCTATATGCCTCGACGTGAATCTTCCCCGTAGCCAGGTCTCCGGCGCTTAAGCTCCAAATCTGCCGCTCATTGACCCACGCATACTCGTTGGAGGCAGTGGTGAGCCGGATATTTGCGAAGATATCGATCATCGTTTCTCCGTTTCGCGGCGCCGCTTGACCACCACCCGACAGCGCAATTCGATGACCATCGTGAGTCTCAATAATCACGTGCAGGTCAAGGTCGATGTGGCCATCAGCGCGCATTCTCAGGTAGTCGGTGCCGTGCATGCGCCCCGAAAGGCGGCCCCTACATGGTCCATCGACATGAAGGTCAAAGCGAGCTCCCTGCAGCGGAACTGCTTTCTTGCCGGTCAGGATATCATCCATGCTTACGCCGTAGTCGGTGACGCCAGTCATAACGAGATCGCCTTCGTAGATCTTCTCGCCTCGCATTGCAGAACTCCTGTTGTTCAGCTGGATTGCCGACACCCAGTCGAACGGGCGGCTGGCAAGACGACGTGTTCAGGTGAATTATTTCGCAGAGCATCGCGAGCACGAGTTCCGCTTAGGGGTCATTTTCCGACCTCGGCACCCGCAACCCGCGATATCGCGTGTACTCCCGAGAACGGACCTCGCCGAGCGCGAACACGAGATCCGAAAGGAGCCAAACCCGGAAGCCGCGACGACGCGACTTCCGGGTTCACACTGGTCGCGCGCTCGGTCTTACTTGTGTAATGGCGACGCCGGAGATCGCGAGCAGTCCACCGACAATCAGCTTTGGGGTCATGCGGTCGCCAAGGAACAACACGCTCGAAATCAAGGCGAACAGCGGAAGCAGCAGGCCGAAAGGGGCGACACGGCCCATCGAGCAGCGGGCGATCAGCCAGAACCAAAGGCCGAACCCGATAATTCCGCCGATGAAAATTGTGTAGGCGAGTGCCAGCCAACCACGTTGATCCGCCGTGACAAGGCTCGCCAGTTGTCCATGTTCAAGCAGCAACGACATCAACATGACCTGCGGCACCGTGAGCAGCGACGACCACCCCATCAACATCAGGGGATCAAAAGGGCCATGGCGTTTCGTCAAGACGTTGGACACCGCGAATGCGAAGGCGGCTCCGACCACAAGCAGCAGCGGAAGCGCGTTTGCCGTCAGACCAGGCCCCGCTGCCAACACGACCACGCCGACGAATGCCAGCACCACTCCGGCGGACGTGGTGAGAGACGGCCTCTCGGCGAGCAGCGGCCACGCTAACAGGACAGTGAAGGGCGTCGCGAGTTGATAGGCAACCGCCGACATGCTTCCCGAGCCGAGCCCAAGGCCAACATAGAACAGCCCGAAGTTCAGTCCACCCAGGAAAATCGAAATAGCTGCGATCGGGCCGAACTGTTGAGGGGTGGGCCTTTTGACGAACGGAACAAGCAGCAGCGCGATGGCCAGGAAGCGCAGTGCGAGGAAGAAGAGCGGCGGAAACTCCGTGACCCCCACTTTGATGGCCACGAACTGATAACCCCAGAGCAGGGGCACGGCCACCGCGCAGATAATTTGGATGGCAGACATGGCGTTCGTCCTTTCAAGACCTATCAGTCTATATATCGACGCGCCAATAGCGGAGGCGTCCAAGGGTTGGTCACTTAAAGCGCGATTAGATTAGGTTGAGTAGTAGTCGCGAAGGCAGTGCGCTCCCTCTCCCGCTTGCGGGGAGGGCTGGGGTGGGGGCTCTTTCCGCGAGTCGCATTGCGGAGCGAGCCCCACCCGCATAGCATCTTCGATGCGATGCGACCTGAGAGCGAGCTTCGCTGGTCTCGACCCCGCAAGCGGGAGAGGTGTAGCCAGTCTGCGGCAAGATCGATTCAACCTGACCTTCATCATGTTCTAACGAAGCGGTCGAGAAGCGCGTCAGCGGTCGCTTGCGATGTGATCCGCGCTGGTGCCGTTTTGCCGACCACTCGCAGCCCCTCCACGAAACAGACGAGAATTCGGGCGGCACTTGAAGGCTCGACACCATCGGCCAACTTGCCCGCCGTCTTCGCACGGGAAAGTGCATCCGCCACCCTGGTCTCCATGGCTTTGAAAAAGCCCGCGATGCGACGACAGACCTCAGCATCCTGGCCGGCCAGCTCCATGGCTGTGGCCACCAGCAGGCATCCGCGCCGACCATTGGCACCGCTCGTGCGGTCAATGTAGCCGGCCAGGAAGGCCCGCAGGCCGTCGACCGGCTCTCTGCGGGGGTCGAGTTCGACATCCATCCGTGTCAGAGCATCGGCAATGTAGCGATCGAGCGCGCGCAAGAAGAGCGAGTGCTTGTCACCGAAAGCGGCGTAAAGGCTGCCACGCGACAGCTTCGTCGCACGAAGCAGGTCCGGGAGCGCCGTGGCGTGATAGCCGCGCGACCAGAACACACCCATCGCGCGTTCGACAGCGGCTTCGACGTCGAAGGTTCGGGGGCGGCCACGGGGCAACTGTACTGTGGTTCGGCGGCTCATCGACAACATATAGACCGATTGGTCCTTAAATCAAGTGCGCGAATTGGCGCGTGTTGGTGCGGGTGCGGAATTGCGGTCGACTCAAGCCGTTATCGCCGAGCCGAGGGACCAACCCGCGCGTCACGCCGCCCGGATCGAACTCAGGAAACTGCCGACGCCGCGCTTGAGCCGGGCACTCTCATTGGCCAGCGATTGCGCTGCCGCCTGCACCTGCGACGAGGCCCCGCCGGTTTCCGACGCGCCGCGCTGAACGTCCACAATGCTGGCTTCGACTTGCGAGGTGCCCGCCGCGGCACGTTGCACGTTGCGGGAGATCTCCTGGGTGGCCGAGCCCTGTTGCTCGACCGATGTCGAGATCGAAGCTGAAATCTCCGAGATGCGTGCGATCGTTGTGCCGATTTCCTTGATCGCCGCGACCGAATCCCGGGTTGCCGACTGGATGTCCGATATTTGCTGGCTGATTTCGTCGGTCGCCTTCGCGGTCTGCTCGGCAAGCGACTTCACTTCGGAGGCCACCACGGCAAAGCCCCGCCCGGCGTCGCCGGCGCGGGCGGCCTCGATGGTGGCGTTCAGCGCCAAGAGATTGGTCTGTCCGGCGATCGTCTGGATCAGATCGACCACGTCGCCGATGCGGCTTGCGGCCTGTGACAACTCGCCGATGCGGACATCGGTCTTCTGCGCCTGGGCCACGGCTTCGCCGGCGATGCGTGCGGACGCTCCAACCTGGCGGCTGATCTCGCCTATCGAGGACGCGAGCTCCTCGCTCGCGGCCGCCACCGAATGCACGTTCGACGAGGCCTCGCCGGACGCACGGGAGGCACGGCTGCTGACCTGCTCGACGGTGTCGGCGGTTTTCGACAGCGTGGTCGAGGACTGCTCGAGCTGGCCGGCCGCAACCGACACCATTTCGATGATCTCGCCGACCTCGCTTTCGAACTGATCCGCAAGCCGGTTCATGTCGACCTTGCGCGCTTCGGCCTGGTTCTGCTCTGCCGCCGCCTGCTGCTCGCGCAGCCGTTTGGTCTCGATCATCGAGTCGCGGAACACTTGCACGGTGCGGGCCATCTCGCCGATCTCGTCGCGGCGGTCGGCATGCGACACCGGCGCATCAAGCTGGCCGGCGCTAAGCGAAGCCATGCGCTCCTTCAGGTTCGACAGCGGCTTCACCACGCTGCGCCCGACCACCCAGGCGATCGCAATCGAGATCAGCATGAGCAGGGCGATGACGGCGGAAGCCATCCGCACCATCGACCAGAACGAGGTGTCGACCTCCGACATGTATTCGGCCGACCCGATCATCAGGTTCCACGGCGCAAAGCCGCGCGTGAAGGCAACCTTTTCGAGCGGGGTGGCATCGCTGCCGCTACGGCGGAACGTATAGCGCAGGGTGCCCTGGCCCTTCTGCGCCAGCTCCATCAGCATGACCGCGAACGGCAGGCCATTGGCGTCCTTGTTCGGACGCATGTCCTTGCCGACGAACTGCGGAATGCCGGGGTTGGAGACGCACAGCCCGGTCGCGTAGTCATAGATGAAGACGTAGTTGCTGTGGTCTTCGTACCAGACGGAATTGTTGGCCTCCAGGAAACGCTTTTTGGCTTCCTCTTCGGTCATCTGACCGGCCTTGTAGGCCTTGTAATAGCCGTCGGCGAGATTCCAGACGACGTCGACGATGGCATGTGCCTTCTCGGTGCGCTCGGTGACGAGCTGGCCTCTGGCAATCCAGAGAACGGTCGACGCCACCAGCGCCATGCAGATCGCGCCGACAATGGTCATGATGGCGAGCTTGGTGCCGATCGAACGGAGTGAGAAAAGCTTCTTGAGAGCCGGCATTCTGCCTCTTCGATGTGCTGAGCGCCCCGCCCGGACACCAGGCAGCAGACTGTTCATGAGGTAGGATGCGGCAAAATAGAGCGAATTCGTTAAGAACTGGGTTAACAGCGTGACCGTGGTGCCACGGCGCGGGCTCAATCAGGCGCGCCAAGGCAACGACGCTGGCCGCCGGCCCGGCAGCCTATCGCGGTTCGCCAGAGCACGATGAGCTTAGGCCGAGCTGGAACGGCTTCGAAGGTTCACCTCTCCCTCGGGAGAGGTCGATTTGCGCAGCAAATCGGGTGAGGGGTTACGGTCTAATCGAGAAAGCAAGAGCCCTCACCCGACGCTTCGCGCCGACCTCTCCGCGGCGGGGAGAGGTGAACCGAAGTCGCCGACAGCCGTTCGACTAACTCATCTCGCTTTAGGCCCCCACCAATCATCACGCCGGGACGATCACCTTGCCGATCGGCCACAGCGCGATGCCGGCGAGCTTGAGATGCGCCCAGGCAAAGGGGATGCCGATGATGGTGACCGCGAGAAGGATCGCGGTGATGAGGTGCCCGATCGCAAGCCACCAGCCGGCCAGGACGAACCAGATCAGATTGCCGATCAGGCCGAGCAGCCCGGTGCCGAGGTCGCTTTGGCCGGTCAATTCGTCGCGCCGCACCGCGCGCGAACCGAACGGCAGCAGCGTGTAGACCGCGATATTGAAGGCGGCGCGTGCCCAGGGCAGGCCGATAATGGTGATGGCCATGATCACGGCAGCGACCATCCAGCCGAACGCCATCCAGGCACCACCGATCAGAATCCAGAGGATGTTCAGGAGGATAGAGACCGGTTGCATCGATGGCACCTTCGCGTCGGGTGAGACCGGCCTGAATATAGGCCCGCAGCAAGCGAGGCGGTAGGGATGAAGTTAGGCCGAATGGCAGCGGCGAATGAAGTGCGCTCCCTCTCCCGCAAGCGGGCCGCTTGCGGGGGGAGGGCTGGGGTGGGGGTGTTGCCGCCAGTCGGACCGTTCGTGTGGACCGAGCCCCCATCCGGATCGCATCTTCGATGCAATCCGACCTCCCCCGCAAGCGAGAGCTTTGCGCAATCGCCTCTGCGGGAGTGAGGGCCTGTATCAGGGATTTTTTTGCTTGCTCTTGGACGGCGCGCGAGGATGTACGGCCTCGTTTGCCCAGCCGATCGACAGTATTGCGGAGCGGCGGTCATGCCGGAACTCCGATTGGGCGCAATATTGCCCATCGTTTGAGGTTCATGGCCAGGCAGAGAAGGCGCAGATGAGTGTGGTTGCGTGCCAAGCCCAGATAGCGAGCGCGGGCCCAGCCGTAGACGCCCTTGAGGCGCGCGAAGACTTGCTCGACCGGCGCGCGGCGCCGTCCCACGGCATCGTTGAAGCGCTTCTGTCGCTCGGTCAGGGCATGATGCTTGTTGGGCCGGAACATCAGCCGCGGCTTGATGCCCCGGGCCGCGAGCCCGGCGCGGCGCTCGTGCTTGTCATAGGCTTGGTCGGCGTAGACCGCCTTCTCGTCACCGCTGATCAACTCGTCGGCCGGCACCGTGTCGTTGACCGCGGCGTCGGTCAGCTTGCTGCGACGGATGATCGCCGAGCTCTGGTCGACGCCGACATGCGCCTTGTAGCCGAAGTACCGCTTGCCACCCTTCTTGGTCCATCGCGCATCCGCATCGCGCTCGCTGTTGACCAGCTTGCTCGGCGCGCGCCCGTCCGGGCCGGGCGGCAGTGGCTCCTTCGGTGGCTTCGGCGGCTTCACCGCCGACGGGATCAGGCTGGCATCGATCAATGTGCCTCGGCGCAGCACCAGCCCGCGCGCGTCGATCTGGCGCAGGATCTCGGAGAACAGCGTCTCGTCCAGACTGGCCTGCTGCAAAGCTTCGCGGAAGCGCCAGATCGTCGTGTGGTCGGGCGTCTCGTCACCGAGCACAAAGCCGCAGAATTCTCGGAACGAGGTCCGGTCATCGAGCGCTTCTTCCAGCTCCGGATCGGACAGCCCGTACCATTGCTGCAACAGCAGCGCCTTAAACATCACCAGCCGCGGATAGGGCGGCGCGCCACGCTCCGGTTCCGGGAGGCCGCGCAGCACGCGCTCGATAGCCGCCCAATCGACCAGCTCGCAAATCCGCCTCAGCACCGCACCCCCTTTCCCCCGCCGCGACGCCAGCGCATCTGCGAAGCTCGCTTGCCCAACCTGCCGATACGCCATCCCCAGCTCCATGTTCAGCTCGGTCTTAGAGAATCGCAGATTCGCCTTTACGCAAAGCCCTCGCAAGCGGGAGAGGTGCAGTTGAGTCTGTCGCCGGATCGATACCCTACGCGATCGCGCGGGCCTTTTCGGTGCGGGCGGCGAGCAGGGACCTGAGCTCGGCGGCGGGCTTCGGGGCGCTGAACAGGTAGCCCTGCATCTCGGTGCAGCCGAGCTCGCGCAAGAGGTCGCGCTGCTGCTCGGTCTCCACGCCTTCCGCGGTCGTGGTCATGTTGCGCGAGGCCGCGATGTTCACCACCGACTGCACGATCGTCGCCGAGCCGTCGATGGCGATGTCGCTGACGAAAGAGCGGTCGATCTTGATCTTGTCGAACGGGAAGCGTTTCAGATAGCTCAGCGACGAATAGCCGGTCCCGAAATCGTCGAGTGCTATTCTGACGCCGATGTCGCGGAGCTGATGCAGGATCGCCAGCGCCACCTCGTCGTCGCCGATCAGCACCGCCTCGGTGATCTCGAGCTCGAGCCTGTCAGGTTTCAGGCCGGAGGCGGCGAGCGCGCTCGCGACCTTCAGCGCCAGCGTCGCATTCTTCAATTGGACGGGGGAGACGTTGACGGCAAGGCGGATGTGATCCGGCCAGTTCGCCGCCTCCATGCATGCCGTCCGCAGCACCCACTCGCCGAGTTCGCCGATCAGGCCGGTATCTTCAGCGACGGGGATGAACTCGGCCGGCGAGACCATGCCGCGCTCGGCATGCCGCCAACGCAGCAGCGCCTCGCAACCTGTCACCTCATCGCTCGCGAGGCCGAGCAGCGGCTGGTAGTAAATCTCGAAGCCGCCATCGGCCATCGCCTGCCGCAGATCCTGCTCCATCTTCAGCCGCGCCCTTGCGTTGGCGCCCATCTCCGGCTCGAAGAAGCGGTGGGTGCGGCGCCCTTCGGCCTTGGCGCCGTACATGGCGATGTCGGCGTTGCGGATCAGCTGCTCGAGATCGGTGCCGTCCCGCGGTGCCAGCGCGACGCCGATGCTGGCGTCGGTCGATAGATGATGGCCGAGGCAGTCGCAGGGCTGCCGGATCGCCTGGTGGACGCTGGCGACGAAATCCTCGACATCGGCGACGCCGCCGATCGCGGTCCGGATCACCGCGAACTCGTCGCCGCCGAGCCGGGCGATCAGGTCGCCGTCCTTCAGGCAGGCCTTGATGCGGCGGGCGATGGTCTTGAGCAGCTCGTCGCCGACGTGATGGCCGAGCGAATCGTTGATGCCCTTGAACTCGTCGATATCGATGTAGAGCAGGGCGAATTGCCGGCCATGCTTTGCCTTCTCCAGCTCGCGCTCGATCCGCTCACGAAACAGCACGCGGTTCGGCAGGTCGGTCAGCGCATCGTAATGCGCAAGATGCGCGATCTTCTCGTTGGCGCGGCGCCGCTCGGTGACGTCTTCCACGACGTTGATGATGTAGCGCGGCGTGCCGGCTCTGTCGCGGATGCCGATCCGTCGCGTGGTGATGTAGTGCTCGCCGGTGGCCGGGCTGTTCCAGTGATGCTCGTCCCTGAAGAAGCCCTCGCCGGATCGCAATAGCATGTCGTCGTCGCCGGTCACGCCCTGGGCGGCGGCCGCCGGAAACATATCGAACGCGGTCTTGCCGATGATGTCCTCGCGCGGCATGCCGAACTGGGTCTCGGCGACGCGGTTGACCAGCAGATAGCGGCGGGTATGCGCGTCCTTGACCGTGATCTGCGAGGGGATGTGGTCGACGATCTCGCGCAGGAAGGCGTTGTTGCGGTCGCGCTCCTGCTCCAGGTTGCGCCGGTCCGTGATGTCCTCGATGGTGGCGACCCAGCCGCCATGCGCCAGCGGCCGATTGATGATCGAGAAGCAGCGTCCGTCGACGGAGGAGGTGACAACCTCTGTCACCTTCGCATTGGCGACATTGCGGCGGACCATCGCGCAGAACGCGTCGACATCGCCGTCGAACGATCCCGTCGCTCTGCGCTGCCGCATGATATCCTCGAAGCCGCAGCCCGGCTTGATGAAGTCGGCCGATAGTCCGCTCATGTCGAGATAGCGCTGGTTGCAGACCACCACGCGCGCCGACGCATCGTACAGCACGAGGCCCTGGATCATGTTGTTGAGCGCGGTGTCGAGCCGTTGTCGCTCCGTCTCCAGCCGCTGCTGCGCATCGCGGTTCTGCCGCATGATCTGCCTGATCAGGACGAACAGCACCAGCGCGACGATGATGGCAGCGAGCGCCGCGGCGGAAACCAGGAAGTGGGTCTGCGTCCGCCAGTCGGTGAGCGCGGCCTCCATTGTGTTGGTGGCGACGACCACCGCGGGGAAATGGGCGAGTCTGGCGCCGGAGCCGAGGCGCTGGACGCCGTCGATCGGGCTGGCCATGCGCATCGTCCGCTGGCCGCCGTCGCGCACCACGCGATTGAGCAGCGGCGCATCGGTGAATGTCTTGCCGATCATCTCGTCGATATGCGGGTAACGCGCCAGCAGGGTCCCGTCGGTGTGGAACATCGCGATCGCCGCGCTGGTTCCCGGTGCGACGGAAGCAAAGAACTTCTCGTAGTTCAGCGGATCGATCCGGCGGGTCAGGACACCGAGGAAGGTACCGTCCGGTCCGCTCAGGCGGTGCGCGATGATGGTAGAGAGGCCGCCGATGATCAGGCTGCGCATGGTTTCGGCGCGCACCGGCTGCGGATGCGCATCGAACTTGAAGCTCTTGAAATAATCCCGTTCGGCGATGTTCAATTTGGCCGGCGGCGGCAGGTCGCCCGACCAGGTGATGACCTTGCCGTCGGCATCGAACAATGAGATCTTACCAAGGAAAGAGACGCTCTTGGCCTCGAGAATCTGGTGGGTGTCGGGGGTCGACATCCTCGCCTTGAAATCCTCCGGCGAGGTGATGTCGGCGATCTGCAGCTTGGCGATCATGTCCGAGGCTATCGTGTCGGACTCCTCGAACTGCTGGTCGAAGTGGCGCGCAAGCAGGGTAACGGTGTTTTCGAGCTCGCGCTCGCTGTTGGCGAGGGCACGCTCGCGGAACTCGCCGACCATCATGATGGTGCCGGCGAAGATCGCGCTCACCAGCAGGGCGCCGCAGACGGTCAGCCACAGCACCGGCCCGCGGATGGTCGAACCAATCCGCCGCCAGTTCGCACTCTGTCCGGATGGGACGCCCGCCGGCCCCTGCATCGATCCACGCATTCCATTCCCCTGAATCGCATGCATACGACGCAGAGTTCGCACAAGCGGTTAGGAAAACCGGTTACTCGGCGCTTAATTGGAAGGGACGGGATTCTGAACGTGCAGGTTGCAGGCTTATTGCCGCCGTTGGCGGTATCCCGTTGCGTCTGGGTCTGCCGCGATTGAGGTGGCGTAACCCTACCGGCGATAGGTGCTGGCGCGCGAATAGCCGGCGCGGCTCTCCTGGGCCGGGCGGGCGGCCAGGCTGCCGCGCGTCTCGCTGGTCTGCGGCGTCGCGGGCTTCAGATCCTCGAGGAAGATCGGCCTCGCGAAATAGTAGCCCTGCGCATAGCGGATCTTGGACGCCGCCTGCAGATAGGCGAGCTCCTCATAGGATTCGATGCCCTCGGCGATCACGGTCATGCCGAGCGCCTCGCTCAACGATTCGATCGCGCGCAGGATGCCCTGGCTGCGCGGCCGCTTGTGGATGTCGGTGATGAAGGAGCGGTCGATCTTGATCTCGTCGGCGGTGATGTCGGCGAGTGCCGACAGCGACGAATAGCCGATGCCGAAATCGTCGATCGAGATGCCAACGCCGATCTGGCGCAGCATCGGCAGGATCTGGTCCTGGAATTGCGATTTGGTGATGAAGGCGTCCTCGGTCACCTCGATCATGAAACGCCTGGCAAATCCAGTGTCCTCGATCGCGCGGGCGAACGAGCGCATGAATTCGGGATTGGCCGCCTGCTTGGCCGCGACGTTCATGCTGATCGTCGTGGTCGGGCCGAACGTCTCGTTGATCAGGTCGATCGACTTGACGATCTCCGCCAGCACCAGATGCGTCAGCTCGTCGATCAGCCCGAGTTCGACGGCGAGGTTGATGAAGGTGCCGGGCGCCTGGATCACGCCATCGTCGTCGCGCAGCCGCACCAATGCCTCGATGCCCTTGACCTCCTGGGTGCGGATGTCGACTTTGGGCTGAAACGCGCAGCAGAAGCGCTTCTCCAGGATCGCGAGCCGCAGCGACTGCTCGACCTTCATCCGCGCCAGCGCCTCGCGTTCCATGCTGTCGTCGAAGAACGCGGTGGAGCCCTTGCCATTGTGCTTGACCCGGTACATCGCGATGTCGGCGTTCTGCCGCAGCACCTCGTAGTTCCGGCCGTGCTCGGGATACAGGCTGACGCCGACCGAGGTCGAAGCGAAGATCTCCGAATCGTCGATGAAGAACGGTGCCTTCAGCCGCTCCTGCATCATCTGGATGAATTCGGCGACCTCGTGATCGCCGTTGATCGGGTTCAGCAGCAGCAGGAACTCGTCGCCCGAGATGCGCGACAGGATGTCGGTGTCGCGCAGGGCGTGTCCAAGCCGCTTGGAAAGTTCGACCAGCAGCGCATCGCCGATCGCGTGGCCGTAATAGTCGTTGATGTGCTTGAAATTGTCGATGTCGAGGAAGGCAAGGCCGAAACGCGCCTGCAGTCCGTTGCGACCGATCAGGCCGTTGACGCGATGCTCGATCACCCGGCGCGTCGGCAGGTCGGTCAGCTCGTCGTAATAGGCGGAACGGAACAGCTCGTCCTCGAATGCCTTCTGGTCCGAGATGTCGGCCGACGCCGAGACCAACAGGTTGCGCCCGGCGATCTGCACCGGCCGGTGCGAGGTGAGGAACACATGCTTGGACGCGCCACACGTCAGCGCCTCTTCGAGCACCACCGGGCTGCCGCTGCGCAGTAGCTCGAGGCAGGTCTCCTGGCGGTCGTCGACTTGCGTCGGCTGGCTGGCGCCGGCGGCGAGCTGCAATTGTGCGGCGGCTGCTTCGTTAACCAGGATGAATTCGCCGTGCTCGTCCTGAACGGTCACGCCTGAGGGCAGCAGGCGGAGAAGATCGCGCAAAATTTGCAATTCATTGCTGGAATTGCCTTCATTTCCGGCCGCTAACGCGCCGGACTGAAAATCGTGTTTGGTGAGACTATGCATGCACGAAGCTTGGCAAAGTCCGTTGTAGTTTTGGTTAAGCGGAACTGAGAAAAGCCGTGACAGCCTGAGAGAGCTGTGGGCTTCGTTGGCCGTCGGCAATCGTCATTAACAGAGTCTCAATGCGCGGCGTCGCGGCGATCAGGCTCTCAGCTGGCAGGAAGCCGGCACTGCATGGTGCAGTGAATGCCGGTCTTCAGGTAGCTGATCTCGGTTCTGCCGTCGAATGGACGCAACGCCGACGTCAAGAGCTTGGTGCCGAAGCCCGCTTCGCCGATCACCTCGATCGCCGGCCCCTCGGTTTCATCCCAGATCACATTGAGGCGGCCGTCGCCCACCGTCCACGACACCTGGAGGAACCCGCGCGGCGAGGAGAAGGCGCCGTATTTGCCGGCGTTGGTGGCGAGTTCGTGGAAGATCAGCGCCAGCGACACCGCGAGTTTGGCGGGCAAGAACAATTGCTCGCCATTGAGGTTGAACCGCACATGGCCGTAAGGCCCGAGTTCCGAGCGCAGCAGATCCTTGATATCGCAGCCATAGCCGTCGACCCGTGTGATCAGATCGTCGGTCGCCGACAGCGCGCGGATGCGGTGATCGATGCGGTCCCAGACGTCGGGCCGGTCCTGCAGTGCCTGATGCAGCACGGCATGAATGGTCGAGGACTTGTTCTTCAGCCGGTGCTGCAACTCGTCGACCACCATCTTGCGGTATTGCTCCTCCTCGATCAGCCGCTGGGCGATCTCGCGTTGCTGCGCGACCATCGAGCGGTAGTGCTCGACGCCCCAGATCGCGATGCCGCACACCGCCCAGAAAATCATCAAGAGCGCAAAGCGGGCGGGATCGACGCTTGTATCGCTGAAATTGACGACGACGCCGAGCGCGCCGCTGGCAAGCGCCGTAGCGATCCCGACCCGGAAGCCGCCGTAGGCGGTGGCGAAGAACACGGCCGGGAAATACGGCGTGAAGAACACATCCGGCCTGATCTGGGCGAGCCCAAAGCGGGCAGCCGTGGCCAAAGCGAGACAGAACAGCGCAAAACCGCCCGCGAAAAGCGTCGAGGGCTGGGAAATGCCCTGCCAACCCCGCTTGAATTCGTCGATCACCTTCGTCATCAGCTGTTACTTCACGTGATCAGCGGACCCAAAATAAGGCCGCTGCGACCGAAAACCTTCAGTTGTGTCCTTCCGGCCACAGCCGGACCCGCGCGGGTGCCGAATGCGAGCCCAGCTGTCCTTGCGTTGTCCGGGACGGGCAGGGAATATCCCGGGCAATCGAACTGGGCTGGGGAATCGAAATGGGATGGCTGGACGGCAAGGTCGCGGTAATCACCGGAGCGACCAGCGGCATCGGATTGCGCACGGCGGAAGTCTTCGTCGCCGAGGGCGCGAAGGTCGTGATCGCGGGCCGCCGCGCGGCGGAAGGCGAGGCACTGGCGAAGCAACTCGGCGCATCCTGCCTGTTTCGCCAGACCGACGTCACGGTCGAGGACCAGATGCAGGCGCTGATCGCGCTCGCGGTCGACAGGTTCGGCCAAATCGACTGCCTGTTCAACAATGCCGGAGGCCCGGCGCAGACCGGGGGCATCGAGGGCCTCGATGTCGGGCGGTTCGACGCGGCGATGGCCACGCTGCTGCGCAGCGTGATGCTCGGCATGAAGCATGCCGCGCCCTACATGCGCAAACAGGGTTCTGGCAGCATCATCAACAATGGCAGCATCGCTGGACGGCTCGCCGGTTTCTCCTCGTCGATGGTCTATGGGGCGGCCAAGGCCGCCGTGATTCATTTCACCAAATGCGTCGCGATGGAGCTCGGCGAGGACGGTATCCGCGTCAACTCGATCTCGCCCGGCGCGATCGCCACCGGCATTTTCGGCAAGGCACTCGGATTGTCGACCGAGGCCGCCGAAAAGACCCCGGCGGTGATGCGCGAGATCTACAAGGCGGCGCAGCCGATTCCGCGCGCGGGCCTGCCCGACGACATCGCGCATGCCGCGGTGTTCCTGGCGAGCGACGAGTCGAGCTTCATCAACGGCCACGACCTCGTCGTCGACGGTGCCATCACCGGCGGCCGCAACTGGACGCAGCAGCAGGCTGGCTATGTTGCGCTACGCAAGGCATTCGATCAGGGCGCGGGATAGCCGTACCCGACAAGGACGCAAGCCATGAGCGCGAAGCTTGAGCGACAGCTGCGCTATCTCGTCGCCATCATCGTGGCCGGCGCGCTGGCAAGCGTTGTGGTCAACCTCGTGCAGGGCCGCCACACAGGACCGCAGCTGATCGCGGCGCTTGCCTACGCCTTCGTGACCTGCGTGGTGATCGGCGGCGTCGAGTTGTTCATCCTGCAAGACTCGGAGCGGCTCCGCCGCTTGCCGCTGGTTGCGCTTCTGGCCGTCCGGAGCACGATCTATGCCGTCTTCATCATTGCCATCCAGTTGCTTCAGGTCGGCGAGCGTGCTGCCGGCTTGGAGTTGCAAACGTCGATCGAGGATTTCTGGCGCAGCATCGCCTATTCGGCGGTGATCTCCGTGGTCCTGAACCTGGGCTTCAGCATCGCCAACCTGATCGGTCCGCGCGTATTCTTGAACTTCGTCTCAGGCCGCTACCATTCGCCGGTCGAGGAAAACCGCTTCGTGCTGTTCGTCGACATCGCCGGATCCACCGGGCTGGCCGAGCGGCTCGGCGGCATTGGCATTCACCGCTTTCTCGATCGCATCTTTCGCCTGCTCACCGAATCGGTCGTCGATTATCGCGGCGAGGTGCTGAACTATATCGGCGACGAGGTGATCGTGACCTGGCCGGAGCAGTCCGGTGCCGTCGATTGCCGGCCGCTCAAATGCTTCGTGGCGATGCGCCGCGCGCTGCAAAAGGCGGCGCCGCAGTTCGAACGCGAGTTCGGTGCAGCACCGCAGATCCGCGGCAGCCTGCATTTCGGACCTGTCATTGTCGGCGAGATCGGCGACGTCAAGCCGGCCATCGTCTTCAATGGCGACGTCATGAACACCGCAGCGCGGCTGGAAGAATTGAGCCGCAAGGTCGATGGCGGATTCCTCGCCTCGCGCGCAGCCATGGCTCGCTTCGCCGCGGCACCGCCGTTTCCCGTCCACGAACTCGGGACCCTGCCGATCCGCGGCCGCGCCGACGGCATCGAGGTGGTGGGGATCGGAGCGGCGGCTGCGGCTGGAGCTTAGAGCGTAGGGTGGGCAAAGCGAAGCGTGCCCACCACCATCGCATCGAGCACAGCGTGAACGGTGGGCACGGCGCGATGCGCCTTTGCCCACCTTGCGGATTTACGCCGGCTTCATCATCACCCGCAGGCCGTCGCGCGGCTTCGGGATCGGCCACATCTGCCAGTCGGCCTTGTAGCCTGATGGCAGCGACACTTCGAGATTCTGCACGAAGTGCCGGACAAAGCACTTGGCCTGCATGTTGGCGAAGTGCAGGCCGAGGCACATATGCGCGCCGCCGCCGAACGGCACCCAGGCGAAGCGATGGCGGCCGCGCTGTGCGTCGTCGGTGAAGCGCGCCGGATTGAACTGTGCCGCGTCGGGCCAGATGTCCTTCATGTGATGGGTGAACAGCGGATTGACGCCGACCATGGTGCCGGCGGGAATCGCGTAACCCCTGAACGAGAAGTCGCGCACAGCGCGCCGCGGCATCGACGGCACCGGCGGCTTCAGCCGCAGCGCTTCCTTGAAGGCCATGTCCGTCAGCGGCATCGCGTTGAGATGAATGAGGCTGGTGGGGTCGCCGACAGCAACTCCGAGTGCGTCGACCTCGTCGCGCAGTTTCCGCTGCCAGTCGGGATGGGCGGCGAGTTCGCCGACGAACGAGGTCAGCGACGAGGTCAGCGTGTCGTGCGCGGCCATCATCAGGAAGCTCATGTGATCGATGATGTCCTGTTCGGAAAGCAGGGCGCCATCCTCGTGGGTCGCCTGGCAGAGGTGGGAGAACAGATCGTCGCCGCCGCCCTTGGCGCGCCGGATCGGAATCTGCTGGGCGAAATAGGCGATGATGCGCTTGCGGCCTCGGACTCCGCGCGCCATCTGCGTGCCGGGCAGCGGCTTTCGGATCGGCGCCACGGCCGCGGCCACCATGTCGACGAAAGCGCGGTTGATCTCGTCGACCTCAGGCCCGATATCGGCGCCGAGGAACGACGTTGCCGCGAGGTCGAGCGTGAGCTGCTTCATCGCCGGATAGATCAGCATCTCGCCGGGTCTTGTCTTCCATTGCGCCACGCGCGCCGCGATACCCTTGTCGAGTTCGGTGAAATAGGACTTCATCGGCTCGCTCTTGAACGCGAACGACAGGGCCCGGCGATGGATACGATGCTCCTCGAAATCGCGCAGCATCAGGCCGCGCGGGAACAGCAGGCCGAGGATGCGGCCCCAGCCATGCTCGGAGGAGAACTGCTTGGCCTGGTCGAACATCACGAGCTCGTTGGCCTCTGGCCCGAGCAGCACGATGCTGGTTTCGCCGAACAGATGGCTGCGGTAGCACAGCCCGTATTTCTCGGCGTTCCGCTCGATATGTCCCTTCGGGTCGGCCAGCACCTCCAGCGTCTTGCCGATGATCGGCCAGCCTTCGTCGCCCGGAATATGAGTCAGCGAATTGCGCTTGGGCGGCGTGAACGCGTAGGAGGTGGGCGCCACACTTTGCATCGACATGGCCATTGCTCCGGTTGGGACGCTATCGCTTAGCCGTGTTCGGTAAATAACCTTTTGCCAGCCATCTGCAAAGCGCCAATGACGCGCAACAAGACCGTGCTAGATTGGCAGAAAATGAGGCTGCAAGGGAGAAACTGTCATGGGAGAAACGGTCATGTCGGTTCGTGCATTTGTGATTGCGCTCACATTGGGCTGCATGGCCGTTGGATCTGCCACGGCGCAGACGTCGACCAGGCCGAAGATCACGACGCTCGGACCGGACTACCCGAAGAGCACGATTTTCATCGGCAACAGCTTTTTCTATTACAACAATGGCCTGCCGGGGCATGTCACGCTGCTGCAAAAAGCTGACGATCCCGGGCACAAGCAGGATTATCGCGACACCATGGTCACGATCGGCGGCTCCGGCCTCGACTGGCACGATGTCGAGAGCTATTTCCGGCCCGACGCGATCGGCAAATACTCATTCGACGAAAACAACGTCGTGGTCTTCAACAAGCCGGGCAAGCTGTTCGATGCCGCCGTTATGATGGATTGCAGCCAGTGCCCGATCCATCCGACGCTGAAGCCGGTGTTCACCGAATATGCGAAAAAGGACGCGGACATCGTGCGCAAGCACGGCGCCCGGCCGATCTTCTTCATGTCATGGGCCTATGCCGACAAGCCGGAGATGACCGCTCAACTCGCCGAAGCCTATACCATCGCCGGCAACGACAACGACGCGCTGGTGATCCCCGCAGGCCTTGCCTTTGCCCGCGCGCATGAGAAGCAGCCCGAACTGGTGCTGCACGCGCCCGACCGTCGCCATCCCTCGCTCGCCGGCACCTATCTCGCATCCTGCGTGGTGTTTGCGGCACTGACCGGCAAATCGCCGGTGGGCAACACCTATCACGCCGGCCTCGACGCCCCGACCGCAGCATTCCTGCAGCAGACCGCCTGGGACACCGTGCAGGATTATTACGGGAAGTAGCGCGGATGGTTGGCGGCGGTGCCCTCGCATCTCGTGAGGTGAGCACACAGCTCAGGCTTCCTCTCCCGCATCCGCCTTCGCCAAGGCTACGGCGGACAAGAGGGGGAGGGAACCCTTCCATCGGTGGCTGCCTCACACGCCAATCACTGATTTGCCCGACGGGGCAAGCCCCCGCATCAAAAATATTTCGTTTTATCAGAAGTGCAACTCAGTGTATAAATCCGCCCGTCTCACCCGATGAGAGGGGCGTTGCGCAACGTCACCAGCGCGCGGTGAGATGCGGTGGACGCAACATGCGCGACAGACGAGCGCGCATGAAGCGGACGGCGAAGTCGTGTGGTCCTGACGCTGCAATGCAGGCAGAAAGTCCGTGAGAAGCTGACGCTTCTCAGGGGCGACGGTGGCAACAAAGCGCTCACCGGGGAGAGCACGTATAAGCCGTAACCCATCGCGCAGGGAAAGCCGGAGTTCCCGGTTACACCTGTGGTCCTACCCCGGTGCTTTTTGTTGCACCGGGCCCATGGGTGCGATCGGCACCCGGCTTTCCCTGCGCCCTCTGCAAGATGAGAGGGCAAACGAAATGCAAAGCTCGGGCGATTCACGTCGCGAGAATGCGAATGTATGACTCACAAGTGGCGCAACATATTCGCTGTCGTCCCGGGCAAGCGAAGCGCGACCCGGGACCCATAAACACCGATGGTCATTGTTGCGCAGCGCTGGGGCCACAGCTCGCTTCAAAACACAACCCTGTGATTATGGGTCCCTGCTTTCGCAGGGACGACAGCTGTGGATGTGTCGCGCTCATTCCACTTCCCTTAGGCAAGGCGCATAGATCACGCCTTCTGCTTCGCGGCTGCTTTTTGCAGATCCGGCGCATTCACGGCCGGGATCGCGACGCGGCCGGGGCCGGTTTGCTGGAGCGCGGCGGCGGCCTTGTCGTTTTCCATGATCTTGGCCATGACAGCCTGTCCGGCACGCTCGAACACCGCGCGGTTGTCGATCACGAACTGGCGCGACTTGCGCAGGCTGTCGATATAGCCGTTGATTTCGGGAATCACGTAGCGCGCGACCATGTCCCAGCTGCGGCGGGTGTTTTCCGGATTGCCCCAGTCATGTGCGAAGCCGACGATGGTGCCGACGCCGCCGGAGACGTCGACCAGGTTCTTGATCATCTTCACGAGATCGTCGGGCGTGCCGATCGTGGAGGCCGCGCCGTCGACGAACGCGGTCTTGTCGACGGCTTCGTCGGGCGAAGAGAACGCCGTCAGGCCCGGCCGCATCAGGGTCCCGACATTATACTCGTTGTGCCAGCGCATCAGGCCGGCGCCGGCCTCGCGCCGCGCCTGCTCGCGCGTCTCGGCGACGTGCCACGACAGCAGCACGCGCCAGTTCGACCGACTCACCGTGGTGCCGGCCTTCTTGGCGGCGTCCTCGGCGAATTGCCATTGCTGCGGCAGCGCCATCAGGCCCTGCGTCGACATCGAACCGAGCGAGATGATGCCGATGCCGTATTTCCCGGCCAGCGTCATGCCCGACGGCGAGATCTGCGAAGCCACTACGAACGGCATGTCTTCCTGCAGCGGCAGGATCTGCAGCGCGGCATCGTTCATCTCGAACCAGGCGGTCTTCGCGGTGACGCGCTCGCCGTTGAACAGCCGGCGGATCACCGCGATCGCCTCGTCCTGACGGTCGCGCTGCGTCATCGGGTCGATGCCGAGCGTGTGCGCGTCGGAAGCGAGCGCGCCGGGGCCGGAGCCGAAGATGGCGCGGCCGCCGGTCATGTGGTCGAGCTGCACCATGCGCTGGGCGACGTTGAAGGGATGGTGATAGGGCAGCGAGATCACGCCGGTGCCGAGCTTGATGCGCTTGGTACGCTCGCCGGCGGCGGCCAGAAACATCTCCGGCGAGGCAATGGTTTCCCAGCCCGACGAATGGTGCTCGCCGCACCAGAATTCGTCGTAGCCGAGTGCGTCGAGCTGGTCGACGAAGTCGAGGTCGCGGCGGAATTGCAGCATCGGATGCTCGCCGATCGGGTGATGCGGGGCGAGGAAGGCTCCGAATTTGAGGCGCGCCATTGGTCGTTTTCTCCGGATTATTGTTGTCTTGGTTGTTATCTTGAGCTTTCCGCCAACCTACGGGGTGGGCCGGGGCAAGGCAATGCTTCGAGACTGCGGCGTCCGCATGGTTGTTGCGCAAATCGGCGCTGTTTGCCGCCGTCCGGAATGTTTCCCAGCGCGTCAACGCAAATTGCGGTGCAGAGCCCAGTGTCCGGGCGGGCGGTCCGGTCTGACGCGCTCGTGAACGATCGCTTACCTCCGGGGTAATCGAAGCGATGACCGGGGTCTGCTGATGTCGACTGGAACGCTATTTGGAGCAGGACCGCATCGCATGCATCAGATCGTTTCGACGCCGGTGGATTCATCCCGCCGCTGGTGGGTGCTTGCGATCGTCGTCGCCGCGCAATTTATGTTCGGGGTCGACGCCTTCATCGTCAACGTCGCGATCCCGACGATCGCGGCGGAGCTGCATGCGACGGCGGCGCAGATCGAGGCCGTGATCGCGATCTACCTGATCGCCTATGCCACGCTGGTGGTGACCGGCGGCAGGCTCGGCGACATCCACGGCACCAGGAACGTGTTCATCGCCGGCGTCGCCGGCTTCTCGATAACTTCGCTGTGGTGCGGTCTGGCGCAATCCGGCCCGGAGCTTATTCTCGCGCGGCTGGCACAGGGCGCAACCGCGGCGCTGATGGTGCCGCAGGTGCTGGCGACGCTGCATCTGTTGTTCGCCGATAGCGCCCGCGCGCGGGCGTTCGGCATCTACGGCATCGTGCTGGGGCTTGCGGGCGCGGCGGGCTTCATGTTCGGCGGCGCATTGGTGACGCTCGATCTCGCCGGCCTCGGCTGGCGCGCGGTGTTCTTTGTCAACGTGCCCTGTGGCGCCGTCATCATCGCAGCGGCGCTGAGGATCATGCCGACGGTCCCGCGCCACGCCGGCACGCGGCTCGACATTCCCGGCGCCGTGGTGCTGTTCGCAGGCTTGCTGTCCCTGATCGGGCCGTTGCTGTTCGGCCATGATCTGAATTGGTCGGCGTCGGTG
Organism: Bradyrhizobium genosp. P; assembly: GCF_049949265.1. Lineage (NCBI taxonomy): Bacteria > Pseudomonadati > Pseudomonadota > Alphaproteobacteria > Hyphomicrobiales > Nitrobacteraceae > Bradyrhizobium > Bradyrhizobium genosp. P. Next base: position 9,881,271 of record NZ_CP188195.1, on the reverse strand, counting down.
TGGCTGGTGATGGCGGCGGGGGTTGCGATCATCGCGGCGTTCGTGCGGCTGGAGCGCGCCGTCGCGCGCCGTGGCGGCATGCCGCTGATCGATTTGTCGCTGCTGGCAGATGCTGCCTTCATGCGAGGACTGGTCGCGGCGTTTTTCTTCTTCTTCGCCAATTTGTCCTTCTACCTGATCATGACGATGTTCATGCAGAAGGGCCTGCAGATTCTGCCGCTGCAGGCGGGGCTGGTGTTCGTGCCGCTGACGCTGACTTTCGTGGCTGCCTCGCGCCACAGTGGCGCGCGGGCGAAACACCGCGGCACTCGGGTGTTGATCGAGGGCTGCTGCCTGCAGATCGTCGGTCTCGCCGTGCTGGTGGCCATTGTGGAGACCGTCGCGGCGCCATCGGCGTTATTGCTTGCGCTGGTGCTGATGATCTTCGGCTACGGTCAGGGGCTGGTGATGGCGCCATTGTCGAGCGCCGTGCTGTCGAGCGTGAAGCCGGCAAGCGCCGGCGCGGGCTCCGGCATGTACGGCACCACCGCACAGATCGGCAATGCGGCCGGTGTTGCGACGGTCGGTGCGGTTTTCTTCGCCGTCGAGACTGCTATTTCAGCACGCTTGGCGTTGTTTGCGGCATGCGCATTGTTTGTGCTGTCGATTGCGATTTCAGCCGTATTTCTGTCATGGATGCGCCGCGCCAGCACATGAATTCGGAGACGAGTGGCGCGTTGATTTCGAAAGTTCATGCTCAAACAAGGTGCTAGAGCAACTATTTCAGCCGATCCCAGCGCGCCTCAGCGCCGATCACGCGTTAACTCCAATTCTCACATTTCAGCAGGGAAAGACAGCACACAGCCTTTTCATTTCGCAGTGCAGCAATTATCTGATCGGGTGACACAGAGGAATAGATCACCCCAGGAGTTGCTGTTGTCCCTGATCAACAACGTCGAATTTATGCGTCATCTGCCGAAGATGAACGGGTTCAACGGCCTCGGCGTATTTGCGCCGGCCGCGCCGACACCGCTCGTCGAGACGTCCGAATTCGGCGCCAATCCCGGCGCACTGAAGATGTTCTCGTTTGTGCCCGCGCAGCTCGCGCGGTCGCCCTCGCTCGTCATCGTGCTGCATGGCTGCGGCCAGACGGCCGCGGGCTATGATCTCGGCGCCGGCTGGTCGACGCTTGCGAGGCATTATGGCTTCGCGTTGCTGATGCCGGAACAGCAGTCGTCCAACAACGGCAACACCTGCTTCAACTGGTTCGATCCCGAGGACATCGCGCGTGGTCACGGCGAAGCCTCCTCGATCCGCCAGATGATTGCGTACATGGCCGGCGCGCACGACATCGATCCGCGGCGCATCTATGTGACGGGTCTGTCCGCCGGCGGCGCGATGGCATCCGTCATGCTCGCGACCTATCCGGATGTGTTCGCGGGCGGTGCCATCATCGCCGGCCTGCCGTACGGCGTCGCCACCAATCTGCGCGAGGCACTGCAGACCATGATGCAGGGCAGCGCGCTGGCCGCGCCCGAACTCGGCGATCTCGTTCGCAAGGCCTCGAAGCACGACGGTGCCTGGCCGAAGATTTCGGTGTGGCACGGCAGCGCCGACCGCACCGTCAGCCCCGCCAATGCCGACGCGATCGTCCGGCAATGGCTCGACGTTCACGGCCTGCCGCTCGCGGCAATGTCGAAGGCCGACGTCGACGGCTATCCCCGTGAGGTCTGGTGGAATGCGGATGGCGAGACGCTGGTCGAATCCTACAGCATCACCGACATGGCCCATGGCACGCCGCTCGGGCTTGCCGACAACGACGAGCGTTATGGCGTGGAGGGCGCGTTCCTGATCGAGGCCGGAATCTCCTCGTCGTACCACATCGCCGAATTTTTCGGCCTGACCGATCAGATCCGTCAGCCGCACATCGCACCGACGGGAATTCCGCGCGAGCGCGCCGACACGATCTCAATGACGATTCCGGTGCCTGCCGCGGAGCCTGAGCCGGCGACGAAGCCCGGCCGCAGCAGCAGCCAGCCGGGGAAGTCACGAAGCAACAGCGTCAATGTCGGCCGCATCATCGCGCGGGCGCTGACCGCCGCAGGGCTGATGAAATAGAGGCTGATGAAATAAAGGCTGACGAAATAACAGGTGAGATGAAGCGCGGCGCGCTCACATCTCGCCGGTCAGGAACGGGTTCGTCATCCGCTCCTGGCCGATGCTCGATCCGGCGCCATGGCCGCAGATGAAGCCGACATCGTCGCCGAGCGGCAGCAGCTTCTCCTTGATCGATTGGATCAGAGTGGGATGACTGCCGCCGGGCAGGTCGGTGCGCCCGACCGAGCCGGCGAACAGGACGTCGCCGACATGGGCGAAGCGCAGCTCTTTGTTAAAGAACACCACGCTGCCCGGCGAATGACCGGGGCAATGCAGGATGTCGAAGGTGAGGTCGCCGATCGAGACCTGGTCGCCCTCGTCAAGCCAGCGGTCCGGACCGAAATTGCGTACCCCGGTCATGCCGAAGCGCTCGCCGCTCGAGACCACGTTTTCGAGCAGGTACTTGTCCGCGATATGCGGGCCCTCGATCTTGACCTGCAGCGCGTCGCGCAATTCGGCGGCTCCGCCGACATGATCGATATGGCCGTGGGTCAGCCAGATCTTCTCGACCGTCACGCCGGTCTGCTTGATCGCCGCCTGGATCTTCGGCACGTCCCCGCCGGGGTCGATCACGACGGCCTTCTTGGTCGGCTCGTGCCAGATGATGGTGCAGTTCTGCTCGAACAGCGTCACCGGTACGATGATCGCGCCGGCCTTCGGTTTGGTTTCGGTTGTGTCATCCATGAGGGCACCATAGGCTTCCCAAAATAGCCGTCAACACGGACAAACGCGCAGCGCCCGGCGTGTGATCCCAAAACAGACCGTGATAGACTTGTGATGACAGAATTGGCCCCCGCAGTCCCGACGTCCATGACCCAGACTTCCAAATCGCCACTCGGCGGGCCCCGGACCACCGCCCGCGCCTTCTTTGTCGCGGACCGCATCAGCACGTCCGGCCTCGAGCGCGGCGACGTGCTGGCGACCACGCCGCTGGCGTTCCGTGTCAATGACAACGGTGTCGCCATCCTGTTCCGTTACGGCGTCGTCGTGTTGATCGGCCTCAACGCGCTGGAGGAGGATGAATTCCTGCGCGGGCTGCAGTCGCGCATGACCGGTCCATTCGCGCGGCGGGAGGAGGAGATCGCGATCATCGAACTCGCCGCGGAGAAGGAGGATCAGATCCCGCCTGGTGGTCCGATCTATCTGCAAAGCCTGTCGCCGGAGCGGTTGATCCTGGTCGGCGAGGCGCTGGCCAAGAGCGTGGTGCTGGCACGGCATGAGCGCGAGGTCGCCGCCGTGTTCGACACCACCGAGCCGTTCGCGCGCGATCTGGCGAAGAGCGGGCGGATCTATGGCGGCCGGATCGCGATTCTCAAGCACATCGGCAATGCGCTGTCGGTGCGGCACCGCGTCGCCGGCCCGGTCGAGATTTCGGAAAAGCCCGACATCCTCTGGGATAAGCCGCAGCTGGAGCGGCTCTATTCCCGGCTCGAGGATGAATACGAATTGAAGGAGCGGGCGGAATCGCTGAACCGCAAGCTCACGGTCGTCGCCGAGACCGCGCAAGTCCTGACCGACATCATCGACACCAGCCGTTCGCTGCGGCTGGAGCTGATCATCGTCTTCCTGATCTTGTTCGAGGTCGTGATCGCGATCTATCAAATCGCCATGACCCGGCACTGAGACCGTCATCTTTCCGTCCCCAATTGTGCGTCATCCGTGAACCAGCTGGCGTCATCGGGCGTTACCTTGCTCGGGCCGGATTATGAGTCGGGGAGCGGGATGGATCAGGGCGACAGGGACTGGTGGCGGCACGGGATTTTCTATCAGGTCTATCCGCGCTCGTTCGAGGATAGCGATGGCGACGGCGTCGGCGATCTCAGGGGGATCATCGCGCGGCTGCCCTATCTGACGCGGCTTGGCGTCGATGCGGTCTGGCTATCGCCGATCTTCCCGTCGCCGATGGCCGATTTCGGCTACGACATCTCCGACTACACCGGCATCGATCCGCTGTTCGGGACGATGGAGGATTTCGACCGGCTGGTTGCGGCCGCCCACGATTCCGGCCTCAAGCTGATCCTCGATCTGGTGCCGAACCACACTTCCGACCAGCATTCCTGGTTCATCGAGGCGAAGAGTTCGCGCGAGAATCCGAAGCGCGACTGGTACATCTGGCGGGATCCGGCGTCGGATGGTGGGGTGCCCAACAACTGGCTGTCCGAATTCGGCGGCAGCGCGTGGCAATATGACGAGGCGTCAGGCCAGTATTACTATCACGCCTTCCTCGCCCAGCAGCCTGACCTGAACTGGCGCAATCCCGAAGTCAGACGGGCGATCTACGATGTGATGCGGTTCTGGCTCGGCAAGGGCGTCGACGGCTTCCGCGTCGATGTGATCTGGCACCTGATCAAGGACGCCGACTTCCGCGACAATCCGCCGAACCCGCACTACCGCGAGGGCCGGCCGCCGCATGAGCGAATCCTGACGCGATATTCGACCGACCAGCCGGAGGTGCATGCCGTCATCACCGAGATGCGCCGCGTCACCGAGGAATTCGACAATCGCGTGCTGATTGGCGAGGTCTATCTGCCGCTGCACCGGCTCGTCGCCTATTACGGCAACGATCTCAGCGGCGCGCAGATGCCGTTCAATTTCGCGCTGCTGTCGACCTTGTGGAGCGCGCGTTCGGTCGAGCAGATCATCGCCGACTACGAAAAGACGCTGCCATCGGGCGCCTGGCCGAACTGGGTGCTCGGCAATCACGACCGGCCGCGGGTCGCAAGCCGGGTCGGTCCGGCACAGGCGCCGGTCGCCGCGATGCTGCTGCTGACGCTGCGCGGCACGCCGACGCTCTATTACGGCGACGAGATCGGTATGCGCCAGGTGCCGATCGCGCCGGACCAGGTTCGCGATCCCTTCGAGAAGAACGTTCCGGGTATCGGCGTCGGCCGCGACGGCTGCCGCACGCCGATGCAATGGAGCGCCGAACCCTACGCGGGTTTCTCGAGCGTCAAGCCATGGCTGCCGCTGGCGCACGACTTCGCCAGCGACAATGTCGCGAGCCTGGAGGCGGACAGGGCGTCGATCCTGAACCTCTACAAGGCGCTGATCGCGCTGCGGCGACGCCTGCCGCAGCTCGTCCGTGGCAGCTATGAGCCGGTGGCGGCGCAGGGCGACGTTCTGCTCTACCGGCGACGCAGCGCCGAGGGCGTTGCGGTCATCGCACTGAATTTTGGCGCAGCGCCTGCGGCCATCACCTCCAGCGCGATCGGATTCAGCAATGAGGTCCTGCTGTCGACCTTGATGGACCGGCAAGGCGAAAGAATCGAAGGCGTGCTCGATCTGCGCGCCAATGAAGGCGTGATCCTCGGGCCGCCTCAGGAGGACTGACGGGACGTGCGCGGTGGCTTCGTGTCGATGTCACTGCGCTTGAGCAGATAGTCTAGTCCGCCGACCCGGTACCAGCGGTAGCCGTAGCCCTCGACCAGCAGTCTGTGACGACCGCGCGCATCGGCGCGGCTGTGATCCTCGCTCAGGACATTGACCAGATGCTTGCCGGATTCACCGGGAAGCCCGACTGCAAATGAGACCTCGCGCGGCTCCTCGGCGAGATTGTGTATGAACAGCACCGAGTTGTTGCGCCAGTCGTAACGGATCACCAGCACGGCGGGATCACGGGTCGCGATGATCCTGAAATCGCCCCAACCGACCTCGGGCACCTCCTTGCGCATGCGGATGATGCGCTCGGTCCAGTTCATCAGCGAATTGGGATCACGCCGCTGCTTTGCGGCATTGACGTGCTCATAGCCGTATGCGCCCTTGTCGATCACCGGCGAGCAAGGTCGATCGCTCTCGGTAAAGCCTGCGTGGGGCTCGGTCGACCATTGCATCGGCGTGCGCGCACAGTTGCGTTCGGGCAGGTCGAAATTGTCGCCCATGCCGATCTCGTCGCCGTAGCGGATCACGGGTGTGCCGGGGAGCGTACAGAGCAGGCTGTAGGCCAGTTCCAGACGCCGCCGGTCGCCGCCAAGCATCGGTGCGAGGCGTCGGCGGATGCCGCGGTCATAGAGCTGCATGTTCTTGTCCGGGCCGAACGCCTTGAATACCGTCTCTTGCTGCGCCTTGGTGAGGCGGCCGAGGTCGAGCTCATCATGATTGCGCAGAAACAGGCCCCATTGCGCCGTTGCAGGCCGCGGCTTGGTCGCCGTCAGCGCCTTCGCCAGCGGCCGCGAGTCGGCGGATGCCATCGCGTAGAACAGATGCTGATTGACGTGGAAATTGAACATCATCTGCATCCGATCGCCGTCGTCTCCGAAATACTCCATGTCCGTTTCGGGCAGCACGTTGGCTTCAGCAAGGATGATCGCGTTGCCTTGGCGCCATTGCAGGAATTCGCGGAACGTTCGCAGCATGCCGTATTGCTCGACCGGCTTGCGGACCGTCGCGCCCTTGGTTGCAATCACAAAGGGCACTGCATCCATGCGGAAACCGGAGACGCCAAGCTGGATCCAGAAGCCCATGATCTTGAGGATCTCGGCCTGCACGTGCGGGTTCGACGTGTTGAGGTCGGGCTGGAAATCGTAGAAGCGGTGGAAGTACCAGGCGCCTGCCATCTTGTCGCGAGTCCATGTCGATTTCTGCACGCCGGGAAACACCATGCCGGTGTTGGCGCTGGCGGGCCGCTTGTCCGCCCAGACATACCAGTCGCGATAGGGCGAATCCTTTGAACTGCGCGCCGACTGAAACCAGCCATGCTGGTCCGAGGTGTGGTTGACCACGAGATCGATGATCACGCGGATGCCGCGCTGCTGGCAGCCATGGGTGAATTCGACGAAGTCACCGAGCGTCCCGTAACGCGGATCGACGCCGTAATAGTCCGAGATGTCATAACCGTCGTCCTTGCAGGGCGAGGGTTGAAACGGCATCAGCCATATCGCGGTGATCCCGAGCCCGTGCAGATAGTCCAGGCGCCGCAGCAGACCCTGGAAATCGCCGACTCCATCGCCATTGGCATCCATGTAGGTGCCGACGGAGAGGCAATAGATCACCCCGTTCTTGTACCAGAGATCATCGATCACGAGGCAGCCCCATTGGTCCGCCCATCGCAGCGGCGGTGAGATAAGCGGCAAGGAACTCCAGAGTTCCCGCCCTTATCACCTGTTGGGCAGGTGTCGCGGAATCGGTTAGTCTCGGCCTCATGGAATCGCCCGCCCGCCAGATCGCGCTTGTCCCTGTGCCCGACCGACGCCAGTCGGAGACCGCGCTTGCGATCGCGCGCGGCACGGCAAGGCTTCTGAGATCGCTGGGATTTTCCTGCATCAGCGAATTGCCGCTGCCGTCCGGAAGGCGCGCCGATCTGGTCGCGCTGAACGAGCGCGGCGAAATCTGGATCGTCGAGATCAAGTCGTCAGTGGAGGATCTGCGCGCCGACCAGAAATGGCAGGACTACCGGATGCATTGCGACCGGCTGTTCTTTGCCTTCACGCAGGATCTGCCGTGCGAGATATTTCCCGCCGATACGGGATTGATCATCGCCGATGCCTATGGCGCCCATCTGCATTGCGAGGCGCCGGAGCATCGGCTGCCGGCGCCGACGCGCAAGGCGATGACGGTGCGGTTTGCGATCGCGGCGGCGCAGCGAATCAACCGGCTGGTCGATCCACAGGGGCACGGCGAGTTTTAGAAACTCGATGCCGTAGGATGGGTGGAACGAAGCGATACCCATCGCGTGCAAACCTCGTTGCACGAAGTTGGTGGGTATCGCTTCGCTCCACCCACCTACGGACTACGCTTACCGCGGCGCGCGCTTGGCCAAAATGCGCTGCAGCGTGCGGCGGTGCATGTTGAGGCGACGTGCGGTTTCTGAGACGTTGCGGTTGCACATTTCGTAGATGCGCTGGATGTGTTCCCAGCGCACGCGATCCGCGGACATCGGATTGGTCGGAAGCTCGGACTTGTCGGTGCCACTCGCCAGCAGCGCTGCGACGACGTCATCGGCGTCGGCCGGCTTCGAGAGATAATCGACGGCGCCCATCTTCACCGCGGTGACGGCGGTTGCGATGTTGCCATAGCCGGTCAGCACGATCGCGCGCGCCTCGGGCCGTTTGCGCTTCAGCGCCGAGACGACATCGAGGCCGTTGCCGTCACCGAGCCTGAGGTCGACGACCGCGAATGCGGGCGCAGAGCGGCCGATCTCGGCCAGACCATCGGACACGCTATCGCATGACTTCACCGTGAAGCCGCGCGTCTCCATGGCGCGCGACAGGCGCTCCAGGAACGGCTTGTCGTCCTCGACGATGAGGAGCGATCGGTCGGTGTGATCAGTCAGTTCGGCGATGGCGTTCACGGTCCATTTTCCCTGTGTCAGACACTCATTATATGGGATGGCACTGCGACACTGCCAAGGCAGCCTAAAGTCGAGGTGGCTGCATCCTTAATGCCAAAGATGCGCCAGAGACGCGTTTGAGAACCGTTCTTAGGAGGCAGCCTCGGTGTCCGGCGCGGCTTCCACAAAGCGGTCGCGCGGCCAGACAATCTGCACCACGGCGCCGTGATCGGGAAAGACGCGGTTGCTGAATGAGACCTTGGCACCGGTGCGTTCGAGCAGCGTCCGCGCGATGAAAACGCCGAGACCGAGGCCTCCGCGGGCGTCTTGGGCTTCATCTGCGCTGCGGCGGCGCGACAAATAGGGTTCCCCGATCCGTTTCAGCATATCAGGCGCAATGCCAGGACCGTCGTCCGAGATAACAATCTCAACGGTCTCTGCATTCCACCATGCATTCACCTCGACGGTCTGGTGTGCGAAATCGACGGCATTTTCGAGGATGTTTCCGACGCCATAAAGGATCGCCGGATTGCGGGCTGCGACCGGCTCACGCGTGGCTGCGACAGCAAGCCGCACCTTGATGTCGACACCGAAGTCGCGATGCGGCGCTACCGCCTCCTCGATCAGCGTCGACAGCTTCATGTTGTCGAACGGTGCGCCGCTCGAGGACAATTGGGCGATCTTGCTCAGGATATCGCGACAGCGTTGCGCCTGCTCGCGGAGGGTCTTCAGGTCGCTCGTGAGGCTTGGGTCATGGGCTGTCTTCTCGAGCTCGCGCGAGATCAGGAAGATCGTCGACAGCGGCGTGCCGAGTTCGTGCGCGGCGGCGGCAGCAAGGCCGTCGAGCTGAGTCAGATGCTGTTCGCGCGTCAATACCAATTCGGTTGCGGCCAGCGCATCGGAGAGCTGGCGCGCTTCCTCGGTCACCTGAAACGCATAGAGGCTGGTGACGCCGATTGCGAGCAGGATCGAAAGCCAGACGCCGAGCAGATAGATCGGCGGCAGCACCAGCGGATCGTCGGCGTCCCATGGCAGCGGCAGATGGTAGAAGAACAGTGCCGAGGCACAGGCGACCGCAAGGCAGCCAAGCGCAATGGTCAAGCGGACCGGCAGCACCGTGGCCGAGATCAGCACCGGCGCGAGGAACAGGAACGAGAACGGGTTCTGCAGGCCGCCGGTGAAATAAAGCAGCGCCGCGAGCTCGACGATGTTGAGCGCGAGCAACGCTGCGGCATGGTCCGGCGCCAGCCGCTGCATCGGATTGATGGCGATCTGCAGCGCCAGATTGAGCAGTGCGGAGAAGGCGACGATACATACGCACGGGATAATCGGAACATCGAATTCCAGCCCCTGGGCGACGACGAAGATCGCGACGAGCTGGCCGAGCGCGGCCAGCCAGCGCAGCCGCAGAATCGTATCCAGGCGGACAAAGCTGCGTGGCTGGCGGAAATCGGAAGCGGCGACGTCGGTCATGTCAGGGACTTTAGCTGTGGTGTGGGCGGCGCACAAATTCGCGACTTCGCTCGAAAACGCTCAAGCTCAATGGTGCGGCGCAAGTCTTGCGCTTATTGTCGCAATGGCTCAAGGAACGGCCATCATGCAACAGAACGAGACAGGTCAGGGGCAGCCGCCCGATCTACAAACGACAGAGGCCGATCTGCAGGCGCATGCGACCGACTTGAATGGATCGGCCGCAATCGATGTCGCGCGTCTGGTCAAGTTGTACAAGACCACCCGCGCGGTCGATGACGTCTCGTTCCGCATTGCGCGCGGCAGCATCACCGGCCTGCTCGGCGGCAATGGCGCCGGCAAGACCACGACTATCGCGATGATCATGGGTCTGGTGCTGCCGACCTCGGGCTGCGTCGAGGTGCTGGGCGCGAAAATCCCCGAGCAGAGCTATGATGTGCTTGGCCGGATGAATTTCGAGAGCCCCTATGTCGACATGCCGATGCGGCTCACGGTGCGGCAGAACCTGACGATCTTCGGTCGCCTTTATGCCGTGAAGCGTTTGCGCGAACGGATCGACCAGCTTGCCGCCGATCTCGACCTGAAGGAGTTCCTCGACCGCGCCAACGGAAAGCTCTCCGCCGGGCAGAAAACGCGGGTCGCGCTGGCGAAGGCGCTGATCAACGAGCCGGATCTGCTGCTGCTGGACGAGCCGACGGCGTCGCTCGACCCTGACACGGCCGATTGGGTGCGGCAGCATCTCGAGACCTATCGCAAGACCCATAACGCGACCATCCTGCTCGCATCGCACAACATGCTGGAGGTCGAGCGTCTCTGCGACCGGGTCATCATCTTGAAGCGCGGCAAGATCCAGGATGACGACAGTCCCGAGCGCATCATGGCGCGCTACAACCGCGACACGCTGGAAGAGGTGTTTCTCGACGTTGCGCGTGGCCGGGTGCGGGAGGGCGCGTCATGAGCGAGATCGTGAGCCGCCAGGTCAGCGGGATATCGCTGCATCGCATCAACGCGATGGTGCTACGCTATTGGTATCTCCTGATATCGTCATGGCCGCGGCTCCTGGAGCTGATCTACTGGCCGACATTGCAGATCATCACTTGGGGCTTCCTGCAAACCTACATCTCGCAAACTTCAGGATTTTTCGCCAGGGCGGGCGGCTCGCTGATCGGCGCCGTGATCCTGTGGGACATCCTGTTCCGCGGTCAGCTCGGTTTCTCGATCTCGTTCCTGGAAGAGATGTGGTCGCGCAATCTCGGCAACCTGATGATGAGCCCGCTGAGGCCGATCGAGTTCCTGCTTTCGCTGATGATCATGAGCCTGATCCGGCTCGCCATCGGCGTGATCCCGATGACGCTGATGGCACTGTTCTTTTTCGGCTTCAACTTCTACGCCATCGGGCTGCCCCTGATCCTGTTCTTCTGCAATTTGATCTTCACGAGCTGGTCGGTCGGCGTGTTCGCGTCAGGCCTCGTGTTGCGCAATGGGCTCGGCGCCGAAAGCATCGTCTGGACGCTGATGTTCGCGGTGATGCCGCTTGCCTGCATCTATTACCCGGTCGCGGTGCTGCCGGTCTGGCTGCAATATGCCGCCTGGGCCTTGCCGCCGACCTATGTGTTCGAGGGCATGCGTTCGCTTCTGATCGATCACGTCTTCCGCGCTGAGCTCATGATCGATGCGCTGGTCATCAACGCGATCCTGTTCGCTGCATCTTTTGCGGTCTTCCTTGCCCTTTTGCGCAGCGCCAAGCGTCACGGATCGCTGCTCGCGGGTGGTGAATAAATGTCACTTTCGCGTGGAATTGCGCTGTATTAGCTGAGTTCCGACCCTAAATTCAGTTAGCGGTGCATTGACGCATTATTACGCATTGGTCAGTATGCTGCGGCGCAAAACAGGGGTCTGAACGACGATGCCGATTGGTGAATTTGGCGGTGCGCCGCCACTGGTGGCGGAAGGCAGTCCGGCACTCACAACGCCGCTCTACTGGATGTATGAGATGGGGCATGCGTCGCTCAATCCGGCACGTGCGGTGACCGACGCCACCAAGATCCTGTTTCAAAATCCGCTCAATCCGTGGACCCATACCGAGTTCGGCAAGTCGGTCGCGGCGGCCTGCGAATTGTTCGAGCGCACCACCCGCCGTTACGGCAAGCCGGAATGGAATCTGCCGACGACCGAGGTCAACGGCGTCCGCACGCCGGTCGAGGTGCGCTCGATCTGGGAGAAGCCGTTCTGCCGCCTGCTGCATTTCGATCGCAAGCTGACGCGTCCGTTGCGCAGCCCGCAGCCGCGCGTGCTGATCGTGGCGCCGATGTCGGGCCACTATGCGACGCTGCTGCGCGGCACCGTCGAGGCGTTCCTGCCGACGCATGAGGTTTACATCACCGACTGGGCGGATGCCCGCATGGTGCCGCACGCGGCCGGCCGTTTCGATCTCGAGGACTATGTCGATTACCTGATCGAGATGCTGCACGCGCTGGGCGGCAACATGCATATCATCGCGGTGTGCCAGCCCTCGGTGCCGGTGGTTGCCGCGGTGTCGGTGATGGAGGCGAACAACGATCCGTTCGTGCCGCTGTCGATGACGCTGATGGGCGGCCCGATCGATACGCGGCGCAATCCCACCGCGGTCAACAACCTCGCCGCAGAACGCGGCATCGACTGGTTCCGCAATAATGTCATCACCAAGGTGCCGTTCCCGCATCCCGGCGTGATGCGCGACGTGTATCCCGGGTTCCTGCAGCTCAACGGCTTCATCAGCATGAACCTGGATCGGCACATGGACGCGCACAAGCGGCTGTTCGCCAATCTGGTGAAGGGCGACGGCGATCTCGTCGACAAGCACCGTGAATTCTATGACGAATATCTGGCGGTGATGGACCTCACCGCGGAGTATTACCTCCAGACGGTCGACCTCGTGTTCGTCAAGCACGCGCTGCCGAAGGGCGAGATGACCCATCGTGGCAAGCCGGTCGATCCCTCGAAGATCCGCCGCGTCGCGTTGATGACGGTGGAAGGCGAGAAGGACGACATCTCCGGCCTCGGTCAGACCGAGGCAACGCATGCGCTCTGCACCGCGATCCCTAATCATCGCCGCGTGCATTACGTGCAGAAGGGTGTCGGGCACTACGGTGTGTTCAACGGATCGCGCTTCCGCTCTGAAATCGTGCCGCGAATCTCTGATTTCATGGTTTCGGCCGCCAATACGCGGCTTTCCCTGGTCGCCGCCGCTGAATAGGTGGCGTTCTGGTCCCAATTCCCCCGGCGGCATAAGCCGCTGAATTGACTAAAGGAATATCGAATCCGGGGTCGCTCAAAGGATGAATGTGGCTTCATTTACTGAGCGATGCTTTCAACTCTGATTCACCGAAGAAATTGCGGTTCCAGCCCCTGCAGGTAGAGGTCAAAGACGGGCCAACCCCTGTATATTGGGCAAATGATTTGTTTTTGCGCCGAGCGATTTCACTGGCGGCGGATATGGCAGAATCCGGGCGAACTCCTGCTCCCCGGACTCTCAGACATGGCTACTCGCGCGCTCCTCTACCGGCGGCCTGCCGAACCCGCGACTCTTTTGGTCCGGCACGGCTCCCAATTCTTCACGATCAGGCTGCGCCGGCACCGGCGGGCGCGGCGTTATACGCTGAGAATCCATCCGACTGATCGTGAGGCGATCCTGACGATGCCGCCGCGCGGCACGATCGCGGAAGCCAAGGAGTTCGCGCACCTCCATGGCGGCTGGATTGCCGCCCGCCTTGGCCGATTGCCGAAGGCGGCGCCGTTCCAGTCCGGCACGATGGTGCCGCTGCGCGGCGTTGCGCATCGCCTCGTTCATCGCGCCGGCGAGCGCGGTACGGTCTGGACCGAGACGCGCGACAGCGGCGAGAAGATTCTCTGCGTCGCCGGGGACGTCGAGCACATGGACCGCCGCGTGCACGACTTCCTCAAGCGGGAGGCGCGCAAGGAACTGCAGAAGGCGGCGCAGTTTTATGCGGCGGAACTCGGCGTCCGGGTGAAGCGGATTTCGATCCGCGATCAATCCAGCCGCTGGGGCTCGTGCACCTCGGCCGGCTCGCTGTCCTTCTCGTGGCGGCTGATCCTGGCGCCGCCCTTCGTGCTCGACTACCTCGCCGCGCATGAAGTCGCGCATCTCGTCGAGATGAACCACTCGCCACGATTCTGGCGGGTGGTCGACAAGGTCTGTTCGTCGGTCGCGCGCGCCAAGAACTGGCTCGACACCCACGGCAACGACCTGCATCGTTACGGGATTGAGGATTAGGGCCCGTTAGCGCGCGGCGCGTAGAGCCTGTGAACCAATTGGGTTTGTGTAGCGGCATCCGAAGTAGGAGCCGTTAGTTCTTGCGTGCAGAGGAGCAATCGGGTCGGATTGCTCGGCTGTGGTTGCGGGGACTATGCCTTGGCGAGGCGATGGCCTTGCAGGACGTTGTTGGCGAGAGCGTACCAGAGCACGACGGCGCGGACCTTGTTGATACCGCGCACGGTCAGTTGCCTGAGGTCCCAGTTGCGCCAGCGGGCATGGATGCATTCGCAGATCGTACGGACCTTGTACTGTGCCTTGCCTGCTTCGCTGGTCATGCGAGCCCGCCAGGCGGATACTCCGGGACCATCGCTGCTCCGGGGTAAAAAAGGATCGACACCGCTCCTGGATTGAGGCGGAGGGCAGTAGACCTCGATACCTTCGCCATGCGCCCATTCGATGTCCTCGCCGCTGCAGAACCCGCCGTCGACGAGGTGGCGGCGAGGAAAGCGCTTCAGCAATGCGTGGGTTCGTTCCAGCATCGGCCGCATCAGGCCGCGATCTGATCCATTGTTGTCGACATCGACCGTGACCACGATCAGTTCGCCCGCCGCACTGGCGACCTGCACGTTGTAGGCCGGGCGGAAGCCGGCATCCGCCATCTTCATCACCCGTGCCTGCGGGTCGGTGGTGGAAGCTCGAGGCTCCTTCGGCTTTTTGCCATTGCCGCCTTTTTCGTCGAGTTGCTTTCGCTTGCGCTTGATCTCGGCCAGTGCCGCTTGCGCCGCTTGCACCCGTTCGTTGCGTTCGCGTGCTGCGCGCTCCTTGGCGGCTCGGATCCGCCGATTGCTGGCTTCCGGATCCGCATCGACCTCGCGCTTGAGGTCCTCCACCACCGCCTGGGCCTGGGCCATCTGCCGATCTAGCGTCGCCTCTCGTCGGAACGAGCCAGTTCCTGCGCTCGCCCGTATCCGCACCCCGTCCTGAGCCAGCTTCTCCAGATCAACCAGCCCCACCTTGCTCAGGGCCATCAGATGCTCGACCAGCAAACGGTCGAGCAGGTCGGCACAACCGACCCGGAAGTCCGACAGCGTGTGATAGTTCAAAGAGACGCCGCCGCAGAGCCAGCGGTAAACGTCGTGGCTGTTGCAGAGCCGGTCCAGCGCCCGCGCGCTGCCAACGCCGTCACTTGTTGCGTACAGCCACAGCGCCAGCAGCAGCCGGGGTGATGGCGCCGGATGACCCGGCCGGTTCTCTCGCGCTTTGACCCGGTCTTCCAATGCACTGAGGTCGAGCCCTTCGACATAAGCCCAGATCACCCGTGCTGGATGATCCTGCCCAATCAGGCTGTCGATATCGACCGCTCGCAGTTCCACTTGGTCGCGCACCGGCTCCCGCAGCCGAGGTGCACCGCGCGGCATCGCCTCGGTCCGTGGCGCCGACTGCTCCGGCAAGTCGTCGAACAGCTTGTCGTCAGCCATCAGTCTCTCCAGCAAATCAACCTGCCAAGAGAATCACATCAGCCCGACATATGGCATAAAAAGATTCACAGCCTCGTAGGATGGGTGGGGCGAAGCGATACCCATCAATTTTCACCCGGTGAGATGATGGGTATCGCTACGCTCCACCCATCCTACGCATCTTCATCCGGGTTACAGGTCACTGTGAGCGGCGGCCGCCGAACAGACGGTCCGTCAGCCAGCCGTCGAGCCCCGCAGCCGCTTCGGGCCGGGCGTTCGGGTTGGGTGGTGTGGACGCGCGGGCCGGCGGCGGACGATAGTAACTGCCGGCGGCCGGTTGCGGCGGCGGCGCCTGCATCTGCACTTGCATCGGTTGTGTCTGCATCGGCGGTGCCGACGGCGCGGTGACCTGCGACGACACCTGGATCAGGTTTGCCGGTCCCCAATTGCCTTGCGAGTTCGGAATGGTCGCGACCGGCACGCCTTGGTGCGCGGCCTTCATGAAACGGGTCCACACCTCCACCGGCAGGCCGCCGCCGGTCGCCTTCCTGGTCGGCGAGCTGTCGTCATTGCCGAGCCAGACGCCGGTGACGAGATTGGCGGTGTAGCCGATGAACCAGGCATCGCGATAATCCTGGCTGGTGCCGGTCTTGCCCGCAGCGGTCCAGCCGGGGATCTCGGCCTTGCGCGCGGTGCCCGAGATCAGGGTCTCGCGCATCATGCTGTTCATCATCGCGTCATAGCGCGGCTCGATCACCTGATTGGGCTGCTCGGTGGGCCTGACGTAGAGCAGCTTGCCCGAGCTGGTGCGGATCTTGGTCACGACATGCGGCGAGACGGCAAATCCGCCATTGGCGAAGGGGGCATAGGCGCCGACCATTTCGATCACGGAAACTTCCGACGTGCCGAGCGCGATCGAGACGTTGGGTTCGAGTTTCGACGAGATGCCGAGCCGGTGTGCGGTGCGCACCACATTCTTTGGCCCGACCTCGAGCCCGAGCCGCACCGCGACCGTGTTCAGCGACATCGCCAGCGCCTGGGTCAGCGTCACCGAGCCGAAATATTCGTGGGTGTAGTTTTCCGGCTTCCAGCCCTTGACGTCGAGCGGGCCATCGGTGCGGATCGTATCCGGCGTGAGCCCGGACTCGACCGCGGTGAGATAGACGAACGGCTTGAACGACGAACCGGGCTGGCGCTTCGCCGTCACCGCCCGGTTGTACTGGCTCTCGGCGTAGTTCCGCCCCCCCACCATGGCGCGCACCGCGCCATCCGGCGACATCGCCACCAGCGCGCCCTGGCTGACATTGAACTTCACGCTCTTGGCGGCGAGCTCGTCGATGACGGCGGCCTCCGCGATGTTCTGCAGCTTCGGATCGATCGTGGTCTGCACCGTGATGTCCTGGTCGATCTGGCCGACGAGGTCGTCGAGCACTTCGCCGATCCAGTCGGCGACATAGTTGACGGTGCCGGCGCCGGCCGGCTTCACATTGATCGAGGGCTGGCCGATCGAGGCTTTAGCTTGGGCCTCGGTGATGAAACCGGCGTCGGCCATGGCGGTGAGCACGATCTGCGCGCGTTGCTCGGCGCCTTCCGGATTGCGGTTCGGGGCTAGCCGAGACGGCGATTTGACGAGACCCGCCAGCATCGCGGCCTCCGCCAGGGTGACGTTCTTCGCCGACTTGCCAAAATAGCGCTGCGCCGCGGCCTCGACGCCATAGGCGCCGGAGCCGAAATAGACGCGGTTGAGATAAAGCTCGAGGATCTCGGTCTTGGAATGCTTGCGCTCCAGCCAGAGCGCGAGCTCGGCCTCCTGCAGCTTGCGCTGCATGGTGCGCTCCTGGGTCAGGAACAGGTTCTTGGCGAGCTGCTGGGTCAACGTCGAGCCGCCCTGCGAGACGCCGCGATGCATGATGTTGGTCACGGCCGCGCGCAGGATGCCGATCGGGTCGACGCCGTAATGCGAATAGAAGCGGCGGTCCTCGATGGCGATGAAGGCTTTCGGCAAATAAGGCGGCAGGTCCTTCAGCGCGACATTGGCGCCGGCCATTTCGCCGCGCTGCGCCATCACGGTGCCGTCGAGGCCGACGATCTGGATGGTCGGCGGCCGCTTCGGAATCTCCAGCGACTGGATTGGCGGCAGATGCGCGCCGACCCACACCACGACACCGATCACGGCAATACCGGCCCAGAGGCCGAGCACCGCGGTCCAGTAGAACAGGCGGCCAATGACAGTGCCGCGTGATTTGCCGCGGCGCTTGCTGCTGCTGCGCGGTGGACGTGGCTTTTCGCCGCCGGAATCGCTGCCGGACGTGTTGTTCTTGGGCCTGGATTTGGCCGGCTTGTCGTCGCCACCGCCGGGAATGCGATCGGCGACCGACAGCCGCAGGTCGGCGAGCGCGGCCGGAAGCCCGAACAGCGGCTCCTTGCGCCCTGCGCCCTTTTTCTGTCCCCACGCCATGCGCAACGCTCACACTATTTCCGCGGCACGCTAGCGTTCCCGGTTTAAGGGGCGGTTACGCAAAGCTTAACGCGGGATTAGGAGGTTGGGCGGGGCGTGCTTAAATGCGCATGGAACAAAAAAGGGAGTGCCGCATGGGCCACATCGATCCGACCAAGGAAGTCTTCGCGCAATTCCGGGACAACAACCGGCCCGGCCCGATCCATATGCTCAACCTGGTCCGCTTGCGGGAACAGGCCGCCTATCCCGACGGCCGCAAGGCGACCGGCGCGGAAGCCTATGCCGCCTACGGCCGCGAAAGCGGCCCGGTGTTCGAGCGGCTCGGCGGCCGCATCGTCTGGCAGGGAAAGTTCGAGCTGATGCTGATCGGCCCCGAGGCCGAGCGCTGGGATCACTGCTTCATCGCGGAGTATCCTGATGTCAGCGCCTTCGTCGAGATGATCCGCGATCCCGTCTATCGCGAGGCGGTGAAGCATCGCCAGGCCGGCGTCGAGGATTCGCGGCTGATCCGGCACGCAGTGCTGCCGGTGGGGAAGACGTTCGGAGAGATTCCTAAATAACTGCGCTCAAAGCCATGAGCGCTCTCCATCCCCGTCATCCTGAGGCGCGAGCTCTTGCGAGCCTCGAAGGATGAATCGGCCCCACTCGTAGCCGTCGGCCCTTCGAGGCTCGCTTCGCGAGCGCCTCAGGGTGACGGGGATAGATTGGAATGCGCGGACAAAAATAAAATCGGCGGCCCGAAGGCCGCCGATCGCATCTCGCATCGACCAATCCACTAGCCCGCCGGACCTACGTCCTCGAGGATCGGGCCGAACAGTTCCCAGCGCTCACCGTTGAACTTCATCATCTGAAGCTGCTTGTTGACGCGGTAGTCGGTCGGCGAGGTGTTGGCCTTGATGCCCGGCAGGGCGATGTCGGTCGCGACATCCTTCATCGAGGCGGCCTGCTTCATGACATTCTCGCGCGTCAGATCGTCACCGCACTGCTTCAGCACCGTCACCAGCATTTGCGCGGTGGCGTAGCCATAGGTGTTGAAGTTCGAGTTCTTGTCGCCGTCGGGATAATACTTGGCCATGAAGTCGAAATACCGCTTCATGCCGGCATCATCCTTCCACTGCGGGTCGGCCGGATCCTTGCCGTAATTCGTGCTGATCAGTCCCTTGGACGCATCCAGGCCCGCCGGCTGCAGCACCGCGCCGACCGAGGTGGCGTTGATGTCGACGATCTGGACCGGATGCCAGCCCATTTCGTAGATCTTCTTGATCGCCTGCGCGGCCTGCTTCGGCGTCGAGGCCGAGAAGAACAGATCTGCGCCGGCATCCTTGATCTTGATGACCTGCGAGTCGATGGTCGGATCGGAGACCTCGTAGGAGGCTTCGGCCACGATCATCTTGGCCGCCTTTTCGCCAAGGCCGGCCTTGATGCCGTTCAGATAGTCCTTGCCGAGGTCGTCGTTCTGATAGAGCACGCCGACCTTGGCGTCGGGATGCTGTTTCAGGATATACTGGCCGTAGATCCGGCCTTCGACGAAATAGTTCGGATTGAAACCCATCGTCCACGGGAAGTTCTTCGGGTCGGTGAACTTCGAGGCGCCGGTGGCGGCGAACAGCTGCGGCACCTTCTTGGCGTTGAGATATTTCTGCACGGCCGCATTGGACGGCGTGCCGACGATCTGGAAGGTCAGCAGTACCTCGTCGCTCTCGACCAGCTTGCGCGCCTGCTCGACGGCCTTCGGCGGCGAATAGGCGTCGTCATACTGGATCAGGTTGATCTTGCGGCCGTTCACGCCGCCTTGGTCGTTGATCATCTTGAAATAGGCGGCCTGGGTCTTGCCGATGCTGGCATAGGCGGATGCCGGTCCAGAAAAGGGCACGGTCTGGCCGATCTTGATCTCGGTGTCGCTTGCGCCGGAATCGTACTTCTTCTGCGCGTAGGCCGAAGACGCCGACAGCACGACGGCGAGCGCCGTCGCCGCGACCAGGTGGAAAATCCCATTCCTCATAATGCTGCTTTCCTCACGTGATTGATGTTGAGCCGATGATCTTGCCCACGAGTCCAAATTCCCGCAGGTCGCCATCGCTTGCGCCGGATACTGGAGGAACCCTTGTTGCGACGCAAGACGAGCCGCGCCGAAAAGGTGAACGATTCCAGTGAACGAAAGTAGGGGGCGGCGCAAAAGGCGGCGGGGCGCACGGTTCGGTCTGGCTTCGCCTCGCCCCGCTTGCGGGGAGAGGTCGCATCGTATCGAAGATGCGATGCGGGTGAGGGGGAGTCTCCGCAAAACTCTTCTGTCGTCGCATATGCGGAGAGTGCCCCTCACCCCGACCCTCTAAGAGCGAGCTACGCTCGTCTCGACCCCGCAAGAGCGGGGCGAGGGGGCGCAGTCTTGCCGTGGAAAGGCTGCTAGCCCGCCGGGCCGGTGTCCTCGATGATCGGGCCGAACAGCTCCCAGCGCTCGCCGTTGAATTTCATCATCTGCATCTGCTTGTTGATGCGGTAGTCGTTCGGTCCTGTCGTGATCGACATGCCGGGCAGCGCGAGGCTCGGCACGAAGTTCTTCAGGCTGGTCACCTGCTTCATCAGGTTCTCGCGGGTGAGGTCGTCGCCGCACTGCTTGAGCACCTGCACCAGCAGCTCCGCGGTCGAATAGCCGTAGGTGTTGACGGTGTTGAGCTTGTCGCCCTCCGGGTAATATTTGTCCATGAAGGCGAAATAGGCCTTCAGGCCGGAATCGTCCTTCCATTGCGGATCGGCCGGGTCCTTGCCGTAGTTGGTCGAGATGATGCCTTTGGAGATGTCGAGGCCGGCGGGTTTCAGCGTCGCCGACACCGGGCTCGCATTGATGTCGAGGATGTGCACCGGCTTCCAGCCGAGATCAGCGACCTTGCGGATCGCCTGCGCCGCGAATTTCGGCGTCGAGGCGTCATACAGCAGATCGACGCCGGCGGACCTCAACTTGACGATCTGGGAATCCACCGTCGGGTCGGTCAGTTCATAGGACGCCTCGGCGACGATCATGGTCGCGGCCTTGTCGCCGAGCCCGCTTTTCAGTCCGGTGATGTAGTCGCGGCCGAGATCATCGTTCTGGTAGAAGATGCCGATCTTTGCGTTCGGGTAATTGGCCAGGATATATTTGGCGTAGATGCGTCCCTCGGACTGGTAGTTCGGATTGAACGCGATGGTCCAGGGTGCGGCGACCGGATCGGAGAAGCGCGACACCCCGGTCGAGGCCAGCAACTGCGGCACCTTCTTGCCATTGAGATATCTTTGCACGGCGGCGTTCGACGGCGTGCCGATGATCTGGAAGGTGAACAGCACCTCGTCGCTTTCGACCAGCTTGCGCACCTGCTCGACCGCTTTCGGCGGCGAATAGGCGTCGTCATACTGGATCAGGTTCAGCTTGCGGCCGTTGATGCCGCCCTGATCGTTGATCATCTTGAGATAGGCAGCCTGGGTCTTGCCGATGCCGGCATAGGCCGACGCAGGCCCCGAGAACGGCACGGTCTGGCCGATCTTGATCTCGGTGTCGGTCGCGCCGATGTCATATTTCTTCTGCGCGGCGGCGGATGTGATCGACAACGCGATCGCCAGCGCAGTCGCAGCGAGAAAATGCACGCTCCTCATATCGTGACCTCCCATGTTGCCGATGATCTTGTCCGCGAGCTATCCGCCGGCGGATGTCACCGTTGGCAGGGATGATGGAGGAACGATGATGGCATTGCAAGGCGATGCCGCCTGCACGCAGTGTCGCGGGATTCGGGTGGACGCCGGCAGCCAGTCAGTGAAAGAGTGCCATGGAGCGCTGCCGATGTCCGTGAGACGATGATGACCGCCCCGAAGACGATCCAGACCTTCAACCTCGACCGCCTGACGACGCCGATCGGCATGGCGCTGCTGGTGACCGATGATGACGGTGCGCTGCGCGCGCTCGACTGGGACGATTACGAAGCGCGGATGCTCGAGCTGCTGCGCCTGCACTACGGCGCGGTGGCGTTGCGGGATGGCCGTGCGCCGCGTGATCTGCTGCGCGCGCTCGGCGGCTATTTCAAGGGCGATCTCGATCGGCTCGCCGCTATCGAATGGCGTGTCGCCGGCACACCGTTCCAGCAGAAGGTATGGCACGCGCTGCCGAAGATCCCGCCCGGCACCACCATGAGCTACGGCGCGCTGGCGGCGAGACTGCAGGCGCCGAACGCGATGCGCGCGGTCGGCCACGCCAACGGCTCGAACCCGATCAGCGTCGTCCTGCCCTGCCACCGCCTGATCGGCGCCAACGGCTCGCTGGTGAAGTACGGCGGCGGGCTGGAAAGGAAGCGCTGGCTGCTGCGGCACGAGGGGGTGGAGGTTTAGCGCGATGTTCTCCCTCTCCCCGTTCTTACGGGGAGAGGGTCGGGGTGAGGGGCTCGATCCGCATCAATTGTGAGGGACGTGTTCGCGGAGACTCCCCCTCACCCGGATCGCATTCCATGCGATCCGACCTCTCCCCGCAAGCGGGGCGAGGTGACTTCTTAGGCCGCCGGCTTCGCCGCGTTGTCCTCGCTCGACAGCAGATGCAATAGTGCGCTCTTGATCGCGGCTTGCCGGGTCGGGGCGTTGATCTGGGCGCCGAGCAGGTCGGTGACGTAGAACACGTCGCGGGCGCGCTCGCCGAAGGTCGCGACATGGGCCGAGGCGATGTTGAGGTTGAGCTTCGAGATCGCGGTCGTGAGCTGGTAGAGCAGGCCGGGCCGGTCGAGGCCGGAAACCTCGATCACGGTGTAGCGGTCCGACCATTGGTTGTTGACGATGACCTCGGGCTCGACCACGAACGGCCGCGCCTTGCTGCGCACCGTGCGCTGCGCCACCGCGTCCGGCAGCCGCAGCTTGCCTTCCAGCACGTCCTCGATCATTTCGCCGATCCGGGTGGCGCGCCGACCCTCGTCCTCGTCGCGGTCGTATTCGCGCGAGATCGAGATGGTGTCGAGCGCGCGGCCGTCGGTCGTGGTGTAGATCTGCGCGTCGACGATGTTGGCGCCGGCGGAGGCGCAGGCTCCCGCGATGATCGACAGCAGCCAGGGATGGTCGGTCGCGAGGATCGTCAGCTCGGTGACGCCGCGCATCTCGTCGAAGCCGACATTGATCGCGAGCTTGTGCCCGGCCAGCTCGCTGGCGCGGATGAAGCGCGCCTGGCGAATTTTGCGCGGCAGCTCGACCTTGAGCCAGTAGGCCGGATAATGCCGGCCGATATAGGCGTTGAGCTCGATTTCCGGCCATTCGGTGAAGGCCTGACGGAATTCGGCCTGCGCCACCGCGATGCGCTGGGCGCGGTTCACCTCCGAGAAGCCGCCGGTCAGCACCGGTTCGGTCTCGTAATACAGCGTGCGCAGAAGCTGCGCCTTCCAGCCGTTCCAGACGCCCGGACCGACGCCTCTGATATCGGCGGTGGTCAGGATGGTCAGCAGCTTCATCTGCTCGACCGACTGCACGACGGCTGCAAAATTCTCGATCGTCTTATGGTCGGACAGGTCGCGCGATTGCGCGACGGTGGACATCGTCAGGTGCTCCTCGATCAGCCAGGCCACCAGCTCGGTATCGGCGGCGGAGAAGCCGAGTCGCGGACACAGCCGCCGCGCCACCTTGGCGCCGGCGATCGAGTGATCCTCAGGCCGGCCCTTGGCGATGTCATGCAGCAGCGTGGCGATATAGATCACCGGGCGGTGCTCGGGGCGGATCTTGCGGAACAGGTCGCTGGCGACCACGAATTCTTCGCTGGCGCCGCGCGCGATCTCCTGCAGGAAGCCGATGCAGCGGATCAGATGTTCGTCCACCGTGTAGTGGTGGTACATGTTGAACTGCATCATCGACACGATCTTGCCGAAGGCGCGGATAAAATGGCCGAGCACGCCGGTCTCGTTCATCCGCCGCAGCACGATCTCCGCATTGTCGGAGGTCAGGATCTCCATGAACAGGCGGTTGGCTTCCTCATTCTCGCGGAGCTGGGTGTTGACCAGCTTCAGCGAGCGCGTCACCGTGCGCATCGCGTCGGGATGGAAGGCGAGGTTGTTCTTCTGCGCGAGGCGGAAAATCCGGATCAGGTTGACCGGGTCCTGCTTGAAGACATCCGGCGCGGCGAGATTGATGCGGTTGTTGTCGACGATGAAGTCGTCGCTCTCGGGAACGCGCCGCCGCTTGGCGCCGCCGGGGCGGAAGCGCGCCACCATGCGGCTCAGCACCGGCGCCGGCTTCTTCTGCTCCTCCTCCAACCTTGCGCACAGGATCGCGGTAAGGTCGCCGACGTCCTTGGCGATCAGGAAGTAGTGCTTCATGAAGCGCTCGACGTCCTGCATGCCGGGATGCGAGGTGTAGCCGAGACGGATCGCGATCTCGCGCTGCATGTCGAACGACAGCCGCTCCTCCGCGCGCCCGGCGAAGAAGTGCAGATTGCAGCGCACCGACCAGAGGAAATCGGCGCAGCGCCGGAAAATGCGATACTCTTGGGCGTCGAACACGCCGCGCTCCAGCAGCTCGTCGGTGTCGCTCACCCGGTAGACATATTTGGCGATCCAGAACAGCGTGTGCAGGTCGCGCAGGCCGCCCTTGCCATCCTTCACGTTCGGTTCGACCAGATAGCGCGACTGGCCGGCGCGGCGGTGCCGCTGCTCGCGCTCGGCGAGCTTTGCGGTGACGAATTCGGATGCGGTGCCTTGCACGACTTCCTTGTCGAAGCGCTCGACCAGCTCGTCATAGAGCGGCTGGTCGCCGGTCAGGAACCGGGTCTCCAGGATCGCGGTGCGGATCGTCATGTCGCCACGCGCCTGGCGGATCGATTCATCGACCGAGCGGGTGGCGTGGCCGACCTTCAGCCCCATGTCCCAGAGGCAGTAGAGGATCGCCTCTGCGACCTGTTCGCCCCAGGCGGTCTGCTTGTAGGGCAGGATGAATAGCAGATCGATGTCGGACTCCGGCGCCATCAGGCCCCGGCCATAGCCGCCGGTCGCGACCACCGCCATGCGCTCGGCGCTCGAGGGGATCGGCGAGTGATAGAGATGCCTGGTTGCCGCCGCGTAGAGAATGCGGATGATCTCGTCCTGCATGAAGCAGAGCCGCTCGGCGCAGCGGCGGCCGTGACGGTCCTTCAGCAGCAGCGCCTGCGCCTTGTCGCGCGCCGAGATCATCTCGGCCTTGAGCAGCTGTGCCATCGCGGCACGGAACTGGTCCTCGCGGCCGGAATGCGTCTCGGCGAGGGCATTGATCGCAGCGGTGACCCGCGCGGTCTCGAAACGATCGTCCGCGTGAGGGCGGCTCTCGGCTACGACGCTGTCCATGACTTAATCCGATTAAAGGACCGGGCGCGTGCTGTCACGGTCGATTCGGCGCAACCAGCCGATCCATGGCGGCTTCGCGCCCTCCCGAGGCATTCCTGCATTCACGATGATGACGTCACCGTCCATCCAAACGCTTAACTTGTTGAACTGTAACATGAACTTTTTTGGTCTCGCAATCTTACGTCGTGACACCGGCCCGATTGGGAGGTACATCGATGTATAAGAAGAACAGCCGGGAGCAGTACCATGGACTCCGCCGAACTCCGCGCAATGCAGGCCCCGATCAAGGAGCGCTACAAGACCGATCCCTCGGCCGCCGTGATCACGTTGAAAGCCAAGGGCACGATCGACAACGAAAGCCTTTCCTGCAAGGTCGAGACCGGCCGCGCGCTCGCGGTGGCCGGCCTCCACCCCGCCACCGGCGGTTCCGGGCTCGAACTCTGCTCCGGCGACATGCTGCTGGAGGCGCTGGTCGCCTGCGCCGGCGTCACCTTGAAATCGGTCGCGACCGCCGTCGAGGTGCCGCTCAAGACCGGCAACGTGTTCGCCGAGGGCGATCTCGATTTCCGCGGCACGCTCGGCGTCGACAAGGAGGCGCCGGTCGGCTTCCGCGAGATCCGCCTGCGCTTCGACGTCGGCACCGACGCACCGCAGGACAAGCTCGACCTGCTGCTGAAACTCACCGAGCGCTATTGCGTGGTCTATCAGACCATCAAGAATGGCCCGAAAGTGTCGGTCTCGATGAAGCGGGTGTGATCTGATGAAGCGAGTTTAGCCCCGTCGCCCCGGCGAAAGCCGGGCCCATACGCCGTGTCCTCTCGATTCAAGCCCCGCTGTTCGACGGCTTTCGCCCCCCACGGGCCGTCGTGGTTATGGGTCCCGGGTCGCGCTTCGCTTGCCCGGGACGACGGATAGCATGCCCCCCGAACTCCACTTCCTCCTCACGCTCGTCCTGCGCATGGCCATCACGGCCGCCTTCGTGGTCAGCGCCTCCATCATCACGGAGCGTTCGGGCCCGGTGATCGGCGCGCTGGTCGCGACACTGCCGATCTCGGCGGGGCCGTCCTATACCTTCCTCGCGCTCGACCATGACGCCGCCTTCATCGCCAAGGGAGCGCTGGCGAGCCTGCCGGTCAACGCGGCGACGATTCTGATGGGTCTCGTCTATGCCGTGCTGGCGCAGCGCTTCAGCATGTGGATCAGCGCCGGCACGGCGATCGCGGTGTGGCTGGTGCTCGCCACCATCATGCGGCAGTTCGAGTGGACGCTCGCCGCCGGCCTGATCGTCAACGCCATCACCTTTGCGATCTGCGTTCCGCTGCTCAAACCCTATCGGCACGTTGCGAAGATGCCGCTGTTGGCCCGGCGCTGGTACGACATCCCGCTGCGCGCAGCGCTGGTTGCCACGCTGGTCGCAACCGTGGTCACGACCTCGGGCTGGGTCGGTCCGCGCGTCACCGGTGTGATGGCGCTGTTTCCGATCGTGTTCTCCTCGATGATGCTGATCCTGCATCCGCGCATCGGGGGTCCTGCGACCGCCGCCGTGCTCGCCAACAGCGCCTGGGGCCTGCTGGGCTTCGGCCTCGGGATCGCGGTGCTGCATGTCGCGGTCGCGCAATTCGGCTCGGCGATCGGACTCTGCATTGCACTCGCCACCTGCATCGCGTGGAATTTGACGCTGTGGTGGAATGGGCGGCGGAAGCGGTCGCGAATTTAGATATCGTAGGATGGGTGGAGCGTAGCGATACCCATCATTCTGTCGGCCAGAAAATTGATGGGTATCGCTGCGCTCCACCCATCCTACGGCACCGTCTATGCCTTCGGCAGCTTGGCCTTCAATGCATACAGCGCATCCAGCGCCTCGCGCGGCGACATCTCGTCGGGATGCAGGGCCTTCACCGCCTGCATCAACAGCTCGGCTTCGCTCGGCGGCGCGGCCTCGGCGGCGGCGCGCGATGGCACCGCGAACAACGGAAGGTCATCGACCAGCGCACGCGCGGTCTGGCCGCGGTCCTGGGCCTCGAGTTTCGCCAGCACCGATTTGGCGCGCGCGATCACGGCGGGCGGGAGACCTGCGAGCTTCGCGACCTGGATGCCATAGGAGCGGTCGGCCGAGCCCGGCAGCACCTCGTGCAGGAACACGACGTCGCCGTGCCATTCCTTCACCCGTACCGTGGCGTTGAACATCCGCGGCAGCCTGGCCGAGAGCGCGGTCAGCTCGTGATAATGCGTGGCGAACAGCGTCCGGCAGCGGTTGCTCTCGTGCAGATGCTCGATCGCAGCCCAGGCGATCGACAGGCCGTCGAAGGTCGCAGTCCCGCGGCCGATCTCGTCGAGGATCACCAGCGACCGCTCGCTCGCCTGGTTGAGGATCACGGCGGTCTCGACCATCTCGACCATGAAGGTCGAGCGTCCGCGCGCCAGATCGTCAGCGGCGCCGACACGCGAGAACAGCCGGTCGACGATGCCGATCCGCGCCCGCGACGCCGGCACGTAGCTTCCGATCTGCGCCAGCAGCGCGATCAGCGCGTTCTGGCGCAGGAAGGTCGATTTGCCGGCCATGTTCGGACCGGTGATCAGCCAGAGCTGGCCGGATTTTTGCGCAGGCGCCGGCGAGAGATCGCAGGCGTTGGCGATGAACGGCTGGCCGTCCCGCTTCAGCGCCTGCTCGACCACCGGATGGCGGCCGCCTTCGATGGCAAAGCCGAGCGAGCCGTCGACCTCTGGCCGCACGTAATTGTCGTCGATCGCGAGCTTGGCCAGCGCGGTCGCGACGTCTAGCATTGCAAAGGCATGCGCGGCATTGCGCAGATCGTCGCTGGCCGCGAGCGCCATCGCGCTCAGCCGTTCGAAGATCTCGAGCTCGAGGTTGAGCGACCGCTCGCCGGCGTTCGCAATCTTTGCCTCGATCTCGCCGAGTTCCGAGGTGGTGAAGCGGACTTGGCCTGCCAGCGTCTGGCGATGGATGAAGGTCGCGTTGAGCGGCTGCGCCATCAGCTTGTCGCCGTGCTGCGCGGTTACCTCGACGAAATAGCCGAGCACATTGTTATGCCGGATCTTCAGCGTCTTGATGCCGGTGTCTTCGGCATAGCGCGCCTGCATCGCGGCAACGACGAGGCGGGAGGCGTCGCGCAAATTGCGGCTCTCGTCGAGGGCTGCTTCATAGCCCTCGCGGACGAAGCCGCCGTCACGCTTGATCAGCGGCAGTTGCTCGGACAGCGCGCGGGAAAATTCCTGCGCGAGATCGCGCGAGAGGCGGCGCAGCGCCGCCATCACCGCGGCGACCTCGGCCGGCGGATTGTCGGTCAGCGCCAGCAGGTCCAGCGCCTGGTCGGCGGCGAGGATGCCGTCGCGCAAGCCAGCGAGATCGCGCGGCCCGCCACGGCCGACCGAGAGCCGCGCTAGCGCGCGCGACATGTCGGGCGCCGCGCGAAGGACGGTTCTGATATCCTCGCGCGCCGCGCTGTCGGCGACGAAGGCCGCGATCGCATCGAGCCGCCGCGCGATCACGGCAGCGTCGGTAAGGGGCGCGGCGAGGCGCTGTGCCAGCAGCCGCGAGCCCGCGGCCGTGACCGTGCAATCGATCGCATCGAGCAGCGAGCCGCGGCGCTCGCCGGCCAGCGTCCGCGTCAGTTCGAGATTGGCGCGGGTGGCCGGATCGATCGCCATCGTGGTGCCGGCGGCCTCGCGGGTCGGCGGTGACAGCGGCGGGCGCTTGCCCACCTGGGTGCGGTCGATATAGGTGACGGCGGCGGCGGCGGCGGTCGCCTCCAGCCGCGACATCGCCGACAGGCCGTCCATGGTCGCGACCGCGAAATAGTCGCACAGCCGACGCTCGGCGGTGGCGCCGTCGAACACGTCGCGGGTCAGCGGCGTCACCGCCGGCAGTTCGCGCAATACGGGGGCGAGTTCGGTGTCGCCATAGAGCGCGTCGGTGACGATGGCCTCGTTCGGGTTGATGCGCGCCAGCGTCGCCGCCAGTTCCGCGGTCGCGCACTCCGTCACCATGAATTCGGAGGTCGAGATGTCGATCCAGGCAAGCCCAAGCCGGTCGGCGCCGGATGAGCCACGGGCGCGGGCGATCGCGATCAGATAATTGTTGGTGCGGGCATCGAGCAGCGTGTCTTCGGTCAGCGTGCCCGGTGTCACCAGCCGCACCACGCCGCGGCTCACCACGCTCTTGTTGCCGCGGGCACGGGCGGCCGCCGGATTCTCGGTCTGCTCGCACACCGCAACGCGGTGGCCGGCGCCGATCAGACGATGCAAATAATCTTCGGAGCGTTCGACCGGCACGCCGCACATCGGAATGTCCATGCCCTGATGCTTGCCGCGCTTGGTCAAGACGATGCCGAGCGTCTTCGAGGCGATCTCGGCGTCCTCGAAGAACAGCTCGTAGAAATCGCCCATCCGGTAGAACAGCAGCAGGCCGGGATGGGCGGACTTGATCTCCAGGTACTGTTCCATCATCGGCGTGACGCGCGACGGCGCGTCAGTGGCGGATGTGGCCTCGGGCGGAACGGGGATGGGCTGCTGAATGGTCATCAAAGCGTTTTCGAGAGAAGTGGGCACCGGTTCGCGTGAAGAAAACGCGTCAGAAGAGAACCTGGAGCGGGTTCTGATTTCATCAGAACCCGGCTACAGGGGGCGGAAACTACAAAATTTTTCAGCGTGGTCCTACCGGTGGCGGTGGGGTTTTCCACCCTCTCCACGGTATTGGACATGACAGACCTCACGGTATTGCGCTGATGACGCGCAGCCGCGTCAATTGACCTGCCGGGGGCACACTCCTAAAACTCGCCCCAAGTTCCAGCCATCCAGCGCCTAAACGACGGCATTCAGGGAGAAATTCAATGCGTGATGTCTATATTTGCGATGCCGTCCGGACTCCGATCGGCCGTTTCGGCGGCTCGCTCGCCAAGGTGCGCGCCGACGACCTCGCCGCGGCCCCGATCAAGGCGCTGATGGCCAAGCACCCGACGCTGGACTGGACGCAGGTCGACGAAGTCTTTTTCGGCTGCGCCAACCAGGCTGGCGAGGACAACCGCAACGTCGCGCGTATGGCGCTATTGCTGGCCGGCCTTCCCGATTCGGTTCCCGGCCAGACCTTGAACCGGCTGTGTGCGTCGGGCCTGGACGCGGTCGGCGCTGCGGGCCGTGCCATCCGCGCCGGCGAGATCGATCTCGCGATCGCCGGCGGCGTCGAATCGATGACGCGCGCGCCGTTCGTGATGGGCAAGGCCGCTGAAGCGTTCTCGCGCTCGGCTGACATCTACGACACCACGATCGGCTGGCGCTTCATCAATCCGCTGATGAAGGCGCAGTACGGCGTCGACGCGATGCCGGAGACCGGCGAGAACGTCGCCGAGGAGTTCCAGATCTCGCGCGCCGATCAGGACGCCTTCGCGATCCGATCGCAGCAGCGCGCGGGTGCCGCGATCGCGGCAGGCTATTTCGCCGAGGAGATCACCCCGATCCAGGTGCCGGGCGGCAAGGCCGGACCCATTACGGTCGACAAGGACGAGCATCCGCGGCCCGAAACCACGCTCGAAGGTCTCGCCAAGCTGAAGCCGATTGTGCGCAATCCGGGCACCGTGACCGCGGGCAATGCGTCCGGCGTCAATGACGGTGCCGCTGCGATGATCCTGGCCTCAGAAGCCGCCGTGAAGAAGCACGGACTGACCCCGCGTGCGAAAATCCTTGGCCTTGCCTCGGGTGGCGTGCCGCCGCGCATCATGGGCATCGGCCCGGTGCCGGCCGTCCGCAAGCTGGTCGAGCGGCTCGGCATCAAGGTGTCGGACTTCGACCTGATCGAACTCAACGAGGCCTTCGCCTCGCAGGGCATCGCCGTTCTGCGCCAGCTCGGCGTCAAGGAAGATGCCGATTTCGTCAATCCGCATGGCGGCGCGATCGCGCTCGGGCATCCGCTCGGCATGAGCGGCGCGCGGCTGGCGCTGACCGCCGTGCACGGCATGGAGAAGCGGGGTGGAAAGCTTGCCTTGGCAACTATGTGCGTCGGCGTCGGCCAGGGCGTCGCACTCGCGATCGAAAAGTTGAACTAGGCCAACAGCTTGGAAGGGCTGAAAACAGCCCTTCCCGGGATTGGTTATGTTCGATAATGATCGGCGGCAGGGCTCACCGGCGTGTGGCCTGCGGAGGCATCAGCCATGACCTTACAGTATCCGTTGCAGTCGCTTGCGGCGCATCCGGCACGGTTGTCGCCGGCCTACCGCTCGACCGTGAAGCGGTCGCCGCAAAAGCCGCTGATCCCGATGCGGCACACGCTCTCCGAACTCACCGGCCCGGTGTATGGTCATGAGACCGTCCGCGAGCACGACAACGACCTCACCATCCAGGCCAAGGGCGAGCCGCTCGGCGAACGCATCATCGTGCATGGCCACGTGCTGGATGAAGACGGCCGCGGTGTACCGAATACGCTGATCGAGCTGTGGCAGGCCAATGCCTGCGGCCGCTACGTCCATGTCGTCGACCAGCATCCGGCGCCGCTCGATCCGAATTTCACCGGCGCCGGCCGCACCCAGAGCGACGGGAGCGGCTACTACAAGTTCGTCACCATCAAGCCCGGCGCCTATCCGTGGGGCAATCACCACAACGCATGGCGGCCCGCGCATATCCATTTCTCGGTGTTCGGCCATTCCTTCGTTTCACGTCTGGTGACCCAGATGTATTTTCCGGGTGACCCGCTGTTCCCGTTCGATCCGATCTTCAACTCGGTGACGGACGAGAAAGCGCGGGCGCGGATGGTCTCGTCGTTCGATCTCGAGAATACCAAGCCGGAATGGGCGCTGTGCTACCGCTTCGATATCGTGCTGCGCGGGCAGAGCGCCACGCCGATGGAGACCAAATAAGTGTCGAACCCGCGTCCTGATGGCGTAACGCCCTCGCAAACCGTCGGTCCCTATTTCAAGTACGGCCTGACGCCTGGTGGCGCGTATGAATGGAACGACGCCTTCACCAACAACCTGCTGACGCCTGATGTCTCCGGCGAGCGCATCCGCGTCGAAGGCAAGGTCTATGACGGCGACGGCGCGGTGGTCCCCGACAGCATGCTGGAGATCTGGCAGGCCGATGCCCAAGGCCGCTTCTCCGATCCGCAGGACAAGCGCGCGCTGCCCAATTCGAGCTTCAAGGGCTTTGGCCGCTGCGGCACCGACGCGAGCGGCGGCTACGCGTTCGACACCATCAAGCCGGGCTCGGTGCCCGATCCCGACGGCAAGCCGCAGGCGCCGCATATCGTGCTCGCGGTATTCGGGCGCGGCATGCTGCTGCATCTCTACACGCGGATCTATTTCGACGATGAAGCCGGTAACGCGGCCGATCCCGTGCTGGCGCTGGTGCCCGCCGATCGCCGCGCCACGCTGATCGCCAGGAAGGCGGGGTCAAGCAACGTCTACACGCTCGACATCCACCTGCAGGGCGACAACGAGACGGTGTTCTTCGACGTCTGACACCGTTCGCCGGAAGGGCGCCGTCACAGGGAATGCGTTCGACGCGGTGATGGTGAAACGCTATTCTGCCTCCGCCTGAAGGGCGGAGCACCCCATGACAAAAATCAGGATCGGTCTGGCCGGCTGCGGCTTCGTGTCGGAGCTCCATATGGTTGCGTATCGGCGCGTCTACGGCGTCGATGTCGAGGTCAGGGCCGTCGCGGCGCGCGGCGATCATGTCGTCGAGTTCGCGCGCAAGCATCGGATTCCGACCGCCTATCGCAGCTTCGCCGAGCTGGTTGCCGACCGCGAGCTTGACGTCATCGACATCTGCACGCCGCCCAACCTTCATGCCGCGATGATCGTCGAGGCGATGCAGGCGGGAAAACACGTGATCTGCGAAAAGCCGTTCAGCGGCTATTTCGGCCGCGACGGCGACAAGCAGCCGATCGGAAAGCATGTGCCGAAGGCGCTGATGTACCAGCGCGTGATGGAGGAGATGGCGGCTACTCGCGCGGCGATCGAGAAGACCGGCAAGCTGTTCATGTATGCCGAGGACTGGATCTACGCGCCGGCGGTGACCAAGACCGCCGAGATCATCCGCGCCACCAAGGATAAGATCCTGTTCATGAAGGGCGAGGAGAGCCATTCCGGCTCGCATGCGGCGCATGCCGCGCAATGGGCCATGACCGGCGGCGGATCGTTGATCCGGATGGGCTGCCATCCGCTGTCGGCGGTGCTCTATCTCAAGCAGGTCGAGGCCCGTGCGCGAGGCGAGACGATCAATGTCGCCAGCGTGACCTGCGACGTCGGCAACGTCACTGATAGCCTCAAGCCGGAGGAGCGCACCTACATCAAGGCCAATCCGCTCGATGTCGAGGATTGGGGCACGCTGACCGCAACCTTCTCCGACGGCACCAAGGCCACGGTGTTCTCCGGCGACATGATCATGGGCGGGGTGCGCAATCTGATCGAGACCTACACCTCGGGCGGCTCGCTATTCGCCAACATCACGCCGAACACGCATCTGACAAGCTACCAGACCAGCGAGGAGAAGCTTGCCGGCGTCTACATCACCGAGAAGGTCGATCGCAAAACCGGCTGGCAATATGTCTGCCTCGAGGAGGAATGGACCCGCGGCTATTTGCAGGAGATCCAGGACTTCATGGAATGCGTCGCGACCGGAAGGCAACCGCTGGCCGATCTCGCGCTGGCGTTCGAGACGACGAAGGTGAACTACGCGGGCTATTGGGCCGCAGACGAGGGGCGGCGGGTGATGTTGTGAGATCGTGCGCGAGCAGCGGCGGCCCCTTCCTTACCTCGCCCCGCTTGCGGGGAGAGGTCGGATTGCATCGCGAGATGCAATCCGGGTGAGGGGGTACAGGTCTCGCCCGCATCGCATTCGCGGAGAGAAGCACCTCACCCCGACCCTCTAAGAGCGAGCTTCGCTCGTCTCGACCCCGTAAGAACGGGGCGAGGGGGCGCAGTCCCGATGCGACCATACTACGCCGCGTAGATCGAGCTCTTCGGCAGCGGGAACACCGGGTCCTGCGTCTTTATCTTCGTCGGCCAGACCACGGTGATACGATCGCCGGCGTTTTGCATCACGACCGGCGTCGAGCGCTCGTTCTGGCCGGACATCGGCGTATCGGGCGGGAAGAACTTCACGCCATAGCCCTGGATCGTGCCGCCAGCCGGGATGTCGACGTCGAGCGCCGCCTTGCGGACGGCTTCCGGATCGAAGCCGCCATACTTCTCCTGGGCGACCGGCAACACGTTGTTGAGCAGGATCCAGGTCTGGTTGAAGCCCATCGAGCAATGCGGCGGAACTTCCGTCGCGTTGGTCTTCGCCCGGTAGCGCGCGACCATGGTCTTGGTGAGATCGCCGACCCCCGGCGCGAGCTTGGCGGGATCGAGCAGTTGTGCCGGCACCGGGTCGATGTTGCAGAAATTGTCGATATCGGCGCCGAACGTCGCGCGCAGCTTGTCGAGCTGGCTGTAGCCCGCGCCGGCGCCGAACAGCATCTTGAACTTCAACCCGCTCTCGCGCGCCTGGCGCAGGAACAAGGTGATATCGGGGTTGTAGCCGGCATGCGAAATGATGTCGGCCTTGGCGCGCTTCAGCTTGGTGACCAGCACGGAGAGGTCGGGCGTCGAGGCCGAATAGCCTTCCTTGAGCACGATTTGCAGCCCGGCTTGTTTCGCAAACATCTCGTCGGCGGCGGCGACGCCGACGCCGTAGGGGCCGTCCTCATGGATCAGCGCGACCTTGACGTCCCTTGGCTCCATGCCGAGCATGGCCTTGGCGTGCTCGCCGAGGAAACCGCCAAAGGCCTCGCCGTACTGGTCGGAATGGATCTGCGCG
This sequence comes from Bradyrhizobium genosp. P, assembly GCF_049949265.1. Lineage (NCBI taxonomy): Bacteria > Pseudomonadati > Pseudomonadota > Alphaproteobacteria > Hyphomicrobiales > Nitrobacteraceae > Bradyrhizobium > Bradyrhizobium genosp. P. Next base: position 9,846,116 of record NZ_CP188195.1, on the reverse strand, counting down.
CGGAAGACATAGTGCAGGTTCTTGTCCTTGAACACGGCGGTGGAAACCGCGGTCGTGATCCAGAGGATCTTTTTCTGCTGCTCGACCTTGGCGGCAAGCGGCACCGCGTGCGAGCTGGCAAAGACGCCCTCGAGGATGTCGACCTTCTCCTGGTCGATCAGGCGATTGGCCTCATTGATCGCGACGTCGGGCTTGCTTTGGGAATCGACGTTGACAGGGGCGATCTTGTGCTTGCCGCCGATGCCGCCCTTCTCGTTGACGAGATCGATCGCGATCTGCGTGCCGATCGAGGAGGCCACCGAGCCGCCGGCGGCAAACGGACCGGTCAGGTCGTAGATCACGCCGATGCGCACCGTCTCGGCCTGCGCCTGCGCGCGTGTCCAATCGAAGCTGAATGCAGCGGCGGCAGCCGCGGAAGTCTTCAGCAGCGTCCTGCGTGACGTCGGCATCGCGTCCTCCCCTGAAGCCGTCATTTGTGACGGGTTTTATTTTTTTGCGGAGTATTGGGAGGACGCACCGTAAAGTCAACGCGATTGCGCGCGCCGCGTCTCGTTCGTTAGGAGGTGCGCGCGGCCTTCCACGTTGTCATCGCCCCGCTCGACCGGGCGATCCAGTATTCCAGAGACTTTCGTGCTTGAGCCGATAGGCTGTGGCGTACTGGATCGCCCGCCGGAGCCCGTCATCGGGCGCGCATTCGTGCGATCCGGTGGCGGGCGATGACACCGAAAAGGACGCCGAGCGGTGTGACCGGGACGCGGAAGCTTGCCGAAATCCTAATCCATCACCGCGGCATGGTCGGACGGAGCGGACTGCTTGCGCAGCGCGGCCTTGGTCGAGCCGATCATGATGGCGAGCGGGATCGAGACCAGGATGAACACCATCACCAGCTGGTAGTCGTGCGAGAACGCGATGATCTGCGACTGCGCCGCCACCATCCTGTCGGCGAGCGCGCGGCCGCCATCGGTGTTGAGATTGATCATGCCGGCGACATCAGGCATCTGCAGCGCGTGGTTGAACGGGTTGATGTGTTCCGACAGCTTTGAATAGATGCGCCGCCCGCCTTCGGTGAGTTGCGCGATCACGACCGAGATGCCGACCGAGCTCGCGACGTTGCGCAGCAGCGTCAGCATCGAGGTGCCGTCAGTGCGCAGCTGGTTCGGCAGCGTCAGGAACGCCACCGTCGACAGCGGCACGAAGACGAGGCCGAAGCCGAAGCCCTGAACGACGCTGACGACGATAATCTCGCTCGACTGGGTCATGTCGGTCCAGCCGGTCATCTGGAACAGTGAGGCCGCGGTCAGCGACAGGCCGGTGATGATCAGCGTGCGCGCTTCGATGTAGCGCATCAGGCGGCCGACCAGCATCATCGCGACGAAGGTGCCGGCGCCGCGGGTTGCCAGCAGCAGGCCCGCGGTGATGATCGGATAGCCGACCACGTTCTGCAAATACGGCGAGGACAGCGCCATGGTCGAATACAGCACGAGGCCCATGACTGTCATGAACACGCAGCCGCCGAGGAAATTCTTGTCCCGGAACAGCGAGAACTGGATGAACGGCCTCTCCGCCGTCAGCGAATGCGCAAAGAAGAAGTAGAAGCCCACCGCCGAGACGATGAACTCGATCAGGATCTCGTTGGATTCCAGCCAGCCGAGCTGCTCGCCGCGGTCGAGCGCGAGCTGCAGCGCGCCGATCGCGATCGCGAGCGCGCCGAAACCGAACCAGTCGAAGCGCAGCTCGAGGTTCTGCTTGGTCTCGTCCATGAAAACGGCGAGGCCGAGCACGGTGAAGGCGCCGAACGGCAAATTGACGAAGAACACCCAGTGCCAGGAATAGGTCTCGGTCAGCCAGGCGCCGAGCGAGGGACCCATGATCGGGCCCATCATCACGCCCATGCCCCAGATCGACATCGCCTTGGCGCGTTCATGCAGGGCGTAGGAGTCGAGCATCACGGCCTGCGACAGCGGCACCAGCGCCGCGCCGAACACGCCCTGCAGCAGGCGGAACAGCACCATCTGGGTGATGTCCTGCGCCAGGCCGCACATCACCGAGGCGATGGTGAAGCCGGCCGAGCAAATGATGAAGATGCGCTTTCGCCCGAAGCGGTTGGCAATCCAGCCCACCGGCGCGGTCATGATCGCGGCCGCGACGATGTAGGAGGTCAGCACCCAGTTGATCTGGTCCTGCGAGGCCGACAGCGTGCCCTGCATATAGGGCAGCGCGACGTTGGCGATCGTGGTGTCCAGCGCCTGCATGATCGTCGCCGTCATGGCGCAGATCGTCACCATGTTCCGGCGCAGGCCGGGGACGGCGGACGGTGACGGTGCGTTCATTCAGTTCAGTCCTGTTGGTTTACAAGCGCGGGAGATCGCTTCTCCCGCGTACGGCCGGCGCAATCACATTTCGCGGCTGTCGTCCCCGCGAATGCGGGGACCCAGTATTGCAGAGGCCATGCCGTGAACCGCAAGGCCGCGGCGTACTGGGTCGCCCGGTCCCAGTGCGCAATTGCGCACAAGGCCGGGCGATGACAGCGGAGTATGTGAAGCAGGCGCCCACATATCGAGATCCCGTCTTCAATCCTCATGCGCCGCCGCGGGTGCCAGACCGAGCAGGCCGGCCAGCGAGCGGCGGTGGTTGGTGTCGATCGTCACATAGACGCTCATGCCCGCCTTCAGCTTCGAGACGAACTTGTCGTCCGGATCGAAATAGATGCGGACCGGCACGCGCTGCACGACCTTGACGAAGTTGCCGGTGGCGTTCTGCGGCGGCAGGATCGCGAACTGCGCGCCGGTGCCGGGCGACAGCGAGCCGATCGTGCCCTTGAATGCATGGTTCGGGAATGCGTCGACGTCGAGCTCGACCGGCTGGCCGACTGCGACATAGGTGAAGTCGCTTTCCTTCGGGTTGGCGTCGACCCAGGGGTGCTCGACGTCGATGACGGAAAACACCGGCGAACCCGCGGCGACGAAGCGGCCGAGCTGGATCTGGTCGACCTGGGTTGCAACCCCGTCCATCGGCGCGCGCAGCGTGGTGTGCTCGAGGTTGCGTTTCGCGTCGTCGAGCTTCGCCTTGGCCTGGGCGTAGGGCGGGAACTGCTCGATCGGCAGGTCGACATCGCCAAGCAATTGCGTCTTGGCATTGGAGACCTGCTGCTTGATGTACTGCGCCAGGCTCGCGGCCGTGACCTGCGCGTTCGCCGCGTTGTCGAGGTCGAGCTGCGAGCCGAAATTCTGCTTGGCGAGCGTCGTCTTGCGCTCGACGTCGCGCTGCTTCAGCTCGACGCTCTGCTCCGCGTATTCGAGCATCTTGGTGTTGATCTTGATGTTGGCGACCAGATTGTCATAGGTGGTCCTGGTCTGGTCGAGCGCCGCCTTGGCCTGGTCGACCGCCAGCCGGAAGGGCACCGGATCGATCTCGAACATCACGTCGCCTTGCTTGACGTGCTGTCCTTCCTTCACGACGATCTTGTCGATCTTGCCGGAGATCTCCGGCGTGATCAGCACCTTCTGCGCACCGACATAGGCATCGTCGGTGCCGACATAACGGCCGCCATTGAGATAGAACACGAGGCCGCCGATCGCAGCCACGATCGGCAGCACGACCAGCAACAGGGTACGACGATAGCGGCGCAGGCCGCCCATCAGGCTGCGGCGCGGCGCGGCATCGACCTTCTCCGGCGGCGTCGGCGACCCCGGATTGGCCTTCTGTTCGGGCGCGAGCTTGAGGACGGGTTCAGCCATAGCGCTGCTCTTTTCGGGAGGGCTCGCCGGCTGGGCTTTGGATGGCATTGCGAACGTTTTCCTTGATCGATTCCAGTTGGGTGAGCAGGCGATGCGCATCAGTGGGACTGATGCCCTCGAGCGCCGCCGCGGTAAGTTCGGAACGGAGGCCGGCCAGCTTGCCGAGCAGCGGGCGCGCGGCCTTCTTCAGGTAAAGCCGGTTGACGCGGCGGTCGGTCTCGTCGCTGCGACGCTCGATCCAGCCGGCGTCGCAGAGCTTGTCGATCAGCCGGGTCAGCGTGATCGGCTGCATCTCGAGCAGCTCGGCGAGCTCGGTCTGCTTCATGCCTTCGTTGCGTTCGACCTTGGCCAGCACGCCCCATTGCGCGCGGGTAATGCCGTAACGGGCGGCCTCCTTGTCGGCGTAGACGCGGATCAGCCGGAACACCTCGCCGAGCGTAAACAGAAAGTCCGCGTCCACGGAACCGCGCATAGGGGCCTGCCTCCATAAGCTTGGGATATAATAAGCTTGCTTATGGTTTCTTGATGGCGGGTTTACGGGAGGCTGCCCCGCATTGCGCACATGGCTTGAGGCAGGACCGCCGGAGGGCTTTGGGAACCGGTATAAAAATGCTACAAACCGGGCACATGAACCTGGCCAAGCCGACATTTCCTGCTCCCGACCACGATCACGGCCGCTGCGCCGCGGACGCGATGACGCATGCCGAGCAGGTTTGCACGCGCCGGGGGCAGAAATTCACCCCGATCAGGCGTCAGGTGCTGCAGGCGCTGTTGTCCAGCCACCGCCCGCTCGGCGCCTATGAGGTGATCGACGAACTGGCCAAGTCGATGCCGCGGCCGGCGCCGATTACCGTCTACCGCGCGCTCGACTTCCTGATGGAGAACGGCCTCGTCCACCGCATCGAGAGCCGCAATTCCTTCCTCGCCTGCGCGCATGACCACGACGAGACGTCGATGGTGGCGTTCCTGATCTGCGATCATTGCGGCTCCGTCGGCGAGATCCCGGCAGCGCCGGTCGCGCAAAGCCTGACCGCGGCGGCGCGGGCCTCGGGCTTCCTGCCAAAACTCTCCGTCGTCGAGATCGCCGGCACCTGCGCGCATTGCCAGAAATGATGTGGCGCGACCCGATACAAGACTGCATCCCCGTCATTGCGAGCGGAGCGAAGCAATCCATCTGGCCGCTCGCTGAGACATGGATTGCTTCGCTCCGCTCGCAATGACGCGGTGAACCACAACAACACGGCGACCAAGCCGGCCGCGAGGAAACATGTCCACCCAAGCGATCTCCAGCAACGCCGTAACGCCCGTCAGCGTCGGACAAGGGCTGCCGCCCGGCGCCATCGCCTTGATGCTGATGCTGTGCGTGAGCTGGGGTTTCAACCAGCTCGCGGTGAAGCTCGCACTGCCCGATGTGCCGCCGATGCTGCAGGCGATGATCCGCTCCGCCGGCGCCTTGCCGGTGATGCTGATGTGGGTCACCTGCGTGGCGCAAAGTTCTTCGTGCGCGACGGCACCTTGCTGCCCGGTCTCGTCGCCGGGCTGATGTTCGGCTCCGAGTTCGTGCTGATCTTCTCGGGGCTGGTCCTGACCTCGGCGTCGCGCGCGTCGGTGTTCCTCTACACCGCGCCGTTCTTCGTAGCCCTCGGCTCGCACCAGTTCCTCGGCGAGCGATTGAGCAGGATGCAGTGGGGCGGGCTGGCGCTGAGTTTTGCCGGCGTCGCGCTCGCAATCGGCGTGCCGCAGCCGAATGTCGATGCCAGGGTGCTGCTCGGCGATCTCCTGGTGGTCGGCGGCGGCGCGCTGTGGGCCGCGACCACGTTGGTCGCCAAGGGCACCAATCTGCGCCGGGCTGCGCCTGAAAAGGCGCTCGGCTACCAGGTCGCGGTATCGATCCCGATCCTCGGCTTCGCCTCGTGGATCGCAGGCGAGCGCATCACGCATTGGCCGAGCGCGCTGTCGGTCTCGCTGCTGGCCTATCAGGCGATCTGGGTGGTCGGCTGCACCTTCGTGATCTGGTTTGCGATGGTGAAGGTCTATTCCGCGAGCAAGCTCTCGGCCTTCACCTTCATCACGCCGCTGTTCGGCGTGGCGGCCGCCTATTTCGTCATGCACGACACGCTGACCCCGGTGTTCGGCGTCGCCGCCCTGCTCGTGATCGCCGGGCTCTATCTCGTCAACAAGCCCGATCCGAAGGTAACGCCGGATCCGAACGTTCCGGCGTGAGGGCGAGGTGAGCAACGCCTGCCGCGGAGTATGGGTCCGGCCTTCGCCGGGACGACGTAAGGGGAGGGTCGTGCCCGCTAACCCGTCTCGATCGGCAGCAACATATCCTTGGCCCATTCGCCCATCGAGCCGTCGTAGAGCGTGAGGTCGCCGTAACCGAGCCGGTGCAGCTGGAACAGATCGATCGTCGCGGAGATGCCGCCGCCGCAATAGGCAACGACGCGCTTGTCTTTTGTGATGCCCTGCGCGGCGAAGGTTCGTTCAGCGTCCGCCAGCGCCACGAAGGTCTTGCTTTTGGGATCGATCAGGGCGGCCGCCGGCACGCTGACGCTGCCGGGGATGCGGCCGGGCCGGCCATAGCGGCTCGGCTCGAGGCCCTGGTAGAATTGGGGGCCGAGCGCGTTAACGATGACGGTGTTGCGATCGGCGGTTGCCGCGAGCACATCTTGCTTGCCGACGAACAGGCTGTCCTTCGGGCGCGCCGCGAACGTCGCGGGCGGATAGTGGCCGGCGAGCCCAGTCTCGATATCGCGGCCCTCGGCGGTCCATTTGTCGATGCCGCCGTCGAGCACCGCGGCGCCCTCAAAGCCCAACGAATGCAGCATCCACCAGAACCGCGTCGCCCACATAGCGGTGCCGATCGAATAGAGCACCACGCGGCTGGCAGGCGAGATGCCGTGACGGCTGAACGCGGCTTCGAGCTGCGCGACCGGGGGCATCATGAAGCGAAGTTCGGTCCGGGAATCGGAGAACTCAGCCTGCAGATCGAGGAAGTTCGCGCCGGGGATGTGCCCGGCCTCGAAGGTCTGGCGGCCGGAGACGACGACATAGGGTACGCCGCTGCCCGTGGGCGCCGGCTCCAGATAGGCCGTGCAGTCGAACAGGCGCAAATCCGGCCGGGTGAGGATATCGGCGAGTTCCGCCGTGGTGATCAGCTCGCTCGGTGTCGCCATGGGCCTCTCCCGACCGTGTTTGAACCAAGGCTAAGGTACTCCGGATTGCATGAAAAGCTGCGACTTTGCTCTTTGAATCACCCACTTTAGGTCCAATATAGCTGACCATGCAGGACGCCGCTGCATGGCTTGCTTTCGACCCCAATCGGCGTCATAAGCTGTTGAATTCACACCGGAACACGACCGCTCGGCCGCGCATTCGCGCCGCTTATCGCCCCCTTGGTGAATGTCACCAAAACCTGATATTCGAGAGGCCATGAACAAGCCCGAGATTTTGTCCGAGAGCGACGTCGCCGGTCCCGCGCCGCGGCACCACACCACGCAAGTCATGGTCGGCAACGTCGCCGTCGGCGGCGGCGCGCCGATCGTCGTGCAGTCGATGACCAACACCGACACCGCCGATATCGAGGGCACCATTGCCCAGGTCGCGGCGCTCAGCCGCGCCGGCTCCGAGTTGGTGCGCATCACCGTCGACCGCGAGGAAGCCGCAGCCGCGGTACCGCACATCCGCGACGGCTTGCGCAAGATGGGCCTCACCACGCCGCTGATCGGCGACTTCCATTACATCGGCCACAAGCTGCTCGCAGATTATCCGGCCTGCGCCGAGGCGCTGGACAAATACCGCATCAATCCCGGCAATGTCGGCTTCAAGAACAAGCGCGACACGCAGTTCGCCGACATCATCGAGATCGCCAACAAGAACGACAAGCCGGTCCGCATCGGCGCCAATTGGGGCTCGCTCGACCAGGAACTGTTGACCAAGCTGATGGACGAGAACACCGCGTCACCGAACCCGCGCGATGCCCGCGCCGTGACCCGCGAGGCCATGGTGCAGTCGGCGCTGCTGTCGGCCGCCCGTGCCCAAGAGCTCGGCATGCCCAAGAACAAGATGATCCTGTCGGCGAAGGTATCAGCCGTGCAGGACCTGATCGCGGTCTATCAGGAGCTGGCGCGCCGCTCGGATTACGCGATCCATCTCGGCCTCACCGAGGCCGGCATGGGCTCGAAGGGCATCGTCGCCTCCTCGGCGGCGCTGGGCATCCTGCTGCAGCAGGGCATCGGCGACACCATCCGTATCTCGCTGACGCCGGAGCCCGGCGGCGATCGCACGCTCGAAGTCCAGGTCGCGCAGGAATTGCTGCAGACCATGGGCTTCCGCACCTTCGTGCCGCTGGTTGCGGCCTGCCCGGGCTGCGGCCGCACCACCTCGACGACGTTCCAGGAGCTGGCGCGTTCGATCCAGGATTTCATCCGCGAGGAGATGCCGGCCTGGAAGACCAAATATCCGGGTGTCGAGGAGCTCAACGTTGCCGTGATGGGCTGCATCGTCAACGGCCCCGGCGAATCCAAGCACGCCAATATCGGCATCTCGCTGCCCGGCACCGGCGAAGCACCGGCAGCTCCCGTGTTCGTCGACGGCAAGAAGTTCCGCACCCTGCGCGGTCCCGGCATCGCCACTGATTTCAAGGCGCTGGTGATCGACTATATCGACCAGAAGTATGGCGCGGGCGCCAAGGTGCCGGAGACGGCGGGCGCCGCGGAGTAAGAACTTGCGATGGGCGTCAGCACGCGATGGTGCTGACCTGCCCGTCCTCTCCATATTTCAACATGAGGCGGTCACGGGTAATCAACGTTGCGCCGAACTCGCGTGCCGTCGCAAGGATGATACGATCCGCCGGGTCTCGCGGCGGCTCGCCCGGCAAGAACGACGACGCGATCAAGATATCTGGCGAGAGATCGGCGAGCTGCACTCCCTCAACCGTAAGCAGTCGCTGAAACCAGCGCTCCGGGCGCGTGGAAAGGCCCACGCGATTGCGCGCGACGAGCATGCCAATCTCCCAAGCTGTGATAGCCGAGACAAGGATGGTCCCATCCGTCCGATAGGCGGCCTCGATGGCCTCCGTCGCTTCAGCTGCAATCCGCTGGTCTTCAGCGATCCAGATCGCCGCGTGCGTATCGAGCAGGAGAGGGGTCTGCTTACTCATAAGCTTTGCCCCAGTCCGGGTCCGCTGGCTTCGTCAAATCAGTCCCTGGCGCAATTCGAACCGTTCCTTTTAGCGCTCCGAATAACGGGTGACGTCCGCTCTTCTTTACCCGCGGAGGGGAGGTCGTTGCAGACGAGTTCTGTTCCACGCGCCGAAACACCAATTTTCCAGCCTTGGTATCCACCTGTTCGGTGCGGAATCCCGCTGCAAGCCACACCTTGGTCATGACGTTGTTTGTCGGATTGTTGCTCCACCACGCCGGATATTGCGGAGAGTTTGGCGGCAGCTTGCCTCCGATGACGCGCTCAATTTCTCCGAAGGTCATCGGTATCTCCAGATTTCGCTGCGCCCGCAGGAATTCGCCCAATCGGCTGTATTTGCCCATAATACCGCTCCTTCTACGGACAAACATTACTGCAGCTTTAGTAGTGTGTCAATCGGTTGGAGTTTCGGTAAAGGCGCCGTTGCGCTCTCGATCCGGGTCGTTACCATGACCAACAATCAGAAATGAATATCGGGAGTACGCCCATGAGCTCACCGTCCGGCAAGCAGGGCCCGCGCTATCGCCATGCCGCGGACGAATCCGAACCCTACGAGACCATCGGCGTCGAAAAACTGACCCCGATGATCGGCGCAGAGATATCCGGCGTCGATATCGCAAAACTGGTCTCCGACGATGCGCGCTCCAACCGCCAGATGGACGAGATCCATCGCGCGCTGGCCGAAAACCTCGTCATCTTCTTCCGCGACCAGCACATCAGCTCCGACCAGCATCTCGCCTTTGGCCGCAAGTTCGGTGAGTTGCATGTGCATCCGGCGGCGCCGAACGAGGGCGATCCGGCGCTGATGAAGATCTATGCCGACAAGGATTCCCCGCGCGCCAATGGCGAAGGCTGGCACACCGACGTGTCCTGCGACCTCGAGCCGCCGATGGGCTCGATCCTCTACATCAAGCAGTGCCCGCCGCGCGGCGGCGACACGCTGTTCGCCAACATGTACGCCGCCTATGAGGCGCTGTCGGACCGCATGAAGGCCTATCTCGACGGGCTCACCGCGCTGCACGACGGCGAACAGACCTATCGCGGGCTCTATGCCAACTTCGGCGTCGCCGACAAACGAGAATATCCCCGCGCGGAACATCCGATCGTGCGCACGCATCCGGTGACGGGCAAGAAGGCGCTCTACGTCAACCGCGGCTTCACGCGCTTCATCATTGGCGTGCCGCGCGACGAGAGCGACGCGATGCTGGCCTATCTCTACCAGCACGCCGAGAATCCGCTGTTCCAGTGCCGCTTCCGCTGGACCGAGAATGCGATCGCATTCTGGGACAACCGCTGCGCCCAGCACCGCGCGATGTGGGACTACTGGCCGCATACCCGCTCCGGCACGCGCGTGACGGTGAAGGGGGAGCGGCCGGTGTGAGGAATCTGCGTAGGATGGGTGGAGCGAAGCGATACCCATCGGACTGAAACAAGAAAATCGGGAGGTCGTCCATGCTTCGCGCCGAAGACAATAAATTCCTCACTGAATCGGGTTCGGGAACGGGAATGGGCGACTTGCTGCGCCGGTTCTGGATTCCGGTGCTGCTGTCGGAAGAACTGCCCGAACCGGACAGCGATCCGAAGAAGATCACAGTCCTCGGCGAGGAATTGCTGGCCTTCCGCGACACCCGCGGCGTGGTCGGCGTCATCGATCAATACTGCCCGCATCGCGGCGCCAATCTGTGGCTCGGCCGCAATGAGGAATGCGGCGTCCGCTGCGTCTATCACGGCTGGAAGTTCGACACCGACGGCCGCTGCGTCGACATGCCGACGTCGTACCCGGACCTCAACGCCAAGGACCTGATCCGCATCAAGTCCTATCCGGTGCGCGAATGGGGCGAGATGATCTGGGCCTATATGGGCCCGGCCGAGGCGATGCCGGAACTGCCGGCGCTGGAGATGGCGCTGTTGCCGGCCTCGCACCGCTTCGTCACCAAGAAGTGGCAGGACTGCAACTGGGTGCAGGCGGTGGAAGGCTCGATCGACACCGCGCATTTCACCTTCGCGCACCTCTCCTTCGAGAAGGAGGAGAACGAGATCCTCGACATCAAGCGGCATTTCGTCAATCCGCTGACGCGGGTCGCGACCGATCACATGCGCTGGATCGCCGAGGATCCGCGCCCGGTGATCAAGATCAATCCGCACGAGGCCGGCCTCACCGTCGCGGGCGGGCGGCTGACCGGATCCGACAATATCTACTGGCGCATTGCCCAGTTCCTGATGCCGTTCCATAGCTACGCGCCGAGCTCGATGCCGGGCGAGAACATGTTCGGCCAGACCTTCGTGCCGGTCACCGACTCCGGTTGCTGGATTTACACCTATGCGTGGAATCCGGACCGTCCGCTGACCGAGGCCGAGCGCGACGGCTACGCCAATGGCAACGGTGTGATGGCGGTGGTTGACGAGAACTACGTGCCGCTGCGCAACCGGGCGAACGACTATCTGATCGACCGCAAGCTGCAGCGGACCAAGAGCTACACCGGCATCAAGGGCGTGTCCGAACAGGACGCCGCGGTGCAGGACAGCCAGGGCCCGATCGCCGACCGCACCCGCGAGCATCTCGGCCCGACCGATCTCGGCATCATGCATTTCCGCAAGCTGGTGATGGAGGCCGCCCGCGCGCTGCAAAAGGGCGAAGCGCCGCCGCACGTCAAGCACCAGGACCGCTACACCGTGCGCTCCGGCGCCTGCGTGACCAGCAAAGCGAAGGATTTGACCGCGGTCATGATCGAACGGTTCGGCGATGCCGCGGGATTTGTCGGCGGTCCCGGACAGAACGCCGCGGCGGAGTAATCACCGCCGTCGTCCCTGCGAAAGCAGGCACCCATAACCACCGGGGAATTGCTGGAATTCGCTGTGGCCCCAACCTTCGCCAAACTTGCTGCGGTGGTTATGGGTCCCGGGTCGCGCTTCGCTTGCCCGGGACGACGGGACTACAGCGGAGTCGTCCGATACTCTCGATTGCTCAGGCTCGCTTCCTCCAGATCGAGGTCGCGCTCGATCCGGCGCCGCGTTTCGTCGGTGATCTTGCCGTCGCGCAGCAGCGCATGGATGAACTTGCGTTCGGAGGCAATGAGCTCGCGGGTCAGCTCGGTGCCGGCTGCCGAGGCGTCGTGCTTGTCGGGATCGAGCGAGTCGGGCAACTGGTTGGAGCGGATCTCGTGCCGCGAGCGCAACAGCTTGATCACCTCGTCGGACAGTTCGCGGTCGTCGGTGATGGCGTCGAGCGATTTCAGCGCGGCATCCAGCGCTTCGCGCCGCGCTGTGATTTCCTGTTCATGCTCGGCGACGTACTCGCTGCGCCCGTCCTTGGCGATGCCGAGCCAGCGCACCACCGGCGGCAGACCGAGGCCGAGCCCGACCAGCGTCACGAAGATCACGCCGAAGGCGACGAACAGGATCAGGTCGCGATAGGGAAAGGGATCGCCGCTCGGCAGCGTGAGGGGCAAAGCGAGCGCCGCGGCGAGCGAGACCGCGCCGCGGACGCCGGTGAAGGCCACCACGAATACCGCGCGCCAGGACGGCAGCGGGTCGCGGTCGCGCAGATGCCTGAAGATCCAGCGCGGCAGATAGGTGCCGGGGAACACCCAGAGGAAGCGCGCAACGATCACGATCGCGGCGACCAGCGCAGTGGCGGCGAGGATGTCGTGCAGCGGGAACGCCTTCGATTTCTCGAACAGCGAGCGCATCTGGAAGCCGGTCAGCAGGAACAACAGGCCCTCGATCAGGAAGATGACCAAGTCCCAGAAGAAGATGCCCTGCAGGCGGGTCGCGGCCGAGATCAGCAGCGGGCCGTTCCAGCTCATATAGAGCCCGCAGGCCACCGTTGCGATCACGCCGCTGCCACCGAAATGCTCGGGGATCCAGTAGGCGAGATAAGGGGTGATCAGCGACAGCGTGATCTCGACCTGGGGATCGCGGGCGCGACGGCGTGCGCGCAGGCTGAGCCAGCCGACGGCCGTGCCGAACGCGATCTCGCTGGCAACGATGACAAAAAAGGTGCCGGTCGCCTTCGGCAACGAAAACAGCCCGGTCGAGATCGCCACCACCGCAAAGCGGTAGAGGATCAGCGCAGTCGCGTCATTGGCGAGGCCTTCGCCCTCGAGCACCACCAGGATGCGGCGCGGCATCCCGAGCTTGCGCGCGATCGCAAGCGGCGCGACCACATCGGGCGGGGCGACGATGGCGCCAAGCAGGAAGCCGACGTTCCAGGGCAGGCCGATCAGATAGTGGGTCGCGGCTGCAACCATGAAGGCGGTGAAGATCACACAGCCGACCGACAGCAGGATGATCGGCCGCAGGTTGGCCTTGAATTCGCGCCAGCTCATCGCGACGCTCGCCGAATAGATCAGCGGCGGCAGCACGACCAACAGCACGAGCTCCGGCGGCAGTTCCAGCGATGGCACGCCCGGCACGAAGGCAAGCACGATGCCGACGAGCAGCAGCAGGATCGCTGGCGCAATACCGGTCCGGCGTGCCACCAAGGCGGTTCCCGCCAGCACGCCGAGCAGGATGAGAAAGATCTGAAACGTAGCTTCCATGATGGGGCTCAATTCGCCCGGAAAGCAGCGCCAGTCAATGCGGTCCGGCCATCGCCGGCCCGCCCGATCATGTCACAAAGCCGTCGGCCGGAAGTCCCGGAAGCGGCGGCCCAGGCACCGTCGATCAATCGCGCAGGTCGTAGCGATAGGATTTCGAGACGATCTGCCAGCCGTCCGCGAGCTTCATTGCCACCAGATAGTCGGTGAAATAGCGCGGCGGCAGCTGGCAGCGCACCTTGATGAAGGCGGTCTGGTCGTCGGAGCGGTCGATGGTGACGATGAAGTCCTCGCGCGGTTTGCCTTCCGCCTTCCCCGACGGCCGCTTGCGGACCCAAGTGAGCCAGTCAGGCATGGTGAGGACCTTCAATTCGCCTTTCTCCACCCAGCGCAGATCGGCACTCGGATGGAAGGCCGCGGCCAGCTTGTCCGCGTCGCCCTCGAAAAGGCCGTCAAAATAGGTTTGCACGACGTTTTCGACGCTGGATCGATCATGGCTCATCGGTTGGTCCTCCCGGCAGGATTTCGCTCTGATAGGATTTAGCCATGAACCGCCTGACAGCGCCATGCCCAGTGCGAAAAATCCGCGTGAGGGGTGAGCCGTGATTGCATCGACAAATCCGAACCCACGCATTCTTGCCGGCGAATGCTTGTGCCGTGCCGTGCGTTACGAGGTCGCCGACGCATTTGTCTATGCGCTCAATTGCCACTGCTCGAATTGCCGTCGCACCACCGGCGCGGCGTTCAAGCCGTTCGCGGGAATCGCACGGGAGAAATTTACCGTCGTCGACGGCGCGGACGGCCTGATGATCTACGGTGACGCTGCGGCCCACGACGCGCATTGTGCGCGATGCGGGTCATTGCTTTATTCCCTCGTGCGCGACGGTGCCTACGTCCATGTCACGATGGGAACGTTGCGCGATGCGCCGGCGATCCGGCCGACTGCGCATATCTTCGTCGGCTCCAAGGCGCCGTGGTACGCGATCTCGGACAACCTGCCGCAGTACCAGGAGCACGTCACGCGCGGCGAGGAATAAATCCGCGCCTGGTCAGTTAATGGTCTAAGGCTGGTCGGCCTGCGCCGTGCCGGTGGCGCTGGGCCCAAGGGAGAACGCCAGCACGACATCGTCTGCCCGCTGCTTGAATTCCTTTCCGACCGCGGTCCGCGCCGCCTCGGCGAGTTCGCGCAGCGGCTTATCCTCCAGCAGCACCGGGAACGTGACCGTCACCGATGTGAGCCGCCCGTTGTGCCAGTTGAAGCCGACCGCAGGCTTGACCCCGGCGGTCGGCTCCAGATCGGCTTCCACCGCCTTGGCATGTTTGAAGCCGTCGAACACGGCATCGACCATGTCGCAGCCGGCGACGCATCCGGCGAGGAGGGCGAGAGTTGCGACCTTTCGGGCCGCGCCGATCGTCGCGGATCGGGTAAATGGAACCTTCTTGTTCGAGCCTCGCATCGCGTCCTCCGTGCCCTGCTGCTGCCGGATCGTGCACGAAATGGCGGCCCGGCAAAATCCGAACCGACCGTCGGTTTTGCCGACTAACAGTCAGGACGGCACGATCCACACCGGCGTGGATCGTGAGGTGCCTCACAAAGGCCGGCAGTTGCTTCTGGTAGTCGGATCGGTGTGTTAGAAATGCCAATTCCTGGAAAAGTCCTGGAAGTGTCACCATGAATAGGCCCGGGTTCTTGAAATTGCATCGATTGGCTCTCGCTGTCGCTGCCTTTCTGCTGCTCGTGTGCCAGCCGGCTTTCGCCGAGAAGCGCGTGGCGCTGGTGCTCGGGAATTCCGCCTACAGGAACACCGCGCCGCTGGCGAACCCGGTCAACGATGCCACGGTCATCGCCGCGACGCTGAAGAATGCGGGCTTCGATTTTGTCGACTTCCGCCGCGATCTGCCGGCCGTTGAAACCCGCCGCGCGCCGCGCGAGTTCGCCGACCGCGTTCGTGATGCCGATATCGCCGTGGTCTATTACGCCGGCCATGGCATCGAGGTGGACGGCGCCAATTACCTGATCCCGGTCGATGCCAAGCTGGACCGCGACACCGACATCTACGACGAGGGGCTTTCGCTCGACCGCATCCTGGTTGCGATCGAGCCGGTCAAGAGATTGCGGCTGGTGATCCTCGATGCCTGCCGCGACAACCCGTTTGCCAAGAGCATGAAGCGGACGCTGGCAACGCGGGCGATCGGGCAGGGGCTCGCCAAGGTCGAGCCGACCAGTCCGAATGTCCTGATCGCCTATTCAGCGAAGGCGGGCTCGACCGCAGCCGATGGCGACGGCAAGAACAGCCCCTTCACCATCGCCCTGTCGAAGTATCTGCCGACGCCGGGTCTCGATGTCCGCCGTGCATTCGGTTATGTCCGCGACGAGGTGCTGAAGACCACCAACAACCGGCAGGAGCCGTTCGTCTATGGCTCGCTCGGCGGCGAAGACGTTCCCCTGGTTCCGGCGTCCGCCAAGCCTGCGCCGCCACCGGTTGCCGCCGCACCGGTCGCGCCGGCGTCCACTCCGCAATCCGAAGCCCGTCGCGACTACGAACTCGCGCTGCAGATCGGTAACAAGAGCGCGATGAACGCCTTCCTCGCGCAATATCCCAGCGGCTACTATGCGAACCTCGCCAAGCTGCAGATCGAGAAGTTCTCGACAGAGGACGCTCGCGTCGCCGCCACCGAGAAGGCACGGCTTGCCGAACAGGAGCGCGCGCGGCTGGTCGCCGCGGGGGCGCAGACGACGCAGCAAGCGAAGGCCGAGGCCGAGGCGAAGGCTGCCGAGGAGGCTCGCCTTGCCGCCGAACAGGCCAAGCAGATCGCCCAGGATCAGGCCGCCGCCGCCGAGCAGAAGCGGCTGGCCGCGGAAGCCGCGCTCGCGGACCGCGCCACCGCGGCCAAGACTGCCGCCGATCAGGCCGCGGCCAATCCGCCTGCGGCTGCGCCGGCAGTGGCTGCCACGCCTGCTGACAAGACCACGACAGTGGCTGCGCTGACCACCGGATCGCCACAGGTCGACGTCACCAAATCGGTGCAGACCGAGTTGCGCCGCGTCGGCTGTCTGACCGGTAACGCCGATGGCGAGTGGAACGCGGCTTCGCAGCGCTCGCTGACGCTGTTCAACCGCTACGCCGGCACCAGGCTCGATGCCAAGACCGCGAGCCTCGACACGCTCAATGCCGTCAAGCTGAAGCAGTCCCGGGTGTGCCCGCTGGCCTGCGAGCATGGCTACAAGGCCGACGGCGATCGTTGCACCAGGATCGTTTGCGCCGAGGGCTCGTTCCTCAACGACGACAATGAATGCGAGAAGCGGCGCGAGAAGAAGCCGGTGGCCAAGCGTGATACCGACGAACGTCCGTCACGGCGCGAACGCGAACGCGCCTACCGTCCGCAGCGCGAGCCGTCGGTGCCGTCTGCGTCAATTCCGCGCCCGCAGGCGAGCGCGAGGTCCGAGGACGGTGGCCGCGGCCAGACCGTTTGCGATAATACCGGCTGCAAGCCGCTCTTGCGCGGCTGTCATATCGAATACCACGGCGGCGGGGGCCTCCAACCCGGCGTCGGCAATGTGCAGGTGTGCAATTGAAGCGGTCATTCCGGCGCAACATGAGGATTTCAGTCGGCACGTCGCTACGGGCCGATGGCTTGCGCTCTGCGGTGAAGGCTAAATCGCGCTCGCCGCGATATTTACCATCAACGCCAGCAGGGCCGTGTTGAACACGAACGAGATGATGCCGTGCACGGTCGCGGTGCGACGGATGATCCTGTCGGTGATGCCGACATCGGAGACCTGCGCGGTCATGCCGATCACGAACGAGAAATACACGAAGTCCCAATAATCGGCGGCGACATGCTCCTCGCCGCTCGGGAACTGCAGGCCGCCGGGCGTCTTGCCGCGATAGAATTCGTGGGCGTAATGCAGCGCGAAGGCAGTATGGACCACCGTCCATGACAACGCGATCGTGGCGACCGCCAGCACTCCGGTTGAGCCGTTCTTGGATGCGCCAAGCTCGAACACGATGGCCGCGAGGCTCGCCAGCGCACCGATAGCGGTCAGCAGCAGGATCAGAAAACGGCCGTCGTCCTGCATCGCCGCGTTGCGCTTGATGTAGGCGACACCACAGCGGAACATCATCACATAAACCAGCACAAGATACAGCACGGCGAACGCATCCCAACCGGCGAGAAGACGCGTCACCAGCCGCCGCGAATCCGGCAGCAACAGGCAGACGGCGATGCCGAAGGCAAACGCCACGAACGTGCGCGGCCAGCCCAGCACCACGCGGACCGGCATCGGCTGCTTGCGGAAACGAACAAGGTGTTCGTCGAACTCCTTGCTCATTTCAGCACCGCACGTCAGCGCTAGTTCTTGCGCTCGGCCACGAAGCGCGCGGCCGCGCGCAGCACGTCGCCCCTCGCTCCGAACAGCGACAGCGCGGCATCGGCACGCGCCAGCAGATCGCGCACGCGCTGCTTCGCGCCCTCGATGCCGAGCTGGGTGACGAATGTCGTCTTGCCCAGCGCTGCGTCCGCTCCGGCCGGCTTGCCGAGCGCGGCCGAGTCGCCCTCGACGTCGAGCAGGTCGTCAGCGATCTGGAAGGCTTCGCCGAGTGCTCTGCCGTAATCGTCGAGCGCCTGATATTCTTTCTGCGAGGACTGGCCAAGGATCGCGCCGGCGATGCAGCCGAAGCGCAACAAAGCACCGGTCTTCATCTGCTGCAGCCGGGCGACGTCGACCGGCTCACGATCGCCGAAGCGGCCTTCGCCGGCGAGGTCGAGGATCTGGCCGCCGGCCATGCCGCCAATGCCTGACGCCCGCGCCAGCGCGCGGGTCAAGAGCAGGCGGACAGTGGCGTCCTTGTGGATCGCGTCGCGGGTGATGATGTCGAACGCGATCGTCAGCAGCGCGTCGCCGGCGAGGATCGCGGTGGCGTCGTCATAGGCCTTGTGCAGGGTCGGGCGGCCGCGGCGCAGGTCGGAATTGTCCATAGCCGGCAGATCGTCATGGATCAGCGAATAGCAGTGGATGCATTCGAGCGCCGCACCCGCCATCAGCGCCGCCTCGCGGGGCACGCCGAATACCGCCGCGCTCTCGACCACCAGGAATGGCCGCAGCCGCTTTCCGCCGCCGAGGCTGGAATAGCGCATCGCCTCGATCAGCCGCTTCGGGCGCACGATCTCGTCTGTTACGGTCGCATCAGACAGCAGATTTGCAAGCAGGGCCTCGGTATCTTCCGCGGTCTGGTCGAGCCGCTTGGAAAATTCTGCACTACCGGTCGTCATTAAGAATTGCTCCAGATCGATTTTCGGCCGGACAATCGTTGATGGCATCGGCTTCGTCAATTCCACCCTGCGACGGATCGCGCCTTAAAAGTGCTGGAAAAACCGTGAATTATCATACAGACGTCAGCTGGGCGCCGGCCGTTTTCTGGCGGGCGGGACCGCGTTCGAGCCGGAAACCTCCGTTTTGCGCATCGTCCGAATTTTATTGCTGATTTTGCTGGCCCTGCTGCTCCTGCCGTATCTAGTGGCGCCGTTCTACCGCACCGGCCACCCGGTCTCGGCCTTGATGGCGTGGCGGACCCTGACCGGCGCCCCGGTGACGCGAAATTGGGTCGATTTCAGCGCGATTTCGCCCTATCTGCCGCGCTCGGTGGTCGGCTCGGAGGACGTTCATTTCTGCAAGCACCGTGGCGTCGATTGGGGGGCGCTGCGCGAGGTGATGAACGACGCCGAGGATGGCGAGGTGGCGCGTGGCGGCTCGACCATTACACAGCAGGTCGCCAAGAATCTGTTCCTGTGGTCCGGCCGCAGCGTGATCCGCAAGGGTTTGGAACTGCCGCTCGCGCTCTGGATCGATTTCGTGCTGCCCAAACAGCGGATCCTGGAAATCTACCTCAACATCGCCGAGATGGGCCCGTCCGGGCAGTTCGGCGCCGAAGCTGGTGCCCAATACGCCTTCGGCCGTTCGGCCGCGGCGCTATCGCCGAGGGAGGCGGCGCTGTTGGCGGCGATCCTGCCCAATCCGGTCAAACGGAGTGCCCGGAACCCGGGCCCTGGGGTTCGCCGGCTGTCCGGGACCTATATGGCCCGGGGCAACGCCGTCGAGCGCTGCTGGCGCGAAAATCGCGGCTCTTGAGGGCGATTTCGGGCGCTTTTTGCAGTCCCCGACCCTAGCATTACCCGGTCCCTTCCTCTATAAGCGCGGCCTTACCGGCATCGCAGCTTGCGCGCTCCAAGCGCTGAGCCCGTCCCCATTTTGGACGATGCCTCCGCAACACCCCTAGAGGACACCGTCATGGCCGTTCCCAGAAGAAAAACCTCGCCGTCGCGCCGTGGCATGCGCCGTTCGGCCGATGCGCTCAAGACCCCGACCTATGTCGAGGACAAGGACTCCGGCGAACTGCGCCGCCCGCACCACCTCGACCTGAAGACCGGCATGTACAAGGGCCGCCAGGTCCTGAAGGCCAAGAAAGAGTCCTGATCAAACGGTCGGCTCGCGCGCCGCAATCTTGCGGCGTGGCGCCTGAATTCGGCCAACGAGCGCGGTCAAGACGCGCTCGTCCGCGGCGATGCCGGTGCATCGCCGCCTTGCTCGGTTCTCCCTGATTAAGGCCTGCCCCGATGGTCGGTTTTCCGCTGCTCCTGATTCCGCTCGCGGTCTACAACATCATCGTCTTCCTGATGCCCGGCCTGTCCTTCACGGACCCGCTGATCAAGTTAACTTTGATGTCGGGCGAGGTCTGGCCGGTCACGCTGGGCGATATGCTGCTTGCAGCCGGTGTGCTGCTGCTGCTGCTCGAGGTCATCAAGGGCGCGCGGCCGGGCGCCAAATACCTCACCGATCATCTGCTGTCGCTGATCGTGTTCGGCGCGGCGGCGGCTGAATTTGTGCTTTGGCCGAAATTCGGCAACTCGACCTATTGCCTGCTGACGCTGCTTGCGCTGGTCGATTTCATCTCCGGAATTGCGCTGCGCACGCGCCGCCGCGCGCTGGCGGTGCCGGTCGCGCACGCACACAAGTTCGAGCCGGTGGTGGCCGACACGCCGCAAGCCAATCCTGCGCCCGTGGCCGCCCCTGCTCCTGTGCCCGCCCAGTCACCAGCGGCCGCACCAGTCCCGGCCTCACCGGTTCCACCGGCGGCTTCTGTAGCGGAATCCGTACTGCTCGATCAGGCCGCACCAAAGCCTGCGGTCGCCTCTCCCGATCTGCAGCCGGGTGGCCACGCGCCGTCGGATCCAGCGCCGCACTCCTAGAGCATTTCGGTTCTGATTGAATCAGAACCGAAGCTCTAGATTCTTGTTTGACGCGTTTTCTTCACGCGAACCGGCGTCCACTTCGCTCGAAAACGCTCTGGAATTCCTAGATGATCTGCCTGGTCCGCCGCGCCACGCTGCGGCGCTCGCTGACATGCGGGCCGTAGGCGCTCTGCGCATCGGCCGCTGATCCCCGTCGCAGGCTGCGCGTCTGCGGTTCGTGCTCGGCGGTCGCAATCAGCTGGGTGACGAAGGACGGATCGGCATGAGCCAGCGGGACCTTGGGCGCCCAATGCGTTGTCGTGGCGAGCGGCACCAGCGCGGTGCACGGGGCTCCGTGATCGCTGATCGCTCCGCGATCGCTGGTGACCTCGCCGTCCAGAACGTCTGATTGATCGATATCGGACATGGCGAACAGGACCTGGCTGAACTGTTACGTTTTGGGACGCTAGTCCCCTGTAACGTTCCCATCGCAAGGCTTATGCCGAGCGCGCCTGATCCGTTCCCGGCCATCGCCAAATGTGGTTTCCAGATTATTTATCAACTTCACCTAGCGTCCGATTCACCGGAACCACTATCTTCGAGTGTAGGCTCACCGGGTGGTGTCCCAAATCGAGGCAAGCTTGATGCCCTCTGTCCCGCCAGCTGCCAGCATCCTCGCCGCGCTCGGCCAGGCAACGTTCGCCTGGGATCTTGCGACCGATGCGATCGCCTGGAGCGACAATGTCGCGGCGGTATTTCCCGACATTCCAGTACAACGGTTTTCGAGCGGCGCCGAGCTCGCCAAGCTGATCGAGCCGTCACGCGCGGTACGATCAGAGGTGCTCGGCGAAGGTGCGCCGGCGCGGAGCGGCGAGGCCGTCCCTTACCGGATCGAATACGGCGTTCGTGCCACCAGCGCGGCCCCCATCCTCTGGATCGAGGAGACCGGCTGCTGGTTCGCCGGCGCGGACGGCAAGCCGGCCCGGGTGCAGGGCGTCGTTCGCGTCAACAACGAGCGTCATGCCCGCGACGAGCAACTGCTGATATTGTCGCGGCACGACCCGCTCACCAACGAACTCAACCGCACCCATCTGATCGCCTCGCTCGCCGAGACGATCGAGGAGTGCGCGCGCTTTCGCTCGTCCTGCGCCTTCATGCTGATCGGTATCGATCATCTGGCGCGGGTCAACGAGGCTTTCGGATTCGATGTCGCCGACGCCGTCATCGCCGAGGTCGCGAAGCGGATTCGCGCGCGGCTGCGCAGCGGCGACATGCTCGGCCGCTTCTCCGGCAACAAGTTCGGTCTGATCCTGCGCAATTGCACCGTCGACGACACCAATGTCGCGGCCGAGCGCTTCCTCGCCGCGGTGCGCGACGAGGTGGTGCCGACCCGATCCGGTCCGGTGTCGGTAACCGTCTCGATCGGCGCCGTCACCATCCCGCGATACGCGAGGTCCGCGGAGGAAGCGATCAACCGCGCTCAGGAGACGCTGGACGCCGCCAAGAGCCGCCGCGCCGGATCGTTCGCGCTGTGGAAACCGAATGTCGAGCGCGACGCCCAGCGCCGCGTCAACATCCGCGTCACCGACGAGATCGTCACCGCGCTGAACGAGCGGCGGATCGTGGTCGGGTTCGAACCCGTCGTCGACGCGCGCTCGCGGCAACCGGCGTTCTACGAATGCCTGGTCCGCATGGAACAGGACGATGGCCGGGCGCTGCTTGCGCCCGACATCGTGCCGGTCGCCGAGCGGCTTGGCCTGATCCGGATGGTCGATCACCGCGTGCTCGAGCTTGCCGTCGCGGAACTTGCGGTCGCGCCGGACATACAGCTCAGCCTCAACATCTCGCCGGATACCACGATGGATCCGGACTGGTGGACCACGATCGAATCGCTGATGCGCGCGCATCCCGGCGTCGGCGAGCGGCTGATCGTCGAGATCACCGAGACGGTCGCGATCCAGGACATCGACGACGTCCGCGGCTTCGTCACGCGGTTGAAGAATTTCGGCAGCCGGATCGCGATCGACGATTTCGGCGCTGGCTACACCTCGTTCCGCAATCTGCGCAAGCTCGGCGTGGACATCGTGAAGATCGACGGCGCCTTCGTGCAGAATATCGCGCGCTCGGCGGATGATCGTGCCTTTGTGCAGACGCTGATAGATCTTGCGCGGCGCCTCGAGATCAAGACGGTCGCCGAATGGGTGCAGGACGAAGAGGCGGCTGCGATGCTGCGCGAATGGGGCTGCGACTTCATCCAGGGCCGCCTGATCGGGCTTGCATCACCGGACCGGCCGTGGAGCCCGTCGGCGGAGAAAGTGCTGCCGGCAGCGGGTTGAATCGCAATCGCTGGCCAAGCTAATTGTGTCGTCCCGGTGAAAACCGGGACCCATACGCCGCGGCCCTTCAATGAGGCTATCGAGGAGACGCCTCGCATAACCAACGAGCATTTGCGGTTATGGGCCCCGGCTTTCGCCGGGGCGACGATAGAGACGAGAAAACCTACTCGTCCTTCTTTACCGGCTGTGACATGCGCTCGAGGCGTTCCTGCATGTCCTTCATCTGACGGCGGAGGTCGTCGATGTTGTTGTCCTCGACCGCGGGCTCCGCCACCTTCTCCAGCTCCGTGCCGACGCGCGGCGGCACGAACGGCTTGAACATCGAGAAGGTCTGCTGGAACAGCTCCATGTTGCGGCGGACCTGTTCTTGCAGTGGCTCAAACGGCGTGCCGCTCAGTGCGCCCGCGATCTGCTTGCGAAACTTTTCCTGCTCATTGGTCAGCGTCGCGAGCGATTGTTCGAGAAATTTAGGCACCACCATCTGCATGCTGTCGCCGTAGAAGCGGATCAGCTGCCGCAGGAACGTGGTCGGCAGCAGATTCTGTCCGGCCTTGTTTTCCTGTTCGAAGATGATCTGCGCCAGCACGGAGCGGGTGATGTCGTCGCCGCTCTTGGCGTCATAGACGAGGAAATCCTCGCCTTCCTTGACCATCGCGGCGAGATCCTCGAGCGTGACGTAGGTGCTCGTACCGGTATTATAGAGCCGCCGGTTAGCGTATTTTTTGATCGTGGTCGGTTGGTCAGTTTTTGCCATGGGCTCACATTTCAACGCCGAAGGACCTGGAACCCGGCAGCATCGCCGCAGGGCTAAATGCAACGCATCGCAGCAAAGGTAAGCATTTTCAAAGCGGTTCGGCTACCGTTTTGTGCGGCACGGTTAATTCCAAAGCATAGGTATTGCTCAGGAAAGTGCCAAGAGCGTCATTTTGAGTGCGTCGCGACGCGAATAGCGCCACTGGGCAATTGACACGCGATGACTAGGTTAACAGGATAGAATCAAGAGACAGGCCCGCCAACCGGCCGCCCGCCGTCGAGAAACCAAGCTTACAACCAGAAGGAGATGTCCATGTCAGACGATGTTGTCATCGTCAGCGCCGCCCGCACCCCGGTCGGCAGCTTCAACGGCGCGTTCGCCACCACCCCTGCGCATGATCTCGGCGCGATCGCCATCAAGGCGGCGCTGGAGCGCGCGGGTGTTGAGCCGGGTCAGGTCTCGGAAGTCATTATGGGCCAGATCCTTACCGCGGCGCAGGGCCAGAACCCGGCCCGCCAGGCTTCGATCGCGGCCGGCATCCCGGTGGAAAGCCCGGCCTGGGGCGTCAACCAGCTCTGCGGCAGCGGCCTGCGCACCGTCGCACTCGGCTATCAGGCGCTGCTCAACGGCGATTCCTCCATCGTCGTTGCCGGCGGACAGGAATCCATGAGCATGGCCCCGCATGCGCAATATCTGCGCGGCGGCGTCAAGATGGGTAACCTCGAGTTCATCGACACCATGATCAAGGACGGTCTGTGGGACGCCTTCAACGGCTACCACATGGGTAACACCGCCGAGAACGTTGCGCGGCAGTATCAGATCACCCGCGCGCAGCAGGACGAGTTCGCGGTCCACTCGCAGAACAAGGCCGAGGCCGCGCAGAAGGCCGGCAGGTTCAAGGACGAGATCGTCCCCGTCACCATCAAATCGCGCAAGGGTGACATCATCGTGGCCGACGACGAATATCCGCGGCATGGCGCCACCATCGACGCGATGGCCAAGCTGAAGCCGGCTTTCGAAAAGGACGGCACCGTCACTGCCGGCAGCGCGTCGGGCATAAATGACGGCGCGGCCGCCGTGGTGCTGATGACCGCCAAGGAAGCGGCCAGGCAGGGCAAGACCGTGCTGGCCCGCATCGTGTCGTGGGGCCAGGCCGGCGTCGATCCCAAGATCATGGGCACCGGTCCGATTCCCGCTTCGCGCACCGCGCTGAAGAAGGCCGGCTGGAGCGTCGGTGATCTCGACCTGATCGAGGCCAATGAAGCCTTCGCGGCGCAGGCCTGCGCGGTCAACAAGGATCTCGGCTGGGATACCTCCAAGGTCAACGTCAATGGCGGCGCGATCGCGATCGGTCACCCGGTCGGCGCCTCCGGCGCCCGCGTCCTGGTGACGCTGCTGCACGAGATGCAGAAGCGCGACGCCAAGAAGGGCCTCGCCACGCTGTGCATCGGCGGCGGCATGGGCATCGCGATGTGCGTTGCACGCGACTGAACAAAAGGCAGCGAGGCCGGTTAGGTGATGAAAAGATCATCTGTCAACCGCGGCGCGAGCTGATAAACATGATGCCCGGCTTCGCGCCGGGCATTTTTGTTTTTGTGAAAGCATGATCCGGAAAAGTGTGAAGCGGTTTTCCGAAAAGATCATGCTCAAAAAGGGAGCTAAAGCGCGATGACGATTGAACTTGATCTCATCGCGCTTTGTTGAGTGAGTGCAAAGAACCGGAGCTATTCCGGTTTATAAAAGACGGCCAAGGAGGAGACGGACATGGCACGTGTTGCATTGGTGACGGGTGGTACGCGGGGTATCGGAGCCGCGATCAGCAAGGCGCTGAAAGCGGCGGGCTACAAGGTGGCGGCGAGCTACGCCGGCAATGACGCCGCGGCGGAGAAGTTCAAGGCCGATACCGGCATCCCCGTCTACAAATGGGATGTCGCCTCGTTCGACGCCTGCGCGGAGGGCGTGAAGAAGGTCGAGGCTGAACTCGGCCCGATCGATGTCCTGGTGAATAATGCCGGCATCACCCGCGATACCGCCTTCCACAAGATGACGCTTGAGCAGTGGAATGCCGTGATCAACACCAATCTCGGCTCGTTGTTCAACATGACACGCCAAGTGATCGAGGGCATGCGCGCCCGCAAGTTCGGCCGCGTCGTCTCGATCTCCTCGATCAACGGCCAGAAGGGCCAGTTCGGCCAGGTCAATTATTCGGCGGCGAAGGCCGGCGATATCGGTTTCACCAAGGCGCTGGCGATCGAGAACGCCAAGAGCGGCATCACCGTCAATGTGATCGCGCCCGGTTACATCAATACCGAGATGGTGCAGGCGGTGCCGAAGGATGTGCTGGAGAAGAACGTGATCCCGCAGATTCCGGTCAACCGCCTCGGTGAGCCCGAGGAAATCGCGCGCGCGGTCGTGTTCCTGGCCGCTGACGATGCCGGCTTCATCACCGGCTCGACGCTGACCATCAATGGCGGTCAGTATCACGCCTAATGTCGGCGTCGTTGCGCCGCATCCACTATCAATAAAGTTCTCATGCCCGGCCTTGTGCCGGGCATTGACGTCTTTACAAGGGGAGGCCGAAACGAAGACATGCATGGCCGAACGCCCTGATGACTCCCCGCACCGCCACCCTCGTCGGACTGACCGCCATCCTGATGTGGTCGCTGCTGTCGGTCATGACGGTCGCGACCGGAACGATTCCGGCGTTTCAGCTCGCCGCCATGACTTTCGCGATCGGCGCCACGGTTGCGTTTGCGAGCTTCCTGTTTCGCCCGTCCGCCTTCGGCGCGTTGAAGCAGCCGCCGATCGCCTGGATCGTCGGTGTCGGCGGGCTGTTCGGCTATCACGCGCTGTATTTCCTCTCGCTGCGCTTTGCCCCGCCGGCGGAAGCCGGGCTGCTCAATTATCTCTGGCCGCTGCTGATCGTGCTGTTCTCTTCGCTGCTGCCGGGCGAGCGGCTCGCCGCGCATCACATCATCGGCGCGCTGCTCGGCCTTGTCGGAACGGTGCTGCTGCTTGCCGGTAACACCGGAAGCTTCACGCAGGGCCAGATCCCGGGGCTGGCGGCAGCCTTCGTCGCCGCCTTTGTCTGGGCGTCCTACTCGGTGATGTCGCGCCGCCTCAAGGCGGTGCCGACCGACGCGGTGGCGGGCTTCTGTCTGGTGACCGCGCTACTTGCCGCGCTCGTGCACATGCTGGTGGAGACTACGGTCTGGTCGGCGAGCCCGCTGCAATGGCTTGCCATCGTAGCGCTCGGCATCGGCCCGGTCGGCGCGGCGTTCTTCGCCTGGGACATCGGCATGAAGCGCGGTGACATCCGCGTGCTCGGCGCTGCGTCCTATGCCACGCCGTTGCTCTCGACCGCCTTCCTGATTCTTGCCGGCTTCGCACAGCCCAGCGCCAACATCGCGATATCAGCGCTCCTGATCGCCGGCGGCGGCTTGATCGCGGCCAAGGACATGGTGTGGAGGAAGAGAATGTAGGATGGGTGGAGCGCAGCGATACCCATCATCTCGCCGCGCGGGCAAAAGTCGATGGGTATCGCTTCGCTCCACCCATCCTACGAAGCGGACTACGAAGCGGGCTCCCAGCCCTTCGGTGCTAGCTCGAAATTTGCAAACTCGAATCCTGGCGCCACCGTGCAGCCGACCAGTGTCCAGTCGCCGGTGCTCTCCGCGGCCTGCCATGCATCCGCCGGCACGATCGCCTGCGGCCGCTCGCCGGCAGCCACATCGGGACCGAGCCGAATTGTGTGCCGGGTGCAGCCCTCGTGCGCGATCTGCAGAATCAGCGGCGCGCCGGCGTAGTGATGCCAGACCTCGACCGCGTCGATGCGGTGCCAGTGCGAACGCTCGCCGCGTGCCAGCAGGAAATAGATCGCGGTCGAGCACGCGCGCCCGTTGGCGTCGCAGCTCTTGTCGCGAAACGTCTCGCGATAATGACCGCCTTCGGGATGCGGCTTGAGCTCGAGCCGCGCGATGATGTCGGCAGCCGAGGGCTGGGGCATCAGGACTTGTTCTTGCGCTCGCGGAGCTCGCCGAACACCTCGGCCGGACCGGCACCCTTCATGTGCAGTTTGGCCGCGACCGACGGTTCGTCCGCGCGCAGGAACACATTGGCCTTCTTCTCGTCGCCGAGCAGCGTCGGGATCGTCGGCTGGTTCTCGGCGCGCAGTTTGGTCACCTCCGCCGCGCGCGCCTGCAGTGCCGGATTGTCCGGTTCGACGGTCAGCGCGAACTTGACGTTCGAGGCGGTGTATTCGTGACCGCAATAGAGCCGGAAGTCGTCCGGCAGCGCGCGCAGTTTCAGAAGCGAATCCCACATCATGGGGTAGTTGCCTTCGAACACGCGTCCGCATCCGATCGAGAATAGCGTGTCAGCGGCAAACACCGCCTTCTCGCCATCGAACACATAGGAAATATGGTCGAGCGTGTGGCCGGGCGTCTCCACCACCCGGGCCAGGAGGTTGCCAACCTTGATCACGTCACCATTGGCGGTGCGCAGGTCGACATTGGCGATCTTTGCCGATCTGTCGTGCGGTGCGATGACGCGGCAACCGTATTTCTGCTTCAGCTCGGCGACGCCGCCGATATGGTCGCCATGGTGGTGGGTGATCAGGATGTCGGTCAGCGTCCAGCCCTCGCGCTCCAGCGCCTTGATGATCGGGCCGGCCTCGGGCGCATCGATCGACGCCGTCGCCTTGGTTGCGGGATCGTGGATCAGATAACCGAAATTATCGGTGAGGCAGGTGAAGGTGCGAATTTCTGCAGCCATGATATCTCCACGAAGTACCGGGGTGTCGACGCCAACCAACCAAATATAAGGGTGAAATATGGCGTTAACGCTCACGTGGCAACGCAAATTTCCGCGCGCCGCGGCTGAGGGCGGCATGTTAGGTTGGGGTTATGGACGTCATTGACCTCCGGGATTTCTATTCGCAGCGCCTCGGCATCGTGGCGCGGCAGCTGATCAACCGCGGCATCCGTGGCCGATGGCCCGATGCGGAGGGGCAGCGCGTGCTCGGGCTCGGCTATCCGACGCCCTATCTCGGCCTGTTCCGCGAGTCCTGCGAGCGCTGCATTGCCTTCATGCCGGCGGCCCAAGGGGTGTTGAAATGGCCAACCGGGCGGCCGGCGCTGGCGACCCTGATCGATGAATTCTCGATGCCGCTGCAGGATGCCGCGGTCGACCGCGTGCTGCTGGTGCATGCACTGGAAATGTCCGACGATCCCGAGCGGCTGTTGCGCGAGGTCTGGCGGGTGTTGGCGCCGTCGGGGCGGTTGATCGCGGTGATTCCGAATCGCCGCGGCGTGTGGACGCGTACCGACGCCACGCCGTTCGGTCATGGCCGGCCCTATTCGCGTGCGCAAATCACGCAATTGCTGCGGCAGACCTGGTTCACGCCGACCTCGTGGGGCGAGGCGCTATTCGTGCCGCCGGTCGCAAGCGGCTGGTTCCTGCGTTCGGCAATGGCGTGGGAGCGGGTCGGTGCGGCGCTGTCGCTGCCATTCGCCGGCGTGCATATCGTCGAAGCGAGCAAGCAGGTCTACCGCGCGATTCCCGCGCGCCGTGAACGCACGCGGCTGATTCCGTCGCTGCAGCCGGTGCTGGTGCCGTCGTCGACGCGCGGATAACCCAAAGAAAAGGGCGGGTCGCCCACCCTCTACTTTCAGAGTGGCCCCGCCCTGTCTTTTGGAATCGATCCGAGGCCTTATTCGTTGCCCGGATTGAAGTCCTCGCTCGGCGCGGGCTGCGCAGCCATCTCGGGGCGCGGTCCGTTCGGACGGCGGCGACGGCGCGGGAAACGCTCGCCACGCTCGCTGCGTTCAGCACCGCCATTGCCTTCAAAGGCGCCACTGACCGGGGGCTGCGCGCCGCCGGTGATGAAGGATGGCAGGCGATCGACACCGCCGGCATCGGCCAGCACCGGCTGGGGCTGGTTCGGCGGCTGCGGCTGATACTGCTGTGGCTGCGGACGATGCTCGCGTTCGCGGTGCTCGCGCGGCTGGTGGTCACGCTGCTGCTGGTCGCGCTGGTAAAGCTGCTGGCCGTTTTCGCGCACATAGGGTTGCGGCTGCTGCTGCGGCCCGAGGCCCGGCTCCTGGCCGAAGCTCGAATAGCCGTCGCTATCGTCATCGCCGTCGTCGGATTGCGTCACCTCGTTGTCGGGGCGCGGCAGTTGCTGGTTCTGCCGGAACTGCTCCTGGGCGGCCGCAATGATCCGGTAATAGTGTTCGGCGTGCTGGTAGTAGTTCTCGGCGGCGACCGGGTCGCCCGAAGAGCGCGCATCACGAGCGAGCTGGACGTACTTTTCGGCGACGTGCGAGGCAGTGCCGCGGATCTTGATATCGGGCCCGTTCGATTCGTACACCCGTGTCAGGGGATTCTGGCCGCGCCGGTTATTGTTATTGTTGTTGTTGTTATTATTGTTGTTATTGCGGTTGCGCATTCGCTTGTTATTCTGACCGTTTCTCATATGTCGCCTTTATTCCAGCCCTGAAGTTATCAGTTCATAGCCTCGTTCGATTCGGCGCGCAGTTACGCGCACGGAATCGCAATACCGTCCAAATTGGCTTCGATGTCGCCGACCATCTCGTTCAGCAAAGTCGCGTTCAGCAAAGACGCGTTCCCCAACCGCTAGCGGGTCTCGCCGGCGACCTAATCATTCCGCCCGTCGAGACAGGCCCAGTTCTCTCGCGTAAGTCTTCAAGCGCAATAACAGGCTTTCGTTCGCTTGGCGGTCGAGAGCAGCACAGCTCTGGCTATTGCGCTCAATGTGACCTGCGGTTTGGAACCTTTTGATCGGCGGGCTCTCGCTCAAGAGCCCTGGTCATCACCCGTAGGCTACGGGGCCAGTACCGACGTTGTGGCCGGAACGTAGTCGTTCCCGGGGGATATTCCAAGAGGTTTTTTTGCGTTCCAATAGGACTTTATCGGGGCAACCGGCGGGCGGAAACCGCCCGCGGGATGCCTGCCAGGTCGGCCTTGGGCAGCCCGGTTGGGGATAATCCGGCCACCATCATCAGTGCGTCAATGTCCCCGCTTTGACCCTGGCCGGCCTCCACAACGAGGAGGCCGTTCGGGGCCAGCAGGCCCGCGGATTGCGCGATCAGCGCCCGGTAGGCATCGAGCCCGTCCAGGCCTCCGTCGAGCGCCGCGCTCGGGTCATGGTCGCGCACCTCGGTGGCGAGACTGGCGATGTCGGCGGAACGGATATAGGGCGGATTCGAGACGATCAGGTCAAACGGGCCGGTCAGGCCACTGGCATAGTCGCAGGTGATGAAGGTTGCGCGATCGGCAAGCCCGAACTGCGCGGCGTTCTCCTGTGCCGTCGCAAGGGCGTCCGTCGAAATATCGGTGCCGAAGCCCCGCGCGTCGGGCAGTTCGAACAGCAGTGCCAGCAGGATCGCGCCCGAGCCGGTGCCGAGATCGGCTAACCGCAGCGGACGATCGATCGCGCCGTCGGCACGCAGTAGCTCCAGCGCGCGCTCGACCACCGTCTCGGTGTCCGGCCGCGGCACCAGCGTCGCGGCGGAGAGTTTTAGCGGCAGCCCCCAGAACTCCCTGACCCCGAGGATGCGCGCCACCGGCTCGCCGGCCAGGCGACGCCGGGCCAGGGTCTCCAAATGATCTGATTCGGCCGCTGTCAGCGTACGGCTCGCAGCCCTGATCATGCCGGTCAGGTCGAGGCCGAGTGCCGCGCCGACCAGCAGCCGGGCATCGAGCTCGGCGGAGTCGTTGCCGGTGGCCCTGAGACGCGCGGTAAGTGCGCGTCGCGCCGCCTCGATCGTTTGGCCAGCAAAGTGGCTCACGGAAAACACCTTTCCGTAGCCCGGA
Source organism: Bradyrhizobium genosp. P (assembly GCF_049949265.1). Classification (NCBI taxonomy): domain Bacteria; kingdom Pseudomonadati; phylum Pseudomonadota; class Alphaproteobacteria; order Hyphomicrobiales; family Nitrobacteraceae; genus Bradyrhizobium; species Bradyrhizobium genosp. P. Next base: position 9,814,483 of record NZ_CP188195.1, on the reverse strand, counting down.
TCGAGCGAAGCGCAATCAGGGAATCGCGCGCGAGGATGGATTGCTCCCGGATTTCGCTTCGCTCCATCCGGGCTACCGACGTGGTCACGCCGCGGCACCTTGCGCCGCAAGTTGCGCGGCCTGGTGCTCGGTGGTCAGCGCGTCGATCAGTTCGCCGATTGCCTCGCCTGCAATCACCTGCGGCAGCTTGTAGAGCGTCAAATTGATGCGGTGGTCGGTGACGCGACCTTGCGGAAAATTATAGGTCCGGATGCGCTCGGAGCGGTCGCCGGAGCCGACCTTCTCCTTGCGGTCGGCTGAACGCACGGCGTCGACGCGCTGGCGCTCGGCATCATAGATGCGCGAGCGCAGGATGTTCATCGCCGAGGCGCGGTTCTTGTGCTGCGAACGGCTGTCCTGCATCATCACCACGATGCCGGTCGGGATGTGGGTGATGCGGATCGCCGATTCGGTCTTGTTGACGTGCTGGCCGCCGGCGCCCTGCGCCCGCATGGTTTCGATCCGCAGATCGTCGGTCTTGATGTCGACGTCGACGTCCTCGACCTCTGGCAGCACCGCGACGGTTGCGGCCGAGGTATGGATGCGGCCCTGGGTCTCGGTATCGGGTACGCGCTGCACGCGATGCACGCCGGATTCGAATTTCAGTTTCGCAAAAGCGCCGCGGCCCTGTACCTCGGCGATGATTTCCTTGTAGCCGCCGACGGTGCCTTCGCTGGCCGAGATCACCTCGACCTTCCAGCCCTGCAAGGCGGCGAAGCGCTCATACATCCGGAACAGGTCGCCGGCGAACAACGAGGCCTCGTCGCCGCCGGTGCCGGCGCGGATTTCCAGCACCACGTTGCGGTCGTCCATGGCGTCCTTGGGCAACAGCGCCACGCGGATCTTCTGCTCGAGCTCGCCGACGCGCGCCTGCAGCGTCTCCAGCTCGGCCTCCGCCATGCTGCGCATCTCGGGATCATCGGCCGAATCCGCCAGCAACGCTTCGGCGCCAGCAAGCTCCGTCCGCGTGGAACGATAAGCCTTCACCGCATCGATCAGCGGATTGAGTTCGGCAAGCTCGCGCGTGATCTGCACGTAACGCTCGGAATTGACCTGGCCGAGCAGCTCGGCCTCCAGCGAAGCGTGGTGGGCGAGCAGGATGTCGAGTTTGGCTTCGGGCAGCATGGCAGATTCTCAAATCGCGGACGATGGAAGGCGGTGGAGGCGACGCGAGCGTCGCTACAAGGCCAGCCCCTCGGCTTCGGCAAACTTCGTCAGCGCTTCGCGGATCGACACGCTGCCGGACGGCGCATCGAGCAGCGGATGGATCATCGCCTCCGCCTTCTTGGCGTCGAGGTCGATGATGAGCGCCTTGACCGGGCCATGGGCGGTCGCCGACAGCGACAGCGAGCGATAGCCGAGCGCGATCAGCGCCAGCGCGCCGATCGGTTTCGACGCCATCTCGCCGCATAGCGAGGCGACCTTCTTGGCGGCTTGCGCCTTGCGCACGATGTCGCGCAGCGCGCGCATGATCGGCGCCGACATGGTGTCGAAACGCTCGGAGACCTTGGCGTTACCGCGGTCGACCGCGAACAGGAACTGGAACAGATCGTTCGAGCCGACCGAGACGAAGTCGACCTTCGCGAGCAGCTCGTCGAGCTGGTAGAGCAGGGCCGGCACTTCCACCATGGTGCCGATATCGATGCGCTCGGGCAGCGAATGGCCGTGCTGGCGCAGATAGGTCAGCTCGCGCTCGACGATCGCCTTGGCCTGGTCGAACTCGGCGACGTCGGAGATCATCGGGAACATGATCTTGAGCGCGCGGCCGCCGCCGGCGCGCAGCAGCGCGCGAATCTGCCCGCGCAACAGGCCGGGGCGGTCGAGGCCGAGCCGGATCGCGCGCCAGCCCAGCGCAGGATTCTCCTCGGTCACCGTCTCCATATAAGGCAGCGCCTTGTCGCCGCCGATGTCGAGCGTGCGGAAGGTGACGGGCTTTGCGCCCGCGGCGTCGAGCACGGTGCGGTACAGCGCGAGCTGGTCGCTGGAGCGCGGCAGGCTCGGGCTCACCATGAACTGCAACTCGGTGCGGAACAGGCCGATGCCGGCGCTGCCGGTGTCCTCGATATGCGGCAGGTCGATGGTCAGGCCGGCATTGATCAGAAGCTCGATCGGCTGGCCGTCCTTGGTGACGCAGGGCTTGTCGCGCAGCGCCGAATATTGCGCCTGCCGCCGTGCGCGGAAGCGGACGCGCTCGGCGTAGGCGGACTCGATCTCGGCGGAAGGGCGCACATAGATATCGCCCGTGATGCCATCGACGATGATGGCATCGCCGGGGTCGGCGATTCCAGGCGCGTTCGGCACCCCGCCGACGGCGGGGATCCCGAGCGCGCGCGCCACGATCGAGACGTGGGAATTCGCGGTGCCTTCCTCCAGCACCAGGCCGCGCAGCCGCTTGCGGTCATAGTCGAGCAGCGCCGCCGGGCCCATCGCGCGGGCGATCAGGATCGCATTGTCGGGCAGTTGCTCGCGCGACGGCGCGTGATCCTGACCGACCAGTTGCCGCATCAGGCGATGGCCGAGATCCTCGAGATCGTGCAGGCGGTCGCGCAAATATGGATCGGTGGAACGCAGCATGCGCGCGCGGGTGTCGGATTGCACGCGTTCGACGGCGGCCTCCGCGGTGAGGCCGGTGGCGACGGCCTCGTGCAGCTTGTGCGACCAGCCCTGGTCGTTGGCGAACATGCGATAGGCTTCCAGCACTTCGCGGTGTTCACCGCCTTCGGCGACGTCGCCGCGCTCCAGCATGCGGTCGAGATCGGCGCGCAGGTTGGTCAGCGCCGTGTCGAGCCGCTTGACCTCCTTCGGCAGATCCTCGGCAATGTAATTGGTGATGACGACGCGCGGCTCGTGCAGCACGACATGACCGAGCGCGATGCCGTCGGAAAGCACCGCGCCGGTCTTGTGCAGCGAGTGCCGCGCCGCGGGCTCCGCGCCGGGCTGCGCCAGGGCTGCGAGCTCGCCGGAGGCGATCATCTCCGCCACCACCATGGCGGTGGTCTGCAGCGCCTCGACCTCTTCCTCGACATAGGTGCGCTTGGCGCGGTTCTGCACCACGAGCACGCCGAGCGTGTTGCCGGCGCGCAGGATCGGCACGCCGAGGAACGAGTGATAGATTTCTTCGCCGGTCTCCGGGCGGTAGGAGAATGCCGGATGGCTCTGCGCGTCGTTGAGGTTCAGCGGCGTCGCCTCGCTGGCGACGAGGCCGACAAGGCCCTCATGCGCGCTCAGCACGGTGCGGTGCACAGCGTCGCGGTTCAGACCCTCGGTGGCGTATAATTCCAGCGTGTTGTCGACCCGCAGCACATAGGTCGAGCAGACCTCGGCCACCATGTTGGCCGCGATCAGCACCACGATCTTGTCGAGGCGTTCCTGAGCGGAGACTTGCTCCGCCATGGTTTCGCGGAGCCGTCTCAACAGGACGCGGGGGCCTCCCGACGCGCTCCGCATGTCCTTCGATCCTCCCCCGCCAAGCCAGCGCACCGAGGGTGCGGCCGCTGGCACAAAACGCATCAAACCCGACAATTTTAGTGATTCGGCGTTGCCGCAAGCGCCGGTCCCCGCCGAATCAGGATCGCCAAAACTGTGGCACAGTTTGCGGCAGCCCACCTGACTGGCCGTATAGCCAATCGAAGCTTGCATTGCCAAGCAAAACGCCTGCCAGTAGCAAATAACGTCTGCGTCAGCCTAATGCTGCGCCCGCTAAGAGAAATTCTAACTCTGGGCCGGCGGGTGTGCAGGCTCTCTTCCCTTCCCCTTTTGGGGGGAAGAGGGTTTGGAGAGGAATCCTACGCCTGATCGAGCCCGTACACCGTGTGCAGGGTGCGCACCGCGAGTTCGGTGTAGGCGGCGTCGATCAGTACCGAGAACTTGATCTCGGAGGTCGTGATGGCGCGGATGTTGATATTGCGCTCCGACAGCGCCTTGAACGCCTTGGCCGCGACGCCGGCATGGCTGCGCATGCCGCTGCCGATCACCGAAACCTTGGCGACGTCGGTCGCGGTGTCGAGCCTGATATAGCCGATCTTCGCCTTGGCAGAGGTAATCGTATCCTTGGCGCGATTATAGTCGGTCGCCGGAACGGTGAAGGTGAGGTCGGTGGTCTTGCCGTCCTCGGACACGTTCTGCACGATCATGTCGACGTTGATATTGGCATCCGCCAGCGGCCCGAAGATCGAGGCGGCGACGCCCGGCTTATCCTCGATCTGGCGCACGGAAATCTGGGCTTCGTCCTTGGAGAAGGCGATGCCGGTGACGACGTGCATTTCCATGATTTCCTCCTCGCTGCAGATCAGCGTGCCCGGCGGCTGGTTGGCGTGCGGGTCGATATCCTCTGGTTTGTCGAAGCTGGAGCGGACGAAGATCGGCATGTTGTGCACCATGCCGAGTTCCACCGAGCGGACCTGCAGCACCTTGGCGCCCTGCGAGGCCAGTTCCAGCATGTCTTCGAAGGCGATCCTGTCGAGCCGGCGCGCCTTCGGCACCACCCGCGGGTCGGTGGTGTAGACGCCATCGACGTCGGTATAGATGTCGCAGCGGTCGGCACGCAGCGCAGCCGCGATCGCCACCGCCGAGGTGTCGGAGCCGCCGCGCCCGAGCGTGGTGATGCGGCCGGTTTGCGGGTTGATGCCCTGGAAGCCGGCGATCACGGCGACTTCCTTGCGGTCCCTGAAGCGGTTGATGATCTCGGTACCGTCGATATCGAGGATGCGCGCCGAGGCGTGGGCATCGGAGGTCTTGATCGGGATCTGCCAGCCCTGCCAGGAGCGCGCCTGGATGCCAATGCCCTGCAGCACGATGGCGAGCAGCCCGGAGGTGACCTGTTCGCCGGAGGCGACGATCGCGTCATATTCACGCGCGTCGTGCATCGGCGAGGCGTCGGTGCACCAGGCGACCAGTTCGTTGGTCTTGCCGGACATCGCCGACACCACGACGGCGACCTCGTGGCCAGCGTCGACCTCGCGCTTCACATGCTGCGCGACATTGCGGATTCGATCAATATTGGCGACGGACGTACCGCCGAATTTCATCACGAGGCGGCCCATGACGACGCGTCTGTTCCTTTAAGAGGATAAGTAGGGTAACCCGCGCCGAAAACCGCAAGCGCAGGCACCGAAACGCGCGTATACATAGCGCCGCGCCCGGGGGCAAGCTGGTTCCTTTGGGTCTCTTGTGGGTGTTTTTGGGGCGTTTCGGGCGGCCGCGGGTGAGCTGTGGCGCTGGGGTAACTCGAGGCGATGGTATGGGGCGTTATATCGACGATATCCTGCAGCCTGGCGAAAAGGTGCTGTATTCGACCAACGCGCACTGGATCTTCTATTGGCCGGCGATCGTGGCCTGGATCGTGGTGGTGGCACTTTTGATCCTGTCGCGGATGGTCGCCGTCGACAGCCTCATGCTGGCATGCCTTGCGTCCGCGGCCGTGGTGGCAATCGCAGCGCTGTACTGGACCATCCAGGCCTGGTTCCACCGCTGGACCACGGAAACCGACGTCACCAATCTCCGCGTCGTGCACAAGACCGGATTCATCAAGCGGCGCACTTTCGAGATGAGCCTCGACAAGGTCGAGAGCGTCGACGTCAACCAGAGCATTTTGGGGCGCATCCTGAACTACGGCGACGTCACCATCCGCGGCGTCGGTGAGGGCTTCGAGAAGATCAAAACCATCGCCTCGCCGTTGGCGTTCCGCAGTTCGATCACCGCGCGATAGGGGCGCGCGCAACCATGGCCATGCAATCAACTGTTTCCACTTCCTCCGCCAGCTCGGTCGATCCGGCCGAGATAGCGAAATTCTCGAAACTGTCGGACGAGTGGTGGGATCCGCGCGGCAAGATGGCGCCGCTGCACAAGATCAATCCGCTGCGGCTGACCTATATCCGCGACGCCGCGTGCCGCAAATTCGAACGCAACGCCAAGAGCCTGAGCTGCCTGTCGGGCCTGCGCATCCTCGACATCGGCTGCGGTGCCGGGCTGTTGTGCGAACCATTCACCCGGCTCGGCGCCCAGGTGATCGGGATCGATCCCTCCGCCAGCAACATCGCCGCGGCGAAACTGCACGCCGACAAGGGCCATCTGTCGATCGACTACCGCTGCACGACGCTGGAGGAGATGGACGTGCGCGAGCGCTTCGACATCGTGCTGGCGATGGAGGTGGTCGAGCACGTCGTCGATGTCGGCGCCTTCCTCAAGCGCTGCGCGGCGATGCTCAAGCCCGGCGGGCTGATGGTGGTCTCGACGCTGAACCGCAACTGGAAGAGCTTTGCGCTGGCGATCGTCGGCGCCGAATATGTGCTGCGCTGGCTGCCGCGCGGCACTCATGAATGGAGCAAGTTCGTCACCCCGCCCGAACTCGCGCGCTATCTCGCCGACGTCAGCTTGACCATCACCGACCAGGCCGGCGTGGTCTACAACCCGCTCGCCGACAAATGGACCATCTCGTCCGACATTGACGTGAACTACATGGTGGTGGCGGAGGACGCGTGAGGGGGTGACGTTCTCTCCACCAACTCGTTGTCGTCCCTGCGAAAGCAGGGACCCATAACCACCCGCCTATGTGATAGGACGAGGTCGTCGTTCCGAGCATGTACTATGTCTACATCCTCGCCAGCCGACGCCATGGCACGCTGTATATCGGCGTGACGAATTCCGTGCAGAAGCGGCTTGAGCAGCACAAGATCGGCAAGGGCTCGTCATTCGTCAAGACCTACGGCGTCTATCGTCTCGTGCACGTCGAATCGTATCAGCGCGCCGAAGAAGCCATCACGCGCGAGAAGCAGCTCAAGAAATGGAAGCGCGACTGGAAGATCGAGCTGATCGAACGCGACAATCCGGAGTGGCAAGACCTTAGTGGTCTACTGGTTTGACGAGTGTGCCCCAAACTGCTCCCTGTGGTTATGGGTCCCTGCTTTCGCAGGGACGACGGGGAGTTTGTGGTGCGAATGGTAAAAATGTGAGACGCTGTTTCCAAACGGGAAGTGTCGTCCCTGCGAAAGCAGGGACCCATAACCACCGGCCCACATGATGGCGCGAGGTCGTCGTTCCGAGCATGTACTACCATGCTACATCCTCGCCAGCCGACGCCATGGCGCGCTGTATATCGGCGTGACGAATTCCGTGCAGAAGCGTCTTGAGCAGCACAAGATCGGCAAGGGCTCGTCATTCGTCAAGACCTACGGCGTCTATCGTCTCGTGCACGTCGAATCGTATCAGCGCGCCGAAGAAGCCATCACGCGCGAGAAGCAGCTCAAGAAATGGAAGCGCGACTGGAAGATCGAGCTGATCGAACGCGACAATCCGGAGTGGCAAGACCTTAGTGGTCTACTGGTTTGACGGGTGTGCCCCAAACTGCTCCCTGTGGTTATGGGTCCCTGCTTTCGCAGGGACGACGGGGAGTTTGTGGTGCGAATGGTAAAAATGTGAGACGCTGTTTCCAAACGGGAAGTGTCGTCCCTGCGAAAGCAGGGACCCATAACCACCGGCCCACATGATGGCGCGAGGTCGTCGTTCCGAGCATGTACTATGTCTACATCCTCGCCAGCCGACGCCACGGCACGCTGTATATCGGCGTGACGAATTCCGTGCAGAAGCGGCTTGAGCAGCACAAGATCGGCAAGGGCTCGTCATTCGTCAAGACCTACGGCGTCTATCGTCTCGTGCACGTCGAATCGTATCAGCGCGCCGAAGAAGCCATCACGCGCGAGAAGCAGCTCAAGAAATGGAAGCGCGACTGGAAGATCGAGCTGATCGAACGCGACAATCCGGAGTGGCAAGACCTTAGTGGTCTACTGGTTTGACGGGTGTGCCCCAAACTGCTCCCTGTGGTTATGGGTCCCTGCTTTCGCAGGGACGACGGGGAGTTTGCGGTGCGAATGGTAAAAATGTGAGACGCTGTTTCCAAACGGGAAGTGTCGTCCCTGCGAAAGCAGGGACCCATAACCACCGGCCCACATGATGGCGCGAGGTCCGCGTTCCGAGCATGTACTACCATGCTACATCCTCGCCAGCCGACGCCATGGCGCGCTGTATATCGGCGTGACGAATTCCGTGCAGAAGCGGCTTGAGCAGCACAAGATCGGCAAGGGCTCGTCGTGTTGCGCTGCTGATTGCCGCGTAGTCATTTTTGACGCGATTTCTTCGCGCGAACCGGTGTCCACTTCGCTCGAAAACGCTTAACCTTTCGCCGCGATCAGCACGGCGCCGGCCGAGATCAGCGCAATCCCGATCCAGCCGTAGAACGAAGGACGCTCGCCGAGAAAGACGACGCCGAACAGCGCCACCAGCACGACGCTCAATTTGTCGATCGGTGCGACCAGTGTCGCGGGGCCAAGCTTGAGCGCGCGAAAATAGCAGATCCAGGATGCGCCGGTGCCGAGCCCGGAGAACAGCAGGAACAGCCAGCTTTTGCCTGAGATCGGTCCCGCCTGGGTGAATTGTCCGGTCGCGAACAGGATTGCTGATAACGTGATCAGCACGATCACGGTGCGGATCAGGGTGGCGAGATCGGAGTTGATGCCTTCGACGCCGACCTTGGCGAAGATCGCGGTGAGAGCTGCGAAGAATGCCGAGAGCAGCGCCCAGACTTGCCAGCTAAATGTCAATTCCTGTCGTCCGGCAGGGTCGGCAGCGGCGAGACCTCGACACCTTCGTCGACCAGCGCACGCGCCTCTTCGGGCGACGCCTCGCCGTAGATCGGGCGATGCTCGATGTCGCCGTAATGCATTTTGCGCGCTTCGTTGGGGAAGCGCTCGCCGACATTGTCGGCGTTCTTCACGATGTGGTCGCGCAGCTCCTTCAGCTTGACGCGCAGTTCGCGCTCCTGCGCCATCATCAGCGAGGTCGATTCGGTCGCCGGCACCTCGGCAGGCGGTGCGGTCACTTCGGGCGCAGCCTTGTCGCGGCCCTTCTTGCCGACGATCCGCGGGGCCATGATGGCGCGCTCGACCTTGGCCGAGCCGCAGGCCGGGCAGTTGATCAGATGACGCCGCTCCTGCGTTTCGTAGGCCGACGAGCTCTGGAACCAGCTCTCGAACTCGTGGCCGGTCTCGCAGCGCAGGGTGTAGCGGATCATGCCGAGCCCCGGACGAGGTGCAGATGCTCCGGGCCGGCCTTGGGGTCGGCGATGCCGAAGCGCCGTCCGTGCTGCAGCGAGGGGATGGTCTTGCGCGCGGTCTCGACCTTGGCGGTATCGATCCTGGCGAGGAACACGCCGGGCTCGACGCCGCCCTCGGCAAGAATCTCGCCCCAGGGGTCGATGATCAGCGAATGGCCGAAGGTCTCGCGCTTGTTCTCATGCAGGCCGGCCTGGGCGGCAGCGAACACGAAGCAGCCGGTCTCGATGGCGCGGGCGCGCAGCAGGGTGTGCCAATGCGCTTCGCCGGTCTTGCGGGTGAAGGCCGAGGGCACCGTGAGGAACGACGCACCGGCCTCGGCCAGCGCGCGATAGAGCGCCGGGAAGCGCACATCGTAGCAGATGGTCAGCCCGATCCGGCCCCATGGCAGGTCCGAGATCACGGCGGTCTCGCCCGGCTGGTAGTTCGCGGATTCGCGATAGCTCTCGCCGCCGGGCAGGTCGATGTCGAACATATGGATCTTGTCGTAGCTCGCCAACAGATTGCCGTCAGGCCCGATCAGGAACGAGCGGTTCACGGCCTTTTCCGGCGAGAAGCGCAGCGCCAGCGAGCCGATATGCAGATGAATCTTCAGCTCGGCGGCGAGCGCACGATAGGCCTTCAGCGATTTGTCGTCCTCTTCGCTGGCCAGATGCTCGAACAGCGCCTTGCGATTGAGCTGCATCATGTTGCTGACTTCGGGCGTCAGCACATAGTCAGCGCCCTGCGCTGCCGCTTCACGGATCAGCCGTGTACCCTGCTCCAGGCTCGGCTCGGGCAACAGGCCGGTGCGCATCTGCACCATGGCGGCGGTGAAGGTCATGTCCGTGCTCATCAGGCGCCGCCTCCGTTGGTCAACAGGCCGTCGAGCTTGCCCTCGCGGTCGAGCGCATAGAGCTCATCGCAGCCGCCGATATGGCTCTTGCCGATGAAGATCTGGGGAAACGTCGAGCCGGCGCCGGCGCGGCCGTACATCTCGTCACGGTAGGCGGCGTTGCTGGCGACGTTCAGTTCCGTGAAGGCGGCGTTCTTGCGCGTCAGCAGCGATTTGGCTGCGCTGCAGTAACCGCAGCCCGGTCGGGTGTAGATTTCAATGGCAGCGGTCATGGTGCGCTCGGGTGAACCTGGATGTCAGATTATATGGGAGCACGGTGGCTCTCGACAACCCGGGCGAACACCAGCACGTCGACCTGTGCCGCTTTCGCCCGCAACAGTGCCCGCGCGCAGGCATCCACCGTCGCGCCCGAGGTCAGGACGTCGTCGACCAGGATGATTCGGCGGCCCTGGATGTCAGCCTTGCGTTCATCTGTGACCTTGAAAGCGCCCTGGACGTTGCTGGCGCGTTGCGGGCGTGACAGCCCGATCTGCTGCTCGGTGGCGCGGACGCGCCGGAGCGCCTCGGAGCCCATCTTGACGCCGCTCTGCCGCGAAATCACCTTGGCCAGCGCGCCAGACTGGTTGTAGCGCCGGCTCCAGCCGCGTTTCCAGTGCAGGGGAACCGGAACCAACACATCGGCATCGTCCAGCATTTCCTTCCCCGCCCGCGCCATCCAGCGACCCATAATGGGCGCCAAATCGGTGCGGTCCTGGTATTTCAGCGTATGCACCAGCGTGCGCGCGATATCGTCATAGCGCACCGCGGCGCGAGCGCGCTGGTACGTCGGCGGATTGGCAATCGCTTCCATCGACAGCAGCTCGGGACCAGGATCATAAACGAAGGGTATGCCGAGCCGCGGGCAGTATGGCGGCGCGATAAACGACAGTTTCGACCAGCACGCCGCGCAGACACCTTCGCCGGCGACCGGCTCGCGGCATGACACGCACAGCGTCGGCAGCGCGATGTCGAGCGCCAGGCGCGCCGTGTGCATCCATGCGCCGCCGACAGCGCCGAGCGCGCTGCGCAGATGGCTCGCGACGGAGCGTGACGGGGATACCTCGGCGTCCATGGCAGCAGGCTAGCGCCGCGATGGGCCAAGCTCAACCCGGATTGTCAGCAGCAATCGTCCGGCGTAACCAGCCGGCATGGTTTCGAATCCGCCGGCAGCCCCCGTTCTGTTCGACCGCGCATTGCTTGGCGGGCGGCTAGAACGTGCGCGGCGCGAGGGCGCGGTGACGTTCCTGCTCGATCGCGCCGCGGAGGATTTGGCCGACCGGCTGCTTGCGGTGGCGCGGCCGTTTGCGACGGCGGCCGACATCTGGACGCCGGGTCCGGGGCTCGTGGAGGCGGTGCAGGGGCGCCTCAGTGCGATCAAGCGGATCGAGCTCGGCGAATCGGAGGCGCTTTCCTTGCCGTCAGAGTCGCTCGACCTTGTGGTCTCGGCGCTGGCCTTCCAGTTCGTCAACGATCTCCCCGGCGTACTGGCGCAAATCGGCCGCGCGCTGAAGCCGGACGGGCTGCTGCTCGCGGCCATGCTCGGCGGCGACACGCTGACTGAACTCCGACAGAGTTTTGCTGCGGCGGAGGCCGAATGCGAGGGTGGCGTGTCGCCGCGCGTCGCGCCGTTCGCCGATCTGCGCGATATCGGCGCGCTGTTGCAGCGGGCGGGCTTCGCGCTGCCTGTGACCGATGTCGACCGCGTCGTGGTGCGCTACGACAGCGCATTCGCGCTGATGCAGGACTTGCGGCGCATGGGCGCAACCAATGTCTTGCACGAGCGCCGCCGCATCCCGACCCGCCGCGCCACCATGCTGCGCATGGCGGAGATCTACGCCGAACGCTTTGCCGACGCCGATGGCCGCATCCGCGCCACCTTCGATATCGTCTGGCTGTCCGGCTGGGCGCCGCATGACAGCCAGCCGAAGCCGCTGAAGCCGGGCTCGGCAAAGGCGAGCCTGGAGGCCGCGGTGAAGGGGACGAAACGCTAGGGACGCACAGCGTCAGGGCTCCCTCTCCCGCTTGCGGAGAAGAGTTAAGGCGAGGGATGCTGGACGATTTCGGAATATTGGAAAAATATCGCTGATTTGCCCGACGTGTCAAGTTGCCCTGTCGAACGCCGGCGGCCGCCGGCTACTTTGCATGGGGTTGTTTTCGATATTTTTCAGCGTGCCCGCGCGACGGCCCCACGAAGGGGAGGTGGCAGAGCGCGCGCATCACGAGTTCAGCTCACATCAACAGATCGATCAGATGCGGCAACAGCGGAATGTCCGCTGGCGGCATCGGGTAGTCGCGGAGCTTGTTGGGGCGAACCCAGGCGAGGTTCTGGCCCTCGCGCGCCATCGCGATACCCTCCCAGCGGCGGCAGATGTACAGCGGCATCAGGAGGTGAAAGGTCTCGTAGGCGTGGCTGGCAAAGGTCAGCGGCGCGAGACACGGCTCGCTCACCGTGATGCCGATCTCCTCGTGCAGCTCGCGGATCAGGGTCTGTTCCGGCCGCTCGCCGGGTTCGAGCTTGCCGCCCGGGAATTCCCACAGGCCGGCGAGCGCCTTGCCTTCCGGACGCTGCGCCAGCAGCACGCGGTTGTCGGCATCGACCAGCGCGCAGGCAATGACGAGGGTGAGCTTGAGATCGGCCATATCGGGCTTGTCTTCCGGCGCGTGGAGCAAGCTTTCCTTAACCAGCAACGCTCTGCGGGCCAAACGATTTGTTTCCGCTCGCCTTTCTGCGATCGCGATAAGTTCCCCTTAATGCGCTACCGGCAAAATGAGGGTACCCATAGAAACTCATATACCCATAAAAGCCATGCGTTTCCTGATGTTGATCCTCCGCTGCTTTCGCAGCGATCGTTCGGGCAATGTCGCGATCATCTTTGCCCTTCTGTTGCTGCCGATGGTCGTCGCCGTCGGATGCGCAGTCGACTATTCCCGTGCCAACCAGATCCGCACCAAACTGCAGTCGGCCGCTGATGCCGCGAGCGTCGGATCGATCGCCAAGGCGTCAGCGGGTTTCATCGCTGCCGGTGCGATGACCTCGGATGGTCCGGTCCCGGCGGGCGCCGCCGACGCCACCAAGATATTCAACGGCAATGTCTTCAACCAGAACGGCTTCACGCTCGGCGGCGTGACGCCGGCCGTCACCAAGACTGGCGGCACCCTCACCTCGACGGTGCAATTCTCGGCCACCGTCCCGACCATGTTCCTCGGCCTGGTGGGCTCCAGGACGATCACCGTGACGGGCACATCCAGCTCCACCGCCAACATGCCGCTCTACATCGACTTCTATCTGCTGCTCGACAATTCGCCGTCGATGGGCGTTGCGGCGACCCCGACCGATGTGACGACCATGGTCAATGCGACGGCGTCAATGCCTTCGGATCAAAGCTGCGCCTTCGCCTGTCACGACTACAATAACGCGAACAACTATTACAATCTCGCCAAGACGCTCGGCGTCACCACCCGGATCGACGTGCTGCGCAGCGCGACCCAGCAGTTGATGGACACGGCGGCAGCGACCGCGACCTATTCCAGTCAATTCCGGATGGCGATCTACGATTTTGGCGCCTCGTCGGCGACCATCGGTCTGCGCGCGCTGTTCTCGCTGTCGACAAGCCTGTCGAGCGCCAAGACCGCAGCCGGCAACATCGACCTGATGGGAGTCTACGGCAACAACGACGCCTACACCGCGGACAAGGACTCGCAGTTCTCGACGGTGCTTCCGGCCATCAACAATACAATCAGTGCGCCGGGAACCGGAACGTCGTCGTCGCCGCTGAAATACCTGTTCTTTGTCTCCGACGGTGTGGCTGATGAAGCCAATACAGCCTGCCTGAAACCGCTCAGCGGCGCCAATCGCTGCCAGTCGCCGATCAATCCCGCGCTCTGCACCGCGATCAAGGCTCGCGGCATCAAGATCGCCGTGCTCTACACCACCTATCTGCAGCTGCCGACCAACAGCTGGTACATGAGCTGGATCGATCCCTTCAATCAGGGTCCGTTCGGTCCCTCGCCCAACAGCCAGATCGCGCAGAACATGCAGGCTTGCGCCTCGCCCGGCTTTTATTTCGAGGTCAGCCCGACCCAGGGTATTTCGGATGCGATGACCGCACTGTTCAAGAAGGCCGTCGCCGACGCGCGGATCTCGAGCTGACACCGCCCGCCGCATCGAAACCATTTCACCGTCACCCTGAGGTGGTCGCTTCTTCAGCGGCCCTCGAAGGGCGACGGCCCGGCTGGTGGCCGTGCATCCTTCGAGGCTCGCTTCGCGAGCGCCTCCAGCGACAAAGGCCAAGCCTTTGCGCGGGGATGACGGATCGGAGAGCCGTCCTCGCGATGGCCGCACTATCTACGACCGATAATCGCCGTTGATCGCGATATATTCCTTGGTGAGGTCGCAGGTCAGCACGCGGTCGCGGCCCTTGCCGAGGCCGAGGGCGACCTTGATCTGGATCTTCGGTGCCTTCATCGCCTCCGACACTTCCTTTTCGTCGTAGGAAGGATCGCGCGCGCCGCTCTTGGCGACGCGGATGCCGTTGAACGAGATCGACAGCTTATCGCGGTTGGCGGGCTCGCCGGCCTTGCCGACCGCCATCACCACGCGGCCCCAATTGGCGTCCTCGCCGGCGATCGCGGTCTTTACCAACGGCGAATTGGCGATCGACATTGCGATCTTGCGCGCCGACGGCTTCGTTGTGGCGCCCTCGACGATGATCTCCACCAGCTTGCGCGCGCCTTCGCCGTCACGCGCCACCTGTTCGGACAGATCGGCGAGCACGCCGTTGAACGCCTTGACGAACGCCTTCAGCCGCGGATCGCTGGCGCGGGTGATCTTCGGTGCGCCAGCTGCGGCGGCAGCGCCGGTCGCAAATGCCAGCAGCGTGTCCGAGGTCGATGTGTCGCCGTCGATGGTGACGGCGTTGAAAGTGTCCTCGACGCCGGCCTTGAGCAGCGATTGCAGCACGGCGGATGACAGCGGCGCATCGGTGAAGACGAATGACAGCATGGTCGCCATGTCGGGCATGATCATGCCGGCACCCTTGGCCATGCCGTTGATCGTCACCTTGGCCTTGCCGAGCTTCACGGTCGCGGTGGCGACCTTCGGGAAGGTGTCGGTGGTCATGATCGCCTTCGCCGCGTCCATCCAGTGGCCGGGCGTCGCGGTCTCCGTGAGCGTCGCCAGCACGCCGTCGAACTTGGTGGCATCAAGCGGCTCGCCGATCACGCCGGTCGAGGCGAGGAAGATCTCGCCGGCCGGGCAGCCAACCGCCTTCGCCGCGATCTGCGCGGTCAGCGCCGTCGATGCCTTGCCGGTCTTGCCGGTGAAGGCGTTGGCGTTGCCGGAATTGACTACCACGGCGCGTGCCTGGCCGCCCTTCAGCTTGGCGCGGCACCATTCGACCGGCGCGGAAGGGCATTTCGACTTGGTGAAGACGCCGGCCACCGTGGTGCCCTTGTCCAGCAGCGCCAGCAGCACGTCGGTGCGGCCCTTGTAGCGGATGCCGGCGGCAGCGGTCGCAAGCCTCACGCCCGCGATCGCGGGCATCTCGGGAACGTCTGAAGGGGCGAGGGGGGAGACGGCGGTGGACATGGCAAGCTTCCGGCTGGGAGGAGGGAAGCGCTGCTTATCATCTCGCTCGTCGAAGCGGGAGAGGGGCGAGGCCGGCGAGTGCCAATGTCATCAATCGTTCAAAAATGCAAATGGCCGGGACATGCCCGGCCATCGCAAGAGATAATATGCTTCGCGACGCTTACTTCTTCGCCGGTGCCATCATCTTGTTGTCGGCCGGCTTCGGCGCATCCTTCGCAGGATCCTTGGCGGCATCCGCCGGCGCCGGGGCGTCCGATTTGGCGGGCGCGGCGGGGGGCGTCGCGTCCGCGCGTTCGATCTTGGCGGCCTCGCGCAGCTTGGCGACATAATCGGCCTGCGCCTTGCGGGTGACATAGGTCTCGATCTGGCCCTTCACCTGGTCGAAGTCGGGCGCCTTGCGATTGCGCTTTTCCTCGACCTTGATGATGTGCCAGCCGAACTGCGACTTCACCGGGTCGGAGATCTTGCCCGGCTCGAGCGCGAAGGCGACCGCGGAGAATTCCGGCACCATCTGCTCCTTGGTGAAGAAGCCGAGGTCGCCTCCGTCGGAGGCGCCTGGATCCTTCGACTTTTTCTTGGCGAGTTCGGCGAAATCGGCGCCCTTGTCGAGCTCGGCCTTGATCGCCTTGGCTTCGTCCTCGGTTTCGACCAGGATATGACGGGCGCGCACCTCCTGCTCGCCGGTGATCTGCTTGGCGGCGTCCTCATAGACCTTCTTCATGGCGTCGTCGGTGGTCGCGGCCTTGCCCTGCTGGGCGAGCAGGCTGTCCATCAAAAGGCGGCTGCGGGTGAAGGCGAGGCGCTTCTTGAAGTCGTCGGAGTTCTCGACTTTCTTGTCCTCGGCGGCCTTGGACACGATCTTCATGTCGATCAGGAAAGACAGCACGTTGTCCTTCTTGGCCGCGGGATCCATCTGCGCGAGGCTCGGGCCCAGTTCTTCCTCGGCGAGCGCTACGTCGCTGGCGCGAATTTCGGAACCGTTCACCTTTGCGAGCACCGGGTCGGAATCCGCGGCCCGAGCCGGCAGGCCTGCGACCAGAAGTGCGGCAAGGCTGCCCGCCATGGCCAGGGTGGCCAGGCCGAGGCGCAGGCCGGTTTTGGTTTCCGGGAGCGACGTGGTCATGCAAAATCCTTGTCTCAAAGGGGGTAAGTGCGAGCGCGGCGGACACTCGCCCAATCGCACCGCCTTGGCAACGCGAAAAGTCTGTCAAAATGATGAATTCCTTGACATCTTGGCGAAGTTGACAACCCCCCGACCCGGCCATATCTCTGGCCCATCGTGTCAACGGCGATGGCGCTTATTTTGCTGCGTTTTTGGCGTTGAACTTTGGATAGCCTGTTTCCCACTCAATTGGCGGATGAGCCCCTCGGTCGGGGCTCGAACCGCAGCGCGTCACGGTGAGTTGATGGGTGATCCGGTGGACTACGTCAGGCTGTAACGCAAGACCGAAGAACAGGAATTTCGCAATGATCGGCGCGCTCGCCCGCAAGTTTTTCGGCTCCTCCAATGACCGCCGGGTCAAGGGGTATCAATCCCGCGTCAACGCCATCAACGAGCTCGAGCCCGAGATCGTCAAACTGTCCGACGAGGCGCTGAAGGCCCGCACCGGCGAATTCAGGCAGCAGATCGCAGATGGCAAGACGCTCGACGACCTGCTGGTTCCGGCCTTTGCGACGGTGCGCGAGGCGGCCAAGCGGACGCTCGGCCAACGCCATTTCGACGTTCAGCTGATCGGCGGCATGGTGCTGCATGAGGGCGACATCGCCGAGATGAAGACCGGCGAAGGCAAGACGCTGGTCGCAACGCTTGCGGTCTACCTCAACGCGCTCGCCGGCAAGGGCGTCCACGTCGTCACCGTCAACGATTACCTCGCCCGCCGCGACTCCGCCTGGATGGGCCAGATCTATTCGTTCCTCGGGCTGACCACCGGCGTGATCGTGCACGGCCTCGACGATGCCGAGCGCAAGGCGGCTTATGCCTGCGACATCACCTACGGCACCAACAACGAATACGGCTTCGACTATCTGCGCGACAACATGAAGTACCGCCTGGAGGACATGGTTCAGCGCGCGCACTTCTACGCCATCGTCGACGAAGTGGACTCCATTCTCATCGATGAAGCACGCACGCCGCTGATCATCTCCGGTCCGCTCGACGACCGCTCGGACTTCTACAACACCATCGACACGTTCTTTCCGAAGCTTGACAAGACCGACTACGACGTCGACGAGAAGCAGCGCGGAGTGACGCTGACCGAAGGCGGCATGGAGAAGCTCGAGAACCTGCTGCGCGACGCCGGCCAGCTCAAGGGCGATTCGCTGTACGACGTCGAGAACGTCTCCGTCGTGCACCACGTCAACCAGGCACTGCGCGCGCACACGCTGTTCAACCGCGACAAGGACTACATCGTCCGCGACGACGAGGTCGTGATCATCGACGAATTCACCGGCCGCATGATGCAGGGCCGCCGCTATTCCGAGGGCCTGCACCAGGCGCTGGAAGCCAAGGAGCACGTCCAGGTCCAGCCGGAGAACCAGACGCTCGCCTCGATCACCTTCCAGAACTATTTCCGCATGTACGAGAAGCTGGCCGGCATGACCGGCACGGCGCTGACCGAAGCCGACGAACTGTTCGACATCTACAAGCTCGAGGTCGTGGAGATTCCGACCAATCTGCCGGTGGCGCGTCTCGACGAGGACGACGAGGTCTACCGCACCCAGGGCGAGAAATACGCGGCGATCCTCGCCGAGATCGAACGTGCCAACAAGCGGTTGCAACCGGTGCTGGTCGGCACGGCATCGATCGAGAAATCGGAAGTGCTGGCCGAATATCTCAAGAAGCACGGCTACAAGCAGATCGACTTCGGCGCCGAAGCCGGCATGGACAAGCTCTATGCGGCGGCGCGCGCCGGCAAGCCGGCAAAGCTGTTCGCGGTGCTGAACGCGCGCTTCCACGAGCAGGAAGCCTATATCGTCGCCGAAGCCGGCGTGCCCGGTGCGATCACGATCGCGACCAACATGGCCGGCCGCGGTACCGACATCAAGCTCGGCGGCTCGCTCGAGATGCGGATCCAGCAGGAGACCGGCGGCATCACCGACGAGGCCGAGAAGGCCAAGAAGATCGAGCAGATCAAGGCCGACATCGAGCGCTTCCGCGAAATCGTGCTGAAAGCGGAAGAGGATGTCGAGATCGAGGCTGCCAAGGGCTCGAAGCCGGCGAAGACCGTGAAGAAGCCGGGTGGCCTCTACATCATGGGCTCCGAGCGCCACGAATCACGTCGCATCGACAACCAGCTGCGCGGCCGCTCCGGCCGTCAGGGCGACCCCGGCCGTTCGAAGTTCTTCCTGTCGCTGGAAGACGACCTGATGCGCATCTTCGGCTCCGACCGCCTCGACAGCATGCTGCAGCGGCTCGGCCTGCAGGAGGGTGAGGCGATCATCCATCCCTGGATCAACAAGGCGCTGGAGAAGGCGCAGCAGAAGGTCGAGGCGCGCAACTTCGACATCCGCAAAAACCTGCTCAAGTTCGACAACGTCCAGAACGACCAGCGCAAGGTGATCTTCGATCAGCGCATCGACCTGATGAAGGACGACAGCGTCGCCGAGACCGTCACCGACATGCGTCACGCCTTCGTCGAGGACGTTGTCGCCAAGCACATTCCCGAGCACGCCTATGCCGAGCAGTGGGACACCGCGGGCCTGAAGGAAGAGCTGAGGCGCGTGCTCGACGTCGATCTGCCGATCGAGGACTGGGCCAAGGAAGAGGGCATCGCGGACGAGGAACTGCTGTCGCGGATCGAAAAGCATGTCGACGAGCACATGGCGGCCAAGGTCGCGCAATGGGGCCCCGACGTGATGCGCTACGTCGAGAAGACCATCCTGCTGCAGACGATGGATCATCTGTGGCGCGAGCACCTCGTGATGCTCGACCATCTGCGTCAGGTGATCGGCCTGCGCGGCTACGGCCAGCGCGATCCGCTGCAGGAATACAAGACGGAAGCCTTCAATCTCTTCCAGGAAATGAGCGCGCATCTGCGCGAGGCGGTCACCGCGCAGCTGATGCGGGTCGAGATCGTCCCGCCGGAAGAGCAGCAGCCGGTGCTGCCGCCGATGGAAGTGCACAAGCTCGATCCGAACACCGGCGAGGACGAGATGGCGTTCGCGCAGGCGAATTACACGCAGGCCTCGCTGGTGCCGAAAACCGCGGCCTCCGACCGCGATCCGAACAACCCCGCCACCTGGGGCAAGATCGGTCGCAACGAGGATTGCCCCTGCGGCTCAGGCAAGCGGTACAAGCACTGCCATGGGAAGCTGAGTTAGAAGCGACGTCTTCGGAGACGTCTTCCCAAGTAGAGGTCTTTCCTAACGGGTGCTGTTTGCGATGGCCCTGGCGAGGGCCCGACCAATGCAGGCATAACCGTCCGCGGTATTGTGCAATCCGTCCCAGGAAACCAGCGAACCCGGCGAAACGCCGGCATCGATCGAGTTGCGCATCAGCGCGAAGCGGGAGAACAGCCCGACACGTTCCTGCTTCGCGGCGTCTGCAATGATCGTCTCCATGGTGGAATGGTGGTCCGAATGCAGCACCATCGGTGCATATTGCAGGTCCATCAGGATGACGTCGGCTGAACCGGCCTTTAACGCCTTGACGCCTTCAACCAATTTGCTTTTGAGCCCGTCGTCGGGGGTGCCGCCCCAGGCGATGTCGTTGGTGCCCAATTGCCATATGACGAGATCCGGGGTGTAGGCGAAAACGTCGCGCTCGAAACGAGCGATGTTGCCCGGAATGGTGTCCCCGACCCGGCCGCTGTTGACGACGCCAATCCGGACGTTTGGTCTAAGTCTCAGGAGTTCCTGGCGCATCACCTCGGGATACGTCTCCGTCGAGCGGAGCACCCAGAGTCCGACCGTCGAGGACGAGCCGATTGCGACGATCTTGAGCGGTTCGCCGGCCTTCAGACGCTTCGCCGTACGCGGCAATTGGACTCCCAGCGAAAGACCCGAATTTACCGCAAGGCACTTCTCGACAGGGGAGCCCGCATCCGGCGACTGGGAAAACGCGGTTCCAGACAGGCCGCCACCGATCGCTGCGCCGATGCAGGCTATTCTGGCCACCCGGAAGAAGTTATCAATGAGCCTGCGACGAGGACAATCCAGCCCCCGGTTGCTGACTTGTCCTGTTGCCTGTTGGCGCTGGTCGGTATTAGACATTCGGCTCGTCGGGCGTGAGCCCGTTGCGGGAGCATGATCAATTCAGGGTAGAATGATGGCAAATGCCACCGTCGCGAAGCGGCTGGTGTTTCATGTTGGCGGCTACGATCCAATCACGCCACATGTCGCGGCGCAACGACGCTTTGCGCGTGAAATACAAAGGTTCGGATCGACCTGGTCAGTCAAGGCTTCCGTTGGCGAACTCGAAGACAATGACGACGAGACCAAATGGAGCGTGACGACGCGTGGCGTAAATTGGCAGGTCGAAACCGACTACCATCTTGTTCGTTGGGATGACGAAATCGAAAATTTCAGTCGTCGAACCATTTGGCAGCGAATTCCCCTTGGCGTCATCGCTTGTCTCGATTTCATCGCGGCCGGCGCTCTGCGGGGCTACTTGCGCACCAATTGGCACTATGCGGGCTTCTTTCTGTATCCCTTCGTGACGTTCGGCATCCTGGTGGCCGCCGCTTTGCTGGCCGGCGTTTGGGCCGTTCATATCGGCGGATCGCTTCTGATCGGCTCTGTTGCGGGCTTGCTGATGCTCGTGTTGCTGTTCGCCGGCCCGTGGCGTTGGCTGCACATCGGCATGTTGTTCGACGACTGGATTTTTGCTCGCGATTATGTTCGGAGCGGCAGTCCGACCATCGAACGGCGATTGGACAGATTTGCCACAGAGATCGTCGCGGCGGCCCGCGGTTCTGACGCGGATGAAATACTCGTCGTGGGCCACAGCCTTGGTGCCGTGATTGCGGTCGATCTGCTTGAGCGAGCCCTGAGACTGGATCCCGCGCTCGGCGTCGATGGGATTCCCGTCACGCTTCTCACGGTCGGATCGTCTCTGCTCAAGATCGGGTTACATCGTGGAGCAACACGCTTTCGCGCGGCAGTCGAGCGGGTCAGCCGGGCGCCCGGCATCTTCTGGGGCGAGTATCAGGCGCGGGTCGACATCATGAATTTTTATAATACCAATCCGATGGCCGAAATGTCATTGCCGACTGAATACAGCCCAGTCATCAGGCTGGTTGAATTCAGCCGGACTCTCGAGCGGGCCGTATATCGACGCATCCGCCTTCGATTCTACCGGATGCACTGCCAATTCGTCAGTGGAAACGACAAGCGAGCGTTGTACGATTACTTCATGCTGGTCTGTGGACCTGTTTCGGCTAAATCCCAGACCCTCGCCGAGGATGGCGCCCTTTCGATGATCGGCGAAGATGGCGCGCTTGTTGGCAAGCCTGTCGGCAACGACGTGCTGGCGAAACTGGCGCCGGGCTCACGATGACGCCTGGTATTGCCAAGTTCGTGTTTGTGATGATGGCGGTCGGTTGGTATCTGATCCGCTACGAATTCGCGCGGCGTGCCCGCCGTGAAAGGGTCTTGCGGAGTGCCCGAGGCCCTCGCGAAAACACCCTGCTGCTGATATCGCTCACGGGCCTTGGCATTCTGCCGTTGATCTACGTTGTGACGGCCTTACCGCATTTCGCATCGTACGCCTTTCGGCCGGCTCAAGCCTGGCTGGGCGTCTTCCTGGCGGTTGCGGCGTTGGTCATGTTCCGACTAACCCATCGAGCCCTTGGTCGGAACTGGTCGGTAAGCCTCGATGTGCGCGAAAATCATCATCTGATCACAGACGGCATTTATCGAAAAATTCGACACCCGATGTATTCCGCATTCTGGCTTTGGGCTGTCGCCCAGGCATTGCTGTTGCCGAATTGGGTGGCCGGTTTGTCCGGCCTGATCGGGTTTGGGACGTTGTTTTTCGGCCGGGTTGCCAGAGAAGAACGGATGATGCTGGACGCATTTGGCGACGAGTATCGCGACTATATGGCGCGGACCGGTCGCATTATACCAAGGCTGTTCTGAACCGGATGTGCGATATCGGTCTCACATCCGACGCTATGTCTGGACGCAAACCAACATAAAGCAATCGCTCCGTGTCGTTTTTGCCACATCCGGCAAAGAAATGGCCGCGCGGGTGCAACCTCGTTACAGCGTTAATTGCGTCGTAGCCGTTAGGAGGTTAGTTGTTGGCACACACGCTACTAATCTCGGAGATTACGATGCTGAAAATTCTCGTCGTTGGTGCCGCCACATTCGGTTTTATGGCCGCTGCTACTGCAGCCGACCTTCCTCATCCGCAGCCGGTTGCTGTTGAAGCTCCGATTGGCAAGATGCCGATCGGCAAGTATCCGGTCGGCAAGGCTCCGATCGGCAAGTACCCGGTTGGAAAAGCTCCGATCGTAACCAAGGGTTAATTCGAGGCCCACCCGGACAGCGCGCTCCTTCAGCTTTTGCTGAAGGCGCTGCTCGGGGTTCGTTCTGCCGTCTTGCCTCTGTGAGGGTTTGAAGGTGTCAAAAACGAAACGGAAACGGGGCGGTCTGCAATTGCTTGCCGGAATTGGTGCCCTTGCCGCGTCAGTGGCTTTGGGAGCCGGCAGCAGTAATGCGCAGCAACTGGCCTCGCAAACGGACCAGGCCCCGCTGCGGCAGGACAAGCCGCATAAGCCGTCGTCAAGGACGGTTGTCGCGGCGGCCGTTGCTGGACCAAGCGCTTCTTCCACCGCAGACGTGAGACCGATTCGAAGGTCCACGGCCAAAGGGCCGTATTACGTGGACTTTCGTGCCCGCACGGCAGCTTCTTATGGCCATGCGTTTGTCTGGTTCGGCAAGACCAGCGAGAGGAAGGTCGACGTTGCAGGACTGCACCCCGCGGGCGACGTCCTGCCCTACGTGCTCGGACATCTCACGTGGGTGCCCTCCGAGACCGGAGCGAGCTATGGTGACCTGGATGAGCAATACTTGACGGCCAGCTATCGCGTGTACTTGAGCGAGCCCGACGCGAAGCGGGTCTTCGCGTATATCAGGCACCTTCAGGCGACATCGCCGCTTTGGAATGCGGAAACGACCAATTGCACGGCTTTTATTGGTCGTATCGCCAGCTTCATGGGTTTGAAGGCTCCATTCCCTTTGATGAAGCCTGAGGAATACGTGAACCAGCTGAAGGAACTGAACGGCGGGCGCCAAACGGCGCAACTGGATCCCGAACGTTAGTTCTCCCGCCAACGACTTTACTTACGGCGCGAATGAAAGAACGCCGCGGCCGCCCTAAGGCGGCCGCGTTACGTTTGCCGTAACACTCCTGAATAACCTGCCAGGAAACCTGCCGAGACAGGTCGAACTTGTCCCTGATCGATTCGCAATTGGATTCGTTGCCGTCGTCGGCACCTCCTTTGCCACGTGGCTCCGATTGCCGTCACTTCCGACAGGGCGGAGCCTTTGGCCCGGCGGCCTCTCCAGTGAGCCGCCGGCGACCATCGGCATCCTCGGGATGTTCGCATCTCAGCCGGCGTGGGCCTTGTCGAGATCGGCGATGACGATCTTGCGCATCTTCATCATGGCCTGCATGGCGCGATCGGCCTTTGGGCGGTCGGGGTCGCTCAGATAGCGGCCAAGTGCCGTCGGCACGACCTGCCAGGACAGCCCGAACTTGTCCTTCAGCCATCCGCAATTTCCTTCCTGGCCGCCGTCGGCGGTGAGCCTGGTCCAGAAGTAATCCACCTCCTCCTGGGTCTCGACGCTGATGAAGAAGGATACCGACTCATTGAACTTGAATTTCGGGCCACCATTGAGGGCGTTGAACCGCTGGCCCTCGAGCTCGAATGTCGCCATGAAGTCGTTGACGGTCTCCACCTTGGCATTGGGAAATACCGATTTGTAGAAGGCGACGGCCTCGCGGACGTTGTTGTCGAGCCAGAGGAACGGCGTGATCGAAGTCATGAATGGATGTCCTCGCTGATGGGGCGGAATGAATCAGAGCCTTCGCGCTTCGTCGCGAAGGCCGCACCGCGGGCGGACTGAAGACGGGCAGTTGACGATATCGCTTGCCGTCATGGGTTCCGCTGGCGCGGGTGCGCCCAGAGGACGGACCGGATGGCGGGAACCCGACATTGGCACCGGGTTCTTTTTCGATGTTCCGGTGCGGTGGTGATTCGCCGTCAGTTCGCGCTGCCGATCAGGCTTTCCAGCAGGCGCTTGAGCTCGTTGGTCGACTTGTCGCCATAGCTCTCGACGATGTGCTCTTCCTGACTCACGGCGAGCGAGTTCAGCCGTCTGGAGAGCGCCTTGCCGCGATCGGAGACGAACATCAGCACCTTGCGGCGATCCTTGGGATCCTGGACGCGATAGACCAGCGCGTCCGACACCATGCGGTCGATCATCTTGGTGAGGGTCGGATGGTTGAGCAGCACCGCATCGGCGAGCTCGCCCATCGAATGCCCGTTGCCGTCGGACAGCACTTTCAGGATGCGCCACTGTTCGACCGGCACGCCTTCCTTGCTCAGGCGCGTCTCCAACTGCCGGTTGATCTCCCGGTTCGCTTGCGCGAGCAGGTAGGCGAGATGTTCGGTGATGGGGGAATTTTCTTTCGGCGGTTTAGCCACGGCTGCGACCTGGGTCCTGACCCGGTTGAGTGAATGTCCGGCAACTCATGCCGTTTCTATATGCACTTCAATTGTTGAATATTCAATATTTTCACATAGAATATTCCCCCAACCAAGGGCGGATGCCGCGGCCGCCCCGCTGGCTGCGTTGCGTATTGCTCCCAGACAGGAGTTGGCGTGCTATCGACGGTTAATTTCCAGGCACACGGCGGCTTGCCCGTCGCGCCGCCGCTGCTGTTCAAAAATCCGTCGTCCTGCGCGGCCGATCTCGCATTGACCTTCAAGCCCGGCTCGTCGCGCCGCCGCGCGACCAGCAGCAAGCTTCGGGTCGGCAATTTCATTACCTTCTCGGGCTCGCCCGGGATCTGGGGTCCGAGCTCCACCAACAGCGTCCTGCTCGCGGTCGCCGAGATCAATAAGCGCGGCGGCATCCTCGGCCGCGAGATCGAGCTGTCGATGTACGACGCCGGCGGCCCGATGGACGACGTGGTCGAGCGTGCCGAACAAGCCATCGCCCTCGACGAAATCGACCTGGTCATGGGCTCACATATCAGCGCGGTCCGCGTCGCGCTGCGCAAGGTCACAAGCGGCCGCGTGCCCTACATCTACACGCCGGTCTACGAGGGTGGCGAGCGCACACCCGGCGTGATGGCGATCGGCGAGACGCCGCGCGCGGAAAGCCGGCCGGCGATCCACTGGCTGGCCGACGTCAAGAAGGCTTCGCGCTGGTATTTGATCGGCAGCGACTATGTCTGGCCCTGGCAGTCGCATCGCGCGGTGAAGCGCTACATTGCCGAGGCCGGCGGCCAGGTCGTCGGCGAGGAATTCGTCCCGCTCGGCGAGGACGATCACGAGGCGCATCTGGCGCGGATTCGCGCGGCCAAGCCCGACGTCGTGCTGATCACGCTGATCGGGACGGACAGCATCACCTTCAATCGCGCCTTCGCCGCTTCCGGGCTGGCCGCCACCACGCTGCGCTTCGCAGGCGCCATGGACGAGACGGTGCTGCTTGGCATCGGCTCTGATAGCACCGAGAACCTGTTCTGTTCCTCCGGCTATTTCAGTTGCGTGGCCTCGCGTGCCAATGAAGACTTCCGGAACCGCTATCGTGCCATGTTCGGACCGCACGCGCCGCCGGTCGGTTCGGTCGGGCAGTCCAACTACGAAGGGCTGCGCTTTCTGGAGGCGGTGGCCAATCGCGCTAATTCGCTGTCGATGGGGCCGCTGCTCGCGGCGGCCCGCAACGTCGTCTATTCGGGCGCCCGCGGCGCCGTTACGATTCGCAACGGCCGGGCCGAAATGCCAATCTATCTCGCCGAGGCCGACGGCCTCGACTTCAAGGTGATCAAGACGAACTAGAGCGTTTTCGAGCGAAGATGCCGCGGTCATCAGCCGAACGTGCTGGTGCCAGACAGGAGATGGTGTGCTCTCGACGGTAGACGTCCCGGTCCGCGGCGGTCCTGCATTCCCGCCGTCCATGCTGCTGAGAAACCTGTCGTCGCCGGCCGGCTGGCCGATGGCGCCGGATGATCGTGCCTCGTTGTGGCGGCGCGGCGCCAGCAGCCGGCTGCGGGTCGGGGCCTTCATCTGCTGCACGGGCTCGCCAGGGGTCTGGGGCCCCTGCGCGACCAGCGCGGCGCAGCTTGCGGTCGCCGGGATCAACAGGCGCGGCGGCATCCTCGGACGCGAGATCGAGCTGTCGGTCTATGACGCCGGCGGGCCGCTCGACGAAGTGCTGGATCAAGCCAAGCAGGCGATCGCGTTCGACGAAGTCGATCTCATCATGGGCATGCACACCAGCGCGGTCCGCGTCGCGCTGCGCAAGCTGACCCGCGACCGCGTTCCTTACATTTACGCGTCGGTCTACGAGGGCGGCGAGCGCACGCCGGGCGTGGTGGCGATCGGCGAGACGCCGCGCTGGCAGATCCGGCCCTCGATCCACTGGCTGGCCGAGGTCAAGCGGGCCGCGCGCTGGTACCTGATCGGCAGCGATTATGTGTGGCCATGGCAGTCGCACCGAGCGGTGAAGCGCTACATCAGGGAGACCGGCGGCCAGGTGGTCGGTGAGGAGTTCGTGCCGGTCGGCGAGGACAATCACGAGGCGCATCTGGCGCGCATCCGTGCGGCAAAGCCCGATGTGGTGCTGATCTCGCTGATCGGGAACGACTGCATCACCTTCAACCGCGCCTTCGCCGATTCCGGTCTCGCCGCGACCACGCTGCGCTTTGCCGGCTGTGTCGACGAAACCGTGCTGCTCGGCGTCGGCGCCGACAAGACCGAGAATTTGTTCTGTGCCTCCGGCTATTTCCCCAGCGTCGGCTCGCACGCCGGCGACGATTTCAGGGATCGCTATCGCGCGATGTTCGGTCCATTCGCGCCGCCGGTCGGATCGTGCGGCGAGTCCGCGTATGAAGGATTCTGCCTGCTCGAAGCGGCCGCCAACCGCGCCGGCACGCTGGACATGCGGCCGCTGCTCGCGGCAGCGGACAACCTTGTCTATCGCGGCGCGCGCGGAGCGGTCACCGTTCGCGGCGGCCATGCCAGGATGCCGATGTATCTCGCCGAGGCTGACGGCCTCGACTTCAGGGTGATCAAGGCGATCTGACCGGCGGTGCGGCCATCTTTCGGATGCGATATTCGAAATAATGCTTGAAAAGGAAAATATTTCCGTTTTGAATAGTGTCACGAGGCCGGCGGTTCGCGAGCGTCAAGCGGACCGCGGCTTCGTGCCCAAGGATCGTCCCAAAAATCGTCTCGAGAATCATCAGGGAACGCCAGGGCTAACCGGGATCAAACTTCAGGAGAGCGCCGTGACAGTCGTCCTTCCCACGCCAATGCAACTTCGTGCCGTCGCCGATCAATGCGGCCTGTCGCTGACCGATGAGGACGTGGCCTCGTTCCGCGGCCTGATGCAGGGCTCGATCGAAGCCTACAATCTCGTCGGCTCGCTGCCGGACGAAGTCCCCGAGGTGAAATATCCGCGCACGCCGGGCTACCGGCCCTCGCCGGAGGAGAATCCGCGCAACGCCTGGTACCGCAAGTCGACGGTGAAGGGCGCGGCAAGCGGCAAGCTGAAGGGCAAGACGGTGGCGCTGAAGGACAACATCATGCTGGCCGGCGTGCCCATGATGAACGGCTCGGCGACGCTGGAGGGCTATGTGCCCGATTTCGACGCCACCATCGTCACGCGCATGCTCGACGCCGGCGCCGAGATTGCCGGCAAGGTGCACTGCGAATCCTTCTGCATGTCCGGCGGCAGCCACACCAACGCCGTTGGCGCGGTGCACAATCCGCACAAGATGGGCTATTCGGCCGGCGGCTCGTCATCGGGCTCCGGCGTCGTCGTCGCGCTCGGCGAGGTCGACATGGCGATCGGCGGCGACCAGGGCGGCTCGATCCGCATGCCGTCCTCGTTCTGCGGAACCTACGGCATGAAGCCGACCTGGGGCCTCGTGCCCTATACCGGCATCATGCCGATCGAGATCTTCGTCGACCACACCGGCCCGATGACCGCGACGGTGGAAGACAATGCGCTGCTGCTCGAGGTGCTCGCGGGCGACGACGGTTACGATCCGCGCATCAAGGCGCCGATCGTCGAGCAGTACACCAAGGCGCTCGGCGCCGGCGTCAAGGGCATGAAGATCGGTATCCTCAAGGAAGGTTTTGAACAGGCAGGCGCAGAAGCCGCGGTGAACGAGAGCGTGCGCGAGGCGGCGAAGCGCTTCAAGGACCTCGGCGCGTCGGTCGAGACCGTCTCGATCCCGATGCATATGATGGGCCCCGCGATCTGGACGCCGATCGGCACCGAAGGCATGACCCAGACCATGATGTATGGCGACGGTTACGGCCTCAGCCGCTCCGACCTCTATTCGACGTCGCTGATGGATTTCCATCGCGGCTGGCGACGCCAGGCGGATTCCCTGTCGGAAACCACCAAGCTGTTCCTGCTGCTCGGCACCTACATCAACAACAATTTCGGCCCGCGCTATTACGGCAAGGCGCTCAACATCAGCAGGCGCCTGACCGCGGCCTACGACAAGGCCTTTGGGGATTACGACCTGTTGCTGCTGCCGACCACGCCGATGAAGGCAACGAAGTTGCCCGAGCCTAATGCCAGCCGCGAAGACTATATCGCCCGCGCGCTCGAGATGATCACCAACACCGCGCCGTTCGACATCACCCATCACCCGGCGATGTCGTTGCCTTGCGGCATGGTCGACGGGCTGCCCGTCGGCCTGATGCTGGTCGGCCGGATGTTCGAGGAGCAGGCCATCTACCGCGCGGCGCATGCCTTCGAACAGGCCGGCGACTGGAAGAAGATGTGAGGCGCTCCTTGTTGCAGACGCAAGCGGGACGGATCGGACACCATGGCTAGCACCTTCGCCGCGGCGTTCGAGATCGTGAGCTTCGGCGCGATCATCGTTCTGGTCGTGCTCGGGCTCGGCATCATCGCCAGCATGATGGGCATCTTCAACTTCGCGCAGGGCGAGTTCGTCCTGCTCGGGGCCTATGTCACTTATCTCGCGTACAGCCATGGTGTGCCAATCTGGGCCGGCATGGTCGCCGCGCCCTTCGTGGTCGGCGCGCTCGGATTCGTGCTGGAGGCGCTGATCATCCGGCGCTTCTACGCCGCGCCGATCGTGGCAATGCTCGGCACCTATGCGCTCGGCCTGATCATCCGCGAGAGCGTGCGCACGTTGATCGGCGGGTTCTATCTCACGGTGCCGGAGCCGATCGGCGGCTCGATCGATATCGGCTCGATCCATATCTCGGCCTGGCGCTTCACCATCATCGTGATCACGCTGCTGGTGATGGCCGCCTGCTATCTCTTGCTGTCGCGCACCAGTTTTGGGTTGCGCGTGCGTGCCACGCTGGAGAATCCGGCGTTGGCGCGGGCGTCGGGAATTTCGACGCCGCTGATCTACGGCACGACCTTCGCGTTCGGCGCGGCGCTGGCGGGGCTCGCCGGCGCGCTGATCGTGCCGGTGTTCAGCCTGTTCGCCGATCTCGGCATCCGCTTCCTGATCCAGGGTTTTGTCGCCGTCATGGTCGGCGGGGTCGGATCCTTCATCGGGCCGGTCGCCGGCGCCGGCGTGATCGGCACGCTCAGCGCGGCGCTGCCATGGGTGATGTCACCGGTCGTTGCCGACGTCCTCGTCTTCGTACTCGCCATCGCCTTCATCAAATTCCGGCCGCAGGGCCTCATTGCTGGAAAAGGGGTTTAGTCAGATGTCCATGGATCTCAATCTCACACGCCGCCGCTTCATGAGCAATTTCGCCTTCACGACCGGTGCGCTCGCGACCGGCGTCGGAAGCTGGGTGATCCGGCCCGACTGGGCCAATGCCGCCGAAGCCCCGATCAAGGTCGGCATCGCGACCGACCTGACCGGTCCGATCGCCTATGCCGGCAACGCCGACGCCAACGTCGCCAAGATGGTGATCAAGCAGATCAACGACGGCGGCGGCCTGCTCGGCCGGCCGCTCGAACTCTATATCGAGGACACTGCGTCGAACGAATCGGTCGCCGTCGGCAACGTCCGCAAGCTGATCCAGCGCGACAAGGTCGACATGGTGCTGGGGGGTATCACCTCGTCGATGCGCAATGCGATCAAGGACCCGATCGTGGCGCGCGGCAAGACGCTCTACATCTATCCGCAGCTCTACGAGGGCAAGGAGTGCACGCCCTATCTGTTCTGTACCGGGCCGACCCCGGCGCAGCAATGCGACGAGTTCATCCCCTGGCTGATCAAGAACGGCGGCAAGAAGTTCGCGCTGCCGAGCGCCAATTATGTCTGGCCGCATACGCTCAATGTCTATGCCCGCAAGGTGATCGAAGACAACGGCGGCGAGGTCGTGTTCGAGGAATACTACCCGCTCGACCAGGTCGACTTCTCGTCCACTGTGAACCGGATCATCTCCAACAAGGTCGACGTCGTCTTCAACACCGTGATCCCGCCGGGCGTCGGCCCGTTCTTCAAGCAGCTCTATGAAGCCGGTTTCCTCAAGAACGGTGGACGGCTCGCCTGCGTCTACTATGACGAGAACACGCTTGCCATCAATCAGGCCAACGAGATCGAGGGGCTGGCGAGCTGCCTCGACTATTTCAAGGTGCTGACCAAGGACGATCCGGTCAGCGCCAAGATCCAGGCGGCCTATGACAAGGATTTCCCGGGCACCTTCCTGTTCGCGGCCGGCAGCGCCGCCACCGGAACCTATCGCGGCCTCAAGCTGTGGGAGGCGGCGGTCAAGGAGGCCGGCAAGGTCGACCGCGATTCGGTTGCGGCCGCGCTCGATCACGCCAAGATCGCCGAGGGTCCGGGCGGGCCGGCCGAGATGGTGCCGGGCAAGCGCCATTGCAAGATGAACATGTATACTGCCGTCGCCAAGGGCGGGACCTACGAGGTCGTGGCACGCAGCAACGGCCTCGTCGATCCCAAGGAATGCTGAGCGACGATGGGTGCAGCAAAGCAGGCCGTCGCTGAGCTCAGCGAAGGACCGGATGTCGTGACGGGTGAAAGTGCACCGGCCGAAAGCCGGCCGGCGGGACGTATGACGGCAGGAGGAAAGGTCCTGCCGATCGTGGAGGGACTGGTGCTGTTGATCGCGCTGGTCCTGCCGCTGGTTCTGCAGGATTACCTGACGGTGTTCGCCACCCGCGTGATCATCCTCGCGCTGTTCGCATTGTCGTTCGACCTGGTGTGGGGCTATGCCGGCATCATGAGCTTCGGCCAGGCGCTGTTTTTCGGCTCGGCCGGTTACGGCGTGGCGCTGCTGGCGCGCGATCTCAACGTCACCTCGATCTTCCTGATCCTGCCCGCGGGAACACTGATCGGGCTGACCGCAGCGCTCCTGCTCGGCGGCTTCCTGCTGCTAGGACGGCATCCCTCCAGCGTGATCTTCGTCTCGCTCGGCACCCTGACCGGCTCCTACGCGGCCGACCGGCTGGCGCGCGGCTGGTACTATCTCGGCGGCCAGAACGGCATCCCGTCGATCCCGTCACTGTCGCTCGGCTCGACCGACATCGACGAAGGACCGGTGTTTTACTACATGGCGCTCGGCATCCTCGTCGTCGTCTATCTGCTCTGTCGCTTCCTGGTGCGTTCGCAATTCGGCCTGGCGCTCGCAGGTCTCCGCGAGAACGAGCAGCGCATCGCCTTCTTTGGTTACAAAGCCCAGCATCTGAAGGCGATCGTGTTCGCCGTCGGCGGCGCCATCGCCGGGCTTGCCGGCAGCCTCTATGCCTTCCACGAGGGCTTCGTCTGGCCCAATATGCTGGGTGTCGTGTTCTCGACCCAGGTCGTGCTTTACGTTTTGTTCGGCGGCTCCGGCACGCTGATCGGCGCCGTCATCGGCACCGTCATCATCGAGGGCGTCAGCTTCTGGCTGTCGGACAATTACCGCGACATCTGGCCGATCATTCTCGGCGTGCTGCTGCTGCTCGTGATCATGTTCCGCCCGCTCGGGTTGATCTCCTTCCTGCTCGACGAGCGCGAGCGGGTCGGCCGGTTCGGCAAGGGGCCTAACAAGACTCCGAACAAGGCACCAAAGGAGACGCGCAATGCCGCTCCTTGAGGCGTCAGGCATCAGCAAGATATTCGGCAAGCTCACCGCGCTTGACGGGGCGGCGCTCACCGTCGGCGAGAACGAGTTTCACGGCCTGATCGGCCCGAACGGCTCTGGCAAGAGCACGCTGATGAAATGCGTCGCCGGCGCCGAGGTGCCGACATCAGGCAAGGTCTCTTTCGTCAACACCGATATCACCGCGTTCACGCCGACCGAGCGCGCCCGCGCCGGCATGAGCCTCAAGTTCCAGATCACGTCCGTGCTGCCGACGCTGACCTTGTACGACAACATCCTGCTGGCGCTGCAGGGGCAGTCCTCGCTGCTTGATCTCGTGTTCTCGCGCACCCGCCGCGCGCTGCACGACCAGGTGATGACGATGCTGACCCAGTTCCGGCTCGCCGATCGCGCCCATGAGGCCGCCGCCAATCTGTCGCACGGCCAGCAGCAATGGCTGGAGATCGCGATGGCGCTGGCCGGCAAGCCGCGGCTGCTGCTGCTGGACGAGCCGACCGGAGGCATGAGCCTCGAGGAGCGCCGCGTCACCGGCGAATTGCTGCAGCCGATCAAGCAGCATTGCTCGCTCGTCATCGTCGAACACGATCTGGATTTCATCCGCGACATCTGCGACCGCCTCACCGTGCTCGACCAGGGCAGGGTGCTGGCGTCGGGCACCGTTGCGGAGATCCAGGCCAACAAGAGCGTCCAGGAGATTTATCTGCGCCGTGCCTGACCAGTCATTCCTCGATATCAGGCATCTCGATGCCGGCTATGGCCGCAGCCAGGTGCTGTTCGACGTCAACATCGGCATTCCCTGGCGCGGCGGCGTTGCCGTGCTGGGCCGCAATGGCGCCGGCAAGACCACGCTGATGAAGACCATCGTCGGCGAGCTCGCGAGCTCGAAGGGCGAGTTGTTCTTCGACGGCCGCGACATCACGCGCCGCCGCACCGAGGAGCGCGTGCGCTCGGGCATCGGCTACGTGCCGCAGGAGCATTCGGTGTTCGCCCGCCTCTCGGTGCGCGACAATCTCGCGGTCGGCTCGCTGTCCAATCCGGATGCGGCGCGCGCGGTCGATCGGGTGCTGACCATCTTCCCGAAGCTCGGCCAGCGCCTCGACCAGCCGGCCGGCACGCTGTCCGGCGGCGAGCGCAAGATGCTGGCGGTCGGCCGCGCCATGCTCGGCAATCCAAAGCTCCTGTTGCTGGACGAGCCGACCGAGGGCGTCTGGATCGGCGTCATCGAGGAAATCACCGAGCGATTGATCGAACTCGCCAGGGAGATCGCGGTCGTCATCGTCGAGCAGCATCTCGACCTCGCGCTGCGCGTCGCCGATTACGCCTATGTGCTGGACCGTGGCCGCGTCGCGCTGCAGGGTGCCGCGGGCGAGGTGCGAAGCGATCCGGAGTTGCTGCGGTATCTCGCGCCGTGAGGCGAAGCGGACAAGCCAGATGGCTATCGTCTAGGCTGATACCGCATCGCCACCGCGCCCGAGCCGAACTCCAGCCGGCTCACGAGCTTCAAGTCGACACGCTTCGATAGCCCTGCGAACAAGGTCGGCCCGTGGCCCGCCAGCCTGGGCTGCACCACGAACTCGTACTCATCAATCAATCCCAGCTCCGCCAGCGCCAGCGGGACCTTCACGCCTCCCACGAGCAGTCCCTTACCCGACTCCCGCTTCAGCTGCTGGACGGCCTTCTCCAGATGATCCCCGCGCACGAGCTCCGCGTTCCAATCGACCCGGTCCAGGGTGCTCGACACGACGTACTTCTTTGCCGCGTCGATCGTCCGAGCGAAGGGTTCCATCCAATCGGCCATCCCGTCAGGCCTCACTCCCGTCCGCGCCGGCGGACGCCACGCGGCCTCCATCATTTCGTAGGTGACCCGACCAAAGAGGAGGGCATCGGCCTGCGCGAGGTTCTCGGCCGCGTGACGATGCAAGTCTTCGTCCGCGCACATTGCACGATGATCGCAGCACCCGTCCAATGTGACGTTGATGGAATACCGAAGGGGTCGCATTGTGTAACCACCAGTGATCGAGGCCGGATCGGGAGCTTTCCGGTGCGGCCGGTTATTTACCATCCATTCGCTCGGCAAGATGCGCACGCGAGGGTCCCGGCTCAAACCGGTCAGCAAAATACTGCGTTTCGTGGGCCACCAGCCCGTCGCGGAATTCCATGATGCTCACGGTGTAGGACGGGATGCCGTCATAAGTCAGCACGAATTCCGTGACCCAGAGATCGCCGCTGCCGATCATCCGCCGGACCGTGAAGTGCTTCTTGTTCGGCTGGACGGTCCGGCTCTCCTGAATGTGGCGCCGGCCCCGGATCCGCTCGCCCGATTGCGGATAGTCGAGCACGGCGTCCTCATGATAGATTTGATGTTCGACCTCGAAGTCGCTGGCATCCGAAGCCGCCCAATGGCGCTGCAGCGCTGCCCGCACGGTTCGATCATCCATCTCAATCTCCCATCTACGCGCCCGGCCGACGGAGACCGGCTTCAAGTTGAACGTGGGCGCTCTTGCCAATCGCGCGCCAGTCACGATGTGGCGACTGCAGCTTGCCTCGGGGATGTGCCCGCCGGATGAAGACTTGAAGACGTCGGTCGCCGGGAACCCGAGTAGTCCACTCGGTGCTTGATCCATATAGGGTACCCCCCTATATTAGGTTCATGTCGCACACCATCAAGCACAAATCGAAGCTCGTCGGCCGCGTCAGGCGCATCAAGGGGCAGATCGAGGCGGTCGAGCGTGCGCTCGAAACCGAGCTCGGCTGCGCCGATGTGCTGATGCTGGTCGCATCGGTGCGCGGGGCCGTGAACGGGCTGACCGCCGAGCTGCTCGAGGACCATATTCGTCATCACGTCGTCGATCCCGCGCACGAGAAGGATCCCGAGAGGGCCCAGGGTGCTGCGGACCTGATCGACGTCGTCCGCACCTATCTCAAGTGAAGCGATGACCGGGCTTGCACAATTGCTGCAGCAGGGCTCAGCCCATGCGTGGCTGTTCGTGCCGAGCGCAATTCTGCTCGGCGCGCTGCATGGCATGGAGCCGGGCCATTCCAAGACCATGATGGCGGCCTTCATCATCGCGGTGCGCGGCACCGTGCTGCAGGCAGCGCTGCTCGGTCTCTCGGCCGCGATCTCGCATACCGCCATTGTGTGGGCGGTGGCGCTCGGCGGATTGTATTTCGGCCGGCAATGGAGCGGCGAAGCGAGCGAGGCCTGGTTCCAGATCGCATCGAGCGTGGTGATCGTCGGCATCGCCGTCTGGATGGCCTGGCGCACCTGGCGCGAACAAAACGCCGAAGACCATCACCACCATCATCATGATGACGAGGCAAAGCGGATCGAAACTGGCGGCGCCGTGCTGATACTGAAGATTTTCGAGGACGGCGTGCCGCCGCGCTGGCGCCTTCGTGCCGAGCATGGCGCGCTGCCACCGCCGGAAGAGATGGTTCTGGAAACGCAGCGGCCCGATGGGGCGCGGCAGTCGTTTGCATTCGCCGGCAAGGACGGCTTCCTCGAAAGCATCGAGGAGATTCCCGAGCCGCACGCGTTCCAGGTGGCGTTATCGCTGCGCGGACGCGGCAAGGTGTTCGAGGACGCCTTTGAAGAGCATGACCATTCGCACATGAACCTCGGCGAGGAGGACGACGCTCACGCGCGCGCTCATGCCGCCGATATCCGCAAGCGCTTTGCGGGGCGGACGGTCACGACATGGCAGATCGTGCTGTTCGGCCTCTCCGGCGGCCTGATCCCTTGCCCGGCAGCGATCACCGTGCTGCTGCTCTGCATCCAGCTCAAGCAGTTCAGCCTCGGCTTCACGCTGGTGGTGTGCTTCGGAATTGGGCTGGCGATCACGATGGTCTCAGCCGGCGTGCTGGCAGCGCTGAGCTTGCGTCATATCGAACGGCACTGGACCGGCTTCAGCGGCTTCGCCCGCCGGGCGCCCTACGCTTCCGCGGCGCTCATCGTGCTCGTCGGAGTCTACACGGGATGGCTAGGCTTGAGTGCGATCTAGCGTGGCATGCGACTAGATCGAATGGCAGCCGCGAGGGAACTGCGCTCCCTCTCCCGCTTGCGAGGGCTTTGCGTAAAGGCGAATCTGCGATTCTCTAAGACCGAGCTGAACATGGAGCTGGGGATGGCGTATCGGCAGGTTGGGCAAGCGAGCTTCGCAGATGCGCTGGCGTCGCGGCGGGGGAAAGGGGGTGCGGTGCTGAGGCGGATTTGCGAGCTGGTCGATTGGGCGGCTATCGAGCGCGTGCTGCGCGGCCTCCCGGAACCGGAGCGTGGCGCGCCGCCCTATCCGCGGCTGGTGATGTTTAAGGCGCTGCTGTTGCAGCAATGGTACGGGCTGTCCGATCCGGAGCTGGAAGAAGCGCTCGATGACCGGACCTCGTTCCGAGAATTCTGCGGCTTTGTGCTCGGTGACGAGACGCCCGACCACACGACGATCTGGCGCTTCCGCGAAGCTTTGCAGCAGGCCAGTCTGGACGAGACGCTGTTCTCCGAGATCCTGCGCCAGATCGACGCGCGCGGGCTGGTGCTGCGCCGAGGCACATTGATCGATGCCAGCCTGATCCCGTCGGCGGTGAAGCCGCCGAAGCCACCGAAGGAGCCACTGCCGCCCGGCCCGGACGGGCGCGCGCCGAGCAAGCTGGTCAACAGCGAGCGCGATGCGGATGCGCGATGGACCAAGAAGGGTGGCAAGCGGTACTTCGGCTACAAGGCGCATGTCGGCGTCGACCAGAGCTCGGCGATCATCCGTCGCAGCAAGCTGACCGACGCCGCGGTCAACGACACGGTGCCGGCCGACGAGTTGATCAGCGGTGACGAGAAGGCGGTCTACGCCGACCAAGCCTATGACAAGCACGAGCGCCGCGCCGGGCTCGCGGCCCGGGGCATCAAGCCGCGGCTGATGTTCCGGCCCAACAAGCATCATGCCCTGACCGAGCGACAGAAGCGCTTCAACGATGCCGTGGGACGGCGCCGCGCGCCGGTCGAGCAAGTCTTCGCGCGCCTCAAGGGCGTCTACGGCTGGGCCCGCGCTCGCTATCTGGGCTTGGCACGCAACCACACTCATCTGCGCCTTCTCTGCCTGGCCATGAACCTCAAACGATGGGCAATATTGCGCCCAATCGGAGTTCCGGCATGACCGCCGCTCCGCAATACTGTCGATCGGCTGGGCAAACGAGGCCGTACATCCTCGCGCGCCGTCCAAGAGCAAGCAAAAAAATCCCTGATACAGGCCCTCACACTCCCGCAGAGGCGATTGCGCAAAGCCCTCGCAAGCGGGAGAGGTGCAGAGAGTCTGCCGCCAGACCGAAGGCGCATCATCCCGGTGCACTCGTGCGGATGATGGATGGATTCGCTGCCGGCGGGCGTTCGAGAAAATTCAGTGCTGCCTTGAGCTGGCTGTCCTGATCGGTTCCGATCAGTTGTTCCTTGATCGGCGGGGAAGCACTCTCGGGGGATGCGCCCTTGGCCGCCGGCGCAGCGTCGGATTTTGACAGCGTTCCGGGATTGGCGAATGACCCGTGGAGCTGGGCTTCGCGCCAAACCAGGGAGTTTGCGATTTGTTGATCCTTGGCCGCCTCAATGACGGTGTCGGGTGTGATCCCATCGCCCTGAATGGAGCGGCCTGACGGCGTGTAGTAAAGCGCCGTCGTCAGCCGCAGGGCGCCGTGGCCCTTGATCGGAATGATGGTTTGAACGGATCCCTTGCCGAAACTTTGCGTTCCCATCACCGTCGCGCGGTGGCGATCCTGCAGCGCGCCTGCAACGATCTCGGACGCTGACGCGGAGGCGCCGTTGACGAGAACCACCATCGGGGTGTCCGGCAGCAACGCGCCTGTTGCAGGAGCCGTGAACGCTTGATCGTCGCTGCCGTTGCGCCCGCGAATCGAGACGACGGTGCCGCCGTTCAGGAAATCGCTGGAGACGTCGACCGCGGAGGCGAGCAGGCCGCCGGGATCGTTTCGCAAATCGAGAACGACGCCGGAAAGCTTGCCGCCGGCTTCGCGCTGTAGCGTCGAGATCGCCTGGTTCAGCTCCTTCGGCGTCTCCTGGCCGAACTCGCTGATCCGCAGATATCCCATGTCATTCGCTTCCAGCTTCGACTTGACGCTGTGGACTTCAATGACTTGCCGGGTGAGGGGCACATCGAAGGGAGGCGTGCCATTGCGCAGGATCGTCAATCTCACGATCGTTCCCGGTTCTCCGCGAATCTTCCTGATCACCTCCATCAGATCGGCGCCATACGTGGTTTGGCCGTCGACCGAAACGATCGCGTCGCCCGGCTGCAAGCCCGCATTGGCGGCCGGGGTGTCGTCGATCGGCGAGAGAACGGTCGGCAACCCGTTGTGATCCAGGATCTTGAGGCCGATGCCGCCGAACTTTCCATTCATATCCTCGGTGGACTCGTGGAATTCCGGCTCGGTCATGTAGGCGGAGTGTGGGTCGAGGCGGGACAGCATTCCCTTCAGGGCCGCGTCGGTAAGCTCGCCCGAATCGACCGGATGCACGTAGTCCTGCTGCACGAGCTGCATCACGCCCGCGAGAAGGCCGAGATCGGTCCTTGAAGGGCCAGCCGCGACGTCGGATGCGAGAGCGAAGCCTG
Organism: Bradyrhizobium genosp. P; assembly: GCF_049949265.1. Classification (NCBI taxonomy): domain Bacteria; kingdom Pseudomonadati; phylum Pseudomonadota; class Alphaproteobacteria; order Hyphomicrobiales; family Nitrobacteraceae; genus Bradyrhizobium; species Bradyrhizobium genosp. P. The sequence continues at coordinate 9,775,046 of NZ_CP188195.1, read as the reverse complement.
CGACGGCGGCCGATACCGTGCAGGCGATTCCGATCGCACATAAATAGGATGTTTTCATTGCTTGCCCGTCCGGTGAATGCGCTTGAGACGCGAGCGCGCCGCGCAACCCGCGCGGCGCAGCGATATTGGGCGCTGCCGTCGCGCTAGGAGCCACGCGACGGCAGGCCGGTCGTCATGCCTAGCCGATCGGCATGGCGACAAAGTGGGTATTGTCCGATGTCTTCACGCGCATCAGGATATCATGCTTGCCCTCGGACTTCGCTTCCGAAAGCGCATTGCGCAAGTCCGCAGCGGAGCTGACGCTCTTGCCTCCGACCGCAAGGATGACATCGCCGGACTGCATGCCGTGCTCGGCCGCCGGACCGTCCGGCTCGACCGCCGTGACCACAACGCCCCTGTCGCCGGCACCGCCGACGTCGCCTGACGGCGCAACCGACAGACCGAGATGGGGAATGCCTTTCGATCCTTGCTCGGACTCGTCCGCTCGGGCAATTTTCTGGGTATCATTTGGCATTTTGGCGAGGGTCACCGTGATGGTCTGCGCCTCGCCCTTGCGCAGGATGTCGAGCTTCGCCGAGCTGCCCGGCGCCATCGCTGAAATCTCCTGCGCCAGGGTTCGCGAGTCCTTGACCGCGTTGCCGTTGACCGACGTGATCACGTCGCCCGGCTGGATGCCGGCCTGTGCCGCCGGCGTATTCGGCTCGGCCTGGTCGACCAGTGCACCCTTGGCCTGCTTCAGGCCGAGGCTTTCGGCAATGCCCGCCGTGACCGGCTGCACCTGCACACCAAGCCAGCTGCGCGTCACGGAGCCGTGCTCCTTGAGCTGGGCGACGATCATCTTGACGGTCGTTGCCGGCACGTCGAAGCCGATGCCGACCGAGCCGCCGGACGGCGAATAGATCGCGGTGTTGACGCCGATCACGTTGCCATTGGTGTCGAAGGTCGGGCCGCCGGAATTGCCCTTGTTGATCGGTGCGTCGATCTGGATGTAGTTGTCATAGGGGCCTGAGCCGATATCGCGCCCTTCGGCCGAGATGATGCCGGCCGTCACGGTGCCGCCAAGGCCATAGGGGTTGCCGACCGCGACGACCCAGTCGCCGACGCGAGGAACCTGGCTTTCAAGATTGACGTACGTGAAGTCCTTCTTGCCCTCGACCTTGATGAGCGCAAGATCGGTCTTCGGATCGGTGCCGATCACCTTCGCCGTATAGATGGCGCCGTCGTCCGTCGTGACCTGTACCGACGTGGCATGATCGACGACGTGATTATTGGTCACGGCATAACCGTCCGCGGAAATGAAGAAGCCGGAGCCGACGCCGGTGATGATCTCATGGCGCTGCATGCTGCCGCCAGGCGAGCCATCGGGACCGAATTGTCGGAAGAATTTTTCGAAGGGTGTGCCTTTCATGGACGGAGGCAGGTTCTCCGCCTCGGGACCGGATGCGTTTGCATTGCTGCCTTCGTCCAGCTTCACGCGGACCGAAATGACGGCCGGCTTGACCTTCGCGACCAGGTCGGCGAAGCCCGCGGGACCTTGCGTCTGTGATATCGGCGTGGCCGCGAGCGCCTGTCCGATAAATCCGCCATGGCTCAACGGACCCGCAACAGCGACGGCGGCGCCGATCATCGCAACGGAGCCGAGCAGCGTGAGCCGCCGGGCCGACAGCGGCTTGCGATGCAGTTTGTTGTTGTCGTCTGACATGATGTCTCCCAGGAGTGGTTGCCTCATATGGCTGATGAGAAACATATCGCCGCAGCATTACGGCGTCCTGTCGGGAGCATTAATTCGAGGGATAGGTTGCTAAATTCGCGGTAACGCGCGGCAGACGATACGACGCGCGAAATGCATCGTGCATCGTTTCGCGATCTTCCCGGCATGACGGGTAGCGCGTCTCGTTGGCACTGATTTGCCCGACGGCGCAAGTCCTCGCAGCAAAAAGATTTCGGTTTATCGAAAGTGCAACTCGGTGTATGAATCCGTCCGTCCGTCTCACCCGATTGAGGGGCGCGTCGGCGCAACACATTCAGCGTCGTCCCGGCGAAAGCCGGGACCCATTACCACGAATGAAAATTGTCGCACGACGCTGGGGCCGCGTTCCCTGTCACAACCAAATTTGGCGGTTATGGGTCCCGGCTTTCGCCGGGACGACGGCTGGGCTGGGGCGCGCATCGGTCGAAATTCGCGCGCCTCAAGGAGCACCGAACTGACCATCAAAATCCGGAAAGCGCCGCCGCGCTTACTTCATCGCCGAGAAGCGGGTGTCGAACGAGTTCGACTGTATCACCGGCGTCGAGCCGGCGAGCTGGGTGTTGGTTACAGGTGCGGGCGCCGGAGCGGCTGCGGCCGTGTCGGTGACCGAGGGCTTCAGCGCCGGCTTCGCGGCCTGTTTGGTCGCGGGCTTCGGCGCGACGCGCAGCACCGATTGCGGCTTGGCCTCGGCGAGTTTCGGCGCGGGGGCCGGCGAGGGGGCGGCGGCCACGTGGGTCACGTCGGCAGTGCCGCCGAGCCCGACCTTGCGGGCGAAGCTGGAGAAGAATCCTTCGGACTTGCCGGCCGGTGCCGCCGTCGCAACGCGTGTCGATGTCGCGGTCGCCGTCGTCGCCACCACCGGCTCCTCCGGCTGGACGGCGAGATTCGGGTGCGGCGGATTGACCGTTCCGGGGATCGTGCCGGGGGCACGCGACAGTGCCAGGGTCTGCAGCGACTGGCTGTCGCCGCCCTCGGAGAGACCGGTGTTGCCTTCCGGAATCTTCGAGGCGAAAATCGCGTTCATGCCGCCGTCGATACCGGTGTTGAGGCGCGCCACAGGTATGCCCTTGGCGGCGAGCCTCGCGGTCTCGGTGTTATCCTGCTGTTCCTTCTCGCGCACGGCGTTCGCGATGTCGTCGGGGATCACATAGGCCGGGCACTTCGCGGCGGCATTGAACACCGGATCGCGCGTCGCATCCGGCGGCTTGGCGGCGTCGAAGACGTACTTCTTCTCGCAGAAGTCGACCTTCGGCTCCCGCTTCGTCACCTCGAAATGATCGTTGCCTTCCTTGATCATCTTCCAGAAAGGCATGTTCGGGTTGTTGCGGTGCTTGGCCATGTTGGCCGGCGTCATGTGGAACGGATAGGCCTGAAACTGGAACGCCTTCTGGCCGCCGAAGAAGGACTCGCGGCCGAGCGAATAGATTTCCGCGATCTGCTCGTCGGTCATCGCGTAGCAGCCGCGCGACGAACAGTCGCCATGCACCATCAGCTCCGAGCCGGTGCGGCCGAGCGCCTTGTCGAAGGCATTGGGATAGCCGGTGTTGAACGACAGATAATAGGCCGACTGCGGATTCATCTGGCTGGGGTTGATCGAATAGAACCCCTCAGGCGCCTGGCGGTCGCCTTCGCGGACCTTGGGGCCGAGATCGCCCGACCAGCGGCAGATCGGATAGGTCTTGAGCAGCGCGAAATCGCCGGAGCGGGTCTGCTTCCAGACCTCGAGCTCGGCTTCCTGCTTGAACAGCCGCACCAGGATCGGCGACTGGAGGTCCATGTCCTTCTCGACCATGGCGGCGAGGAGCTTGGGCGAGACCGGCTGGTTGGCCTTGGCGTTGGTGGCGAGCGAGACTTGGTCGGTGTCACAGCCGGCAAGCAGCACGCCCACCGCAAGAGCGGCGGAGGTGACAAGCGCGCGAACGAGCGTGCGATGAATCAAGTCGAAGCTCCACACCCACCGGGCAATTTTCGCGACCCCAACACGGCGAATATGCCCTGAAGCCATTGTCTAAAATATTAGCCTTCGGTCCCCCTGCTCGCAACCCAAACAGGGTCGACCCGTCCCTATGCTAGCGGGCATGGTTCAAGGAATGTTAAAGACCCGCCTCGGGGCCTAATTGCGGCCAAATCGGCCAATTCGGGGAAAAATCCGGTCGTTCGGGCAGGCTAGCCGAGCTTCCGGCCGATATCGAGGAACTTCTGCCGCCGCTGCTTGCGCACCGCATCCGGATCAAGATTTCGTAGGTCGCCGAGCGCCTGGGCGATGGCATCGCCGGTGGTGGCGATCATCGCCTCGGCGTCACGGTGGGCGCCGCCGGCGGGCTCTTTAAGGATCTGGTCGATCACCCCGAAGCGCAGCATGTCCTGGGCGGTGATCTTCATGCTGTTGGCGGCTTCCTGCGCCTTGCTGCCGTCGCGCCACAGGATCGAGGACGCCGCTTCCGGCGAGATCACGCTGTAGATCGCGTGTTCGAACATCAGCACGCGGTTGGCGGTGGTAATCGCAATGGCGCCGCCGGACATGCCCTCGCCGGTGACGATCGCGACATTGGGTACGCCGAGCGACAGGCAGGCGTCCGTCGAGCGCGCGATCGCCTCGGCCTGGCCGCGCTCCTCCGCGCCGATGCCGGGATAGGCGCCGGCGGAATCGACGATCGACAGCACGGGGATGCCGAACCGGTCCGCCATCTCCATCAGCCGCACCGCCTTGCGATAGCCCTCGGGGCGCGCCATGCCGAAATTGTGCTTGATGCGACTGTCGGTGGTGGCGCCCTTCTCCTGGCCGACCACGCAGATGCTCTCGCCGCGAAAACGGCCGAAGCCGCCGATCAGCGCCTCGTCGTCGGCGAATTTGCGGTCGCCGGCCATCGGCGTGAATTCGGTGACCAGCCCGTTGATGAAATCGGTGAAGTGCGGGCGCTGCGGGTGGCGCGCGACCAGCGTCTTCTGCCACGGCGTCAGATTGGCATAGAGCTCGGTGAGCGCTTGCGCCGCCTTGTCTTCGATCCGCGCGACCTCGTCGCCGATGTCGCTGCCGCTGGCCGCAAGCGCGCGCAACTCGTCGATCTTGGATTCAAGCTCGGCGACGGGTTTTTCGAAGTCGAGATAGCTGCGCATCGGGTCGGGCATCAACTCAATATAGGGAGGAACAGTGCGGGGGACGAAGCGGTTTCCGCGTGGGAAAGAGAAGTTTCGTAACTTCAATTGGTTAACGTGCATCCCGGGCCGAACGCACGTTGCGGGTCGCAGGCAGGTGACGCTCTTTCTGCGGAGATGTCGCGGAAGTCAAGGCGGCCGTCATTTTTCCGCCAGCGGATGCAGGTCGCGGACCAGGCTCTTCAGCCGCTCCTCGACCACATGGGTGTAAATCTGGGTGGTCGAGATATCGGTGTGGCCGAGCAGGGTCTGCACGATCCGCAGGTCGGCGCCATTGTGCAGCAGATGGCTGGCAAAGGCGTGGCGCAGCACATGCGGCGAGACCAGTCGCGGGGCGAGGCCGGAGGCGGCCGCAAGCTCCTTGAGGTCGCGGGCGAAATGCTGCCGCGTCAGGTGGCCGCTCTCGCCGAAGGAGGGAAACAGCCATTTCGAGGGCGCGGCTTTCTTCTTCTCCGGCTGCATCACTGCCACCGCCGCCAGATAATCCGCCATCGCGTGGCGCGAGGCGTCGTTGAGCGGCACCAGCCGTTCCTTGTTGCCCTTGCCGCGCACCACGATCATCCGCGCGTCGCGCCGCGCGGCGGCGAGCGGCAGCGAGACCAGTTCGGAGACACGCAGGCCGGTGGCGTAGAGCACTTCGAGCAGGCAATAGAGCCGCAGCGCGCGCAGCCGCTGTGCCGGCGAGACGTCGGTCTGGGTGAGCTCCTTGGCGCGCGTCAGCATGCGGTCGACGTCCGCGATCGACAGCACCTTGGGCAGGCCGCGGCCGCGCTTCGGTCCGGACAGGATGGCGGCCGGATCGTCGCTGCGGATCCGCTCGTTGAGCAGGAACCGATAGAGATGCCGCATCGCCGACAGCCGCCGCGCCACGCTCGACGATTTGAAACTTCTCGCATCGAGATCGGCGAGATAGCCGCGCAGCGCCTCGGTGTCGGCGCCGACAAAGGCTTGGCCGGAGCGGGCGAGGTAGTCGGAGCAATCGGTGAGGTCGCGCCGGTAGGCGTCGAGCGTGTTGGCGCCGGCCCCCTGTTCCGCGGCGAGCATGTCGAGGAACAGCGCAGTCAGGCTGGCATCGGAGGTCTTGGCAGAGTTCTTGGCAGATGTGGTCTTGGAACGCATGGCCGAGACGATAGCGCCTATTTCTTGAGGAACTTATCCGGCGGGATGGTCACGGTCATTTCCCGCGGCTTCGGGTGTACAAAATTTGCCAGCGAAAAAACGATGCCGTAGCCGATCCCGAAGATCACGGCGACGACCGTCAGGAAGCGGAACAGGCTGGGCATGGAGGGGGCTCGGGGGGCGAATTAACCAATGAAATCATCCATCATGTTCCCCGCGCGGTTGCAAGAGTCGCTGGTAACGGTATCGCCGGGGGTAGTATAGGTGACCGAAACCCGGCAAATCATCCGATAACCGAGCTTTTTGATGTCCGATACAGCCGTACCGGCCCCGACCACCCCGACCCTGGAGGCCGACATCACGGCCGCGCTGGGGCGGCGGTCGATCGTGCTGGTCGGCATGATGGGCGCCGGCAAGTCGACCATTGGCCGGCGGATGGCCGCGCGCCTCCGGCTGCCTTTTACCGATGCCGACACCGAGATCGAGACAGCGGCGGTCATGTCGATCCCGGAGATTTTCGAAACCCATGGCGAGCCGTATTTTCGCGACGGCGAGGCGCGGGTGATTGCGCGAATCCTCGACAGCGGTCCGATCGTGCTGGCCACCGGCGGCGGCGCCTTCATGCGCGAGGAGACCCGCAACCGGATCCGGGAGCGAGCGATCTCGATCTGGCTCAAGGCCGATACCGATATTATCATGCGCCGGGTCCGCCGCCGCGCCGACCGCCCGCTGTTGCAGACCCCCGACCCCGAGGCGACCATTAACCGCCTGCTCGGCGAGCGCGAGCCGATCTACCGGAATGCCGACCTGACGATCGCCTCGCGCGACGTGCCGCATGATCGCATCGTCGACGAATGCCTCGAGGCCCTGCACGCCCATCTGTGCGGCACGCCTCCACCGATCGAACCGACACCACAGGATGGGATGAACACGACCTCATGACTGCGCCGCTGAAACATTCCGCGTCTGTTACGGTCGACGTCGCGCTCGGCGATCGCGCCTATGACATCGTCATCGGCCGCGACGTGCTGAAGTCGCTGGGCGCGCGCGTGGCAGCGCTGCGGCCCGGCGTGCGCACCGCCATCGTCACCGACCGCACCGTTGCAAAGCACTGGCTGGAGCCGACCGAGGCGTCGCTCGCCGCTGTGGGCATTCCGACCTCGCGGATCGTGGTCGAGGAAGGCGAGGGCTCGAAGAGCTATGCCACCCTGTCGCAGGTCAGCGAAGCCCTGGTCGCGGCGAAGATCGAGCGCAATGATCTCGTGATCGCGCTCGGCGGTGGCGTGGTCGGCGATCTCGCCGGCTTTGCGGCGTCGATCCTGCGCCGCGGCGTCGATTTCGTGCAGGTGCCGACCTCGCTGCTGGCGCAGGTCGATTCCTCGGTCGGCGGCAAGACTGGCATCAACTCGCCGCAGGGCAAGAACCTGATCGGCGCGTTCCACCAGCCGGTGCTGGTCATCGCCGATACGTCGGTGCTGGATACGCTGTCGCCGCGCCAGTTCCGGGCCGGCTACGCCGAGGTCGCGAAGTACGGCGTCCTTGGCGATGAGGCTTTCTTCAGCTGGCTTGAGGCCAATCACGCCGACATCGTCGCCGGCGGCGCGGCGCGCGAGCATGCGATCGCGGCATCCTGCCGCGCCAAGGCAGCGATCGTCTCCCGCGACGAGCGCGAGACCGGCGAGCGCGCGCTGCTCAATCTCGGCCATACCTTCGGCCATGCGCTGGAAGCCGCGACCGGCTTCTCCGACCGCCTGTTCCACGGCGAGGGCGTCTCGGTCGGCATGGTGCTCGCGGCGGAATTTTCCGCACAGCTCGGCATGATCGCGCCCGACGACGCGGCGCGGATCGCGCGTCATCTTTCCACGGTAGGATTGCCGACGGGCCTGCCGGATATTGCGGGCTTCGCCCAGGAAGGCCTCGCCGATGCCGACGCGTTGCTGGCGCTGATGGCGCAGGACAAAAAGGTCAAGCGCGGCAAGCTCACTTTCATCCTGCTGGAGGCCGTCGGCCGCGCCGTGATCGCCAACAATGTCGAGCCGTCGCTGGTGCGCGACTTCCTGCAGGCGAAACTTGCGAAGCACTAGGGCATGATGATGTGGACCCGGAAAGCCGCGTCAGCCAAAGGTGGTACCGGTTTGCCAAAGGGATCATGCGAAGAACACTGTTCGGGTGAACGAAGTTGGACTGGATAACCCTCTCCATCGTGATCGGCTGCCTTGTGGTTTCCGCCTTCTTTTCGGCGAGTGAGACCGCGCTGACGGGCGCCTCGCGCGCCAGCATGTTGCGGCTGTCGAAACAGGGCAACAGCGAAGCCACCCTCGTTTCCAGCCTGATGGCGATGCGCGAGCGGATGATCGGTGCGCTGCTGCTCGGCAACAATATCGCCAATATCGGCGCCTCCGCGCTGGCGACCGGCATCTTCACCGCATGGTTCGGCGATGTCGGTGTGCTCTATGCCACCTGCGTGATGACGGTGCTGGTGGTGATTTTCGCGGAGGTGCTGCCCAAGACCGTCGCCATCAATGCGCCGGAGCGGATGTCGCTCCTGGTGGCGCGGCCGATGCGGCTCACGGTGCTTGTGCTCGGTCCGCTCCTGACCGTCATCGAGGCCATCGTTCGTGTCCTGATGAGGCTGCTCGGCATCAGGATCGGTGCCTATCAGGCCATCCTGTCGCCCACGGAACGTCTGCGTGGCGCGGTCGACCTGTTGCATCATGAAGGCAAGGTCGAGAAGCAGGACCGCGACATGCTCGGCGGCCTGCTCGATCTGAGCGAGCTGCAGGTTTCCGACGTCATGGTCCACCGCACCGAAATGACCACGGTCAATGCCGACCTGCCGCCGGAGGAACTGGTGCGCGAGGTGCTGGCGAGCGAATACACCCGCATCCCGCTGTGGCGGGAGAAGCCGGAGAACATCGTCGGCGTGCTGCACGCCAAGGATTTGCTGCGCGCCATCCGTGCCAACGAGGGCGACATGTCTGCCATCGATGCCTCGGCGATCGCACTGCCGCCATGGTTCGTGCCGGAGATGCGCCCGGTCTCCGAGCAGTTGAAGGCGTTCCGCCGCCGCAAGACCCACTTCGCCCTGGTCGTCGACGAATATGGCGAGGTCGAAGGCATGGTGACGCTGGAGGACATCCTGGAGGAGATCGTCGGCGACATCTCCGACGAGCACGACGTCGTCGTGGCCGGCGTGCGCGCCCAGCCGGACGGTTCTGTCGTGGTCGACGGCTCGGTGCCGATCCGCGATCTCAACCGCGCGATGGACTGGCGCCTGCCGGACGAAGAGGCGACCACGGTCGCCGGCCTCGTGATCCACGAGGCGCGGTCGATCCCCGACCGCGGCCAGAGTTTCACCTTCCATGGATTCCGTTTCCGCGTACTGCGCCGCGAGCGCAACCGCATCGCCGCGCTGCGCATCGTCGCCGTTCCGCGCGAGGGCGCCGAGCTGGACGAGAAGAAGCCGAAGCGGGCCGGCACAGCGTTCTAGCTTCTCAGGGCGTACTCTTGATCTCCGTCACCCTGACAGCTTGTGAAGTTGAGGCGAGCGACTACTCGATATCGATCGAGACGCCCGAGAGCTTCCACGCGCCGTCGGAGGGGATGAAGCCGAGCTGGTACTTCACCTGCTTCGGCGTGGTGTCGAAATGGCCTTTCAACTGCAGCACGCCCTTCTCGTCGATCTTGGCGTCCTCGTCCAGAACGATCGGCTTGGCGACGACCGCATCGAACACCGCGTGCTTGTCGACCAGGTCCTTGAAGGTCGTCTTAAGCTTGTCCGGCGAAAACTGGTCGCGGAATGGCTTTGAGATTTTGGTGTGGAACACCGTGAAGTTATCGGCGGCCACCGCATCGTTGAGCGACACCAGGATGCTCTTGATCAACACTTCCTGAACAAAGGGACTCGGCATATCCAACGCCGAGGCCGGAAGTGTTGCTGCCATCAGCAGCAGGCCGGCGGCGGTTGCGATGGTTCGGAAACGTGCCCAGCAAGGGATCATCAAGCAGCCCCTCAAATTGGTGGCGACGTGATCCAAAACCGACCGCCCTCACGGAGCGGGTCCATCGCCGGTGGTCTCTCTTCCAGATAGATAAAAACCGCTGCGACGTCTTGAGGCAAGCGCGAACTAGCCCTGCTTTTCCCCGGGCGCGTGCGCGCGGATCGCCAGCGCATGCACGGAGCCGGCGAGTTCCTGCGCCAGCGTCCCATTTATCATCCGGTGACGTTCGATCCGGCTCTTCCCTTCGAAGGCCGGCGACACAATATACACCCGGAAGTGCGTCTCGCCGCCTGGCCGATGGCCGGCGTGGCCCTCATGCAGATGTGATTCATCTGATACGTCGAGGCTTTCCGGCAAGAAAGCTTCACGCAACTTGTTTATGATAGCGTCTTTTGTGCTCATGGCGGCGGCTTACGTTCGCGACGGCTTTTCGTCAATAGTGCAGCGGGAAACGGGGTCTACGCAATGTCAAGACTTGAAGAATTGTGCATTGCGTAGTCAAAGAGAACATGCCGATCGATTCATCAAAATTCTTCGACTCCATTCGCATCAAGCCGACCAAGGTGAGTGCGAAGCGTCAGGCGCAGGCCGGCACGGAGGCGGTCGCCTGCGAGTGGGCGGGCTGCCAGAACAAGGGTGCGCACCGCGCTCCGAAGGGTCGTGAGAACTCGCGCGAGTATTGGCACTTCTGTCTCGATCACGTCCGCGAGTACAACCAGTCCTACAATTTCTTCCAGGGCATGAACCCGGATGACGTCGCGCGCTACCAGAAGGATGCGCTGACCGGCCATCGCCCGACCTGGAAGATGGGGGCCAATGGCTCCAAGAAGGGCGAGGGCGATATCGACGCGGCGTCCGATCCGTTCCACATGTTCTCCGAACTCAATGGCCGCGGCCGCTGGCGGCCGGGTCCGGGTGGCGCGCAGGAGGCCAAGCCGGAAACGCGCAAGGTCATGAACGCCGAGCGCAAGGCGTTGCAGGTGATGGGGCTCGGCCCCAGCGCGACGCTCGAGGACGTCAAGTCAAAGTACAAGGCGCTGGTCAAGCAGCACCACCCCGACGCCAATGGCGGTGACCGCTCCACCGAGGACCGCCTGATCGAAATCATCAAGGCGTATAATTACCTGAAGACCGTGGTGCGCGAGGCCTGATCTCTCGCCTTCGTCGTCCCTGCGAAAGCAGGGACCCATAACCACCGGCGGTTATTGTTCACACGAGATGTCTGCCCGATTGCCCATTGATGGGCTGCGGCGTATGGGTCCCCTGAGTTCACAGGGACGACGGCGGAGTGTGTGGCTCCGCCGTCGTATGCGTTCAAACAGCCTGGTTGCCAGAGCTCTTCGGCATCACCCCGACATAGGACGAACTTGGCCGGATCAGCCGTCCGGTGCGCTGCTGCTCCCTCGCGTGCGCGGTCCAGCCGGCGGCGCGGGCTGTGGCGAAAATCGGCGTAAACGCCTGCCGCGGGATCTGCAGCGCATCGAGCAGGATCGCGGTGAAGAACTCGACATTGGTCTCGAGCGGCCGCTCTGGATTCTTCTTCCGCAAGGCTGCGCGGATGTAGGCTTCGACCTCGCCGGCAAACGGCAGGTCGGCGCCGTCGGCCTCGAGCCGCTGGATCGCAACCTTCAGCACGTCGGCGCGCGGGTCGCGCACGCGATAGACGCGATGGCCGAAGCCCATCAGCCGTTCGCCGCGCGCCAGTGCGTCGTCGACCCAGGGCTCGATGCGCTCGCGCGTGCCGATCGCATCGAGCATTTCGAGCACCGGCTCCGGCGCGCCGCCGTGCAGCGGGCCTGTCAGTGCGCAATAGCCGCCGGTGATCGCTGCGAACAAATCGGCCTGGGTCGATGCGATCACCCGCGCGGTGAAGGTCGATGCGTTCATGCCGTGATCGCAGACGGTGACGAAATAGGCATCCAGCGCCGCGACCTCGCGCGGCTCGACCTTGCGGTTGAGCAGCATGCGCAACGTGTCGGCGGCGTGGCTGACATTCGGGTCGGGTGCGATGGCATCAAGGCCCCTGGCGCGCTGAACCAGTGCGCCAGCGATCACGGGAAACGCGCCGACGATGGTTGCCTCGTGCTCCAGCCCGTTCTCGCCGCGCAGTCCGGCGATCGCGGCACGGAAGCCATCGACGATGGACATGCCGCGTGTTGCGGGCAGCAGATCCGGCAGGCGCGCAAACGCGCGTTCGCGGCCGGCACCGAGGCTGGCGCGGACATTGGCCTCGCTCAGCGTCGTACCGGTGGCGCCGTTCCACAGCCGTGCGGTGACGCCCTCGAAGCTGGATTTGTCCGCGAGGTCGGCGACGTGCTCGCCGGCGATGATCAATTCGCCGCGCTCGCCGTCGACATGGCTCAACACGGTCTCGGCGGCCGGAACGCCGTCCAGACCGATCTGGCTCTTGGTGAGATGCATATTCATGGCCTGATCTCCTGTTTCACATTTGAAAGATCGGACCTCTCGACGAGTTGATCAATCTTGATTATATCAATCAATATGAAAAAATCTGCCGCGCTCTACCTGTCCGCCCGGGAAGCTGCCGCCGAACTCGCGATCTCGCCGGCGACGCTTTACGCCTATGTCAGCCGCGGAATGATCCGCTCCGAGCCGTCGCCGGATTCGCGCAGCCACCGCTACCGCGCCGAAGACATCAGGGGACTGAAGGAGCGCCGCGTGCCGTCGCCGGAGCCGCGCGGCTTGAGGAATTTCGATGCTGACCTGCCGGTGATGGATTCGGCCATTGCGACCATCACCGAGCAGGGGCCGATCTATCGCGGGGTGAACTGCGTCGAACTTGCGGAGCGGGACACGCTGGAGCATACCGCGACGCTGCTGTGGGACGTCACTGGCGTCGATCCGTTCGCTTCCGACAATTGCCCGCATGTCTCGGACGAGATGCGCGCGATCGCGGAGGCTGCGCGCCGCGCTGCGCCGATTGACCGCACGGTCGCGGTGCTGGCGCTCGCGGCGAGCGCCGATCCCGGCGCATTCACTCGCGCGCCCGACGGCCGCGCAATCGTGGGCGCCCGAATTTTGCGACTGCTGGTCGCAACCATGTTGAACGCGCCAGTATCGGCCGATCCCCTGCATGAGCAGGCCGCGCGGGTCTGGACATCAGGCAACAAGCACGCGCCGGACCTGATCCGCCGTGCGCTCGTGCTGCTCGCCGATCACGAACTGAACGCTTCGACCTTCACCGTGCGCTGCGCGGCGTCGACCGGCCTCAATCTCTACGACGCTGTTATCGCGGGTCTCGTGGCGCTGAAGGGCCCGAAGCATGGCGGCGCCGGCGTGCTCGCCTCACATTTGGTCAGAACGCTGATCGACAACGATGTCGCCCCGGTGATTCGCGAGCGCGTCGCGCTCGGCGAGCGCTTCGCCGGCTTCGGCCACGGCGTCTACAAAAAGGGAGATCCGCGCGCGATTTCGCTGCTCGAGGCGCTGACGCGCGCCGGCGCGCCGCGTAAATTCACCAGGGAAGTGCCGGAGCGGATCGCAGAGGCGACCGGCGAGTTCGTGAACATCGACTATGCGCTGGCGGTGCTGGTGCATGCTCTGAGGATGCCGGCGGGCAGCGAGCTTGCGCTATTTGCGATGGCGCGCAGCGTCGGCTGGATCGCGCATGCCAGCGAGCAATTGCAGCACGGCAAGCTGATCCGGCCCCGCGCGCGCTATGTCGGCCCCGCGCCGGGACGCAGCGGTACGACCAACAGCCTCTGACTCTATTTTGCGGGTCGTGCTGGCTCGATCAGGCCGCCGCCGTTGCGGCGGCGAATGGTCCAGATCGCCAACCAGATGATCACCGCCGCACCCGCGACCGCAAACATCCAGAGATGCTTACCGACATGCTCATGATGCGGCAGGCCGGCGTAGTTGTGCAGCGCGGTGACGGCCAACACGCCGGGCAGCACATGAGCCGGCGCCCAGAGTAGGATTGCTGGGATGTTGATGGCGTAGAACCGCGTCGGCGGCATACCGAGCGCCCCTGCCGTGATCGGCACGAAAGCGCGGATCGGCGGCACGAACCGGGCGAAGAACACTGCGAGCACGCCCCAGCGATTGAAGAAGGCCTCGCTCTGTGCGACCACGCTCGGGTAATTGCTCAGCGGCCAGGCCGAGAGGATCTCGCGCTGGCTGCGGTGGCCGATCAGGTAGGCGGTGCCATCGCCGAGCAACGCCCCAGCCGCGGCGGCCGCGAGCACCGGCCACAGCTTCAATTCGCCGCCGGGGATCAGCGCGCTCAGCGCCAAGATGATGGTCGAGCCCGGCACCAGCGAGCCGACGACCGGGACCGCCTCCAGCAGGGCGGCGAGGAACAGCGTTAGATAGGCCAGCCACGCATGCGCCGAGACAAAGCCGATCAGGGGATCAAGGAAAGCAGTCACAAAATTCCTGTCAGACGGTGGTGTGGTTCGAGAGGTAACAACTCCCCACCGGGGTGAAAAGTGCCTGGCCACGCTGCTCGGCGTGCGGCGCGGCGAAAGTACGGCGTGATTCGCAGGGCAGCCTTCCAAAAACCGAGGCCTGCCCCTATCTTCATGATAGAACAACGGAACTTTGATTGGCCCGCGGGCTTCTGCCCGCCGTTGCTCTCTGCTAGGCTTGTGCTTAGCACCCAATCCGTAGCCAAACGACAAATCTGGTTTCGGGAAACGCCCGGGACCTCGGAGGATGAATGACGACCGCCGTCCAGACCAAAACGCAGGAACCCGTCGGTTTGCCCGACATGAAGGTGTCGGTCCGGCAGGTCTTCGGCATCGATAGCGACCTGGAAGTTCCAGCCTATTCCGAAGTTGACCCGCACGTCCCCGAAGTCGACAGCGATTACCGCTTCGACCGCGCCACCACGCTTGCGATCCTCGCCGGTTTCGCCAGAAATCGGCGCGTGATGGTCACCGGCTATCACGGCACCGGCAAATCGACCCACATCGAGCAGGTTGCGGCCCGCCTCAACTGGCCCTGCGTGCGCGTCAACCTCGACAGCCACATCAGCCGTATCGATCTGGTCGGCAAGGATGCGATCGTGGTCAAGGAGGGCAAGCAGGTGACCGAATTCCGCGACGGCATCCTGCCCTGGGCGCTGCAGCATAACATCGCGCTGGTGTTCGACGAGTACGACGCCGGCCGCCCCGACGTGATGTTCGTGATCCAGCGCGTGCTGGAAGTCTCCGGCCGGCTGACCCTGCTCGACCAGAACAAGGTGATCAAGCCGCACCCGGCGTTCCGTCTTTTCTCGACCGCCAACACGGTCGGTCTTGGCGACACCTCGGGCCTCTATCACGGCACCCAGCAGATCAACCAGGGCCAGATGGACCGCTGGTCGATCGTCACCACGCTGAACTACCTCGCCCATGACGAGGAAGTCGAGATTGTGCTGGCGAAGGCGCACCACTACCGCACGCAGGAAGGCCGCGACATCGTCAACAAGATGGTGCGGCTTGCGGATCTCACCCGCAACGCCTTCGCCAATGGCGATTTGTCGACGGTGATGAGCCCGCGCACGGTGATCACCTGGGCCGAGAACGCCGACATCTTCAGCGACATCGGCTTTGCGTTCCGCGTCACCTTCCTCAACAAGTGCGACGAACTGGAACGGCCGCTGGTCGCCGAATTCTACCAGCGCTGCTTCAACGTCGAGCTGCCGGAATCCTCCGTCAACGTGGCGCTCAGCTAACCCATGCCGAAAATCTCCGTCGAGCGCACGCTGACCCAGACGAAGAAGGCGGTGCTTGGCGGATTGGGCCGTTACAACGGCGAGAAGATGGGGAAGCAGACCTACAAGCGCTTCGCCATCTCGCTGCGTGAAGGCAATGAGATCGTCGGCGGCATTATCGGCGAGCTGTGGACCGCGGTGTTGTTCATCCAGTACTTCTGGATGGAGCAGAAGTTTCGCAAGAAGGGCCTTGGCGGGAAACTGATCAAGGCCATCGAGGACGAGGCGCGGCGCTTTGGGGCTGTTCGCGCCTATGTCGACACGATGAGTTTCCAGGCGCCGGGTTTCTACCGCGCCAACGGTTATGAAGAGTTCGGCTCGATTGAGGGGTATCCCGATGGCGCTACGCGCCATTGGCTTACGAAATCGCTATGACAACCTCCAACATCAAATTCCGTCCTGGATCAAAGGAAGCGCCGACCGAGCCGTTCAAGCGCTCGGTAAGCGCATGCCTGAAGGCGATCGCGAGGAAGCCCGAGCTCGAAGTGACCTTCGCCGCCGAGCGGCCGGGCCTTGCGCCCGGCAAGGCGCGGCTGCCGGAGCCGGCGCGCAAGATGACCAAGCGCGACGCCGCGATCGTGCGCGGTCACGCCGATTCGATCGCGCTCAAGATCGCCTGCCACGATCCCAAGGTGCATCGCAAGCTGATGCCGGGCAATCCGCAGGCCCGCGGCGTGTTCGAGGCGGTCGAGCAGGCGCGCGTCGAGGCGATCGGCTCGCGGCGCATGTCGGGTGTCGCGAAGAATCTCACCGCGATGCTCGACGATCATTTCCACCGCGGCAAGTATGACGAGATCACCGACCGCGCCGATGCACCGCTGTCGGACGCACTCGCGATGCTGGTGCGCGAGCGCCTCACGGGCATGGCGCCGCCCGCGGCCGCGAAGAAGATGGTCGATCTCTGGCGCCCGGTGCTGGAGGACAAGATCGGGACCCGGCTCGACAAGTTGAGCCGTTTCACCGAGGACCAGGCCAAATTCGGCGACCTCGTGCATGATCTGCTGTCGGCGCTCGATCTCGGCGACGACCGCAACATGGACAGCGACGATGACGACGACCAGGACGAGAACCAGGACGGCGAGAACGATCAGTCCGGTGCCGAGGGCTCGCCCGATTCCGATGCCGCGCAGGAGATGAGCGCCGACCAGGCGCAGGCGACGGCGGACGAGATGAGCGAAAGCGCGATGGAAAGCGCGCAGGCCTCCACCAGCGACACCTTCGACGACGGCGAGCTTGGCGATGACGAAACGCCGGGGGAAGCGACGCGGCCGAATTCGCGCGGGCAGAACGAGCCGCGCGGGCCGGAGTATCATGCGTTCGCGCCGAAGTTCGACGAGGTGATCGCGGCCGAAGACCTCTGCGACCACGACGAGCTGGAGCGGCTGCGCTCCTATCTCGACAAGCAGCTCGCGCATTTGCAGGGCATCGTGGCGCGGCTTGCCAACCGCCTGCAGCGCCGCCTGATGGCGCAGCAGAACCGCGCCTGGGAGTTCGACCTCGAAGAGGGCATCCTCGATCCCGCGCGGCTGTCGCGCGTGGTCACCGATCCCTATCATCCGCTGTCCTTCATGCATGAGAAGGAGGCGACGTTCCGCGATACCGTGGTGACGCTGCTGCTGGATAATTCCGGCTCGATGCGCGGACGCCCGATCACGGTCGCCGCGACCTGTGCCGACATCCTGGCGCGCACGCTCGAGCGTTGCGGCGTCAAGGTCGAGATCCTGGGCTTCACCACCCGCGCCTGGAAGGGTGGCCAGTCGCGCGAGGCGTGGCTTGCTGCCGGCAAGCCGGCCAATCCCGGCCGCCTCAACGATCTGCGCCACATCATCTACAAGTCTGCCGACGCGCCGTGGCGGCGTGCGCGCAAGAACCTCGGCTTGATGATGCGCGAGGGACTGCTGAAGGAAAACATCGACGGCGAGGCGCTGGACTGGGCGCACAAGCGCCTGCTCGGGCGCTCCGAGCAGCGCAAGATCCTGATGATGATTTCCGACGGCGCGCCGGTCGACGATTCCACTCTGTCGGTCAATCCCGGCAATTACCTCGAGCGGCATCTGCGCCACATCATCGAGGAGATCGAGACCCGTTCGCCGGTCGAACTGATCGCGATCGGCATCGGTCACGACGTCACCCGCTACTATCGCCGCGCGGTCACGATCGTCGATGCCGAAGAACTCGGCGGCGCCATCACCGAAAAGCTCGCCGAATTGTTCAGCGAGACCAGCGGTGCCGCGCCGGCGCCGGGGCCCCGGCGCCGTCTCCACTCGTGAGACATGCGCTTAACTTCTAGCCGCCGCCGCTTCGTGCAGGATGTGGTGGCGGGGCTTTCGGTCGCCGCGCTGCCGCATCTTGCACACGCACAGAATGCCACGCGGCCGCTGTCGAAACGCGCCGCCAAGCCCAGCCCGTATTCCATCGACGTGCCTGTCGCGATCGAGGTCAAGGCCCGGCCGTTGCCGTCCTTCGACATCCGCGATCGTTCACGGGTGCGGTTCGGCGCGCTGGAATATCGCAGCGGCTTGATCCTGACCTCGGCATTTTCGGGGTTCGGAGGGCTGTCGGCGCTGCGGCTCGATCCCAGGGGCGAACGCTTCGTTTCGCTCAGCGACAAGGCAACGTGGTTTACCGGCCGCATCGTCTATCGTGGCCGCGAGATGGCTGGGCTCGACGATGTCGAGGCCGCGCCGCTGCTCGGGCCCGACGGCAAGCCGATCACCTCGCGCGGCTGGTATGATTCGGAGTCGCTCGCGTTCGATGGCTCGATCGCCTATGTCGGGCTCGAGCGCGTCAACCAGGTGCTGCGCTACGATTTCGCCAAGGGCTTTACCCGCGCGGCCGGCGAGGTGGTGCCGATGCCGCCGGCGGTGCGCAAGCTTCCCTCCAACAAGGGGCTTGAGGCGCTGGTCTTCGTGCCCAAGGGCCTGCCGCTTGCGGGCACGCTGATCGCGATGTCCGAGCGCGGGCTCGACGCCAGCGGCAATCTGATCGCCTTCCTGGTCGGCGGCAAGACACCCGGCCAGTTCAGCATCCGCCGCACCGAGACTTTCGACATCAGCGATGCCGTGCTGCTGCCCTCGGGCGACCTGTTGATCCTGGAGCGGAAATTCTCCTGGCTCGGCGGCGTCGGCATCCGTATCCGCCGGCTCGCACTGTCCGAGATCGCACCCGGCGCCGTGGTCGACGGTCCGGCGATCTTCAATGCCGATCTCACCAACGAGATCGACAACATGGAAGGCATCGACGCCCATGTGACGGCGGAGGGCGAGACCGTGCTGACCATGATCTCCGACGACAATTTCTCCCTAATCCAGCGCAACCTGCTGCTGCAGTTCACGCTGTTGCAGCGAGTGGCGAGGGGGCGCCGTTACCGCATTGCTGCCCTGCGTGCCGGCCTCTTTGGCGTTGCGGGCGGTTGGTGATTGCACGCGCCGTCTCTATGTTAGCCGCGCCCTTTCATTACGGTCCGGATATTCCTGCATGAGCACCCTGTTCTCCCCGATCGAGTTGCGCGGCCTGAAACTCGCCAACCGCATCATGGTCTCGCCGATGTGCCAGTATTCGGCTGACGACGGTTCGGCCAATGACTGGCACTTCACCCACATCAACATGCTGGCGCTGTCGGGTGCCGCGATGTTCTGCATCGAGGCCACCCATGTCGAGGATATCGGGCGGATCACGCCGGGCTGCCTCGGGCTTTACAGCGATGCCAACGAAGCGGCGCTAAAGCCGATCCTGGCTTCGGTGCGCAAGCGTTCGAAGGCGGCGGTGGCGATGCAGCTCGCCCACGCCGGCCGCAAGGGATCAAGCCAGCGCCCCTGGGAGGGCGGCCAATTGATCCCGATCGCGCAAGGCGGCTGGCAGACGGTGGCGCCGTCCGCCGTCCCGCACAAGGATGGCGAAGCGGCGCCGGTGGCGCTCGATGATGCCGGGCTGAAGCGCATCCGCGAGGCCTTTGTCGCCTCGGCGAAGCGCGCCGCGCGGCTCGGCATCGACGCGCTCGAACTGCACGGCGCGCACGGCTATCTGCTGCACCAATTCTTGTCGCCGATATCAAACAAGCGCACCGATCAATATGGCGGCTCGCTCGAAAACCGCATGCGCTTCCCGCTGGAAGTGTTTGACGCGGTGCGCGCCGTATTTCCGGGCCGCAAGCCCGTCGGCGTCCGGGTGTCGGCGACCGATTGGGTCGAGGGCGGCTGGGACGTCCCCCAGACCATCGAGTTCGCCAAGGAGTTGGAGAAGCGCGGCGTCGACTGGATCGATGTCTCCTCCGGAGGCATATCACCGTTGCAGCAGATTCCGCTCGGCCCGGGCTATCAGGTGCCGGCAGCGGAAGCCGTGAAGGAGGCGACCGGCGTCACCACGATGGCGGTCGGCCTGATCACCGAAGCCAGGCAGGCCGAGGAGATCGTCTCGTCCGGCAAGGCCGACATGGTCACGCTTGCCCGTGGCATGCTCTACGACCCACGCTGGGGCTGGCACGCCGCCGCCGCGCTCGGTGGCGAGGTGACGGCCCCGCCGCAATACTGGCGCTCGCAGCCCTCGACCCAGAAGGCGCTGTTCGGCACGACCACCTTCGGGGCGCGCTAATCCAAGACTTCGTCATGGCCGGGCTTGACCGGCCATCCACGTCTTCTCTCCTGAATGCCCAAGTCGACGTCGTGCTCGCTGCCTGCTGGAGCCATCCACGGCGACGGTTCTACGAGGTGGCGCAGGCCACCAACGCGCCGATCGCGACCAAAGCGCTGCGCCGGATAGCCGAACTCTATGCCATCGAAGCCGAAGTTCGCGGTCAGTCGCCCGCGCACCGGCTCGAGGCGCGTCACAATCGCTCGAAGCCCATTGTCGATACCATGCGACTCTGGTTCGAAGCTCAGCTCCCGCTGCTGCCGGGACGCAGCACGCTGGCCGAAGCGATCCGTTATGGGCTCTCGCGCTGGGAGGGTCTGACGCGCTTCCTCCATGATGGTCCTATTGAACTCGATACCAACCCGGTTGAACGCGCGATCAGGCCTGTTGCACTCGGCCGCAAGAACCATCTCTTCGCGGGCAGCGACGACGGCGCTTCATACTGCCCATCTGTCTATCCTCTTATAACTCAAGGCATTTCTGGTTGGCGTCGCAAGACGGCGGACTGCGGCGCGATCGCCTGCGAGAGGCATCTTGGCGCACGTCCGGTCGCGTGAGATCAGATTGTTTGATGATCCATGTCGAGCCCTTGTATAAATGCTCCGCAGGCAATCGTCCCTCGATGATCATGCGACGTATGGTTGATGGACTGACGTCGAGCATCTCCGCTGCTTCGATTAACGAGAGCTCACCTCGATCCTGGCGTTCCCCCTCACGATAACCGGCGATCTCGCGGGTTCTGCGCAACGAACAAATGCTGGTCCTCGTCCAGGACGCCCCGTGCGGGGTTGTTTTTCCGGAGCGATTGAGTAAGGCGGCGATCGCGTAGTCAGGCATTTGACGTGCGAGCGCGCGCACAAGATCAACTACCTCGGTGTCGGTCGTCCAACGCGTCACGCCGACACGGTTCTTCTTAACCTTCAAGCGGGTGTGATCGCCACCTTGCCAATGGATCACGAGGTCAAGATGCTCATTGTCTTGATCCACGTCGACGACGATTTCCGACAGCACTGTACGCAAGATCTTCTTTTTGATCTCCGACGTAACACCGGGGCGTTGCCAGGCTCTATTCAGATCGTCCCCGAGCTTAAGCATCGCTTCGCGATCGCCGGCACAGAGTCCAGGAGAAGGCGAGCTGGTCAAGCCCTCGATTTCTCGCTCAATCGTACGTACAGCTTGGATGCGCTCGTTCCAGCGACGCTCAAGTTCACCAGCGACGTGACGATTGTCGGGGTCGACCGCATCGTATTGGCGATACGCCCGGCTCGCTTCGTACTGCGCCCGTTCGAGAGACCTTTGGAGCTGACGCAATTTTTCCGACTGTTCGGCGCCCTGAGCTTTCATTGCATTTAGCGCAGCCTCAACGCCAAGCGGTTGAAGCCGCTCCAGCACCTCTCGCGCCACCATCCGATCGAGGCGCATTCCACCGAAGCCAAGACAGGCTGCGACGGCCGCCTTGTTGAAGTCTCCGCGGCAGACATATCTCTGCGTGTCGCCGCCTCTCCCAGAATACTGAACGTATAACCGGCGACCACATCGCGCGCAGCGCAGAAGCCCAGGGAGAAGTGCTTCGCCGCGTCGGACGGCTCCTCGACCCAGATAGCTCTTGCCGTTGGCATTGTCCGCAATGAGGCGCTGGTTTCGAACAAACTCATCCCATGAGATATAGCCCTCGTGATGTTCGCGGATCAGCACGTCCCAGGCTTTCCAATCTCGTTGGGGATTTCGCTTCACCTTCTTCCGGCCGTTCTCAATCGTCGTCCGGACACCCCGTCGTCCGAACGCGTACGCCCCGGCATAAACAGGGTTGGTGAGCATGTGATTCAACGTCGTGTAGCTTGGTGTACGCCATTCGATTTTCGGATCGTTCGAACCTCCAACGGCGAACGGTAGCGCGATCTTCTCCTGGATCAACCAGAGCAAGACCTGCCGGATCGATTGCAACTCCACAAACTTCCTGAAGACGAGATCCAGCGCTTCGCAGACACGTACGTCCGGGTTTTTCTCGATTCGGTCATCTTTCGTTTTCACGTACCCGACGGCGACCGTCGTGAAGTGCTCGCCGCGCCGAGCCTTTTGTTTGACGGCTTCAACTGATCGCTGTCGAATGACGCTGAGCTCCAGCTCGCTCATCGTTCCCTTCATCCCCAAGAGCAATCGATCGTTGATCGACCGCGAATCATAGACGCCATCTTCATCGACAATGAGCGTGCCGACCAAGCCGCAAAACTCCAACAACGTGTGCCAATCTCGACCGTTTCGAGCGAGGCGGGAAGCCTCGATCGAAAACACTGCGCCGACGCACCCCTCGCAGATTAACGCCAACAACCGCTCAAATCCACGTCTTGCAACGCCGCCACCGGACTTGCCGAGGTCATCGTCAATAACCTCGACTTCGCTCCAGCCGAGCGCACGGGCGCGAGCCTCAAGGCCGTATTGCCTGCGTTGGCTCTCCAGGTTGTGTACAACCTGATCGACCGATGACTGGCGAACGTAAACCACGGCACTACGCGCCAGGTGATCAGCGGAGATCTTCGTCATGACCCGCCTCCTGACCTGACTGAGCTGGCGCGGCGGGCGCCTTTGCGACGGCTTCCTTTAGCAGAAGCGACAGCAACTTTGCGGCCTCGGCTTGCACCACCTGAGGCAGATGCTCCGCTCGCGCCGTCGCGAACAGATCCGGTTGCCGTCTTTTTTGCATCGTCTTGGACATGGGCTCCTCCCTCGACGGGAGGCGATTCCTCCCAACGCGAGGCTACGAGGACGTCAAGGTACGTGCGAAGTTCAAGAAGTCGGTCCACCGGGAGAAACGGATCTGTTACAATTTTAGCCGACGCTGCTTCGGGCTCGGTCATCCAAGCCGGCAGAAGATGGAGACGGCCGTTCTCGCGGCGAACCGTGAAGTGGCGGTGGCCATCGTGGATTTGTTCGCCGAGCACGACTAGGTCTCGGCCGGCGTCAGGATGGAATGGATATGTTACTCGAACTTCGTTGCCCGAAATCCCTGCATTATGCAGCCCCTTCGGATTGCGGCGGGCACAGATGGGCCGTGCTGTGTTCGCTGATCGAAACCTGCAAGCTTAACGACGTCGAGCCCTGTGCCTACCTGCAGCTCTCGCGCATGGTCGAGGGATACCCGATAAACCGTCTCGACGAATTGCTGCCGTGGACGTGGAAAGCCGAAGATTCTGTCAAAAGCTGAGCAAGACAAACACCCGACGCTTATCGAACAAGGAGGGCTCATGGCCGACGAGATCGTACTGTACTTCTCACCCGCGAGTCGCGCTTTCATGGCGCTCTGGATGATCGAGGAGCTTGGGATTCGATACCGTCTAGAAACGGTCGACATCCGCAAGAACGAGCAGAAGAGCCCCACCTACCTCGCGGTGAATCCAATGGGCAAGGTTCCTGCGATAACGATCGACGGAGTCGTGATCACCGAGACGCCGGCTATCTGCACCTATCTCGCCGACCGTTATTCCTACGGCCAACTCGCACCCAAGTTGGAAGACCCGGAGCGCGGGCCTTACCTTCGTTGGATGGTCTACTCCACCGGAGTGGTTGATCCAGGTCTGAATGCCCGCGCGCTGAAATTGGACGCCCCGGCGAACACGGTCGGTTGGGGAGACTACGACGCAATGGTCGAGACTCTGCGGACTGCACTTCGAGGCAAGGACTACCTCTTTGGCGCGCGGTTCACCGCTGCCGATGTTGCATTGGGAGGGATGGTGATCTGGGGAATGTACGGCCAGACGCTGCCAAACGATCCGGTCCTTACTGCATACAGTGCGAGGCTCCAGGCGAGGCCGGCGAACCAAAAGGCCGCAGCGCTTTCCTTTGGGTCCTAGCGACGGTGACTTGAGGTCAACTCTGGGGTCTTGGCCTCGAAAAACGTGCCGGCTTCGCTCCGCTGAGCATCTAGCAGGGGGAGTATGGCGGCTGGTCTACAACCGTGTCTATAAGTTCGATCACACGTCTGCGGCGTTGCGTGGTTCGGACCCAGTCGCGGCCATGTGAGATGGCATGCCTTTCGCAACGCGGCAAAAAGGCCTAGCCTGATCATCGGGGCGATCGGTGAGGCACGGTGATGCGGGCCCGCGTGCGAAAATTTGCCCATATCCTGGAACGCTTCGGCCTTGCCATGGCTGGCGCCGGGAGCGGGCTGTTCGTGGCCATCCATGTCGGCTCAAGCGTATCGGCGCTGACCTCGCAGGCCTTCCTGCTGATCATGATGCTCGGCGGCGCCGTCGGCTTCTATCTCGGCATCGATACGCCGCAGCTGGCCTTTCATCCGAAGAATGGCGGCTCGACCAGCGACATCGATGCGGCGGAGTTCCTCAGCGCGGTCGGCACTTTCCTTGCGACATTGGTCGCCTTCTTCTCGGTCGGCGTGATCGTGTTGCGCGGCGAGCCGCAGATCGGCTGGACCGCGGCGATCATGGTGGGCTGGGTGCTCGGCATCGCGATGCAGATCGTTGCCGGTACGATCGCGCGCATGCGCGCGTGAGCCGTCACTGGCGCGAGATGCCCAATCCCGCAAGATGCGTGTCGATGAATTGCGCCAGCCGCTCGCGCAGCCGCGCCGGCGGCACCGCGACCATGCGCTCTTCGAGGCCAAGCGAGATGATGCCGTGCACGGCGGAGAACATCATCCGCGACAGCAGCGCAATATCCTCGCCATCGCGACCGGGCAGCAGCCGCACGAGCGGCGCATGCATCAACGCGAACGCATCCATCACCATCGTCAGGATGTCTTCCGGAAACGGCCGGTCATCCTCCATCCGGTGCTCGAACAGCGAGCGCAACAGATTCGCGTGCTCGGTCGCGAAGCCGAGATAGGCGTCGGCGAGCCCGTGAAGCTGATCGACGGGATCGCCGGCCGGAACCGCCCCTAGCGTGGCCGTGAGGGCCTGAACCGTCTCCCGGTTCACCGTCAGGATCAGCCCGTCGAAGTCGCCGAACTCGTTATAGACGCTGCCGATCGAGCAGCCGGCGGCCTCGGCGACATCACGAACTTTCAATGATCTCAATCCTTTAGATGCAATAAATCCGCGCGCGATCTCGATCAGCAGGGCCCGGCGCGAAAGTTTTTTTCGTTCTCGACGCGATTTTTCTTGAACAATGTTCATTTTTGTCCTATTTGTTTGAGCGTTGCTCAAGTTAACGCAGGAGGCCACTCAAATGCAGACCCTAGCACTTCAACGGACCACTACCCTGGTCGACGACGCGATCGAATTCGTAAAGGGCATCGCCCGCCGTATCGTCGACCTCGCGACCGCGCCGATCGAGCGCATCGCCCTTGCCTGCGACGTTGCAGGCGTTCTGGAGCAGCGGCGCGCGGACGCACGCGCGCCGCGTCCGGCGCTACGAACCGGCGGCCGCTGCAATCCGCGCAATTGCCCGCTCTCGCCGTTCGGCGGCTTGAGCGACCTGACCTGAGGCCAATCCTGACCTGATGGTGGAAGCAGCCATGCGAGCGCCCAATTGTCGGCAAATGCTCAACAAAGCACTCACCATGTCCCGCGCCAGCGCCTTTCCATATCGGCCGACCACAATCCCGGGAAAGGTCTCGTACATTTCTACCGGGCATGGTGGCGCCGCCCCGGCGCACGCGATCTGCGCCGGATCGAACCGATACCTGACGAAGAAGACTAAAGGCTGCGGCAGTCAGTTCATTTCGCGTCGCTCCTCCCCCGACACCCAAGATTGCAGATCCCTCGGGGCCGCACGCCCGGACACAAGGAAACGGTCATGATCAAGGAATTGATGTCGTCCCGCCGCTTCGCGCCGCTGTTCTGGGCGCAGTTCTGCTCGGCGCTGAACGACAACGTGCTGAAGAATGCGCTGGTCATCATGCTGCTTTACGGTGCCGCCACCGAGCAGGGCCCGACCCTGGTCACGGTCGCCGGCGCGGTTTTCATCTTTCCGTTCTTCGTGCTGTCGGCGCTCGGCGGTGAACTCGCCGACAAATACGTCAAGTCGGTCGTCGCGCGGCGGCTGAAATTCGTCGAGATATTCGCCGCGGCCTTTGCCGCCGCCGGCTTCTTCATGCATTCGATCCCGCTGCTGTTCGTCGCGCTCGGGCTGTTCGGCACGGTCGCGGCATTGTTCGGACCGGTGAAGTACGCCGTGCTGCCTGATCAGCTCTCGGTATCGGAACTCGCGACCGGCAACGCGCTGGTCGAGGGTGCGACTTTCATGGCGATCCTCATTGGCACCATTGCCGGCGGCCTGTTTGTCGCCGGTGCGAGCCACATGGGTTGGATCTGTGCCGCCGTGGTCGGCCTTTCGGTGCTCTCATGGGGATTTGCATCGCGCATTGCGGTGACGCAGCCGTCCGCGCCCGATCTGCCGATCACCAAAAATCCCTGGACCTCGACCGTGCGTCTGTTGAAGGCGCTTTACGCCGAGCAGCGGCTCTGGGACGGCATGATCATCGTCTCCTGGTTCTGGATGGTCGGCGCGATCGTGCTGTCGCTGCTGCCCGCATTGATCAAGCAAGACGTCGGTGGCACCGAAGGCGTCGTCACGCTGTGCCTTGCGATCTTCGCGATCGGCATCGCCGCCGGCTCGCTGTTCGCCGCGCAGCTCAGCCATACCAGACCGAATCTCGCGCTGGTACCGATTGGTGCCATCGTGATGGGCATCGTCGGCCTCGATCTCGCATGGGCGGTCGGCCACACGTCGCTCGGCAAGGAAGTCAGCGCGGGCGCCTTCGCGACCTCGTTCGGTGGCTTCCGTATGCTGTTGGACTTCTTCCTGTTCGCCTTTGGTGGCGGCCTGTTCGTGGTGCCGTCCTTTGCCGCGGTGCAGGCCTGGACCGCGCCGACCGAGCGCGCCCGTATCATCGCCGCCGGCAACATCCTGCAGGCGGGATTCATGGTTGCCGGTGCGCTGTTCGTCGCGCTGCTGCAAGCCGCGGGTCTCGCGATCGCCTGGATATTCTTTGGCCTTGCGATTGCGAGCTTCGGCACGGTTTGGTTCGTGTTGAGCAAGTGGGGCAAGGAGGGCGTGCGCGACTTCGGTGCACTGTTGTTCCGTGCGCTGTTTCGCGTCGAGGTCCGGGGCATCGAGAATCTGCCGCCCGCGGGCACGCGCATGCTGATCGCACCCAACCATGTCAGCCTGGTCGACGGTCCGCTGCTGCACGCCACGCTGCCGATCGACGCGAGCTTCGCGGTCGACACCGGCATCTCGAAGGCATGGTGGGCCAAGCCGTTCCTCAAGATGATCAAGCACTACACGATGGATCCGAGCAAGCCGCTGGCCGCGCGCGACCTGATCAAGCTGGTCGCCGCCGGCGAGCCGGTGGTGATCTTCCCGGAGGGCCGCATCACCCTCTCCGGGTCGCTGATGAAGGTCTATGACGGCACCGCGATGATCGCCGACAAGGCGGATGCGGTCGTCGTGCCGGTCCGCATCGAGGGCGCGCAGCGCTCGCATCTCAGCTATCTCAAGCATGGCGAGATCAAGCGCTCCTGGTTCCCCAAGGTGACGATCTCGATCCTGCCGCCGGTGAAACTGCCGATCGACCAGTCGCTCAAGGGAAAGGCCCGCCGCAACGCCGCCGGCGCGGCGCTGCAGGACGTCATGATCGACGCCATGGTCAAGAACGCGATGCTCGACCAGACGCTGTTCGAGGGCCTCGGCCACGCCTATCGCGACCGCGACACCGGCAAGCCGATCATCGAGGACGCTCTCGGCACCAAGCTGACCTACCGCAAGCTGATCCTCGGCGCGCAGGTGCTGAGCCGCAAGCTCGAGCAGGGTACTACAATCGGTGAGAACATCGGCGTGCTGTTGCCGAACTCGGCCGGCGTTGCCGTCGTGTTCATGGCGCTGCAGACCATCGGCCGCGTTCCGGCCATGCTCAACTTCTCTGCCGGTCCGATCAACGTGCTGGCTGCGATGAAGGCTGCGCAGGTCAAGACCGTGCTGACCTCGAAGGCGTTCATCGAGAAGGGCAAGCTCGACAGACTGATCGCGGCGATGGCGGGCCATGCGCGCGTCGTCTATCTCGAGGACGTCAGGGCGGGAATTAGTCTCACGGATAAGATCCAGGGCTTTCGCGCCGGGATCGCGCCGCGCGTCGCCCGCAAGGCGAACGATCCCGCCGTCATTTTGTTCACCTCCGGCTCGGAAGGCACGCCGAAGGGCGTCGTGCTGTCCCACCGCAACATCCTTGCCAACGCGGCGCAGGCGTTTGCGCGGGTCGACGCCAACGCCAACGACAAGGTGTTCAACGTCCTGCCGGTGTTCCACTCGTTTGGTTTGACCGGCGGCATGATGATGCCGATCCTCGGCGGCATCCCGATCTTCATGTATCCGTCGCCGCTGCATTACCGGATCGTGCCCGAGCTGATCTACCAGACCGGTGCGACCATCCTGTTCGGCACCGACACCTTCCTCACCGGCTACGCGCGTTCGGCGCATGCCTATGACTTCCGCACGCTGCGGCTGGTGATCGCCGGTGCGGAAGCGGTGAAGGAGCGCACAAGGCAGATCTACATGGAGCGCTACGGCATCCGTATCCTCGAAGGCTATGGCGTCACCGAGACCGCGCCGGTGCTGGCGATGAACACGTCGATGGCGAACCGCCAGGGCACTGTCGGCCGAATCTCGCCGCTGATGGAATACCGCCTCGATCCGGTCCCCGGCATCGAGGAAGGCGGACGCCTTTCGGTGCGTGGGCCCAACGTCATGCTCGGCTACCTCCGCACGGAGAATCCCGGCGTGCTCGAGCCGCTGGTGGACGGCTGGCATGACACCGGCGATATCGTCAGCGTCGATGCGCAGGGCTTCATCGCCATCAAGGGCCGCGCCAAGCGGTTTGCCAAGATCGCCGGCGAAATGGTCTCGCTGTCGGCGGTCGAGACCATGGCCGCGGCACTCTGGCCGCAGGCGATGTCGGTGGCGGTCTCGATCCCCGACGCGCGCAAGGGCGAGCGCATCGTGCTCCTGACCACGCAAAAGGACGCCGACCGCGCCGCCATGCAGCGTCAGGCCAAGAGCGTGGGCGCCTCCGAGCTCGCCGTTCCTGCCGATATCCGCATCGTCGACAAGATACCGCTGCTCGGCACCGGCAAGACCGACTATGTCGGCGCCACGGCGCTGGCCAAGGAACTCGCTGAGCAACTCGCCGCAGCGCCTGCACCGCAGGCCGAGCCCGCCGACGAGGAGCCCGAGGCCGAGCCGGAGTCGCGGCAGCAACACGTCGCATGACGGTTGTGCTTTTCGGGAGCATGTTGTCAGATAGCCGGCAACTGCTCCCGAGAAAGCACGACGATGCTGGACAGACTGAACCCGGCTGCCGAGGAACAACCTGAAACCGCCGCGTCGCAGTGGATCGCGGCCCTCAACGCGGCGCTCGCCGGACGCAGCAGCGACGATCTTGCCACGCTGTTCGCCCCCGACAGCCATTGGCGCAATCTGCTCGGCATCTCCTGGCACTTTGCGACGTTCAGCGGCAGGCCAACGGTTGTCGCTGAATTGTTACAGCGCGCGTCCGCCGTCCATGCGGGCGAATTTCGCATCGCCACAGATGCGCTGATACCGCGACGGGCGGTCGTCGCCGGGCGCGAGGTCGTCGAGGCCATCTTCACCTTTGAGACCGCCAACGGACCGGGCACCGGTGCCGTTCGCCTGTTGCGTGACGACAACCAAAATTCCGTGGCGTGGACGATCTCGACCCTGCTCGACTTCGATCGCATCTGCGCGGCGCGTGCCGAGCACGCGGCGAGCGAATCCCATACCCGCGATTTCGCCGCGCCCGACTGGACCGAGCAGCGGCAGGCGTCGCGCGCCTATGCCGACCGCGAGCCCGATGTCCTGATCGTCGGCGGCGGCCATGCCGGCATCGCGGCCGCAGTCGAATGCAAGCGGATCGGGCTCGACGCGCTGATCGTCGACCGCGAGCGGCGCATCGGCGACAATTGGCGGCTGCGCTATCGCGGGCTGAAGCTGCACAACAAGACCCCGGTCAATCATCTCCGCTATCTGCCGTTCCCGCAGGCCTTTCCGGACTACATCCCGAAGGACAAGATTGCGAACTGGCTCGAAAGCTATGTCGATATCATGGAGCTCGACTTCTGGACCGAGACCTCGTTCGAGGGTGCGTCCTATGACGATGCCACGCAACGCTGGACGGTGACGCTGCAACGAACCGGCGGCGTGCGTACGATGCACCCGAAGCATATCGTGCTCGCGACCAGCGTCAGCGGCACGCCGAACATCCCCGCGATATCAGGCATCGAGCGCTTCAACGGCCAGGTGCTGCATTCCAGCCAGTTCGCAGCGGGACGCGAATGGGCCGGGCGTTCCGTGGTCGTGTTCGGCACGGGCACCAGCGCGCATGACATCTGCCAGGAGCTGCACGCGGCCGGCAGCCACGTCACCATGGTGCAGCGCAGCCCGACCATGATCGTCAATGTCGAACCCGCCCAGCTCTACGACAGGGCCTATCTCGGCGACGGCCCGCCGATCGGCGTGCGCGACATCCTCAATTCCTCCCTGCCGTTGCCGGTGATGAAGATCGCGCACAAGATCATCACCGACGAGGTGAAGGCACTCGACGCGCCGCTGCTCTCGCGGCTGGAGGCTGCCGGCTTCCGGCTCGAATTCGGCGAGGACGGCACCGGCTGGCCGCTGAAATTCCGCTCTCGCGGCGGCGGCTATTATTTCAACGTCGGCTGCTCGGAATTGATCGCCGACGGCAAGATCCGCCTGATCCAGGCTGCCGACATCGCCGCATTCAACGCCGATGGCCTCGCGCTGAAGGACGGCTCCGCGCTGAATGCCGAGCTGTTCGTGCTCGCGACCGGACAAGGGCCTCGATCATCTCTTGGCCAAATTGTTCGGCGCCGATGTCGCCGCGCGCGTCGGCCGTGTCTGGGGTTTTGACGATGCCATGCAAGAACTCCGCAACATGTGGACGCGCACGCCGCAACCCGGCCTCTGGTTCACCGGCGGCGCCTTCTCGCAAGCCCGCATCTTCAGCCGCTTCATCGCGCTGCAAATCGCCGCGATCGAGGCGGGGACACTTTCCAAATAACTGACCTGACCTGCAAGCAACTGACCTAAAGGATGCCCATGCCGCTCCCGCTCGATCCCGTCATTGAGACAATCATCCCGCTGCTGCCGTTGCGCGATCCGGCCGTTATGACGCCGCAGAGCGCGCGCGACTCGTTGCGCGCGCTTTCGGATGCGCGGGCCGCGGTGCCGCCACCGCCGGTCGATCGCGCCGAGAACATCGAGGTGGAGGGCGGTGCCGGAAAACTCGCGGCGCGGCTCTATCGCAATGGGCAAGGAAACGAGCAAGGCAAGGCGCCGACCGTGATCTTCTTCCACGGCGGCGGCTGGGTGGCCGGCGATCTCGAAACCCATGACCGCCAGGCGCGCAACCTCGTGATCGAGACCGGCGCGGTGGTGATCTCCGTCGACTACCGCCGCCCGCCGGAGACGCGTTTTCCCGGCGCGTTCGAGGATGCGTTCGCGGCCACCCGCGACGTGATCGGCCGCATCGGCGAATTCGGCGGCGATGCGTCACGCCTCGGTATTGCCGGCGATTCTGCCGGCGGCAATCTTGCCGCTGCGGTGGCGCTCGCCTGCCGCGATGCCGGGATCAAGCTTGCCGCGCAATTGCTGGTCTATCCGGTCACCGACGTCGCCGGCAATTTCGCCGATGCGGCCGAGAACGCGAAATATCCGTCGCGTGCCGAGAATGCGGAAGGCTATTTCCTGTCGCGCGCGGTGATGGAGTGGTTCGCCGGGCATTATCTCGCCGACAAGGTTGATGGCGCCGACTGGCGCGTCTCGCCGTTGCGCGCGAACAGTCTCGCGGGTCTCGCGCCGGCCGTCGTCACCACCGCCTGGTTCGATCCGCTGCGCGACGAGGGCGCGGCCTACGCGAAGGCATTAGCTGCCGCCGGCGTGCTGGTAAATTACCATTCCGGCGAGGGGCTCATTCACGGCTATTTCGGCCTCGGCGATGCCTCGGAAGCCGCGCGCGCCGAGGCGCAGCGCGCGCGGGCGGATTTCAAGGTGCTGCTGGAGAAGGGCATCTAATCCCCTCGTCGTCCCTGCGAAAGCCGGGACCCATATGTGGACGGCCCCCGTGGCACAAGAGCTTTTTGAGCGGATCGGATCGCTTGCATCCATATGTCCGGCCTTTTGAGTGCGATCGGATGGATCGCTGGCCAAGATGGTTTGCGCGATGCGAGTTCCAAACAACCACGCGGCCTGTTGACGGCCGATGGGTCCCACGGACTGTCTCGCATCGTTGCTCGATCGATCGCTCCATCTGCTCCTGCAGCTCCGGGTCGGCTGACGAGCGAGCCCGCCAGCCGGCCAATCTGTTAGACGGCGACTGCCGCGGTGGCATTGATCCGTGCGGCGTCATAACTCTCGCCGGTCGCCATCAGCTTCCAGGCGATGCGGGCCACCTTGTTGGCGAGCGCCACGGCGGCAAGCTTCGGTGGCTTGCGCTTGATCAGTGCCAACAGCCAGCGCGAGTGATGGCCGCGCCCGCGTCTGGCCTGCTGGATGACCGCCGTTGCCCCGATCACCAGCAGGCGGCGCAGGTCCTCGTCGCCCGCCCGCGTGATCTTGCCAAGCCTGGTTTTGCCGGCGGTGGAGTGATCCTGGGGGGTGAGGCCGAGCCAGGCTGCGAAGTGACGGCCGGAGCGGAAAGCATGGGGATCGGGTGTCTTCATCACGAGCGTCGTTGCAACGATCGGCCCGACAGAAGGGATCTGCGCCAGACGCCGGCCCACGGCGTCGGAGCGGTGCCAGGCCATCAATCTGGCTTCGATCTCCTGCAGCTCGCCCACGAGTCTGGTGTAGTCGCGGCCCAGCACCGTAAACAGCTCGCGTGCCAGGGCAGGAAGCGTCTCGTCCTGCGCAATCCGCGCCAGCAGCGGCTCGATCTTGTCGGTCCCTTGGGCCCCGATCAGGCCAAACTCCGCCGCATGGCCGCGGATCATATTGCCGAGCTGGGTGCGCCGGGCGATCAATCCAGCGCGGACACCCGTCAGCATCAGCGCGGCCTGCTGCTCGACCGTCTTGACCGGCGCGAACCGCATGCTCGGCCGGCTCATCGCTTCACACAGCGCCTCCGCATCCCGACCGTCGTTCTTGTTCCGCGACACATAGGGCTTCACCAATTGCGGCGCCATCAACTTCACCTCGTGGCCCAGCTTGCGAAGCTCCCGTGCCCAATGGTGCGAGGCCCCGCAGGCCTCCATCCCGATCACGGTCGGCGGCAACTTGGCGAAGAACTCCAGCACCTGCTTGCGCGCAAGCTTCTTGCGCAACACAGGCTGTTCCGCCGCATCAACCCCATGCAGCACAAAAATATACTTCGACGTATCCATTCCAATGCGGATAATCTCTCTCACGGACGGCTCCCTTGTCTGAGATTTGCAACAACCTCATTCTGGCACACTGATGCCGTAGGGGGCCGTCCACACCATCAACCACCGCTGGTCATTGTTGCGGGACGCTGGGGCCACAGCCGTCTTCAACAACGCGATCCTGTGGTAATGGGTCCCGGCCTTCGCCGGGACGACGATGTGGAGGGTTCAGCGTCCGACTACCCCCTCAATCATTCCCGATCGTGTCGCCGAACAGCTGCCAGGTCTCGCCGTTGAACTTCTGCAGCCGCATTGCTTCGATCGGGAAGTAGTCGGTCGGTGAGGTCTTCACCTTGATGCCGGGCAGCATCATCGGCAGCGCGATGTCGAGGTTGGCGGCCTCTCTCATGATGTTCTCATGGGTGAGGTCGTCGCCGCACTGCTTCAGCACCTGCACCGTCGCCTCCGCCACCACATAGCCGTAGACGATCAGCTGGTCCTGCAGATTGCCGTCCGGAAAGTAGCTCTTCATGAAGCTCTGCCAGGCGATCACATCCTTGTCGTCCTTCCATTGCGGATCGTTGGGATCCTTCAGCGAGTAGGACGAGATGATGTCCTTGGCATACTCGAAGCCGGCCGGCTTCAGCACCGAGGCGACCGAGGTCGAGGTCGCGGCGAGGAAGAACAGGTCGGGCTTCCAGCCGATCTCGCCGATCTTCTTGATCGCCTGCGCCGCCTGCTTCGGGATCGCGTGCACGAACAGCACGTTGGCGCCGGATGATTTCAGCTTCACGATCTGGCTGTCGATGGTCGGATCGGTCGCTTCATAGGTCGCTTCCGCCACCACCATTTTTGCGGTGTTCTCCGGCCCCAGCCCCTTCTTGAAGCCGTTGCCGTAATCCTTGCCGGCGTCGTCGTTCTGGTAGAACAGCGCGATCTTCGCGTCCGGCTTGTTGGTCAGCACATATTTCGCATAGACCGCGGTCTCGGCCTGGTAGGACGCCTGGAAGCCCATCGTCCACGGGTAATGCGCATAGTCGCCCCACAGCGTGGCGCCGGCGCCGACGAACAGCTGCGGCACCTTCTTGTCGTTGAGATATTTGCGTACGGCCAGTCCCGTCGGCGTGCCCAGCGGATTGAGGATCAGCGCGACCTCCTCCTGCTCGACCAGCTTGCGGGTCTGCTCCACCGTCTTCGGCGGCGAGTAGCCGTCGTCGAGCGTGATCAGGGTGATCTTGCGCCCGTTCACGCCGCCCTGATCGTTGATCATCTTGAAGTAGGCGGCTTGCGCCTTCGCGATCACGCTGTAGGCCGACGCCGCGCCAGAGAATGGCGAGGTCTGGCCGAGCTTGATCTCGGTATCGCTGGCGCCGGTGCCGTATCGCTTCTCGGCGGCGTGGGCCGATGCGGCGAGCGCGAGCACGGCCGCGGCCGTGATGGCCTTCCATCTCATTGTTAGCCTCCCTAACGCGTTTTGCTTGTTGTTCGCGGGGGAGAGCTTACGCAGGTCGCAGGGATCAGGCTTGCGGGGAGAAGCTGGGGCAGGGATGCGAAAATGGGGCGCTAATATTACCGTCGTCCCGGCCTGCGCCGGGACGACGATGGCGAGAATCCTAGCGCACGCTGCCCGTGGTGATCGGGTCGGTCGGCAGCACGGTGGCGCCGGCGCGGTCGGCGGCGGCTGCGGTGATCATGCCGGGGCTGCCGGTCGGCACATTGCGGGGCGGGTGGATTTCGAGGAGAAACAGCGCGGTCGTCGCCAGCACCGCCACGGCGGCGGTTGCGAGCGCGGGCACCAGTCTTCCGCGCGGATCGATTGCGCGAACTTGCATTTTATTAAGTCCTTTGTTCGGGTCTTCCCGCAGATACGATTTAGGAGCGGATCGGTTTCTTCCCAAGGGTGCAGCGCACGCGCCTCACGATGAGTTGTGCCTGCCGTGATCATCACGGCCCCGAAAGCTGCGTCCACTCCCGAATCGGACGCGCGGTTTACTGCGTCGTTTGAATACAAACAATTGGAAATGATCGCGTCCAGATGCATGCGCCTCATGCGCGCGCAATGCCGTGAACAGCCCGCTTTTGTTAGGGTTTTCTTCACCGGGATGGTGCCGGCCAACGGCTATGATTTGCTTGTAACAGCAGCACTCCGCAGCGTTGCCGCCATTGTGAGCAGCTTTGCGCCGACTTGGCGTTAACGAATGCGAGAGTGTTAACGAACACGGAGAGCAATCCATCTCTCCGCGCACCGCACGATGGATGACTTTGCTTTGTTCGCAACAACACGCAGAAAAATCTCCTTCGCGCCGTCACCACGCGCTCGCGCCAAGCCATGACGCAGCGATCTGTGGCCGAATCTGGACTCCGACTCTCTCTCTCTCCCGCTTGCGGGCGGCGCACTGCCAAAATACCGAAAACAACCCCATGCAAAGTAGCCGGCGACTGCCGGCGTTCTACACGACAATTTGACACGTCGGGCAAATCAGCGGCATTATTCCATTATTCCGAAATCGCGCAGGCGCCGCTCGCCCCCGGGCCATCGCATATGGCACTTGCGGACTTCTCCAGCTGGCGTTTCGTCGTCATGGCCGGCCTATGGACGTGGCCGTAGTCATGTGCAATTGCCCCGACGCTTGCGGGGGAGGGTTAGGTTAGGGTGGGGGTCTCTCCACGAATCGCGTTCTTTCCGCGGAGAAACCCCCAACCCGCAGCGCTCCGGCACGCGAGTGCGTCGCCGAGCGCTTCGGCTTCCCCCGCAAGCGGGAGAGGCGAAGAAAAGCAGCCATCCGCGGATGGTCACACCCCGCGGCGATTGGCCGCCGCCGAGGAACCCGCGCCGGGGCTTCGAGTTGGTGCAGCGGGCTGGGTTTCCGGCCTGCACGGCCTTGCATTCTCCTGCCCCCAAAGCCAAGGCCGTGCACTCCTCGGGGGGCGCTCGCGCTACGGGGGGCGGCCGCGGCGTCTTGTGCCACGCGCGCGATTTCCTATTTCGCTGTGTTCACAAGTGCACCGACCAGCGCTGTCAGGCAGGTATAGCCTCGCATCATCACCGCGCCGATATCCCGGCAAACATCGGTGACCGAGAACGCCAGTTGCGCTCCCGCCTTCTTGAACGAACGGAGCAGCGTGATGCAGATCAACCTTTCCAACCGCCGCCGATCCGTCGAGCAGCACCTCGCCGACGAATCGATCCGCCTGCGCGACGAAGCCGGCGCCATGCCTCCCGGCGTGGAGCGCGACCGCCTGATCCGCATGGCCCGCCAGGCCGAGACCGCATCGCGCGTCAATGCGTGGCTGGCATCGCCGGGATTGCAGTCGCCGAAGTGAGCGGGGCGGCGATCAGGCCGCTTCGGTGACCACGCGAATTTTCAATTGCACGCCAGTCTCGTCCTGTAGCGCCTTGATGACGCCAAGCAGATTTTCGGCGGTCGGATTGCCGTCCGGTCCGAACATGCGCATCAGGCTCTTCGGAGGTCGTCCCAGCACCTCGCCCAGCCGGTCAAAACCAACCGTCGCATTGATATAGGCCCGCAGCGCCGCGCGGCCGTTATCGGTTTCGCCGGCCAGCAGGGCCTGGATCGCCTCCTGGAACAACGCCTTGCGAGACGAAGGCTCGTGCTCGCGTGGCGAACCGGCCTCTCCTCCCCCTCGAATCGTGTTCGCTAGCTTGAAGGGCGGCGTGGGACGCTCAGGCGAAGGCCGAAGGAACGATAGAGGATCAAGAACTATTCTCCGAACGTTGTACAAACCTCTTTCAATCGACGGGGTTGATTAGACGGCAAGACGAGTTGGTGCGCGTGCCTATACCAGCAGAACCCTTCAGGGACGTGCCTTGGGAAGATGAAGCGACAGTCAATCTCTCAACCGCTCTGGAAGAGGTCCTTGAAAGCCGCCCTCCTCTGATCATCTTAGAAGACGAACGATTCAAGCATTATTCCCCGCAGCTACGAGCTGACTTGATGCAGCCAAGAATCTATCTGAGCACATATGGTGCTTTCTTAGAGTGGGTCGACGAAACTCTATCGGCGGCGGCAGAAGCAAATGAAAAAGCTAACGAGCAGTGACTTTCAAAGCATCCGCTTGGGAATTGCCTCGCTTCCTTCTGACGTCTCGAGTGACGCGGTAGGATCGGCTGTTCCCAGACTCGATGACATTTTCGCTCCACAGAACCACGCAGCTGCCCTCGACCCAGCTACATCCATCGTCGTTGGCGCACGTGGCACG
Source organism: Bradyrhizobium genosp. P (assembly GCF_049949265.1). Lineage (NCBI taxonomy): Bacteria > Pseudomonadati > Pseudomonadota > Alphaproteobacteria > Hyphomicrobiales > Nitrobacteraceae > Bradyrhizobium > Bradyrhizobium genosp. P. Next base: position 9,737,102 of record NZ_CP188195.1, on the reverse strand, counting down.
GGAAAGAGCTTCTGGTCTGGTGTCTTAGGGGAGTTGAAATTCACCGATCATCGCTTTTATCGCGCACTCGGCGGCGATGCCGAAAAGATAACCAGCAACTACTCGCCGATTAGCCGTTTCGAGAGTGATGGCAGCTTCCAAATTGCGCCTAGCAGCGCTGGCCATATCAATATTGAATGACAATGCTTCTCCCTTTTTTAGGCGCCAGCTCGACTGTTGAACGCCTACAAGCTCCGATTTGCGAACCGGAAGCTTGGTGGTCCAATGGCCGATAGATGCAAACGGTCAACCGACAGTCAATTGTTTAGGATGGACAGCGCCTAAAAAAACAAAAAGCGGCCGGGTCTTCCGACCCGGCCGCTCAAAACTCTCTCCGCGCTTTTCTGCGCTGCAGCTAAAACTCAGCTCGCCTTCTTCACGAACACCGGCTTGCCGACCTTCTTCTCAATCGCGCGCTTGAGATCGAGGGCGCGGGGCGAGAGCAGGTCGGCTTTGGCCTTGATCAGATAGGCGTCGAGGCCGCCATTGTGGTCGACGCTCTTCAGCGCATTGGTCGAGACGCGCAGGCGCACATTGCGGCCGAGCGCTTCGGAGATGAAGGTCACGTTGGCCAGGTTCGGCAGGAAGCGCCGCTTGGTCTTGATGTTGGAGTGGCTCACCTTGTGGCCCACTTGCGGGCCCTTGGCCGTCAGTTCGCAGCGCCGGGACATCTTGCAAAAATCCTTTTCCATCCCCGCCTTGGGCGGCACGTGCGATCACGCGGCCCGCGCAGGGGTTTTGAATTCACGTCCATTTTCCAGGAACCGCGGGTGTATAGGGGGAGATCGCCGCAGCGTCAAGGTTCTAAAGCGGATGGCGGTCTAAGCAAATCGCCCGGTTCATAAGCCGTTGCAGCCACCTAACCCCTGAGATTGCAACCATATAAAGGGCGTATTCGGCTGCAAATCTGGGTTCCATACGAGACGCGCGCGTTGTCCGGCCGAATGGACTGCCTACATGGACACGACGCCGCGCCCGATAGCAGGACCGTCAGGTACGTGACCACCCCAATTGCCTTTTTGCCCCCGCTCGGGCGGCTGCTCGGCCTTTGTGCCGGCGTTGTCCTGCTGTTCGGGTCGGAGACCGCGAGCGCCCAGGGGCGGCTCGATGCCCAGTATGAGGCGACACTTGCCGGTATTCCGGTCGGCAAGGGCGCCTGGACCATCGAAATCGGCGACGACACGTTCCAGGCCTCGGCCCAGGGCGGTACCGCGGGGCTGCTGAAGGCGTTTTCCGGCGGCAAGGGCGCGGGCGCCTCGCAGGGCCGCGTCGTCAACGGCATGCCGGTCGCGACCGCCTATACCGCGACCACCTCCACCTCGAAGAAATCCGAGACCATCCGGATGGTGCTGGCCAACGGCAACATCAAGGATTTCTCGATCGAGCCGGAGCCGCCGGTCGATGCCGACCGCATCCCGGTCACGGAGGCGCAAAAGAAGGGCGTCTTCGACCCGATGACCGGCTCGATGCTGCGGGTGGCGGGCAATACCGAGCTGATGAGCCCGGACTCCTGCCGCACCGCCGCCGGCGTGTTCGACGGGCGCATGCGCTACGACCTCAAGCTCGATTTCAAGCGGCTGGAAACCGTCAAGGCCGAACACGGCTATCACGGCCCGGCGCTGGTCTGCGCGATCTATTTCGTGCCGATCGCCGGCTACATCCCGGATCGCCCGGTCATCAAATACCTCGCCGCCCAGCGCAACATCGAGATCGCCTTCGTGCCGATCGCCGGCACCCGCATCCTGGTGCCGTTCCGCATGGTGATCCCGACCCCGCTGGGACCCGCGGTGCTGGAAGCGACCTCATTCGTCACCACAGCCGCGCCGCCCCGCGTGGCGAAGACGCAGTAGGCGCGGAGGCAGGCTTCGAATCTTGCTTCTCTTCCCCTGCAAGGGGGAAGGTCGGGATGGGGGTCAGCCACACGCACCGCTGCTCGTGGAGAGACATGATCCCCACCCGCTTTGCTCTGGTGAGCAAAGCGACCTCCCCTTTTCAAGGGGAGGTGGGAGGCCGTGGAATCCAGTTGACTCTTGTTCGCTTCTGATTCGACTCGATGTTCTCCCAGACTTAAGGAATTCAGTCCCCATATCCCCCGCTTGTGGAGCCCTCCCAAACTTGATCTAGTGCCGCCGCGGGGATGCCTACGCGAGATGTTGCGGTGAACGGATCAGGCCTGAAACCGAGTCAGCGATTCGGCCGCGATTCGTTCCGGACTCGTTCTGAAGCTTAAGTTGGCGCAGGGAACGTCGCATTGTGAGACAGATTTTGCGAAATAACGGGCGATTGTCGGATCGCGCTGGAGTGACCAAATTGAAAGAGCGCGCTGCATGTTCTCCCTCGCCCCGCTCTTGCGGGGAGAGGGTCGGGGTGAGGGGCTCTCGCCACGAGCGCCGCTCGCGGAGAATCCCCCTCACCCGGCGCTTCGCGCCGACCTCTCCCCGCAGGCGGGGCGAGGTGACTTTCTAGGCGCGCGTGCGCGCGGCGAGCAGCAAGAAGAAACACCTGTAAAATATGGCTTTCTCATCTTCGTTCGGAAATGACCGTGCCCCCGGCGCAGGCGTCACTGCGGTGCTGGGCCCGACCAACACCGGCAAGACGCATCTGGCGATCGAGCGGATGCTGGCGCATTCGTCGGGCCTGATCGGCCTGCCGCTGCGGCTGTTGGCGCGCGAGGTCTACAACAAGATCGCGGACCGTGCCGGCGTCGACAATGTCGCGCTGATCACGGGCGAGGAGAAGATCAAGCCGAAGGCGCCGCGCTTCTGGGTCTCGACCGTGGAGGCGATGCCGCGCGATCTCGATGTCTCGTTCCTCGCCGTCGACGAGATCCAGATCGCCGCCGATCTCGAGCGCGGGCATGTCTTCACCGACCGCATCCTCAACCGCCGCGGCCGCGACGAGACGCTGCTGCTGGGCGCTGCGACGATGCGCCCCATCATCGAGCGGCTGCTGCCGGGCGCCTCGATCGTCACGCGGCCCCGTCTGTCGCAGCTCGAATTCGCCGGCGACCGCAAGATCACGCGGCAGCCGCGACGCACCGCGATCGTCGCGTTCTCGGCGGATGAAGTCTACGCGATCGCCGAACTGATCCGCCGCCAGCATGGCGGCGCGGCGGTCGTGCTGGGCTCGCTCTCGCCCCGCACCCGCAATGCGCAGGTCTCGATGTTCCAGAACGGCGACGTCGATTATCTCGTCGCCACCGACGCCGTCGGCATGGGGCTCAATCTCGACGTCGATCACGTCGCTTTCGCGTCCGACCGCAAGTACGACGGCTATCAGTTCCGCCGCCTGACGCCGTCGGAATTCGCGCAAATCGCAGGCCGCGCAGGGCGCGCCACCCGCAACGGCACGTTCGGCACGACGGGCCGCTGCGCGCCGTTCGAGCCCGAACTCGTCAACGCGTTGCAGAACCACACCTTCGACAGCGTGAAAATGCTGCAATGGCGGAATGCAAAACTCGATTTCGCCTCGCTCGGGGCCTTGCAGGTGTCGCTGGCGCTATCGCCCGGCCATGAGGCGCTGACGCGGGCGCCGGCCGCCGAAGACCAGCGCGTGCTCGATCACGTCGCGCGCGACGGCGATGTGCGGGCGATGGCGCATGGCGCCGCCGCCGTTGAGCGGCTGTGGGAGGCCTGCCAGGTTCCGGACTATCGAAAACTGGCACCCGCCGCCCATGCCGAACTCGTGACCACGCTGTATGGCTTCCTGATGCAAAAGGGGCGTATCCCTGACGCATGGTTTGCCGCCCAGGTCGACCAGGCCAACCGCACCGACGGTGATATCGACACGCTGTCGGGCCGGATCGCGCAAATCCGGACCTGGACCTTCGTCGCCAACCGGCCGGACTGGCTGTACGACCCGGAGCACTGGCAGGGGATCACGCGCGAGCTCGAAAATAAATTATCCGATGCGCTGCACGAACGGCTCACGGAGCGTTTCGTTGACAGGCGGACCAGTGTATTGATGCGCCGCCTGCGGGAGAACTCAGTTTTGAATACGGAAATCGGCAAGACCGGCGAAGTGATCGTGGAAGGCCATGCCATTGGCCGCCTCGGCGGTTTCACCTTTGCACCAGACGCGGCGGAAGCCGGCAGCGACGCCAAGGCCCTGCAGGCCGCCGCCCAGCAGGTGCTGGCGAAAGAGATCGACACGCGTGCCGAGAAATTGAGCGCCGGCGCGGACGATCAGTTCGTGCTGACCTCCGACGGCACCATCCGCTGGACCGGCGATGCGGTGGCCAAGCTGGTCGCCGCCGAAGACGCGCTGCATCCGCGGCTACGCATCATTTCCGACGAGCGGCTGACCGGCGCGCCGCGCGAAGCCGTACAGACCCGGCTCGACCTCTGGCTCAAGACGCATATCGAGAAGCTGCTCGGGCCGCTGTTCGAACTCTCCAAGGCCGAGGATTTGCAGGGCATCGCGCGCGGCATCGCGTTCCAGCTGGTGGAAGCCCTCGGCGTGCTCGAACGCTCGAAGATTTCCGCCGAGATGAAGGATCTCGACCAGCCCTCGCGCGCGACGTTACGCAAGTACGGCGTGCGGTTCGGCGCCTACCACATCTATTTTCCGCTGCTGCTGAAGCCTGCGGCGCGCTCGCTGGCTTCGCTGCTGTGGGCCGAGAAGCAGAGCAATGTCGACATGTCCATCCTGTCGAACGTGCAGCATCTGGCTTCCAGCGGACGGACTTCGTTCCCGGTCGACAAGCAGTTAGCCCGCGATGCCTATCGCGTGCTGGGCTATCGCCAGTGCGGCGAGCGCGCGGTGCGCGTCGACATCCTGGAACGGCTCGCCGATCTGATCCGTCCCGCATTGGCCTGGCGCGAGACCAATCCCGGCGACAAGCCCACCGGCGCATTCGACGGCCGCGGCTTTGTCGTGACGCAGGCAATGACCTCGCTGACCGGATCGGCCGGCGAGGATTTCGCCTCGATCCTCCGCGCGCTCGGTTATCGGATGGACCGCCGTCCGCCGCTGCCGCCGAAGCCGGTTGAGGCTGCGCCGGTCGAGACCACGGAGACCGTTGCCGCCGCGGACGCGCCGGTCGATGCCGCCACCGAGGTCGCTCACGACGCGCCGGAGGCGGAAGCTGCCGCCGATCTGCCGGTCTCCGGCGATCCCGCGCCCTCCGCCGCGCTGCTGCCCGATGTCAGCTTCGCCTCGGTCGTGACCGGCGAGGAGACGCCTTCCTTCATCGAGACACAACAGGAGGCCGAGACCGCGCCGGAGGCTGTCGCCGAGACCGCGCCGGAGCCGGCCGCTCCGGCCGAAGCACCCGCTGCCGAGGCCGCGCCTGAGCCTGTCGCCGAGGAAGCGCCTGCTGCCGAGGCCCCTCTGGAAGCCGCAGCCGAAGCGCCTGCGGAGACGGCAAGCGTTGAGGCTGCTCCCGCCGAAGCCGCGTCAGAGGCCGCGCCCGAGGCGCCGGCCGAGCCGCAACTGGTCGAGGTCTGGCGCCCCGGTGGCCGCTCCGACGAGCATCGCCCCCGTCAGCACGATCGCAACCGCGACCGCAATCGTGGTCGTCATCAGGGCAAGCCCGCCGATGGTGGCGCGCCCGCGGCCGCATCGGGCGAAGCAGCCCCGGGCGAGAAGCGCGAGCATCACCGCCGTCCGCGCCGCCACCAGGATTTCCGCGTGCCGCCGCGTGAGGGCGCGCCTGCCGAGGCCACAGTAACCGCTGTCGCTGCCGCGCCTGCTGACGGCGCACCGGCGCCGGACACCAGAGGTGATCGCGGCCCGCGCCGCGAGCGCTTCGAGGGCAAGGGCCGCGATCGCGACAATGACCGCCCGAAGAAATTCGGCGGCGACCGCAAGGGCGAGCGCGGCGATCGTGACCGCGGCGGCCGCGATTTCGGCCGCGATAAGGGCGGTCGCGACAAGGGCGGCCCGTCGCATCGGCCCTATGCCTCGAGTGCGGCGCCGCGCGAGCGCGACCGGCCGATCGATCCGAATTCGCCATTCGCCAAGCTCGCCGCGCTGAAGGAACAGCTCGCGGGCAATCGCAAGGAATAGTCAAACGTAGCGTTTTCGAGCGAAGTGGATCCCGGTTCGCGTGAAGAAAACGCGTTACACAAAAGAATCTCTTTGGATCGGCAGCGTCTCGACAAATGGCTGTGGCATGCGCGGGTGGTGAAGGCCCGCACCGGCGCGGCCGAGCTCGTTGAATCCGGCCATGTCCGGCTCAACGGCACGCGCGAGAAATCGCCGGGGCATGCGGTCAAGCTCGGTGACGTCGTCACCGTCGCGCTCGACAACAGCGTCCGCGTGCTGAAAGTGATCGGCTTTGCCGAGCGGCGCGGCGATGCGGCTGCCGCGCGCCTGCTCTGTGAGGATTTGCAAGCCGGCAAGGAATAGATATCTAGGGCCGGCAAGTCGGATATGTGCCGGAATGCCTATCGCTTTTTCGGGGCCCGCTTCCCTTGCGGCTGCGGTATTCCTGCGCTAGGCAACCCCAGAAAACGTTGACCGTTCCGGAGTTTTGGATGACCTACGTCGTCACTGAAGCCTGTATCAAGTGCAAATATACCGACTGCGTCGAGGTCTGCCCCGTCGATTGCTTCTACGAGGGCGAGAACATGCTGGTCATCCATCCGGACGAATGCATCGATTGCGGCGTGTGCGAGCCGGAATGCCCGGCCGACGCCATCAAGCCGGATACCGAGCCGGGGCTGGAGAAGTGGCTCGAGGTCAACACCGAATACGCCAAGAGCTGGCCGAACATCACCCAGAAGAAGGACTCGCCCGAAGACGCCAAGGAGTGGGAGGGCAAGGAAGGCAAGTTCGAGAAATATTTCTCCCCGAAGCCCGGAAGCGGCGACTGATTCGCTGATCTCAGGCCTAAACCGGCGGCCTTTAGGCCGCCCCGACCCTGTTTCGCCCGCCGATTTAACCCTAATGACGGACATATGACCGGAAGGTCGCTCGATATGCCCTGAATCGGGCCTAAATCATTGATTTTTGCGGAAAATGTGCTATATTGAGCACATTAAAGCCAAGAACCCCCTGGCCATGCGTATCCTGTGGCTGCGAGGTTCCCGCAACATCGAACAGGGGCGTGGCAGTTTCCGCGCGCAGGCTGTGTCACAGAAAACGCGTAAAAAGAGTGCTTCAAAGACGACGAAGAAAGCCGCTGTCGTTGCTCGCAGCGCAACCAAGGGCCGTGCCAAGGCGTCGGTGAAGGACGCCAAGAAGGCCGCGGCCGCAAAGTCCTCAAAGAACAAAAGAAGCCTGATGCCAGACAAGACTGCCAAGACTGCCGCGAAAGCGACAGCTGCGAAGCCCGCTGCCGCGAAGGTCGCCCCCAAGCCCGCCGTTGCCAAGCCTTTCGTAGCCAAGCCTTTCGTAGCCAAGCCTTTCGTAGCCAAGCCGGCTGCCGCTGCGCCGAAGCCGGCTGCCCCGAAGGCTGCCGCCCCCGTCGCCGCCGCGCCGAAGGTTGCCGCGAAGCCGGTCGCTCCGCCGCGCGTGGAAGAGCCCAAGAAGGTCGTGACCCAGCGTCAGGGCTTCAAGGCCAATGAATTCGTCGTCTATCCCGCTCACGGCGTCGGCCAGATCCTGGCGATCGAGGAGCAGGAGATCGCGGGCGCCAAGCTCGAACTGTTCGTGATCAACTTCATGAAGGACAAGATGACGTTGCGGGTGCCTACGGCGAAGGTCGCCAATGTCGGCATGCGCAAGCTGTCGGACCCGGCGCTGGTCAAGAAGGCGCTGGAGACGCTGAAGGGCCGCGCCCGCGTCAAGCGCACCATGTGGTCGCGCCGCGCCCAGGAATACGAAGCCAAGATCAACTCGGGCGACATCGTCGCGATCGCCGAGGTGGTCCGCGATCTCTATCGTTCGGAATCGCAGCCCGAGCAGTCCTACTCGGAACGCCAGCTCTATGAAGCGGCGCTCGACCGCCTGTCGCGCGAGATCGCCGTCGTCCAGCACTCGACCGAGACCGAAGCGGTCAAGGAGATCGAGAGCCAGCTCGCCAAGAGCCCGCGCCGCGGCGCCAAGTCGGAAGCCGGTGAAGGCGATGCCGAGGGCGAAGCCGAAGGTGAGGATGCCGACGGCGACGATACCGCGGTGGCCGACGAAGCCGCCTGAGCTGCATCCAAAGAATTCAGACGGAAAGCCCGGTCGCAAGACTGGGCTTTTTGTTTTGATGCAGGGTTTCTCCGTATGCCCCCGTTTCACCTTCCCCACAGAGGCGCAACCCTCCGGTAAGGACTACGGGTTAGCGACGTTTGACTCGGCGACGGGGCTTGCGTGACCAGTTTTTGGTGAGCGTTGCGACCTCCGCGATGAGCCATTCGGCCTGATCGTCGTTTGCATCGAAGTCGTCGCCGATCCACTCCTTTAGCTCGTCGTGGCGTTCATGGCTTGGGTCTTTGAGGGCTTCGATGAGTTCGCTGTAGCCCCAGGGGCCGCCGCAGTCCTCCGGTGGGCAGCGGCCGGCGACTTCGATCAGGCATGGATAGAGCGCGCCTGGCTCGGGATCGGCGAGGCGCTCGACCTTGATCACATGTTCCCAGCCATCGCCAAAGTCGTATAGGTAGATGAGCTTCTTCCTGCCGACGTCTTCCAGGACATCGCCGAGCTTGGCCTTGCGGGCATCGAGGAGATCGCTGGACCCGTCGGCCTCGGGATACGGCGTGCTCCAGCCGACATCGCCGGCGCGGATCTCGTAAAGATGGCTGTTGGTCCAGCCCATGGCGGCTTGGATAGTCAGATGCAGCCGGTCGAGCCGGATATCGAGGGGAACCTCGATCCGGCGCAGAACCGTCGGCTTGATGTTGTCGAGCGTGATCTTGAGGCGAGCAATGGTGTCGGCGGTCATGCCGCGACCTTACGCCCTTCCTTCCCAGCGGACTAGTTCCAGGGCAGAAGTTCGTCGAACCTGCGGACGGCGTGCGCGTTGATCCGCGCGAGCACGAAATTGCGGTGCCAGTGCACTTAACTACGTTCGTCTCCAAGATCTTTGCCGAACCGCGGTTGGACAATCCCGGATTGCGCTGCGCTCCAGCCGGGCTACATCTCACTTCACGCGCTGCTTCTCGAGCTTCCGCGCCAATGTCCGGCGGTGCATACCCAACCGCCGCGCCGTCTCGGAGATGTTGAAATCGGTCTCGATCAGGGTCTGGTGGATGCGCTCCCATTCCAGGGTCTTGATCGAGGTTGGGCGGGCGCCGACCTCGATGGCGGCGTTGCCGGCGGCTTTCTGGAACGCGGCCTCGATGTCGTCGGTGTTCGACGGTTTGGCCAGATAATGGCAGGCGCCGAGCTTGATCGCTTCCACCGCGGTCGCGATGCTGGCAAACCCGGTCAGCACCACGATCAGCATCTCCGGATCATGGGCGTGCAGCGCCTCGACGCAGGCCAGCCCCGAGGCGCCGCCGGCGAGCTTGAGGTCGACAACGGCATAACCGGGCGACTGCTCCTCCAGCATGTGACGGACTTCATCGAGCGAAGCGGCGACGACGACGTCGTAGCCGCGGCGCTCGAACGAGCGCTTCAGCGTGCGGGCGAAGCCGGCATCGTCCTCGACGATCAGAAGCTGGCGTTCATCCGTCAAGGCCGTCTCCGATCGCAAGCGTCGCCAGCGGAAGCTCGAGCCTGACCGCGGCGCCAATATCCGGTCGGTTGCACGCCGTCACCACGCCGCCCAGCTTGCGCACGACGTTCACGACCAGGAACAGGCCGAGCCCGCTGCCGGGGCTGCCCTTGGTCGACTGGTAGGGTTTTCCGACATGCGGCAGCATCTCTCGCGGAAAGCCGGGCCCGCGATCGGTCACCGACAGCACCAGCGTGTCGGCCTTACGCTCGGCCATCAGCTCGATCCAGTCGCGCGAAACCTCGGCGGCATTGTCGAGCACGTTGAAGATCGCCTGCTTGAGCGCGATATCGGAGACGATCGACAGGTCAGCGCCGAACGCGTTGCGGAAGTACAGCATCGCCGACGGCCGCGTGGTCCGCCATTCGTCCACCAGCGCCCTCAGGAAGGCTGTGACCGTCGTCGGCGCGGAGCCTTCGCCGCGTGCCTCACCGGCCGAGAGCAGAATGCCTGTCACGATCGATTTGCAGCGTTGCAGCGAGGTCTCCATCTCGCCGAGATCGTGCGACAATTCAGGATCGGAGGCGAGCGCCGGCATCCGGCGCCAGTCGCTGAGGATCACCGAGAGCGACGACAACGGCGTGCCGAGTTCGTGGGCGGCGCCCGACGCCAGCAGGCCCATCCTGACGATGTGATCCTGCTCGGCGGCATGCTGGCGCAGCGCGGCGAGACGCGCGTCGCGCTCGCGCAGGTTCAAATTGATACGGGTGACGAACACCACGAGCAGCACCGCATCCAGCACGAAGCCGATGAACATCCCGGCCAGATACATGCTGAAGCGGTCGTTGAAACCTTGCTGCGGCAGCCCAAGCGGCTGATAGGCAACCGTCAGAAAGGCGAAGCTCAAGCAGGCCAGTGCCACCAGCGACCAACTCGCCCTCGTGTCGAGCAGGACAGCGCCGAGCGTCACCTGCAGCAGGAACAGCGAGGTGAACGGGTTGGTCGCACCGCCGCTCAGATAGAGCTGGGCGGTCAGGGCGGCGACGTCGAGCATCAGCGCGATCAGGAGCCCGCGCTGGCCGATCCCGGCGCGGTCGTGCACCCAGATCAGGCTCGCGATGTTGAGCGTGACCAGCGCGCCGATCACGGCCACCATGGCGGCCAGCGGCAAGGCAATGCCGAGCCATAATTCGACAAAGGCGATCGTCACGATCTGGCCGATCACCGCCGTCCAGCGCAGCTGGATCAGCAGCGCCATGTTCTTGCGATTGACGGCGTCGTCGGTCGGCAGCGAGGCGAGGTCGAAGGGCGTGCCCGTGGGTGCGCTTCCAGCGGTCGGCATCACAGCCTCGCCTGCTGCTTCCCCTTCATGCAAATCCGATGTGCGCTCGAGCATCTGGGCCTGTGGTGCGAGACGGATTGCGTGCGGCGCCGATCAGGCGGCGCACGGCGGCGCGCCTTGAGTCCCACCCTGGATCGGAGGCGCCGGGGCGCCCCCTGCCGCTGATGATGCGCAGGAGCGCACCGGCCAGCATAAAGGCGAGAGCGAACCATGTCAGCGCGTAAATCAGGTGGTTGTTGGGAAACCGGACAATGGTGAGGCCGCCCACGGGGTAACTGCCGGGGTTGGGAGTCGCATCGGCATCGATGAAGAAGGGAGCAATTTGCGACAATCCGTGCACGGCGGCGATCGCGGCCACATCACGCGAATACCAGCGGCCGGATGCCGGTTCGTTACTGCGCAGGAAGCCGCCTTTCGGCTCGGACATCCGCAACAGGCCGGTGACGGTCACCGTGCCGTGCTGGTCGCCTTCGCGCCGGGTTGCGGGATCGCGCTGGTCGAACGTGACGAAGCCGCGGTTGACCAGCACCGTGGTTCCATCGCTGGTCCGCAGCGGGGTCACTACCCAGAAGCCGGGACCATCCAATGTCACGGCCTGCACCAGCGTCTCGTCCTCGTGCAGGAAGGTGCCGCTCACAGCGACGTGCCGGTATTCGTCGCCGGCGGCGGACACCGACGGCCACGATGACGGTGCCGGCGCTGCGACCGGCGCCGCATGGATACGCTGCTCGACCCGCTCGATCAGCGCCAGCTTCCAGGTCCTGCGCTCGATCTGCCAGACGCCAAGCGCGGTCAGCATCACCACGCCCAGCATGCCGAGCGTGAGCAGCAGCAGCGAGGGCCTGGAGGGGCGCCTCGTCACGGCATCTGGCTCATGTCGTGCATGGGCATCATGTTGACGTTGAGATGATGCATGACCCACAGCGAACCGGTCAGCGCGATCGCCACCATGATCACGGTGAAGATCAGGGCCAACATGGTCCAGCCGTTCTCGGAACGGGTGTTCATGTGCAGGAAGTAGATCATGTGTACGACGATCTGCACCGCGGCGAACAGCAGGACGATCAGCGCGGTGACCTGCTTGTCGCCGAGTGCGTCTGTCATCACCAGCCAGAACGGGATCGCGGTGAGGACGACGGAGAGGCCGAAGCCGATCAGATAGCTCTTCAGCGAGCCGTGCGAGGCCGCATCATGGGCGTGGTCGCCGGCGTCGGCGTGCAGGGCGTGAGATTCGGATGTCATCGCAGCATTCCCAGGAGATAGACGAAGGTGAAGACGCCGATCCAGACGACGTCGAGGAAGTGCCAAAACATGGAGAGGCACATCAGCCGGCGCCGGTTGGCCTCGATCAGGCCGAACCGGGCGACCTGCGTCATCAGCGTGACCAGCCAGATCAGGCCGCAGGTGACGTGCAGGCCGTGGGTGCCGACCAGCGTAAAGAACGACGACAGGAAGGCGCTGCGCTGCGGGCCTGCGCCCTCATGGATCATGTGGGCGAACTCGGTGAGCTCGATGCAGATGAAGGCGAGGCCGAACAGGCCGGTGATCGCGAGCCATGCCTGCGTCGCGCCGACCCGCGACTTCTCCATTGTCAGCATCGCGAAGCCATAGGTAATCGACGACAGCAGCAGCATGGTGGTGTTGAGCGCGACGAGCTTGAGGTCGAACAGGTCCTTCGGCGCGGGGCCGGCGGCGTAGTTGCCGCTGAGCACGCCATAGGTCGCAAACAGGATCGCGAAGATCAGGCAGTCGCTCATCAGATAGAGCCAGAAGCCCAGCATGGTGCTGGCGCCTTCCGGGTGCTCGTGCTCGTCGATCAGATGGAAGACCGGCTCGGAGTTCTGTGAGGGGACGACGGCAATTGTCATGACTTGGCTCCCGCGGCGAGCATCTGCGTGCGCGCGTCTTCGGTTCGGACCACGTCACCCGCCGGGATGTGGAAGTCGCGGTGATAGTTGAAGGTGTGGCCGATCGCGACCGCGAGCAGGGCGATGAAACAGACGGCGGCGAGCCACCAGATGTACCAGATCAGGCCGAATCCCATTGCGGTCGCGAGGCCGGCGAGGATGATGCCGGTGCCGGTATTGGCGGGCATATGGATAGGCTTGAATCCGGTGAGCGGACGCTGATAGCCGCGGCGCTTCATGTCCCACCAGGCGTCGTTGTCATGGACAACGGGCGTGAACGCGAAATTGTAGTCCGGCGGCGGCGACGAGGTCGCCCATTCCAGCGTCCGCGCGTTCCAGGGATCGCCGGTGACGTCCTTGAGTTGTTCACGGCGCAGGATGCTGACCGCGAACTGCACCAGCATCGACATGATGCCGAGCAGGATCAGGAACGCGCCGATCGCGGCGAGGACAAACCAGATCTGCAGGGACGGATCGTCGAACACCCGCAGGCGCCGGGTGACGCCCATCAGGCCGAGTACATAGAGCGGCATGAAGGCGAGGTAGAAGCCGGAGACCCAGAACCAGAACGACAGCTTGCCCCAGAACGGATCGAGCCTGAAACCGAACGCTTTCGGGAACCAGTAGTTGATACCGGCGAAGGCACCGAACACGACGCCGCCGATGATCACGTTGTGGAAATGCGCGATCAGGAACAGGCTGTTGTGCAGCACGAAGTCGGCCGGCGGCACCGCGAGCAGCACGCCGGTCATGCCGCCGATCACGAAGGTCAGCATGAAGGCGATGGTCCACATCATCGGCAGCTCGAAGCGGATGCGGCCGCGATACATCGTGAACAGCCAGTTGAACATCTTCGCGCCCGTCGGGATCGAGATGATCATCGTGGTGATGCCGAAGAACGAGTTGACGCTGGCGCCGGAGCCCATCGTGAAGAAATGATGCAGCCAGACGAGATAAGAGAGGATGGTGATGACGACGGTGGCGTAGACCATCGACGTGTAGCCGAACAGCCGCTTGCCCGAGAACGTCGCCGTCACCTCGGAGAAGACGCCGAACGCCGGGAGGATCAGGATGTAGACTTCGGGATGACCCCAGATCCAGATCAGGTTCACGTACATCATCGGGTTGCCGCCGAAATCGTTCGTGAAGAAGTTGGTGCCGACGTAACGGTCGAGCGCCAGCAGCGCCAGCACCACGGTGAGGACCGGGAAGGAGGCGACGATCAGGACGTTGGTGCAGAGCGAGGTCCAGGTGAACACCGGCATCTTCATCATCGTCATGCCCGGCGCGCGAAGCTTGACGATGGTGCAGATCAAATTGATGCCCGACAGCGTCGTGCCGACGCCGGCGACTTGCAGGCCCCATATGTAATAATCGACGCCGACATCGGGACTGTAGCCGAGGTTCGACAGCGGTGGGTAGGCGAGCCAGCCGGTGCGGGCGAATTCGCCGATGAACAGCGACATCATCACCAGCACAGCGCCGCCGACGGTCATCCAGAAGCTGAAATTGTTGAGGAACGGGAACGAAACGTCGCGGGCGCCGATCTGCAGCGGCACGACGTAGTTCATCAGGCCCGTCACCAGCGGCATCGCCACGAAGAAGATCATGATGACGCCGTGCGCGGTGAAGACCTGATCGTAGTGATGCGCGGGGAGGTAGCCGTCGGAGCCATTGAAGGCGATCGCCTGCTGCAATCGCATCATCAACGCGTCGGCAAATCCGCGCAGCAGCATCACGATGCCGAGGATCATGTACATGATCCCGATGCGCTTGTGGTCGACGGTGGTGAACCATTCGCGCCAGAGATAGCCCCACAGCCGGAAGTAAGTGACGATCGCAAACAGCGCGAGGCCGCCGGTCGCCACCACCGCGAATGTGCCGACCAGGATCGGCTCGTGCAGCGGCAGCGCTTCCAGATTGAGGCGGCCGAAGATCGCCTTGATGAGTTCAGGATTGTCGAACATGTGGCCCTCTTAGGACTCTGATTTCGGACGCGCGCCTGACAGCAGCGACGTCGATGACGGGTGTGCGGGCAAGAAGGGCGGGCGCCTCAAGCCGACGCCGCGCAGCGGCGTCATGTCGAACGGCGCGCTGATCTCGCGCGTCGGCGTATCCTTGATCTCATCGATGGCGCAGATGCCCGCAACGAAAGTGGGTTCGGAGCCGAGGGGCGCGCCGCGGCGGGCGTATTTGTCGTAAGCCAGCGGCAGCGTATTGTTGAGGCCTTCAAGGCCGAGGCCGCCCTTGGCGTCGATATCCGTCATCTCGCTCATGCACATCTTGCCGGTTTCGACGCACAAATTGAGGATCGCCTTGTAGAGGTCGCGATCGACCGCGCCGTAGAGGCGTACCGGTTCATTGGAGCTCGGGCGTTCGAGCTGCAGATAATCGGAGCGGCCGAGCATGCCGCCGCTGGCCTTGGCTGCCGCGATCCACTTGGCGAAGTCGGTGGAAGAGAGGCTCTTGAATTCGAAATGCATGCCGGAGAAGCCGGCGCCGCTGTAATTGGCGGAGAAGCCCCTGAAGGTGCCCTCCTTGTTGGCGACGGCGTGCAGCTTGGTCTCCATCCCCGGCATCGCGTAGATCTGGCCGGCGAGGGCGGGGATGTAGAACGAGTTCATCACGGAGGACGATGTGATGCGGAAGCTGATCGGCCGATCAGTTGGGGCAGCGAACTCGTTGAGGGAGGCGACGCCGTAGTCCGGGTAGATGAACAGCCATTTCCAGTCGAGCGCGACCACCTGGACATTGAGCGGGGCATCCTGGCCTGCGATCGGGCGGTTGGTGTCGATGCGGCCGAGCGTGCGGTAGGGATCGAGCAGATGGGTGCCCATCCAGGTCAGCGCGCCCAGGCAAACGATGATGAGAAGCGGCGCCGACCAGATCACCAGCTCGAGCTGGGTCGAGTGATCCCATTCCGGCTCGTAGGGGGCCGCGGTGTTGGATTGGCGGTAGCGCCAGGCGAAGAACACCGTCATCGCCATCACGGGGATGACGATCAGCAGCATCAGAACGGTGGAGATGACGACGAGGTCGCGCTGCTGGACGGCGACGTCGCCGGCAGGGGCGAGGACAACGAAATCGCACCCGCCGAGCAGGGCCGCAAACGGCAATAAGGCCAACAATTTCAAGGCGCGCACGGCTGACCCCGCAGGATTCTTGGAATTTTATGAGTTCCGCCAAGGGGTAGCTGCGATGCAGCAAAGTGGACATTGGACAATTTGTCCACTGTTGCAGTGCGGGATAGGAAGCCAAACAGACAACTGGACCGCGTGGTCGAATCCGCCCGCGGTCCACCATGTTCAACGACAGACAACGGCGTGATGGCGATGGCACAGGCCCCTGCAACGACCCTTGGAGCCCCGGAGGCCGCCAGTCACGGCCAGGCCAAACCCGGCGAAATCGCCATCGGCGTCATCATCGGGCGCACGTCGGAATTCTTCGACTTCTTTGTCTATGCGATCGCTTCGGTGATCGTGTTTCCGAAGCTGGTGTTCCCGTTCGTCAATGAACTGACCGGGACGCTGTATTCGTTCGGGATCTTTGCGCTGGCCTTCGCCGCGCGGCCGCTCGGCACCGTCATCTTCATGGCGGTCGACCGCCGCCACGGCAAGGGCGCCAAGCTCGTCATCGCGCTGTTCCTGCTCGGCACCTCCACGGTCGCGATCGCGTTCCTGCCCGGCTACAATGAGATCGGCGCGGCGGCGATCTGGCTGCTCGCCGCGGCGCGTCTGGCGCAGGGCATCGCCTGGGGCGGGGCATGGGACGGACTCGCCTCGCTGCTCGCACTCAATGCTCCGGCGCGCCATCGTGGCTGGTACGCGATGGTGCCGCAGCTCGGCGCCCCGCTCGGGCTGATCGTGGCGAGCGCGCTGTTCGCTTTCTTTGCCGGCAATCTCTCGGCCGAGGATTTCTTCGACTGGGGCTGGCGCTATCCGTTCTTCGTCGCCTTCGCGATCAACGTCGTGGCGCTGTTCGCGCGGCTGCGCATGGTGGCGACGCCTGAATATTCGGATCTGTTCGAAAGCCGCGATTTGCAGCCGGCGCGTGTCGCCGAGACGATCCGGCAGGAAGGCCGCCACATTCTGCTCGGCGCATTCGCCCCGCTGGCGAGCTTTGCGCTGTTCCATATGGTCACGGTGTTTCCGCTGTCCTGGGTGTTCCTGTTCACCCGCGAGAGCCCGGTGCGCTTCCTGATCATCGAGATGGTCGGCGCGATGGTCGGCGTCGGCGCGATCGTGGCCTCGGGCGTGATCGCCGATCGCGTCGGGCGCAAGCCGCTGTTGCTGGGCTCGGCAATCGCGATCGCGGTCTATAGCGGCTTCGCCCCGCAACTGCTCGATGCCGGCGCGGTCGGCGAGACTGTGTACATGGTGCTCGGCTTCATCCTGCTCGGCCTGTCCTTTGGCCAGTCCTCGGGCGCGATCGCCTCAAGCTTCGCGCGGGCCTATCGCTACACGGGCTCCGCACTGACGTCGGATTTTGCCTGGCTGTTCGGCGCCGGCTTCGCGCCGCTGGCAGCGCTGTTACTCGCGACCCATTTCGGGCTGATCTCGGCGGGTGCTTATCTGCTCTCCGGCGCAGTCTGGACGCTGCTGGCGCTGTGGCTGAGCGGTCTGCACGAAGCCGAAGTCGATTGACGATCGGCTGATAGTTAGCCGTCACGCGATGTGAGGCGAGCGCCGTAGTCAGGCTCCCTCCCCCTTGCGGGTCGCAAGGGGGGAGGGAACCCTGCCGCCGGTGCATCCTTCACGGATGCAACCGATCTCACTCCACCACGATCTTGACGCGGTCGCGCGGTTTCACCTGGGCGTGGGCATCGAGGCCGTTGAGCACGCGGAAGCGCTCGGTGGGGTGATCGACACCGGCCATGCGATGCGAGAGCGATTCCACGGTGTCGCCGGGCTGCACGTTGATGACCTTGATGCGCAGGGGGCGCGCGGCCTGGATCTCGTCGAGCGTCAGGCGACGGAACGAGTTGACGGTCTCGCGCGCATTGCGTTCGCTCTCGGTGGTCTTCTGCTTGGCGGCGAAGATGAAGCGGTAGACGTCGCTGCCGAAACGCAGCGCGTAGACCTTGAACTGCCACTGCTCGCCATGCGCGGTCGCCGACGCCGCCGGGAAGCCGTTGATGGTGATGTCCTCGGTCGATGCCTTGTCGACGCCTTCCATCCAGCCGGAATTGAGATAGTCGCCGAGCGACTGCTCGGCCGGCACCCGCACGACGTCGAAGCGCATGGCCTGGCTCCCGCCCTCGCGCACGCCGATCACCGCCTGCGCGGTGTTGTCGAGTGTGAAGGTGTCGGGCGCGGTGAAGGTAAAGCCGAGCTTTGGGTGCAGGAAGCGCCGGCCGCGGACGAAGCCTTCGCTCGGATCCTCGCCATAGACGATGTTGTCGATCGCGGCGAGATAGGTCTCGCGGTCGCGCTCGTTGTTTTCGGGCGAGGAGTATTGCCGCGCGGTCGCCTGGGCATTGGCGACGCGCTCGGGGGTGGCCGGATGCGACGACAGAAAGTCCTGCGCGCGCGGATCGAGCGCGCTCCTGCCGACCTTGAGCTCCGCGTTGCGTTCCATCGCGGTGAGGAAGCGCGCCGCGCCATAGGGGTCGAAATGCGCGCGCGCGGCGATCCCGACGCCGATGCCGTCGGCCTCGAACTCCTGCTGGCGCGAGAAGCTCGCCATCGTCAGCTTGGTCTTGGCCAGCGCCAGCGCGGTGAGATCAGGGTCGCTGCTCATGTCGGTGACGACACGCGTCACCACAGCCGCCTGCCGCGCCTGGTCCTCGCGGATCGAGGCGTGCTTGGCCAGCACGTGCGCCATCTCGTGGCTAAGCACCGAGGATAATTCGGAGGTGTCGCTGGCCAGCGCGATCAGGCCACGCGTGACATAGAGCTGGCCGGTCGGCAGCGCGAAGGCGTTGACCGCGCCGGAATTGAGGATCGTGACCTTGTAGGCCTGGTCGGGGCGGTCGGAGGCCGCGACCAGCCGGTCGACGGTCTTGGTGATCAGCGCCTCGAGCTGCGGGTCGTCGTACGCGCCGCCATAGGAGGACAGGATGCGCTCATGCTCGCGTTCGCTGGCTGGCGTCGGCTGCACCACGCGGTTCGGCTTCGCGGGCGTGATCGATGCGGTGGGCGAGGCCTGTTCGAAGCGGCCGGTGCTGCCGCAGGCCGAGAGCGTCAGCGCGGCGCAGACGAGCATCGGCGCAGCCGAAAGGCAGCGGCCTGTCACTCCCTCACGCCGTCCTTCGCGCTCAATCAAGTCAACAACCCAAAATTGTCGGGGTATGGTCTGTGGGACACAACCCCTAGTTCCCGCCGAGCACTTCAACCTGCCCCACCCGGAGCAATTCGATTCGTGGTCCGCGCCGTGCTTCGACCCAGCCTCGAACCCGAATCCTTCGATTTTCGAGCGACTTGGGCGCAAGCCCGGCCGCCTCGAACGCAGGGACTATGCGCCTTGAAATGGTCACGGCAAAGTCCCGTGTCCAGTTTCGGCCGAAATTCAAATAGGTCGTTGCCCCTGCCTGCCGCACGGACAAAACCCTGCCCTCGACTACTGCAAAGCGCCCGATCCCGGCCAAAATATCGCCCGGACTTTCCGCGTTTTTTATGACCGTCGACCCGGCCCAGGTTCCCGATTTGGCCTGCCGTGCCTCGGCTTCGGCCGCCACAAACAGCGCGGCGCAGTCCTTGTCGCCAACCTCGGATGAAACCAGAGCGAGCCCCTGCCTCAGCAGCTCGCTCTGTACGGGAGCCTCAGCGCCAGCCAGGAAGGCATAGGCCGGCTGGCGGCCGTAGCGGTCCGGCGCATCGTCAGCCCCACGCAACGTCACGTCGCGGCCGGCCAGCAATGTCGACAGCGCCGCGGTGGCCTGCGCCCTGTCAGCCACCTCAATGCCGGCCAGCTTGACCTCGCGCCCATCATCCAGCCGAAAGCTGCGCGCGTCGACAACAGCGGCAACGCGGCCCTCGCCCTGGTCGGCGAAATTGCATCCCGCCGCGCCGGCGTCGTTGCACGCGAGCAGCGTCGCGGACGCCAGCAACAGGCTGCGGATTACAACAGGCCGAATCCGCATCGAGATTGTTTGCATGGATCGATCTTCGCACATCTCCGCCATTCCGTTGAGCGGAAAACACGTCGCGGCTCCGTGGCTTGCCGCTATGGATGCCATGCGGCATGATCCCGCGCGAAACAACGGACCGGCCGCAACGACGGCGCGGGCTTCAAGGGAGGCTTTTGATGAAACGAGTTTTGGCCGGTGTGCTGGCCTGCGCGCTTGCGATCTCGGCGACTGCGGCGCTGGCGCAGGGCAAGCCTCCGCTGAAACTCGGGGGCATCCTCGACATGTCGAGCCTTTATGCCGACATCACCGGCACCGGCAGCGAGACCGCGGCGAAGATGGCGGCGGAGGATTTTGGCGGCGAGGTGCTCGGGCGCAAGATCGAGATCGTGGTCGCCGACCATCTCAACAAGGCTGACCTTGCTGCCAACATCGCGCGTGACATGTTCGACAATCAGGGCGTCGAGATGATCTTCGACGTCGCGGCGTCCGCCACCGCGCTCGCTGCCGGCGAGATCGCGAAGGCGCGCGGCAAGATCATCATGTTCTCCGGTCCGGGCTCGATTCGCCTCTCCAACGAGGCCTGCGGCCCCTATACCGTGCACTACGTGTTCGACACCTTCGCGCAGGCCAACGTCACCGGGCTTGCCGCGGTGAAATCCGGCCTCGACACCTGGTTCTTCCTGACCGCGGATTACGCCTTCGGCCAGGATTTGGAAAAGGACACCACCGCCGTGGTGCTGAAGTCGGGCGGCAAGGTGCTGGGCAGCGTGCGGCATCCGCTCAACACCTCGGATTTCTCGTCCTTCCTGCTGCAGGCGCAGGCCTCCAAGGCCAAGGTGATCGGCCTTGCCAATGCCGGCGGCGACACCATCAATGCGATCAAGCAGGCCGCCGAATTCGGCCTCACCAAAGGCGGCCAGAAAATCTCGCCGCTGCTCGCCTTCGTCACCGATATCGACAGCGTTGGCCTCGAGACCGCGCAGGGCCTGCTGCTCGCCGAGGCCTTCTACTGGGACCTCAACGACGATACCCGCGCCTTCACAAAACGCTTCATGGAGCGCACCAAGCGGGTGCCGACCTCGGCTCAGGCCGGCGTCTATTCCTCCGTATTGCATTACCTGAAGGCGGTGAAGGCCGCCGGCACCACGGATTCGGCCGCCGTCATGAAGGTGATGAAGGAGACCCCGATCAACGACATGTTCGCCAAGAACGGCCGCATTCGCGAGGACGGCCGCATGGTGCACGACATGTACCTGTTCGAGGTCAAGAAGCCGTCGGAATCGAAAGGCCGCTGGGACGACTACAAGCTGCTCGCCACCGTGCCGGGCGATCAGGCCTTCCAGCCGCTGGAAGCCTCGCGCTGCCCGCTGGTGAAGAAGTGACGCTGCGACAACCAACAACAACGAAAGGCAAAATGCCATGAGTGACAATCAGATGGTTCTTCAATCCCTCGACCAGGGCCTTCTCACCATCACGATGAATCGTCCCGATCGGCGCAACGCGCTTAATCCCGACATGACGCGCGGGCTCGTCGACGCCGCGCGGCGCGCGCAGGACGATACCGAGGTGCGCGCGGTGCTGATCAGGGGCGCCGGCGGCACGTTCTGCGTCGGCGGCGACGTCAAGTCGATGGCGGAAGGCCGCGCGCCGATGTCGTTCGAAGCCAAGATGGCGAACCTGCGCCGTGGCATGGAAGTCTCGCGCATCCTGCACCAGATGCCGAAGCCGGTGGTGGCGCAGCTCGACGGCGCGGCGGCCGGCGCCGGATTGTCGATCGCGCTGTCCTGCGACCTGCGCGTCGCCAGCGCCTCCTGCAAGATCACCACCGCCTTCGCCAAGGTCGGATTCTCCGGCGACTACGGCGGCACTTATTTTCTCACCAGGATGCTCGGCAGCGCCAAGGCGCGCGAGCTCTATCTGATGTCGCCGGTGCTGTCGGCTCAGGAGGCCTACAATCTCGGCATGGTGACCAAGGTGGTGCCTGATGCCGATATCGAAACAGAGACGCTAGAACTTGCGCGCTCGCTGGCGCAGGGACCGTCGGTGGCGCTCGGCTACATCAAGCGCAACATCAACAATGCCGAGACGATGACGCTGGAAGCCTGCTTCGACGGCGAGGCGATCCATCACTCGCGCGCTGGAGAGACCGCCGACCACAAGGAAGCGGCCAAGGCCTTTGTCGAGAAGCGCAAGCCCACCTTCCAGGGGCAGTAAGTGGTGGCCGATTACATGCGGCTGCGGCAGATCTGCCTGGTGGCGCCGCAGCTCAAGCCTGTGATCTCGGACATCTCCGCGATCATGGGCCTCGATGTCTGCTACCGCGACGGCAATGTCGCCAAATACGGTCTCGAAAACGCGCTGCTGCCGGTCGACACCATCCTTCTGGAGGTCGTTGCGCCGTTCGAGCCGGGGCCAGGCACGGCGGCCGGCCGCTTCATCGAGAAGACCGCCGGTCGCGGCGGCTACATGGCGATCTTTTGTTGCGAAGATCCCGACGCGCGCGGCGCCAGGGCCAACGCGATCGGCGTGCGCACCGCGAACGTGATCACGCATGCGCCCTATCACGGCGTGCAGTTGCACCCGCGCGACTGCCGCGCTGCCTTCATCGAGTTCAACCACACCGATGGCAGCGACGACATCCTGGGCCCGTATCCGCCGGCCGGCCCGGACTGGCAGAAATCGATCCGCAACGACACGACATTGGCGCTGACCGAGGTCGAGATGCAGAGCCCGGAGCCGCAAGCGTTGGCCGAGCATTGGGGCAGGATTCTCGGCATTCCCGCCGACGGAGCCAGCGTGAAGCTGCCGAACAGCACCTTCCGCTTCGTGCAGGGCGAGGCTGAGATCATGAGCGGATTGACGTTCAAGGTCGCTGACAAGGCGAAGGTGCTTGATGCGGCGAAGGCAAAAGGCTGCGCCGTGTCGGGCGATGAGTTCTTCCTTTGCGGCGTGACGTTTAAGCTGACGGCATAATTGGCCGTCATTGCGAGGAGCGAAGCGACGAAGCAATCCATTCTCTCCCCGAGGGGTGAAGTGGATTGCTTCGCTTCGCTCGCAATGACGGGGATGGATTGAGCCGGCGGCGGCGATTCAATATCGTCGCGCCTAACAACAATAAGGGAACGCCCCCATGCCGCATCCGCTCGATTCCTTCTTCGCGCCCGCAAGCATCGCGCTGATCGGCGCCTCGCGCGACCACGAGAAGATTCCCGGGCGGTTGCTCGCGATGCTGCGCAAGAACGGCTATCCCGGACAACTCTACCCGATCAACCCGAATTACGACGAGATCGACGGACTCACATGCTTCAAGTCGATCGCCGAGATCGGCGCGCCGATCGATCTCGCTGTCATCGTGATTCCGGCCCGCGCGGTGCTGTCGGCGCTGGAGCAGTGCGCGGCCGTCGGCGTCAAGAATGCCGTCATCATCTCGTCCGGCTTTGCGGAAGAGGGCGGCGACAGCGCGGCGATGCAGGATGCGATCGTGGCGCTGGCGAAGCGGACGGGGATGCGGATTTCCGGCCCCAATGCCGAGGGCTTTTACAGCGAGGTGCAGAAGGTCGCTGCCACCTTCAGTCCGACCGTCGACGTCAAACCGGGCCATGTGCCCCTCGTCGCAACCAAACGCCGGGTCGGCATTGTCGCGCAATCTGGTGGCATCGGCTTTGCCATCAAGCACCGTGCCAAGGCGATTGGCGTCGCGATCAGCTATGTCGTCAGCGCCGGCAATGAGAGCGATCTCGGCGCCGGCGAATTCCTCGACTACATGGTGCAGGACTCTTCGACTGACGTAATCCTGCTGTTTATCGAAGGCATCCGCGACGTCGATAAGTTTCTGGCCGCGGCAAAGCGCGCCGCCGAAATCAAGAAACCCGTCATTGTGACCAAGGTCGGCCGCTCCGGCGCCGGCGAGCGTGCCGCGGCCTCGCATACCGCCAGCATGGCCGGCTGGTCGGCGGCCTATGACGCGGTGTTTGCCAAATATGGCTTCATCGTCTCCAACGATCTCGACGAGGCCGTGACCATTGCAGCGCTGCTGACAACCAATCCGTTGCCGAAGGGCGATCGCGTCGCGGTACTGACCGTCTCCGGGGGCGCCGGCATCTGGGGCGCCGACACCGTGTCGATGCAGGGGCTGCGTGTGCCGGAGCTCTCGTCACAGGTCCAGAGCCAGATCAAGCAATGGATGCCTTCTTATGGGGCCGCGGGCAATCCGGTCGACGTGACCGCGCAGGGCGTCTCCTCCGGCGGCCTGCAAAAGAGCATCGAGCTGTTTGATGCCTCCGATGAGGTCGATGCGACGCTGGTCGTACTGTCGCTGTCGAGCGAGGTGCGGATGCCGTTCAAGGAGGCCGAGCTCAGGCCGGTGATTGCGGCGCAGAACAAACCGGTGGTGTTCTATTCCTACACGCTGCCGTCGCAATTTGCGCGGCATGAATTCGCAAAGTCAGGCGCGGTGGTCTTGTCGGGCCTCACGCATGTCGGCGTCGCGATGCGCCGTTTGGCGGACTACGCGAAATTCAAGCTGGCGCCGAAGGTGGAGAGCGTGGCAGCGCCGGCGCACGATCTCTCGGTGCATCTCGCGTCAAAGACGCTGTCCGAATTCGACAGCAAGTCGCTGCTGCGCACAGCCGGCATCGCGCTGCCGGACGAGGTACTGGTCACCGACCGCGACGGGCTCGATGCCGCGGTCGCACGGGTTGGGCTTCCGCTTGCCATGAAGATCCAGTCGCCCGACATCCCGCACAAGAGCGAGGTCGGCGGCGTCCGCGTCAACATCACCACCAAGGGTGAGGCATTCACGGCCTATCGCGACATGCTGGAGACCGTGCAGAAGCGCCGGCCGCAAGCCGCGATCCAGGGCGTGCTGGTCGGGCCGATGGCGAAGAGGGGTGTCGAGATCATCGTCGGCACGATGACGGACCAGACGTTCGGGCCGCTGGTGATGGTCGGGCTCGGCGGCATCACGACCGAGCTGTTCAAGGACGTCGTCTATCGGCCGGCGCCGGTGAGCGCCGCTGAGGCGACCGCGATGCTGGAAAGCCTGAAAGCCGCGCCGCTGTTGCACGGATTCCGCGGCGCGCCGAAGGCCGATGTCGCGGCGCTGGCGAAGTTGATCTCGGATGTGTCGGCGCTGGCGGCGGAGCACGCGCGCGAGATCGCTGAGATCGAGGTCAATCCGGTGCTGGTGCACGCCGAGGGGCAGGGCGTCACCATCGTCGATGCGCTGGTGGTGCCGAAGCGATAGCGCGCCATCTCCTCATCGTCGTCCCTGCGAAAGCACGGACCCACAACCACCAAACGAAGTCGTGAGAGAAAGCCGTTGCCGCTTGTGTCTTTTCCGCAGGCCGCGGCGTATGGGTCCCTGCTTTCGCAGGGACGACCCGTTGAGAGAGACGGGCGCGGGGCCTACCGCCCCTTGAAATTCGCGACGCGGCGCTCGGAGGTCGCCTTGACGCCTTCCTTGAAATCCTCGGTCGCGCGGAGCTTGGTCTGCTCGGCGAGCTCATGGTTGGTCGCGGCGAGCACGCGGTCGGCGAGGCCGGCGCGCATTGTCGCGCGCGTCGAGACCAGGCCGAGCGGCGAGCATTCGGCGATCTCCTGCGCAAGCTTCATCGCCTCTGATCGCACCTGGTCCTGCGGCACCAGCACATTGGCGAGACCCCAGCGATAGGCCTCCTCGCCGGTGACGCGGCGGCTGGTGTAGAACATCAGCTCGGCGTTGTTCTTGCCGATCAGCTCGGGCAGCGTCGCGGTGAGGCCGAAACCCGGATGGAAGCCGAGCTTGGTGAAGTTGGCCGCGAAGCGCGCCTCCGGACAGGCGACGCGGAAGTCGGCGGAGACGGCAAGACCGAGGCCGCCGCCAATGGCAGCACCATGAATCGCCGCGACGATCGGCTTTTTGTTGCGGAAGATGCGCACGGCCTGAACGTAAAGGTGATTGATCGGCAGGTTCGAGGCCGGGTCGGACTTGGCGCGATCTTCCTGCTCCTGGCGCGCCGGATCGCCGAAATTGGCGCCGGCGCAGAACGCCTTGCCTTGCGCGGCCAGCACCGTGGCGCGAATCTCGATATTGTTGTCGATCTCCTCCAGCGCGTCGGCGATCTGGTTGATCAGCGCGACGTCGAAGAAATTCAGCGGCGGCTTGCGAATCTCGATCAGGCCGACATGGCCGTGGGTCTCGACGCCGATATCCGTGTACTTGGTCATCTGTTGTCTCCGTAAGGCTTCAATCTCTCGGCGCAAAATATCCCACCTCTCCCTCCGGGAGAGGTGAATTGCGCGCGTGGTTGGATCATCGGACTCATGGGCGTTAGCGCAGACCCAACCCGCGGGCGATGATGCCACGCAGCACCTCGGTGGTGCCGCCCTGGATCGTCAGCTTGGGTGCGGTCTTGATAGCGAAATCGAGCTGCTTCTCCAGCGTCTCGCGGTTGGTCGCGGTCTCCTCGACAAAGGCGGCGAGATCGCGGACGCGATGCGGCAGCTGCTGCTCCCACACCGTGCCGATGTCCTTGACGATCGACGCTTCCACCACTGGCTCCTTGCCGGCCTGCAGCATGCCCGCCACCGACACCGACATCCGGCGCATGGTATGGACCTGGGCTACCAGACGGCCGATGCCTTCGGCGCTGCGGGTGTCCGGATTCTTGCCGACGGCGCGGACCAGCTCGGTCAGCACATAGTAGGTCTCAAGGAAGCGCTCGGGGCCGCTTCGCTCATAGGCGAGTTCGGATGTCGCCTGCTTCCAGGCGCCATCGATCTCGCCCAGCATATGATCGTCGGGCACGAAATAGTCGGTGAAGACGACCTCGTTGAACTCGAACTGCCCGGTGATCTGGCCGATCGGGTTCACCTGGATGCCGGGCTGCTTCATCTTGACCAGGAACTGGGTCAGGCCGTGTCGGCGGTTCTCTTTCGTCGGCGGTGACGTCCGGAAGATCGCGATCATGTAGTCGGCAATGTGTGCCGACGAGGTCCAGATCTTGGTGCCGTTGATGAGATAG
The DNA here is from genome assembly GCF_049949265.1 of Bradyrhizobium genosp. P. Classification (NCBI taxonomy): domain Bacteria; kingdom Pseudomonadati; phylum Pseudomonadota; class Alphaproteobacteria; order Hyphomicrobiales; family Nitrobacteraceae; genus Bradyrhizobium; species Bradyrhizobium genosp. P. Next base: position 9,710,212 of record NZ_CP188195.1, on the reverse strand, counting down.
CCGCCGTCGGTCTTGGTCGCCCGCGTCTTGGCCGCGAACAGGTCGGAGCCTGAGTTCGGCTCGCTCATGCCGATGGCAAAGCAGACCTCGCCGCGGCAGATCCGCGGCAGGATGTCCATCTTGATGTGCTCGGGCGCGTATTTCAAAAGCACCGGCCCGCTCTGGCGGTCGGCGACGAAGAAGCGCCGGGTCGGCGCGTTTGCTACCCGCATTTCCTCTGTTACCACGTAGCGTTCGAGGAACGAGCGCTCCTGGCCGCCATATTTCTTCGGCCAGGTCATGCCGAGCCAGCCTTTGGCGCCGACGCGACGCGAGAATTCCGGCGCGTCGTTGTCCTCGCGGTTGGGCGAATAGGGATCGAAGGTGCCGGCGGCGATTTCCTCGGCGAGGAAGGCGCGCACTTCCTTGCGGAGCTGCTCGCATTTCTGGGGCAGGCGGATCGGATCGAAACGAAGGGCTGCGGTCATCTGACGTCTCTTCTCACCAGTCTCAACGCGAGGCTACCAGCGGCCACAATTCATCGGCGCCGCGTTCGGCCACGCGCTTGCCGAGCTCGACCGCCCAATAGCTCTCCGAGCCGAAATCGTCGCGCCAGGCCAATGCGCGCAGCGAATAACGATGCAGGATGTGCTCGTTGGTGAAGCCGATTGCGCCGTGCACCTGATGCGCGATGCCGCCGCCCTTTTCCGCCGCTTCCGAGCAACGGATCTTTGCCGACGCCGCTTCCAGGAACACCGCATCGTCGAACGATGTGGCATGCACGATGGCGTCGGCCGCCGAGGTCGCGGCGGCCAGCGCCGCGGCGGATTCGCCGGCGAGGCGGGCGAGGTTGTGCTGCACCGCCTGGAATTTCGAGATCTTCTTTTCGAAGGCTATGCGTTCGTTGGAATAGCGCACCGAAATATCGAGCATCGATTCCAGCGCGCCGGCAATCTGCAAGGAGCGCACGACGCCGCCCATCAGCATCAGCGCGGTCTGGTCAAATTCCTTTGGTGCCGGCTTGATCGCGACCGGCTGCACCTTGTCGAGCGTGACGGTATCGCTGTGATCGCCGCCGAGCCCGACGCCGGCTTCGATCCGGCATTTTGCGGCATCGACCAGCGCGATCGAAAGCGCGCCATTGCCGCTCGCCAGCACGGCGACATGCTTCGCGTCCTTTGCGAACGGCACACCGCGGCTGCGGCCGGAGAGGCTGCCGTCGGCATTGAGCGTGATGCTGTCCTTTGGACTTGCCGGCACCACCGTCATCTCGCCCTCGGGGGAGGCGATCTTCGCCTGCGAGAGTAGCCAGCCGGCCAACATGGTTTCAGCCAGCGGAACAGCGATGGCGTGGCGTCCGGCGACGTTGAGAACGGCAAAACCTTCGGCGAGGCTGGCGCCGGAACCGCCGAGATCGTCAGGCACCCAGGAGAGCGGCAGGCCGGCTTCGGTCAGCGCCTGCCACAGCGGCGCCTTCCATGCGCCCTGCTTGTCGTGATTGATGGTCTGGGCATCGGCGAGATCGGCAAAGATTTTTTCCGCGGTCTCGGCGACGATGTTCTCACTGTCCGCCACAGCGTTCCCTTTGTTGATTGGCTCAGTCGGCCCGTTCGGCCTGACCCTTATGCGGCCTTGTCTTGCGCTCAATGATGCTGAAAAGCCATAGCCGTGACAAGCGTTGCCCGCAGGGCGGCTTGCGACAACGGCATGCTATCAGCCATGCGGAAGAATTAATTCCGCAGTGCGGATTTCGCAGATTTTCAGGGACCTGTCCGCGCGATATGGTATGCCACCGCCGCAATTGGTCTGGCTCATAACAACTCAGAGGAAATGCAGATGTCGAAGGATGGTTTGTGCGCGATCGTGACGGGGTCTGCATCCGGCCTCGGTGCTGCCACCGCGCAAATCCTCGCCACGGAGGGTTCGCGCATCATCGTCAACTATTCCAACAGCAAGGCGGAAGCCGAAGCGACCGCCGATCTCCTCCGCAAGCAGGGTGCCGAGGTGCTGGTGGTGCAGGGCGACGTCTCGCGCGATGAGGATTGCAAGAAGATCGCTGCGGCCGCAGCGGGCTGGGGCCGGCTCGACGTGCTCATCAACAACGCAGGCACCACCAAGCATGTGCCGCATCACGATCTCGACGGTCTGACCGCCGAAGATTTCCAGCGCATCTATGCCGTCAACACCATCGGTCCATTCCAGATGGTCCGCGCCGCACGCGCATTGCTCGAGGCGGGCGCGAAGGCCTCGGGGCTGCCATCGGCGGTGGTGAACATCTCCTCTGTCGCGGGCATTTCCGGCGGCGGCTCGTCGGTCGCCTATGCCGCCAGCAAGGGCGCGCTCAACACCATGACGCAGTCGCTGGCGCGCGCGTTGGCGCCGCTGATCCGCGTCAACACCGTGTGCCCCGGCTACATCGACACGCCCTGGTTCACCAAGGGCCGCGGCGCTGACGGCGCCAAGCAGGTGCGCGATTCGGTGGTGGCGCGGGTGCCGCTGAAGGTTGCCTCAACGGCGGAAGATATCGCCAATCTGGTTTGCTTCCTGGCGAGCCCGGCATCGAGCAACATGACCGGCGAGTTCGTCCGCATGGACGCCGGCATGCATTTGCTTCAGTGAGCCGGCGTTAGCGGCGCCTTCTGTCATTGCGAGCAAAGCGAAGCAATCCATACCTCTGCATATGCAGAGCCATGGATTGCTTCGTCGCTTCGCTCCTCGCAATGACAAATTACGAAATGACAGCCTACGCCGTCACTTGTTACCCAGATCCGGGATCACGCGCGCCGCAACCAGCCGGTTCCAGATGAACAGCACCACCAGCGCGCCGATCGTGGCGGTGATGAAGCCGGCGCCCTGGTCCGGTCCGTAATGGCCGATCGCCTGGCCGATGAAGGTTGCCAGGAACGCGCCGACGATGCCGAGGATGGTGGTGAGGATGAATCCGCTCGGATTGTTCGGTCCCGGCGACAACAGTCGCGCGATGATGCCGGCGACGAAGCCGACGATGATGACCCAGATGATGCCGCCCATGTCTGTCGTCCTCCTCCGCTCAAATCAATGCCGCCGTCAAAGCCTGCCGGACACTTCATCGTCGCTGGGCAGCCGCCCGTCCGGCGTCAGATGATTGACGGCGTCAGGCAGATACCGGCTCAGGCCCTGAAGCAAATCGTCGCGCGACATGCCGCTCTGCGAGGCCAGCGAGTCGATCTGGTCGGCGCCGAGCGCGTTGGCGAGATCGCCGGGCGCGATCTGCTTGTTGGGACCGTTGCTGACCCAGGAATTGGCCGCGTCGCCGTGGCCCTTCTGCTGGAGCTGATTGAGGAGGTCACCGAGGCCGCCGCTCAGCACGGAGCCGGCCGCGCCACCTGCGAGAAGTCCGCCCAGGCCACCCTTCAGCACATCAGACAGGCCGCCGCCGCTCGATCCGCCGGGCAGGCCCGCGGTGACGTTACCGGGGAGCTGCGGCGCCTGCGTCGGTGTGGGCGCCGGAGCGCCGGGCTGGCCGCCGGTGAAGTGCTTGACCGCCTTCCAGGCGAGCAGCGCCATGATGGCCATCGTGATCGGCGACATCCCGCCGCCACTGCCGGACTGTGCGCTTGGCGTGCTCGGGCCGCGGGGGCCGTTCTGCATGCCATTGAGTACGTCGAGTAGTCCCATGATCGTCTCCTGCCGCAACTGCAACCATGCCCCGCGGGAGAAACATAGCTGCGGCAAATGACGGTTACAAGGCGTGGCCCGGGGGTGCAGCGCGCGTTCAATGGGCAACCGGCGCGAGGTCTGCTATCGAGCCCTGATGAACGGATGTTCAGGAGCGGTCAGCAAGGACCGGCCGATCGGGATTGCCGGCGCCGGAAGCATCGGCTGCTTCGTCGGCGGCATGCTGGCGGCCTCCCACCGCCGCGTTGCGCTGCTGGCGCGGCCGCGGATGGTCGAGGAGATCACCTCCAACGGCCTGCGGGTCACCAGTTTCGACGGCGCGGCGCAGACGGTAGCCGCTGGCAGCCTCGCGCTGTCGGACGACCCGTCGATCTTCGCCGATGCCCGGATCGTGCTGGTGACCGTGAAGAGCGCCGACACGCGCGAGATGGCCGATCTCATCGCACGCCACGCGCCATCGGATGTCGTGGTGGTCAGCCTGCAGAACGGCGTCGGCAATGTGCCGCTGCTGCGCGACCGTTTGCCCGATAGGCGGGTGCTCGGCGGCATGGTGCCGTTCAATGTGGTCGCGCTGGGCGACGGCCGATTTCATCGCTCGACTTCGGGCGACATCGTGATCGCGCAGGACGATGCCGGCACCACCACGAAGCTGTCGGTCCTGGGCCTTGCGATGCGCCCAACCGGCAATATCGACGGCGTGCAATGGGGCAAGCTGATCGTCAACCTCAACAACGCGCTGAATGCGCTCTCCAACATTCCGCTGCGCCGGCAACTCGCGCAGCGCGGCTGGCGGCGATTGTTCGCCGATCAGATGGTGGAGGGGCTGGCCGCAATCCGCGCCGAGGGCATTACGCCGGTGTCGCCGACGCCGCTGCCCTCGAACTGGATGCCTCCCTTGCTGCGGCTGCCGGATACGCTGTTCGATGTGCTGCTCGGCCGCACCATGAAGATCGATCCGGAGGCGCGCTCCTCGATGTGGGAAGATCTGCTGCGCGGCCGGCGCACCGAGATCGACTATCTGCAGGGCGTGATCACCGCGATCGCCGATCGGCGCGGGCTGGACGCGCCGCTGTCGCGCCGTGTCATTCAACTGATCCGGCAGGCGGAAGCCGACGGCAAGGGTTCGCCCGGACTGACTCCGGAGCAGGTCCGTGCGGAATGACGCCTTGAAATGGCGCCGATCGCTGATCAACATTGTCGAGACGTCAGAGGAGGAGACATCATGACACGATCCTGCGCCTTGGTTCTCGCGCTCGCGGCACTCGGCATCGGCTCCGCCCGTGCCGCGCCGCCGACCGTGACGCCGTCACCGGGCTATGACGCGCGGCTGCAGGAGCAGCGCGCGGCGCCGGCATCAAGCGAACCAGCCGCTCCGGCCGCCAAGCGGATCGCGCCACGGCACCGCAAGCGCGACCGCGCGCGCTGAGCCCATTTCGCAAGAGATGATGAGATGAAGCTGTTTGTCCTCGCGTTTGCTCTCGTGCTTGGCCTCGTCACGACGGCAAGCGCCGCCGATTATGCCGGCGCCATCAGCGCCTATCGGCGCGCCCACAAAATGCCCGCCGTGAAGCTCGATGCGAAACTGAACGCGATGGCGCTGAAGCAGGCGCAGGCGATGTCAGCGACGGGATCGGTCAGCCACTCCGCAGGCGGCAGTTTCTTCACGCGCGTGGCGCCGTTGAAGAAACAGCGCGTCGCCGAGAATATCGGCGCCGGCTATATCGCCTTCGCCGAGATGCTGAAGCAGTGGGAAGACTCGGCCGGCCATCGCGAGAATCTCTTGATGCCGGGTGCCAAGCGCGTCGGTGTCGCCTACGTCGACAACGCGAAGTCGCCGTACCGGAGGTTCTGGGCGATGGTGATTACCGACTGACGCAGTTCAGCCGCGCTTCGCCGTTCTGGTCGGTGTCGACGGCTGCGAGGTGAACAGCTTCTTGAGATCGTCCAGCCCCTGCGACAGGCGCGGCCACTCGCACGAGAATGCGTTTTTCGCGCACTGAGCCGCCCTGATCCGCGCGGCCTGCTTGACCGGGCTCGCGACCGGAACGGGGATCTTCACGGTGCCGCTGCGCAGCGACGCCGGCTGGATCGGCTGCGGCGGTTGTTGCTGCTGCTGCTTTTCCTGCTGCTGAAGCTGCTTGGCGTTGAATGCCGCGACGATGCTTGAGCGGCGCTGCTGCTCCAGATAGACGGTATATTCCTGGTCGATCGTCTTCTGCTCGTCCGGCGTCGGATTGGGACCGGCGATGTCGAAGCTGCGGTCCTGCATGAAGTCGTAATAGGTGTAGCCGCCGCCGGGCTTGCGGCGTCCGGCAAACTTGGCGTTGCAGTCGGCAAGTTGCGCGGTCTTGTCTTCCTTGGTCTTCGCCTTCTCGGCGAGATCGGCGCAATCCTCAAAGTCCTTCGGCGCACTGCGCCACCATTGCGCGTGCGCGCCGATCGGCGCCAGCGCGAAGCAGGCCGTAAACGCAGCGATAGCCAACGTCGATGATCGCACAGACATCACGGACATTTAGTCAAACTCGAACGACACAGATTTAACGGATTGTCGCCATTTTGGTGACGCTTGTCACCCCGGAACCTGATGATTTCCTGAGGTCGGAGATCCGCTATTCGGCCGCTGTGTCAGATGGAACCCATTCACATCGTGACAACATTTGAGAAATTCGTGTGCGATTTGCGTCGCGAATGTGGCATCCCACAATAATTCGCTTCGCTGCTTTCATTTCACCTTGTGGAGCAGCGCGACGAGTTCCGCTTGCCGGTGCGTGCCGGTTCGCTGGAAGATCGTCTTGAGCTGATTGCGCGCGGTCGAAACCGCAACGCCGATCTGGCGCGCGGCTTCCTCGACCGAATCACCGCGTGCAAGCATGACGGCGAGGCGCGCCTGCGCCGGTGTCAGCTCGAAGGTCGTGGCCAGAAGAGTCTGGTCGAACGCGGCATTGCCTTCGAGGTCGCGGATCAACAGGATGGCGCGCGCGCCGAGGAATGGTGAGCGCGCCGCCGGCGGCACCGGCTGCATCTGGATCACGATCGGGCGCTTGTCGATCCGCCGCATCACGATCGGTGATGACGGCAGCGTCAGCATATCGGAGGTGTGGCGCAGTTGATCGATCAGCCTCGTCAGGTCGGCATTGGCTTGCCGATCCCGCAGCATCAGCCGATTGTTGCGGATCGTCAGGTCATGGCCGAGAGAGGATTCCGCCTGGCAGTTCATGCCGATGACGGCGCCGAAGCGCCCGACGGCGATTGCCGCCATCTGGATCAGTTCGAGCGCGTTGGTGATGCCTGTGATCGCGGAGCGGCCGACGACAGTGGATAGCGTTGCAGCTTCCGTGAGACGCGCCGATACGCGCGACAACGCCTTGACCTCGTCATTGTCGAACATGCCTTCCTTGGGCGAGCGCTGGATGGTCAGCGCCCACAAGGCCGAACCGGCGCGGAAGCCAACGCCGGCAAACCATTTCAGCCCGAACTCGCCGAGGCTGGCGTAGAGCGGATCGCGCAGCATCTCGGTCTCGGAGTCGAACAGGTCCGCGTCGGTGATCACTTCAGTGCCGGCGAGCAGCCGCGGCACCCCGCGCGCCGCGCGGATGTCGGTGACATGCAGGTTGCTGGGGAAATAGGTCTTGGTGAAATAGTCCGAGATCGAATCCGTGCGCGGAATGTCTTCGGTACGGATGTCGCTCTGGAGCATCGCGGCCCCGGTCGCACCGACGGCGGTGCAGACCTCATCCATGAAGGACGGCCAGCGCGTCGGATCGAGAACGACGTCGCCGAGACGCGTGGTCACATCGTCAAGCTTGCGCAGGTCGATCAAGGTTTCAGCTCCGCCTGATGCAAAACGCTTTGTTTTGCGAGACGAAACCTGCCGCACCGGCTTGCGCCCGCTACCGTGCTTAAGAAAGCTGAAGCCGCCGAACTTGCAAGCGAAATCGCCGGCAGCGGGTCTAAAGACCGCCACGTAAGATTCCGGTGTTCTCGCGAAACCTCATCGTAATCGGTCGCGTCTCGCCCGGCTCGTGCAAACAGGCTCGCTGGTGTCCCTGAACTCAGCGATCGGGCTGGATGATGATCTTGGTATGACGTTCGGGATTGGCGAGATCACTGAACGCCTGGGCCACGCCGTCGAGTCCGGTCGTGGCGGTCACCATCGCCGCCGCGTCGACCTTGCCCTCGGCGATCAGGCGCAGCGCCAGTGCGAATTCCTCCGGCGTGTAGGCGTAGACATATTGCAGCGATAGTTCCTTTAGCACGCCAAGCAGCGGCTCGGAGGTGTCGCTCGCCATGCAGACCCCGACCACGACGATGCGCCCATCGCGCGGCGCACCCTCGAACAGCTGTTGCAGCAAGCCGGGAATACCGACGCATTCGAAGATCAGGCCGGGCTTGAGCGCCGGCAGGAAGGCCTGGAACGGCGGCCGTGCCGCCTTCTGCTCCGGTGTCATCTCGGCGTGTTGCGCCCAGGCCGTGAACGGCTGGGTCTCCGCCGGGTTGACCACGACATCGGCGCCCATCTTCGCGGCCAGCGCCCGGCGCGCCGGCGAATAATCCGACGCCACGATCGGATGCAGGCCGCGCAGCTTCAGTCCGGCGATGACGGCGAGCCCGACCGGCCCGCAGCCGATCACCAGCGGCACCTCGTCGCCGCGAATGTTGGCCTTTGCCACCGCATGGAGGCCGACCGCGAGCGGCTCGGTCAGGGCCGCGTGCTCCGCGGCAAGGCCGTTCGGCACCTCGATCATCAAGGGCTCGCTCAGCACCATCCGCTCGGCATAGCCACCGGCGATGTCGTTGGAATAGCCGATGCCCTGCATCCCGCTTGCGCCGAGCAGAACCGGCACCGAGCAGACGCGCGTGCCCGGCTTGAAGCGCCGTTGGGTCGCTGGGCCGTAGTCGAGCACCTCGCAGCAGAATTCGTGGCCGAACACGACGTCGCGCGACAGATCCATCGGCTTGCGGCCGGGAAAATGCTTCATCAGCTTCGCAGTGTGTCCGGCATGCTTGCGCGCATGCAGATCGGAACCGCAGATGCCGCAGGCCAGCGTCTTGACCAGCACCTGTCCGGCGCCCGGCACGGGATCGGCGATGGTATCGGTAATGATGTTTCCGTCCCTGAACACGGCGGCGCGCATGGTCCGTCTCCTACAATGAACGCAAATGGTTTTCGCGGTTCGCATCCAGCGCCACGCGGCAGAAGCTGGCGGCGACGGCGACGACGTCCTCGATGGCGTGCGGATATTGCTTCGACACCCAGCGCCGCGCGATCGAGATCACGGCGCCGACCAGTCCGATCGAGAGCAGCACGTCAGACGCGCCTTTGTCGCTTCGCTTCGGATCGGTCGTTGACGGTGCCAGGATGTCGCTGAAGGCACGCGCGGCGTCGAGCGTGACGGCGTCGACCGCGGGGCTGATACCGGAGATCTCGAGCAGGAAGACCCGCGCGGGCTTCGGATGCTCCTTCAGCCGCGTGAAATACAGCGTCAGCGCCGCGTGCAGCCGTGCTTCGGCATCGTCGCCCGCTGCGCTGGCTGCTGCCGCCATGTCCTCATGCAGATGGTCGACGACATGGTTGTAGGCCGCGATCAGCAGGGCCTCGCTGTTGGCGAAGGATTCGTAGAAGTAGCGCTCGGTCAACTCGGCGGCCTCGCAGATCGCCTTCACGGTGGCGCCGCGATAGCCGACCTCGCCATAGACCTCGACCGCCGCATTGATCAGCTTGAGGCGGCGCTCGGCGCGGCGTTCCTCGGCGTCCATGCCGCCATACAGGCGGGCTTTCGGGCTGCTTGCCATGAAAGGGTATTGACATGGCGCATTGTCAAATGTCAAGGTATCTGACAAGAGATGTTGTCAAATCGGGAGAGAGACCGCATGTCCGCTGATTTCGACGTGTTGATCGTGGGCGCGGGGCTGTCGGGCATCGGCGCCGGCTATCATCTGCAGACCAACTGCCCGGATCGCAGCTACGCCATCCTCGAAGGCCGCGATTGCATCGGCGGCACCTGGGATCTGTTTCGTTACCCCGGCATCCGCTCCGACTCCGACATGTACACGCTCGGCTATTCGTTCCGGCCGTGGACCGAAGCGAAGGCGATCGCCGACGGCGCGTCGATCCTGAATTATGTGCGCGAGACCGCAGCGACCTACGGCATCGACCAGAAGATCCGCTTCAACAGCCGCGTCGTGCGCGCCGACTGGTCCTCAGTCGAGTCGCAATGGACGGTCGAGGTCGAGCGCGGGCCCGAGAAGGCGATCGAGCGGCTCACCTGCAACTTCCTGTTCATGTGCAGCGGCTACTACAAATACGAGCACGGCTATACGCCCGATTTCCCCGGCCTCGCCGATTTCGCCGGCCGCCTCGTCCATCCGCAGCAATGGACCGACGATATCGACTATGCCGGCAAGAAGGTCGTGGTGATCGGCAGCGGCGCGACCGCGGTGACCTTGGTGCCGGAGATGGCCAAGACGGCTGACCATGTCACGATGCTGCAGCGCTCGCCGACCTATGTCGTCGCGCGCCCCGACAAGGACAAGGTCGCCGACTGGCTGCGCGCGCGGCTGCCCGCCAAGCTCGCCTACGGCATCACGCGCTGGAAGAACGTGCTGTTCGGCATGTATTTCTACCGGCTGTGCAAGCGCAAACCCGATCACGTGAAGAACCTGATCCTCGGCGGCGTGCGCCACGCGCTCGGTCCGGACTACGACGTCGCCACCCATTTCACGCCGCGCTACAAGCCGTGGGACCAGCGGCTCTGCCTGGTGCCGAACGGCGATCTCTTCGCCTCGCTGCGCAGCGGCAAGTCGTCGGTGGTCACCGACCAGATCGACACTTTCACGCCCGGTGGCATCAAGCTCAAGTCCGGCAAGGTGCTCGACGCCGATGTCGTGGTGACGGCGACCGGCCTCGACCTTCAGGTGCTCGGCGGCCTCGCACTCAGTGTCGACGGCGCGCCGGTCGATCTCTCGAAAACCATGAACTACAAGGGGCTGATGTATTCGGGCGTCCCGAATCTGGCCGCCGCCTTCGGCTACACCAATGCATCCTGGACGCTGAAATGCGACCTGACCTGCGAATATGTCTGCCGGACCCTGAACTACATGAAGGCCAATGGCTACGCGCAAGCTACGCCGCGGCAGAACGATCCGACCATCACCGAAATGCCGTGGGTCGATTTCTCCTCCGGCTACGTGCAGCGCGCTGTCGAAAAATTCCCCAAGCAGGGCTCGCGCCGCCCGTGGCGGCTCTACCAGAACTACGCGCTCGATATCGTGAGCCTGAAATTCGGCTCGATGAAGGACGGTGCGATCGAGTATCTGCCGGCGCGACGGGCCGCGGCGGCGGGAGCGGATACGACGCCGGCGAGGCAGGTGGCGTAGGAACCGGCGCGCCGCCTCGCGCAGGTCGGAGGGCAGCGCGGGCTAGCGATCAGGCACCGGCTCTGCTATGGGATGCACGCCTGCTTCGCGCGGGTTCGCGGTCCCGTAGCTCAGCCGGATAGAGCGACGGTTTCCTAAACCGTAGGTCGCATGTTCGAGTCATGCCGGGATCGCCATTTTCCAGCCTTTGAGTACCCCATTCGAGCTACACCTTGAGATCAGCGCATAGCGCGTACTGACTAACAGATCTCGCGCACGCGCGTCCGACGATAAACTCTGTGCGATACGATCGACCTGCCCTCCCTCCCCGGCCGTCAGCAAGCGGAGACCATCTTGATGAAGACGAAGGCGGCCGTCCTGTTTTCTCGTCGGAGTCCTGATGGCGATCAATTCCGGCGCAATCGCGCGGGGCAAGTAGCCACCAGCCAAAACCTTTTGGTCGTGCGGATGCGGCTGCTGCCCGACCCCGCTCATGCCGGAGGCACCCTGCAACGGTTTCGTTCCATTTCTGGGGTGGATTTTGAATGACGTCGCTCAGTGCACGGGTGACTTCGTAGAATTACGGTGACAGTGCACTTATCTCTTTGTCGGCAGGATTGTGTCCGGTAGAGCTCTGGGCATGGCGGGATGAGGCGACTAAGCGCACCGTCGCCGCATCGCGTATTTCCGAACAGGAGGATTGACGTTAGTCGCCTCGGATCGGGGCGCCTCGTCGCGGCGGTCAGTCGAAGGCCGAATAGCGCGACAGGCGGAAAAAGGGTTCGGCTTCGAAGGTCGGATCCGTCGCCAGGCGCGCGAGCCTGTGCCCGATGGCCGGAGCGAACTTCGCACCATGTCCGGAGCAGGCCGAGCAGACGACCAGCCGGGAATCCGGCCATCGATCGATAATGAACTCCTCGCCCTGATCCGGCCGGCGATCGGCAGCGAGAGTGTTTGTGTAGAGGCAGACATCGCGATCGACGATCGGTCCGGCAGCGCCCGGCACCAGCGCGGCCAAGGCTTCACTGACCGAGCCCAGTTCGCCTTCGGTCGCCGGTGGATCCCAATCGTCGGGGCCGACCGCCGGACCGTGATTGTGAGGCGCCGCCTTCACGCCGCGCGCCTCAAAATTCGGAAAGCCATAGACGACATCGTTGGGGCCGCGCTCGAGAAGGAAAATCGGGAAGCGGTCGAGCTCCACCATTTCCGGCCTGGCGGGTCTGAACCAGCCAACCGCCTGGCGGGTCACCCGGAGCAGCGTGCCGAGCTTCGGCAGCGCGCGACCGAGCCACGGACCGAGAGCCAGGATGGCGCGTTCGGCAAAAAATTCGTTGTTGGCCGTCCGGATTGACACGCCGTCATGGCGTGGCTCGAACTGCGCCGATTGCGCGATGATGCGGTCGCCGGCTCGCGCGCGCATGATTTGCATGACCACTTCAGTCTTCAGTATGGCGCCACCGTCCTGGACGACCACGTCCCAATCGTCGGGCAGGTCAAAAGCGGGAAATCTCCGGTTCGCCTCGGCTGGAGTCAAAACGGGGTCTGGATGGCCTTTCATGATGGCCGCGGCGCGCGAAGCCGCCACCATCTTCGAGCCGGGCAGGCCGGCCTCGAGAACCGGGGTCGATGTGAGAATGGTTTTCCCGTGGTCGTTCTGGAGCCGAATCCAGCCGGCATAAGCCTCGTCGCTCAGCGCGGTGTAATTGGGGTTCTCGAAATTGAAGCGACGAAATACCCGGCAGGAGCCGTGCGACGAGCCTCGACTCGCGCCCGGGCCGACAGGGTCGAAACCCAGCGCATCAACGCCGGAGTTGAGCAAGGCATCGAGGGCCGCGCTTCCCATGAGGCCGAGGCCTATCACGGCGACATCGCACTTTCGCATGGCGGCTCCTCCGATCCGGTCGATAACGCGGACAGTCTTGCCCTGGTTTCCGCTGAATGGAAGGCCGCGCGTGACCATGCTGCGGGAGATCGTGACGGAGGCGCATGCCCAATCGCGCGTCATAGCTTGCGCTTCGCTCGCCCCGGAATGAAGAGAGGATCGAGCGAGGCCCCATGCCACTGATTTGCCCGACGTGACAAGCCCTCGCAGCAAAAATATTTCGTTTTATCAGAAGCGCAACTCAGTGTATGAATCCACCCGTCTCACCCGATTGAGGGGCGCGTCGCGGTCGTCACGAGTGTTGCGGTGGGATGCGGTGGACGCCGATGTCACGATGGACGATCGTGGCAGACAGCGGACGGCGAAGTCGTGCAGGCCTGACGCCCTGGTGGCAGGTGTCTCATCAGCAGAGGGGAAATCTCTCTGCTGACGACGGTGACAAAAGAGCCCAGTCTCACCGGGGAGAGCACGTATAAGCCGTAACCCATCGCGCAGGGAAAGCCGGGTTGTTTCCGGTTACACCTGTGGTCCTACCCCGGTGCTTTCTGTTGCACCGGGCCCATGGGTGCAATCGGCACCCAGCTTTCCCTGCGCCCTCTACCAAGAGAGAGGGCAAACGAAATGCAAGACTCGGACAAGTCATGTCGCGAGAACACGAACGCATTTCTTGCGTCATTGCGAGCGAAAGCGAAGCAATCCATCGGCCCGCATACGCGGAGCGATGGATTGCTTCGTCGCTTCAGCGCAAATTGCCTTGCAATTTTGTCGCAAGCTCCTCGCAATGACGATAAGCCGTTGTTATCGCCGAGGATAAGGCAATTCTTCGAAACTGCTGCGCTGTGGCAAAAGGCCGCCACGAATCCCGATTTCCGTTGACCAGTCTGGATAAGATTTTGTCGGCAGGCATTGGCTTTCGACGCCCGCCCGGCGCATCATGTCGGGCGTCAACGATGACGACATTCTGCAAGGTGCACGGAGGTTACTGATGACCGATTCCAAGGTTGATACCGCAAACAATGCAGGCGCCGCGCCGCCGTCCGGCGAGAGCAGTGGCCCCAGCGAACTTGCGGTCGCGACCGTCCGCACCGTGCCGATCGAGCAGGCGCAGTCCCGCACCGAGCACGACCTGCTCGGCGAGGACGAGGTGCCCGCCAATGCGCTGTGGGGCATTCACACCAAGCGTGCGGTGGTGAACTTTCCGATCACCGGCGTGCCGGTCGGCCATTTCCCGGATTTCGTCCGCGCGCTGGCGCTGGTGAAACAGGCCGCGGCCCGCGCCAACAAGCGGCTCGGCTATCTCTCGCCTGAGAAGGCCGACGCGATCGACAAGGCTTGCACGGCGATCGCGACCGACAAGGTCTATGCGGAATCCTTCGTGGTCGACGCGATCCAGGGCGGCGCCGGCACCTCGACCAACATGAATGCCAACGAGGTGATCGCCAATGTCGCCTTGCTGCAGATGGGCCGGAAGCCGGGCGACTATCACGCGCTGCATCCGAACGACGACGTCAACATGGCGCAGTCGACCAACGACGCCTACCCGACCGCGTTGCGGCTCGCGGTGATCTTCGCGACCCAGCCGCTGGTGCGCGCGCTCGGCGATCTCGCCTATGCGTTCAAGGGCAAGGCGGTCGAGTTCGCCGATGTGTTGAAGATGGGCCGCACCCAGCTTCAGGATGCGGTGCCGATGACGCTCGGCCAGGAGTTCGATGCCTTCCACGCCACGGTGAAGGAAGACGTCGCGCGACTCAACGAAATCTCGGCGCTGTTCCGCGAGATCAATCTCGGTGCGACCGCGATCGGCACCGGCATCAATGCCGACCCGCGCTACGCCGCGCTCGCGGTCGAGGAACTGTCACGGCTGTCGGGCCAGCCGATGGCACTGGCCTCGAACCTGATCGAGGCGACCTCCGACATGGGCGCCTTCGTGCTGTTCTCCGGTGTGCTGAAGCGCGTCGCCGTCAAGCTGTCGAAGATCTGCAACGATCTGCGCCTGCTGTCGTCGGGGCCGCGCACCGGCATCGGCGAGATCAGGTTGCCCGCGGTGCAGGCCGGCTCCTCGATCATGCCCGGCAAGGTCAATCCGGTGATCCCCGAAGTGGTCAACCAGGTTGCCTTTCTCGTGATCGGACAAGATCTCACGGTGACGATGTGCGCCGAGGGCGGCCAGCTCCAGCTCAACGCCTTCGAGCCGACCATCGGCTATTGCGTGCTGAGCTCGCTTCGGATGCTGACGGCGGCGATCGATACGCTGACCAAGCGCTGCGTCGAGGGCATCGAGGCCGACCGCGAGCGCTGCCGCAGCCTGGTGCAGGGCTCGATCGGCCTGATCACCGCGCTGGCGCCGTCGCTCGGCTATGAAGCGAGCTCCCGCGTCGCACGTCGCGCGCTGAAGGAAAACCGCTCGGTCGCCGAGATCGTACTGGAAGAGAAGCTGTTGACCGAGGATCAGCTCAACGAGCTGCTCGAACTGGAAGCGATGACGCGCCCGGCGCGCCGCCAGCCTCCGCCGCCGAAGGGGTGAGGACGGGAGGGTGATGTAGAGTGCGCGCGATAGATGCGATCATTTGACCCAACCCGTCATGCCCGGCCTTGTGCCGGGCATCGACGTCTTGGCTGCAAAGACGTGGATGGCCGGGACAAGCCCGGCCATGACGACGAACCGATAGCGGAAACGTGCGTTTAATCTCAGGTTGTTCTGTGTCAAAATGCGCGTATTGCGCAACGAGGCATTCCCATGGAACATCCACAACGAGTCGACGAGCTTTCGCCTTCCTCGCCCCAATCGACAGCGGCGATGCCCGCGTTCGCCCCGGCGGCTGCAACGCCGCTGCCGCCCTTGCCCAATCTGCCGGCCAGCGACGTCCAGTTCCTGCGGCCGCAGGATCCGCACTACGCCGACTTCCTTCCGGCTGCCAACAGACTGACGCAACTGGCTCCGGCGCTGCGCGCGGTCTGCAAGACCGAACATGCCGTTGCGGTGATGGTCGATTGGGTGCGCAGCAACGGCCTGAACTTCGCCGTGCGCTGTGGCGGGCATTCCTATGAGGGCCTCTCGCAATCATCAGACGTCGCGATCGACGTGCGCGGATTGCAGCAGATCACCGTCGACAAGGCCTCGAAGGTCGTGACCGCAGGCTCCGGCGTGTCGCTGTTCGAGCTGTATTCCGCGCTCGCGGCCCAAGGCCTGGCGGTGCAGGCGGGCAGCTGTCCGACCGTCGGAATCTCGGGTCACCTCACGGGCGGCGGTCATGGGCTGCTGGCGCGCTCGCACGGGCTGACCTGCGACGGCCTGCAACAGGCCACGATCGTCGATGCGCAGGCGAGGGCGCTGCAGGCCAATGCCACCTCGGAGCCCGATCTCTATTGGGCCTGCCGCGGCGGCGGCGGCGGCAGTTTCGGCATCGTGACCGAGTTCAAGATCAGCGTCTTCCCGCTGAAGACCGCGCTGGTGTTCGGCGTGTCCTGGAAATTGTCGCGGGCGCATGCCGCGCAATTGTTTGAGGCTTGGCAAAGCTGGGCGCCGAACGCGCCGTCGGACATCACCTCGATCATGAAGGTCGGGCCGGCGGGGAATGGCCTGATCAGCATGCGCTGCATCGGCCAATCGGTCGGCAGCGAGAGCGCGCTGCGCAGCGAGCTGAAGGGGCTGACCTCGCTGCAGCCGCCGTCGTCGGCGCTGACGATACAGTCGCTCGGCTTCCTCGATGCCATCAAGCACTTCGCCGGGGGGCTCGATTACGAGTCGATCCTGATGAAGGCGAAGTCGGACTACGTACTGACGCCGCTTCCCACCAGCGGCATCGCCGCGATGATGGCGGCGGTAGCGCCGCTCGCGCCGGGCGCAATTGCGCTGCTGTGCGATTCCTATGGCGGCAAGATCGCCGACGTCGCCCCCGATGCGACCGCGTTTCCCCGTCGCGCCGGCACGCAATTCTGCATCCAGTATTTCTCGAGCTGGAGCCACGCCGCCGACACCGCGACGCATATCGCTGATGTCGCCAAGGTCTATGCCGCCATGCGGCCGTTCGTGCCAGGCGCGTCCTATGTCAACTACTGCGACCTCGACCTTGCCGACTACGCGACCGCCTATTGGGGCGGCAACCTCGCCCGCCTGGTCGCGGTGAAACAGCAATACGATCCCGACGATCTGTTCCACCACGCCCAGAGCGTGCCGTTGAGTGTTCCCGTGGCATGAGGCTCGGTGGGATTGAGGAGGACCTACAGCGTCTTGATGAACTCGATCAGCGCACGCCGCTGGTCTGGCGTCAGCTCCGGCCCGATCACGCCTTGACCCTTCTCGTTGGAGAATTCGTGCCCGGTATTCCTGTTGCCTTGCTTGGTGGTGTCGAGCAGGAAGCCGTTCTTGATGCTGACATTCGAGACGTAGCCGAGATCCTTGGCGTCATACTCCCGGCTGCCGAGCCAGAACTGCGGCGGCCGATCCTTTACCGGCGACAGCAGCGCGTAGATGGTCGGCACCGAGCCGTTGTGCAAATAGGGCGGCGTCGCCCAGATGCCGTTGAGCGGGCGGACCTTGTAGGCGCGCGGCGCCTGGATCTCGTTGGGCCGGTAGCCGTTGATCCGGTTGCGGTCCGCGGCAGGGACGTTGTTCTGGTCGTACCAGGTGTCGATGGTCTTCTCGACCAGGTCACCCAGCGCAAATCCGAAGTCGTTGTCCTTGATCTGAAGATCGGCCGGCGTCTCGACCGTGCGCGTCGCAAGGCCATCGGCCTGCGCGCTGTCGGTGCCGATCTGGCTGATTGGAATCAACTCGACGTCGAGCAGCGGCTGGCCGGCGTCGTTCTGGATCCATCGCTTCTTGTCCTTGAACAGCGCAAAACCTTCGCTCGCTGGCAGCGCCTTGCTGTCGATCGCCGGACCATGGCAGCCTTGACAGTGCGTCTTGTAAAGATCACCGCCCTGCTTCGCGAGATCCATGTTGATCGGCGGCAGGATGTTCTCCGGCCATTTCGGCGACGCCAGGCCGCCAAAGCCCTTGTCCTCGCTCGGCGGGTCGCCTGCGATCATCTGCTCCATGTCGTGGAGCACATCGATCCGCGCACTCGACGTGAACAGGCCCTTGGACTTATCGAGCAGGTTGAGATCGGCACTGACGCCGAGCGACTCGCCGGCATTGCGCACCATCGGCTGCATGATCGAGCCGTCATATTGCACCCAGCTGAACCACGGCGCGTTCCAGATCCGCGGGAAATGCACCGGCGCCAAATGCGAGGCGTAATTGTTCGGGTTGTTCAGGTCGATCGAGAACACCTGGTTGCCGATCCGGTTGAGCGCGTCGAGCCGTGCGTAACCTTCCTCGACGCTGTTGGCGGCGACCTTGTGCTCAAGATTATTGATTGTGTCGTATTGCTTCAGCACCAGATCGAGCTGGCCGCGCAACGCCATCTGGTCGTCGGGGCTGGCGTCCTTGCCGAGGATCTCGTCGGCGAAGCGGGAGAAGCGGCCCGGCCAGAACCGTGTCATCAGCAGCGACAGGCCGACCGTGTTCTGGAATTCGAACAGATTGGTGTTGGCGGGCCCGCCGTCGATCACGACCTCGGTGCCGCGATAGGTGAAGCTTCCGGTGTGACAGGCCGCGCAGGTCAGCCCGATCCCGGTCATGTCGGTCTCGCCGCGCGGGTTGCGCCAGGGCGCGCCGTTCGCATCCAGCATCGCGGTGCCACGCGCGAATCCGATCGGCAGCGGATCGGGCTTGCCGGGGATCACGGTATCCGGAATGAAGCCGAAGCGGCCGAGGTAATTGATGTCGCTCAGGCGCGGCGCGGCGGTGAACAGCAGCCACGGGATGGTCGGCTGCTCCAGCACCATGAACCATTCATGAGGGATGAGGAAGGTCCGGGTACCCTGATCGGCGTGGTAGAACCAGCTCAGCCGCTCGGCGCTGACCTTCTGGTCCAGCCACACCGTCTTCGCCGGCGGCTGATAGTCCACCGCCTTGACCTGGAAGCTTTCTGCGAGGAATTTCAGATCGTCCTTGAAGTAGAAGACGCCTGCGGCAATCAACAGCCCGATGATAACGATCGCCTTGCGACGCATGCCCGTCCCCCGATTCGCGGTCACCGCGCGTCATATTCGCGAAGTATTAAAAATCGCCGAAACAGATTCGCGTCTGGCGTGTATCAGGCCGTATGCCAGCCTACAGTGGCAGCTCATGGTCTAACAAAGGAAATGTTGATCGGCTGTGAGCCAGCTCACGTTTCGCAACCGGCGGCAGTGGCATTTGCGCGCATGGCGACGGAAACCTATAAACGGCCAGTCTTTCGCGAGGCCTCCGTTTGAACGCCACCGGCGCACAACAACTCACGATCTCAGTCTCGGACAGCAATGCGGTGTCCGCCCTGCTGTTGCGTCCGGCACGGGCGCGGGCGGCGTATGTGTTTGCCCATGGCGCGGGTGCCGGCATGACGCATGCGTCGATGGAGACGATTGCGGTGGGCCTTGCCGAACGCGGTATTGCGACGCTGCGTTATCAGTTCCCCTACATGGAGAAAGGCAGCAAGCGGCCCGATCCGCCTGTTATCGCGCAGGCTACGGCACGGTCGGCGGTGGCGGAAGCGGTGCGTCGTTGCGGCGATCTGCCGCTGTTTGCCGGCGGCAAGTCGTTCGGCGGGCGCATGACCTCGCAGGCCCAGGCGAAGGCGCCGCTCGCGGATGTGCGCGGCCTGGTGTTCCTCGGCTTTCCCCTGCACTCCGCCGGCAAGCCATCGAGCGAGCGGGCAAACCATCTCGGCGAGATCAAGATTCCGATGCTGTTCCTTCAGGGCACGCGCGACGCGCTGGCGGAACTCGATCTGCTGGAGCCCGTGGTCAAGGGGCTGGGGCCGCGGGCGACGCTGCATCTGGTCGACGAGGCCGACCATTCCTTCCACGTGCTCAAGCGCTCCGGCCGCAACGACCACGAGGTGATGGCCGAAATACTCGATGCCTTCGCTGCGTGGGTCACGAGGATTTCGTAGCCCGGTTGAAATTGTCACGACGACGCACCGCCATAGACCCTGTCGCGCAGCCGGCGCATGCCGGAGAGCCAGCGGTCGCGATTGGCGGCCTTGCGCTGCAAATAGTCCTGCACTTTTGGATGCGAGAGGATGAGGAAGCGTTCCTCGTCCATCGCCTCGATCACCATGCGCGCGACCTCACCGGCCTGCAGCACGCCATCGACGCGTGCGGCGCTCGGGCCCGGCAGGGTCATGCCGGTCTGCACCGATTGCGGACAGAGTACGGAAACCCGGATGCCGCGATCGCCGTACTGGATGGCGAGATGTTCGGCGAGCGCGACCGCGGCGTTCTTGGTGACGCCGTAAGGCATCGAGTTCAGCGAGGCCAATAGTCCCGCGGCCGATGCGGTGTTGAGGAGGTAGCCCGAGCCGCGCGCGAGCATGCCTGGCACCAGCGCGCGCGCCGCGAACACATGGCTCATCACATGCACCCGCCAGCTCACGTCCCAGTCGGCGTCCGACGCGGTCTCCTGTCCCTTGCGCGACAACCCGGCATTGGAGAAAAAAATGTCGACCGGGCCGTATTTGTCCTCGGCGGCGGCGATCAGCGCCTTGATGTCCTCTTCCAGCCCGACATCGGCAGTCACCGCAAGGGCGTCGATGTCGCCGGCGACGCTGGCGAGCCGGTCGCGCGAGGTCTTGAGGTCGGCCACCACGACGCCGCGCGCGCCGGCCTCGGCATAGGTCCGTGCCACCGCTTCGCCGATGCCGCTCGCGCCGCCGGTGACGACGCAGACCTTGTCCTTGACTTGCATGGTTCGATGTCCTGCTTGTTATCGTTGCTTTACGTATTGTCAGCCCTGATAGAGCCCCTTGTCACGGGCCTTCTGGACCGCGAGCGCGGCCATCAGGTCGAGCATCGGGGTGGCGAGACCGGCGGCGCGGGCAAACGCTGCTGGCGCGCGGACCAGCACGTCGATCTCCATGGCGCGGCCGAGCTCATAATCCTGCAGGATCGACGGCTTGTGGTCAGGCGCCGCCCCCGAGCGGGTGACGCGCTTGACCTCCGGGATATAACGCGTCGCAATTGCGTTGGCTCCTCGAGCAGGCGCGGGATCACCTCCTGCATCGCCGGGGCGTCGCGGACCGCACGCGCGGTCAGTCCGGTCAACAGGCACAGCACCGACATCGACATGTTGGTGAGCAGCTTCGACCAGATCGTCTCGCGGATCTCCGTCACCTCGGGCGATTCGATCGCGGCTTCGTTGAGCGCGTTGCGAAGCCTTGCGATGCGCCTGCTCTGGCGATCGTCGCATTCGCCGATCAGGAGGCGGTTGCGCTCGGGCGAGAGGTTCGCCACGACGCCGGGCGCGATCACCTCATTGGAGGAGAAGATCACGCCGCCGATGATCCGCTGCTTCGGCACCGCCGCGCGCAAGCGGCCGCCGGGATCGAGGAAATCAAGGCCGGGAATGGCAGGATGATGCGGCGGCAGGCCGAGATCATACCACCAGGGAATGCCGTTCTGCGCGAACATGATTGCTGTGTCGTCGTCCAGGAGCGGCGCGAGGCCGCTTGCAAGCGCAGCGATGCCGGTGGCCTTCAGCGTGCTGATCACGACGTCCTGTGGCCCGAGATCGGCTGGATCGGCAGATGCCTTCACCCTTTCCGTGATGCTGGTGTCGCCGACCTTGAGCGTCAGGCCATCAGCCTTGACCGCGTCGAGATGCGGCCCGCGCATCACGCAGGCCACGTCGTGTCCGGCACGCGCCAGCCGGACCGCAAAATGGCTCCCGACGGCGCCCGCGCCGAAAATGCAAATCCGCATGGATGGAACGAACTCCCTGGAAAGTGTCGCGCCAGTTTCCACGAGCGCGCTGTCTCCCGCAACCGGTCATGCGCGTGGCGCGGCCCGACACGCTCGAAAGTGATGGATCGCCCCACATGCTCTCCGCCATAGTGCCGCTACAAGATGTCGAACGAGGGGAGAAACGTCCATGCCCGCCAGCCCAGTCCTGTGGAGCCTTGATGAGCGCGGGGTCGCAACCGTCACGCTGAACCGCCCGGAGGTCAACAATGCCTATGACGACGCGCTGATCCAGGGCGTGCTCACGGCGATCGACGAACTCTCGACCAAGCCGCTGCGCGTCGTCGTGCTCAAGGGTAACGGCAAGCATTTCCAGGCCGGTGCCGACCTGAAATGGATCAACAGCGTACGGCCGCAATCTGCCGATGAAAACGAGGCGGCGTCGCGGGCGACCTTCGAAGCCGTGCAGCGTCTCAACACCCTTCCGATTCCCACCGTCGCGCTGGTGCAGGGTGGTTGCTTCGGCGGCGGCACCGGCGTGATCGCGGCCTGCGATGTGGTGATCGCGGCCGACAACGCGCTGTTCTCGATCACGGAGGTGCGGTGGGGGCTGACGGCGGCGATCATCATCCCGCAGCTCTGCGACGCCATCGGCGTGCGGCAGGTGCGGCGCTACGCGCTGACCGGCGAGCGCTTTGGCGCCGAGGACGCGCACCGCATCGGTCTCGCGCACGAGGTGGTGCCGCTGGCTGAGCTCGAGAGTGCCGGCGCCAAGGTCGTGGAGCAGTTGCTAGCGAATGCACCGGATGCGCTGGCCGAGACTAAACGGCTCGCGATGGAAAGCTCGTTTGGCGGCATGGCGATCGACGATGACGCCTACGCGCGCCTCGTCCGCCTCCACTCAGCCAAGCGGCAGACCGCCGAAGCGGCTGAAGGGCTGGCATCCTTTGCCGAGAAGCGCGCAGGCCGGTGGGGTGGCAAGGCGTAGGTCTTGCAGCACCGGCTCAACAGCCGCGGCAGATGCCGTGCATGCTGCGGTAGACCTCTTCGTCGTCGCGGCGCATCTGCTGCAGCGATTCGAACGTCTTTGATTCGGCGGATGGCGCAGGTTCGGGCTTGCGGCGAGCCGCTAGCTCGTCCTCCTGGCGGTGGTAGCAGACTTCCCGTTCTGCCTTCGCCTGCATGAAGCGGCACTGCTCGATCGCCATCGCTGGCGTGGCGACGATGAGACCAAGCGAAGCTATCACGAGTTTCAAATCGGGCCGTCCTTTCGCGCTGTTGTCTCAGGTCCGCACGGCACGAGCAAGATCAGCTTCGCGTCACAGCGATTGCGACAGAGACCTTTTCAGCGCCTTCAGCAGCGCCTGCACCGCGGCGGCATCAATGCGGCGTTCGGGAACGGCGGCCTTCACCCAGAGTTCCGGGATTGGAAACTCCTTAAGCACCGGCCGCAACATGCCGTCGCGCAGTGCATCCTCGACGAGATAATGCGAGATCAGCGTGATGCCGTTGCCGGCGATCGCGCTTTGCGTCAGCACGCGGCCCTCATTCGAAGAGAGATACGGGCGTACCTGGATATCGATGCGGCCGCGCGGTCCCTCGAACGGCCATTCCGGCCCGGTCGGCAGGAAGCTGAGGCAGCGATGATCGACCAGATCGCGCGGATGCTTCGGCGTGCCATGCGTCTTGAGATAGGCGGGCGATGCGCACACCAGCCGCGGTAGCCGGCATAGCGGCTCATCGACGACGCCGCCAAAGGAATGCGGGAAGGCACCGATCGCGATGTCGAATCCTTCCGTGACCGGATCGACCGGGCGGTCGATCATCACGATATCGAGCTTCACGCTCGGGTTCTGCGTCTGGAACGCGGTGAAGGCATCGGCGAGCCGCGCGACGGTCAGCGACGTCGGCGCCTTGACGCGCAAATGATCGGTGAGGTCGCGATCCTTCTCGCCCATCCGCGACAGCAGATCGCCGACGTCAGCGACGACGCCGCGCGCACGGTGCACATATTGTTGTCCGGCCTCGGTCAGCCGCAACTGGCGGGTCGAACGGTGAAACAGCGCGGTCCCGATCCGCTCCTCGAGTTGGGTGACGCGCTTGGCGACCACCGACGTCGCGACGTTGAGTTTTCGCGCGGCAGCGGAAAAGCCGCCGGCGTCGGCGGTGGCGAGGAAAGCCTCGAGGTTGATCAGCGTGTCCATGATCTTTCTCGATTCGAGAAAGCTGATTACATAATTTGGTGGATTGTACTCCAATTTGCATCAATTCATAGTTGGCTCAATCAACTTGTTCAGGGCGGAAATCTCGAATGGTAGCGAGCAAGATCGAAGAACCTGCGCGGCAGGTCCCCGTCTACGGCGAATATGATGTGGTCGTGCTGGGCGGCGGGCCGGCCGGCATCACCGCGGCTGTGGCCGCGGCCCGCGCTGGACAACGGACGCTGTTGATCGAGCGCTACGGCTTCCTCGGAGGCATGGGCACCGCGGCGGGGGTGACGAACTTTTGCGGGCTGCACGCCAACGTCTTCGGCGAGATGCACCGGGTGGTGCAGGGCATCGCTTCCGACCTGCTGGCGCGGATCGACCGGCTCGGCGGCCTGAATGCGCCGCATTTGATCCTCGGCAAGATCCTCGCGCAGGCCTATGACACCGCGGCCTACAAGATCGCGGCCGACGGTCTGCTGGCGCATCACAAGGTCGGCATCCTTTTCCACGCGCTCGGCGCCAGCGTCGTGATGGATGGTTCGCGCATCCGCGCACTGATGGTGGAGACCAAGGCCGGCCGGCAGGCGGTACTGGCCAGCATCTTCATCGATTGCTCCGGCGACGGCGATCTCGCGGTGTGGGCCGGTGCGCCCTATGAAGTCGGCGACAATGCCGGCGGCATGCTCTACCCCTCGATGATGTTCCGCCTCAATGGCATCGATCCGGCGAGGGCGCGCGATGCGTGGCGCACCATCCCGGCGCTGATGGCAGAGGCCGAGGCCGCCGGCACCCACACATTTCCACGCAAGTCTGCGATCGTGCGGCCGCAGAAATCGCAGATCGAATGGCGGGTGAACTTCACCCAGCTTGCGCGCCCTGATGGCGGCGCGATCTCCGGCATCGACCCCGACGACATGACGCGTGGCGAGATCGAGGGCCGCCGCCAGGCGGTCGAGGCCTTTGCGTTCCTGCGCACGGTGCCCGGCTTCGAAAATTCCTACATCGTCGATTTGCCGCCGCAGCTCGGCATCCGCGAGACCCGGCGGGTGATCGGCGGCTACATGCTGTCCGGCGAGGACGTGCTCGGCTGCGCCTCGTTCGAAGACTCGATCGGCGTCAATGGCTGGCCGAAGGAATCCCATGTTGCGGGCGACGTCATCTTCGAGTTTCCGCCGATCCCGGATTCGCGCGGCTACAATGAATTGCCGTACCGCATGCTGGTGCCAGAGGGCGTTGACAATCTCTTGATGGCTGGCCGCTGCGCCTCGATGACCCATGAGGGGCAATCGGCTGCGCGTGTGTCGGGTGCCTGTTTCGTGATGGGCGAGGCGGCGGGAACCGCGGCTGCGCTGGCGCTGTCGGGCAATACGATTCCACGCGACATTTCCGTCGAAAAGTTGCAACAACAGCTTGGCGAGCAGGGTGCTTTCATCAGCCGTCATCAGGCAGTTCCTGCGGGACTTTAAGATTCGCGCGCGTCCGTTTGTGGCGGATGGCATTGAGGCGGAGGGAAGGCAATGAAAGGTTGGGCGCGGCTTGCGGTGGCGGCTCTGCTGGCGCTGGCAGGGAGTGGTGTCGCGCGGGCCGATGGTCTGCTGAAGGCGAAAATCGGCGTGCTGCGCCTGTCCTCCTCGGCACCGGTGTTCATTGCGCAGGACAAGGGCTACTTCCGCGACGCCGGCCTCGATGTCGAGCTGAAATTCTTCGACGCGGCGCAGCCGATCGCAGTCGCAACGACGTCCGGCGATATCGATGTCGGCATCACCGCATTCACCGCCGGCCTCTATAATCTCGCTGGCAAGGGCACGCTGAAGGTGATCGGCGGCATGAGCCGCGAGAAGGCCGGCTATCCGCTGATCGGCTATTTCGCCAGCAACAACGCGTACGCCGCCGGGCTCAAGACGCCGAAAGATCTCGCGGGCAAGCGCGTCGCGGTGACCCA
This sequence comes from Bradyrhizobium genosp. P, assembly GCF_049949265.1. Classification (NCBI taxonomy): domain Bacteria; kingdom Pseudomonadati; phylum Pseudomonadota; class Alphaproteobacteria; order Hyphomicrobiales; family Nitrobacteraceae; genus Bradyrhizobium; species Bradyrhizobium genosp. P. The sequence goes on along the minus strand of NZ_CP188195.1, from coordinate 9,684,423 downwards.
GGTCGGCTCCAGCTTCCACTATTCGCTCGGTCTGCTCGCCGACAAATACGGTTTCAAGCTGTCCGACGTCAGGGTCGTGCCGTTGCAGTCACTGTCGAATGCGGCGGCGGCCCTGAAGGGCGAAACCGTGGATGCGGCGCTGCTGCCGGTCTCGACGGCGCGGACGCTGATGGATTCCAACGGCGCGAAGCTTCTGGGCTGGGTCGGCGACGAGACGCCGTGGCAGCTAGGTGCCGTATTCGCCTCGCCGAAGACGCTGACCGACGCGCCGCTGGTGACCAAGTTGCTCGCTGCGCTCGCTCGTGCAGATCGCGAATATCACGACGTGATCCTCACCGCCGTCAAGGACGGCAAGGCCCCGATCGACGAGACGACAAAACCGCTGCTCGAGATCATCGCCAAATACACCAACCTGCCCGTCGAGCAGGTGGTCGGCAATTGCGCCTATATCGATCCCGACGGCAAGCTGGACGTGAAGAACGTCGACAACCAGATCAAGTGGCTCCAGGAGCAGGGTTTCGTCGACAAGGGCTTTGATGCGAATGCGATCATCGCCAAGGATTATGTGAAGGCGGATTGATGTCGAGCCACGCTCAAAACTCCTTCACCGTCATCCTGAGGAGCCGCGCAGCGGCGTCTCGAAGGATCGACGGCCCGGATGCAGCATGGCCGTTCATCCTTCGAGGCTCGCTCCGCTCGCACCTCAGGATGACGGGTTTGATATTGGGGCGCTAGATGGACCTGATCGCCGACCATATCAGCCATCGCTTCGACGTACTCGACGTGCTCGACGATGTCTCGTTCCAGGTCGCCGCCGGCGAGGTCGTCGCGATCGTCGGTCCGTCCGGCTGCGGCAAGAGCACGCTGCTGTCGATTCTCGGCGGTTTGCTGCGGCCAGCCGCGGGCGTCGCCGAATTGCGCGGCGCGCCGCCGGCCGGCAGCCTCAATCCGCTGACCTTTGTGTTCCAGGATTTTGCATTGCTGCCCTGGAGTACGGTGGAGCAGAACGTCGCATTCCCGCTGCTGCATACGAACTTGAGCGTTGCCGAACGCCGCGCCGTGATCGACGATGCGCTACGCCGCACCGGCCTGACGGATTTTCGCGCGACCTATCCAAAGCAACTCTCCGGCGGCATGCGCCAGCGCGTCGGCATTGCGCGCGCGCTCGCGGTGCGGCCCGCGATCCTCTTGATGGACGAGCCGCTGTCGGCGCTGGACTCGCAGACCCGCGAGCTCCTGATGGAGGATTTCGTCCGCCTGCTCGCCGACGGCGCGATGGGCGCGGTCTACGTCACGCATAATCTCGAGGAAGCGATCCGGCTCGCCGACCGCATCGTGGTGCTGTCGCGCCGCCCGGGCCGCATCCAGGAGATCGTCGAGATACCGATGACGCGCGCCGAGCGCGGGGCTGCGGATGCGCGAGGCCGGCTGGCCGCACTGCAAAGCGAGCTGTGGTCGCTGATCCGCAAGGAGGCGATCGATGCCGAGCGCGAGGTTCAGCATGCTTGACCGCGCGGCGCCTGAGACGAAGCAGCCATCCACCGAAGCGCCGCGGCCGGTCGCGTTTCGCGGCGGCGGCTTCACGCCGGCAGGCAGCCGCTATGCGGGCTGGATCGCGCTCGCGCTCGTCATCGTGGTCTGGCAACTCGCGGGTAGCACCGGCTGGGTCAATCCACTGTTCCTGCCGGCGCCGTCGGCGATTGCGGTCGCGATCTACCGGCTCGCGATGTCAGGCGCGCTGTGGCAGCACCTCTCATGGTCGATCATGCGGATCGGCACGGGCTGGATCATCGGCACGATCGCCGGCATCACCGTGGGCTTTGCGATCGGGCTGTCGACCATGGCGCGCGGCGTCGGCATCACCTTCATCTCGGCGCTGTTTCCGATCCCGAAGATCGCGCTGTTGCCGCTGCTGATCCTGTGGCTCGGGATCGGCGAGGAGCCGAAGATCGCGACCATTGCGCTCGGCGTGTTCTTCTCGACCGCGATCTCGGTCTATAGCGGCGTCGATGCGGTGCCGCGCAATCTGATCCGGATGGCGCAGAGTTTCAACGTACCGTTCCACGCCATCGTGCGCCGCGTGATCTGGCCGGGCGCGCTGCCCTCGATCCTCGCCGGTTTCCGCATCACCGCGTCGGTCGCGTTGCTGCTCGTCGTCAGCGCCGAGATGATTGGCGCGCAATACGGCATCGGCGCCTTCGTGCTGCAGGCCGGCAACCTCATGCAGACCGATCAGCTGCTTGCCGGCGTCGTGATCCTGTCGCTGTTCGGGCTTGCCGTCGGCAGGCTGATCAACCTGCTCGAGGTGAAGCTGCTGCACTGGCGGTGATTTGGTCGCCGTAACAACGACGTCGTCCCTGCGAAAGCCGGGACCCATATGTGGACGGCCCCCGTGGCACAAGAGCTTTTTGAGCGGATCGGATCGCTTGCATCCATATGTCCGGCCTTTTGAGTGCGATCGGATGGATCGCTGGCCAAGATGGTTTGCGCGATGCGAGTTCCAAACAACCACGCGGCCTGTTGACGGCCGATGGGTCCCACGGACTGTCTCGCATCGTTGCTCGATCGATCGCTCCATCTGCTCCTGCAGCTCCGGGTCGGCTGACGAGCGAGCCCGCCAGCCGGCCAATCTGTTAGACGGCGACTGCCGCGGTGGCATTGATCCGTGCGGCGTCATAACTCTCGCCGGTCGCCATCAGCTTCCAGGCGATGCGGGCCACCTTGTTGGCGAGCGCCACGGCGGCAAGCTTCGGTGGCTTGCGCTTGATCAGTGCCAACAGCCAGCGCGAGTGATGGCCGCGCCCGCGTCTGGCCTGCTGGATGACCGCCGTTGCCCCGATCACCAGCAGGCGGCGCAGGTCCTCGTCGCCCGCCCGCGTGATCTTGCCAAGCCTGGTTTTGCCGGCGGTGGAGTGATCCTGGGGGGTGAGGCCGAGCCAGGCTGCGAAGTGACGGCCGGAGCGGAAAGCATGGGGATCGGGTGTCTTCATCACGAGCGTCGTTGCAACGATCGGCCCGACAGAAGGGATCTGCGCCAGACGCCGGCCCACGGCGTCGGAGCGGTGCCAGGCCATCAATCTGGCTTCGATCTCCTGCAGCTCGCCCACGAGTCTGGTGTAGTCGCGGCCCAGCACCGTAAACAGCTCGCGTGCCAGGGCAGGAAGCGTCTCGTCCTGCGCAATCCGCGCCAGCAGCGGCTCGATCTTGTCGGTCCCTTGGGCCCCGATCAGGCCAAACTCCGCCGCATGGCCGCGGATCATATTGCCGAGCTGGGTGCGCCGGGCGATCAATCCAGCGCGGACACCCGTCAGCATCAGCGCGGCCTGCTGCTCGACCGTCTTGACCGGCGCGAACCGCATGCTCGGCCGGCTCATCGCTTCACACAGCGCCTCCGCATCCCGACCGTCGTTCTTGTTCCGCGACACATAGGGCTTCACCAATTGCGGCGCCATCAACTTCACCTCGTGGCCCAGCTTGCGAAGCTCCCGTGCCCAATGGTGCGAGGCCCCGCAGGCCTCCATCCCGATCACGGTCGGCGGCAACTTGGCGAAGAACTCCAGCACCTGCTTGCGCGCAAGCTTCTTGCGCAACACAGGCTGTTCCGCCGCATCAACCCCATGCAGCACAAAAATATACTTCGACGTATCCATTCCAATGCGGATAATCTCTCTCACGGACGGCTCCCTTGTCTGAGATTTGCAACAACCTCATTCTGGCACACTGATGCCGTAGGGGGCCGTCCACACCATCAACCACAGGGCGTCGTTGTTGGAACGGGCTGGGGCTCCAGCATCTCTAATAACCACACCCTGTGGTTATGGGTCCCGGGTCGCGCTGCGCTTGCCCGGGACGACGGGTGTCACGCATTCCCTCTGTCTTCGCGGAACAGATCGAGCTTCTGCTGCACCGCGCGGTCGGAGAAGGAGAACAGCACGGAGTCAGCGTCGGCTTCATGGGTGACCCAGCGCCAGCTCGGCACCACGAACAGATCGCGCGGCCCCCACTCGAAGGTCTCGTCGCCGACCCTGGTGCGGCCCCGGCCTTCGATCGCGGCGAACACGGTGGCGTCGGTGGAACGATAGCGCGCGGTCTTGAAGCCCTTCGGCAGCAGCTGGATGAAGGTGCCGATGGTCGGCATCGCGAAGTCGCCGGTCTCCGGGTTGGAGAATTTCAGCTTCAGGCCGTGGCAGGCGTCCCATTCATTGCTCGCCTTGGCCTGCTCCAACGCCTCGCGGGTGTGGTCGTAGGGGTAGTTGAAGATCGGCGAGGTCTTCGACGTCCGCTTCTGGTCGATCGGCAGCAGATTGTGGCCGTAGCGCGCAAAACTGTCGCCCGCCGGCCGCGAGATTTGCTGCTGGTCCTCCTTGGCGCCTTCCGCGAAGGAGCAATCGAAGAATTGCACCATCGGGATGTCGAGCCCGTCGAGCCAGAACATCGGCTCGTTGGTCTCGTTGGAATGGTCGTGCCAGGTCATCGACGGCGTGATGATGAAGTCGCCCGGCGACATCGCGGTGCGCTCGCCGTCGACGGCGGTGAAGGCGCCCTTGCCCTCAAGCACGAAGCGCAACGCCGATTGGGCATGGCGATGGGCCGGCGCGATGTCGCCCGGCACCACCATCTGCACGCCGGCGAACAGCGAGGTCGTGATCTTCGACTGGCCGCGCAGGCCCGGATTCTCCAGCACCAGCACGCGGCGCTCGGCTTCCTTGGCCGTGATCAGTCGGCCTGCCTCGTTCATGTAGTCGCGGATCTGGTCGAATTTCCACAGATGCGGACGGCAGGCGCTTCTCGGCTCCGGCGTGATGAGGTCGTTCATCACGTTCCACAGCGCCGAAAGGTTTTCGCCGTCGATCTTCTGGTAGAACGCCTCGCGCTCCGGGGTCTTCTGCACGGCTTCCATGGCTAGCCTCCCGTTAGTTGAGATTGACAGCATACTGACAATATGGATAGCGTCAACGTCACCCAACCAGCCGAACGAGAAAATTGCAGGGAGGTTCCGATGAAGCTGCATGGCTATTTCCGCAGCAGCGCGTCCTACCGGGTCCGGATCGCGCTCAATCTGAAGGGCCTCACGCCAGAGCATCTGCCGCATCACCTTCGCAAGGGCGAACAATGTGCGCCGGCCTACCTCGCGATCAATCCCCAGGGGCTGGTGCCGACATTGGAGAACGATGCCGGGGCGATCCTCACCCAGTCGCTCGCGATCATCGAATGGCTCGATGAAATCAATCCAGTTCCGCCGCTGCTGCCTGACGATCCGATGCGTCGTGCCAAGGTGAGGGCGTTCGCGCAGGCGATCGCCTGCGACACCCATCCGGTACAGAACCTGAAGGTGTTGGCGCGGCTGCGTCAGCTCGGTTTGCCCGAAGAGAAGGTGACGGAATGGGCGGCCTGGGCCAATCGCGAGGGGCTGTCGGCTTGCGAAACGCTGATCGCTGAAGAGGCCGGGCCGTTCTGCTTCGGCGATGCGCCGACGCTCGCCGATCTTTGTCTCGTGCCGCAGCTCGCCAATGCGCGGCGCTTCGGCGTCGACGTCTCGGCCTATCCGCGCCTGATCAAGGCCGAAACGGCCGCCAAGGCGGTGAAGGCATTCGCCGATGCCGCCCCGGACCAGCAGCCCGATGCCGAGTAGCAAGCCATCATCAGTGACGATGGACGCGGTCTACACCGCGCCCGGCTATCTGTTCCGGCGCATGCAGCAGATCGCCGTCGCGCTGTTCGTCGAGGAATGCAAGGCGTTCGACCTGACGCCGGTGCAGTACGCAGCGCTGGTCGCGATCTCGACCCATCCCGGCATCGACGCCACGCGGCTCTCGGCGGTGATCGCGTTCGACCGTTCGACGCTCGGCAACGTGATCGAACGGCTGGAGGCCAAGGAGTTCATCGTGCGCAGGCCGACGCTCGAGGACAGGCGCGTCAAGCTGCTCTACCTCACCAAGGCCGGAGCCGCCGTGCTCGATAGCATCATGCCCTCGGTCGACAAGGCGCAGGCGCGGATGTTGCAGCCGCTGAAGCCGGCCGACCGCAAGACACTGCTGGCGCTGCTCACCCAGTTGGTCGATCTCAACAACGAAGCCTCGCGCGTCCCGCTGCGCGCCGAGGACGCGCTCGAACATCTCGGGAAATCGGGCTGATGGGGCGGCTCGCCACGGCGCCAGCGCGGGATAACAACAGGCGCCGTTGATTGTCGATGATTCATACTGATAGAGCACGCCGTGCGGTACCCCTCTCCCTGACCCTCCCCCGCAAGGGGGGAGGGAACCCGTTCATCGGCGCGTCCCTTACATCGGTAGGCCTCGAGTGGCGCGAATCAGCTATCCGCAAGATGAGTACGCATACGTGAGGAGAGCACCCTGGTCAGGCTCCCTCCCCCCCCTTGCGGGGCAGGGTTGGGGAGAGGGGTGGCCCCGGGCGAGATGATCGACATGTGCTCCCGTTCGACACCAGGACGACACTGAGACTGTGGCGGCTCACATCCGCATCACCGCCTGCCGATCGATCTTCCCGGTGCCCGTCTTCGGCAGTTCATCGATGAACTTCACCTCGCGCGGATATTTGTACGGCAGCAGCTTTGCCTTGACGTAATCCTGCAACTGCCGCGTCGCTTCGCCGCTGTCGAAGCCGTCGCGGTTCATTACCACCACGGCCTTCAGCGTCATGCGGCGGTCGGGCAGCTCGGCGGCGTAGACGGCGCATTCGCGGACATCGGGGTGATCGGCGAGGCAGAGCTCGACCTCCAGCGGATAGACCCACTGGCCGGAGATCTTGATCAAATCGTCGGCGCGGCCACGGAAGAAGTGGAAGCCGTCGCCGTCGCGCACGAAGCGGTCGCCAGTATAGATCCAGCCCTCCTCGCGCACGGTCTCGGCGGTCTTGTCCGGCCGGTTCCAATACAGCGGCGTCGCGGAATCGCCGCGCACCCACAGGATGCCTTCCTCATTGTCGCCGACCTCGCGGCCGTCGCTGTCGCGCAGCATGATCTCGTAGCCGGGCACACGAAGTCCGGCGGCGCCGAGCTTCTTGTGGTCCGGACGGTTGCAGAGATAGATGTGCAACACCTCGGTCGAGCCGAGGCCTTCGATGATCTCGAGTCCGGCGAGCTGCTTCCAGCCGTTGAAGACCTCCGCCGACAGCACTTCCGCCGCCGAAACCGCCATCCGCAGCGAGGAGAAGTCGGTGGCATCGGCGCCTCCGGCCTTGGTCAGCGAGATGTAGAGGGTCGGCAGGCCGAAGAACACGGTTGGGCGATATTGCGCGATCGCGGCAAAGATCGCCGCCGGCTTCGGCTGGCCCGGCAACAGCAGCGTGGCGGCGCCGACTGAAAAGGGAAACGTGATCGAATTACCGAAGCCATAGGCGAAGAAGATCTTCGGCACCGAGAAGCAGATGTCGTCTGGTGTCAGCTTCAGCACGCTGCGGGCAAACGCCTGCTCGCTGTAGGCCATGTCGTGCTGCAGATGCACGATGCCCTTGGGGCGTCCGGTCGATCCCGACGAATACATCCAGAACGCCATCTCGTTGCGATGTGTATCGGCCTCCGGCAGTTCGTCGGCGAAGGCTTTCAGCCATTCGTCTGCGACGTACGCATCGGCTTCCGCGTGATCACCGGTCGGGCCGTTGACCACGATCAGCGTGTGCAGCGGCGTGTCCTTGCAGGCCTCGGCGTTGAAGCGCGAACAGAATTCGGCGTCGGCGACGGCCGCCTGTGCGCTGGCATCCGATAGATAGAATTGCAGCAGGTCCGGCGCCGTCAGCGTGTTGATCAGCAACGGCACGAAGCCCGCACGCACCGCACCAAAGAACGCCGCCGGATAGGCCGGGGTGTCGTCGAGGAACAGCAGGATGCGGTCGCCGCGCTTCAGCCCGAGGGACTGGAAGCCGTGGCCCCACCGCGCCGCCTCGGCGCACAGCTCGCGATAGCTGCGCGTGCCGGCCGGGCCGGTCAGCGCGATGCGATCGGCGTTTCCATTGGTGAGATTGTCGAACAGGATCCGGCTTGCATTGTAGCGTTCAGGAATCGCAAAGCCGATCTCGCGCGAGCCTGAAGTCTCCGGCGGGACCTGGTCGGCGATCTCGGTCATGACTTTCCCTTTGCCGCTTCATAGCGGGCCATGAAGGCCGGCGACATCGCGCGCAGCCGCGCATGGTCGATCCGGCCGGAGCGGGTGATGTAGCTGTAGGCGAAATCCATCAGATCGAGCTTCATGTGCGCAGGGAAATGCTCGTACCAGTCGGCGCTGGTGCGTGCGGCGGTGACGAGCTTCTTCACGATCGGCTTACGCTCGCTCTCGTAGCGGGCGAGCGCCGCCGGAATGCCTGGCTCCGCCTCAAGCGCCTTGGTCAGCGCGATCGCATCCTCGATCGCCAGCCGCGTGCCCGAGCCGATCGAGAAATGCGCCGAATGCAGGGCGTCGCCGATCAGCACCATGTTGCCGTGCGACCAGCGCTCGTTCCAGATCCACGGGAAATTGCGCCACAGCGACTTGTTCGAGATCAGCCTATGGCCGTCGAGCGTCGCGGCGAACACCGTCTCGCAAATTGCCTGCGACTCCTCGATGCTCCTGTCGGCGAAGCCGTAAGCGGCCCAAGTCGCCGCATCGCACTCGACCAGGAAGGTGCTCATGTCCTTGGCATAGCGGTAATGATGGGCGTTGAAGCTGCCGCGCTCGGTTGCGACGAAGGTCTGCGACAGCGTCGCGAAGCTTTTGGTGGTGCCGTACCAGGAAAATTTGTTGGTCGAATACGACACCGAGGCGTGGAACGCGGTCTCGAAATCGCGGCGGACCATCGAGTTCAGCCCGTCGGCGGCGACGATCAGGTGATAGCCCGCGAGCTGATCGACCGACTGCACAATGGTGTCGAAGCGCGGTATGACGCCGGTGCTGCGCACGCGCGCTTGCAGGAGCGTCAGCAGCGCCAGCCGGCCGATCGAGGCGAAGCCGACGCCGTCGATCTCGACGCTTTCACCGCGCAAATTGAGCGTGATGTTTTTCCAGCTCTCCATCTGTGGCGCGATGGCATCGACTGTCTCGGGGTCATCGGCGCGCAGGAACTCCAGCGCCTGCTCGGAGAACACCACGCCGAAGCCCCAGGTGGCGCCCGCGGCGTTCTGTTCGAACAGGTCGATGTCGGCGTCCGGGTGACGCCTCTTCCAGAGATAGGCGAAATAGAGCCCGCCGGGCCCTCCGCCGATCACGGCGATCCGCAACGTCTGCCTCCCAGATTGACAGTGTACTTACTATTTCGGTCACACTAATCCGCCTCCGGCGGGAACGCCAGAGGGAAAATGTGCGCCGTTACTTCTTCTCGGATTCCGCCAGGATCTTCTTGCAGGCCGGCGTCAGCCTGTCGCTCTCTTTGGACAGGCAGGCGATGATGCGGCCGCCGCCGGGCGTCACGTCCTTGCAATATTTCTGGTAGTCGCCCATGCAGGCACTTGATGCGCCAAGCAGCGCGGCAGCCAGGATGATACGCAGCATCGGTCGCTTCCTTCAGTCACATCGTCGGTGCAATCAAGCCTATTGCGCCGCAAACGACCCCAGCACGTCGCGGCACGCCGGCGAGAGCGAGCCGGCATTGGTCGCCAGACATTGGATGATCCGGCCGCCGCCGGGCTGCACGCCACCGCAGATCGAGCGGACGTCGCCGCCGCAGGCGGAGCGCAGTACGAACAGTTCTTCGCGTGGCCGCATCGGCCGCAGCACGATCACAGGCGGCGCGGGTGCCGCAGCCGGCGCGGCGGCTTCGGTCGCAGCGGGTGCTGCGTCTCCGCCGCTCGCCGCGGCAACCGCCTTCTCGCAGGCCGGCGAGAGCTTCGCCTTATTCTTCTCCAGGCACTGCAGCGCCGGCGCGCCGCCGGTGGGTACGCCTGCGCAAACTCGGGGATAATCGGACCGGCATGCGCTACGGATCGCCGAGATCTGCGCGCCGCTCGGCTTCCTGGCCGTCGTCTTCGGCGCCGCGGCCTCTGCGGCGGGTTTGGCCGTCTCCGTGGCGGGAGCTGCTTCCGTCTTCGCTGGCGCGGTGTCGGCCTTCGGCGCGGACTCCGCAGCCGGCGCTTCGACGGCACGCACGGCGCCGGCGCAGCCCGGGGCGAGACTCGCCATGTTCTTTTGCAGGCATTGCAATGAGGCCGCACCACCAGGCGGAATGTTGGAGCAATGCGCGATGTAGTCGTTGCGGCACTGCGACTTGATGGCATCGCGCTGTGCCTGGGTCGGTGCCTGCGCCAGAGCCGGCGCAGCGTTTACGAAGGCGGCCAGCGCGATCAACGCCGACAGCGCGGCCGCACGTCTCAACGTGTTCATCATCTCACTCTATTCCTTATTCCTTTGTTGTCGCGGGAAGCCGCCGCTCCAACCGAACTCGATTTCGAGAATGTCTTGATGTCGCAACCTTCGCGCGACATCATTTTCGCTTTCGAGTTCCACGGCAAGCAGATTGTTGCTATGGATTGAATCAAGCTGGTCTCCGCCCGATACGACGTCTTTGACGATGAGCATTCTGAATCGAGGCTTGGAATGAGGCATGCGCGCGTACCGGCACATTCCACGCTGAGCAATTTTGTGCGACTGCGAACGTCGCTCCTGACGCGCATTGCTATCGTCACATTCGCCTTCGTCAGTTTAAGTGCCTGCGAACAAAATAGTTTTGTCGCGCCTCCACCTCCAAAGGTCGAGGTCGCGCCGCCGGTGCAGCGCGCCATTACCCGCTATCTTGACGCCACCGGCAACACCGCGCCGATCAAAAGTGTCGATCTGGTCGCGCGCGTGCAGGGCTTTCTGCAGGCAATCAATTATCAGGACGGCAGCTTTGTGAAGGAGGGGACGACGCTGTTCACGATCGAGCCCGAGACCTACAAGCTGAAGCTCGAGCAGGCGCAGGCTGCCGAAGTCGGCGCGCAGGCGACGGTGAAGCAGGCCGAGGCCGACTTCAAGCGGCAATCCGATCTGGTGCAGCGGCAGGCGGTCTCGCAGGCGACGCTGGATAGCTCGACCTCGACGCGCGACAACGCGCAGGCCAATTTGCAACAGGCCCAGGTCAACACCAGGATCGCCGCGGTCAACTACGGCTACACCAATGTGGCCGCGCCGTTCGACGGCATCGTCAGCACTCATCTGGTCTCGGTCGGCGAACTGGTCGGCGTCGCGTCGCCCACCCAGCTTGCCACCATCGTTCAGCTCGACCCGATCTATGTGAATTTCAACGTCAGCGAACAGGACGTGCAGCGCGTGCGCGACGAAGCGCGCAAGCGTGGCCTGACCACCACCGACATCAAGCAATTGTCGATCGAGGTCGGCCTGCAGACCGAGACCGGATATCCGCACAAGGGCAAGCTCGACTACATCTCGCCGACCGTCAACCAGTCGACCGGCACGCTTCCGGTGCGCGGCCTGGTGCCCAATCCGGATCGCGTGCTGCTGCCGGGATTTTACGTCCGCGTACGTGTTCCCTTCGACAAGCAGGAGAATGCGCTTCTGGTGCCCGACACCTCTATCGGCAGCGACCAGTCCGGGCGCTACGTGCTGGTCGTCAACGCCGACAATGTGGTGGAGCAGCGCAAGGTGCGGACCAGCCCGCTCGATGACGGCTTGCGCGTCATCGAGAGCGGTCTCAAACCGGACGATCACGTCGTGACCGCCGGACTGTTGCGCGCGATCCCCGGGCAGAAGGTCGATCCGCAAATGCAGAAGGCCGACGCGGCGCCGGCACCGGCACCGGCCAAATAGGACGCGCCATGATCTCGAAATTCTTCATCGAGCGCCCGGTCCTTTCCAACGTCATCGCGATCCTGATGATACTGCTTGGCGGCGTCGCGCTGTACAATCTCGCAGTCGCGCAATATCCCGACGTGGTGCCGCCGACCGTCCAGGTGACGACGCGCTATCCAGGTGCTTCGGCCAAGACGGTGGTCGACACCGTGGCGCTGCCGATCGAGCAGCAGGTCAACGGCGTCGAGGACATGCTCTACATGCAGTCCTACAGCGGCGCCGACGGCACCTACACGCTGACGGTGACGTTCAAGATCGGCACCGATCTCAACTTCGCGCAAGTATTGGTGCAGAACCGCGTTTCCAGCGCGCTGTCGCAGCTGCCGACATCGGTGCAGAACCAGGGTGTCACGGTGCAGAAGCGGTCGACCTCGATCCTGCTGTTCGTGACGCTGACCTCACCGAACAAGACCTACGACAGCCTGTTCCTATCGAACTATGCCACCATCAACATCCGGGACGAGCTCTCGCGGCTATCAGGTGTCGGCAATGTCACCGTGTTCGGCGCCGGGCAGTATTCGATGCGGGTCTGGCTCGATCCGAACAAGCTGCAGGTGCGCGGGCTGATGCCGCAGGACGTCATCCAGGCGATCCAGCAGCAGAGCCAGCAGGTCACCGCCGGCCAGGTCGGCGCGCCGCCGACGCCGCCGGGCCAGGCGTTCCAGTATACGCTGAACGTCAACGGCCGGCTCGACGACAAGACGCAGTTCGAGGACATCATCGTCAAATCAGGCAGTGTCGGCGACGTCACCCGTGTCCGCGACGTCGGATGGGTCGAACTCGGTGCACAGACCTACAGCCAGATATTCTCGCTGAACCAGAAACCGGCCACCGGCATCGGCGTGTTCCAATCGCCCGGCGCCAACGCGCTGCAGGTCGAAAAGGCAGTTCAGGCCAAGATGGCGGAGCTGGCAAAGCAGTTCCCGCAGGACATCCGATACGATACGCCGTTCGACACCACCAAATTTGTCAATGCTTCAATCGAAGAAGTCTACAAGACGCTGATCGAGGCCGGCGTCCTGGTGCTGGTCGTCATCCTGGTCTTCCTGCAGGACTGGCGCGCCATGCTGGTGCCGGCGACGACCGTGCCGGTCACCATTATCGGCGCCTTCGCCGCGATGGCAGCACTCGGCTTCACCATCAATCTCTCGACGCTGTTTGCGATCGTGCTGGCGATCGGCATCGTGGTCGACGACGCCATCGTGGTGGTCGAGGGCGCCGCACACAATATCGAGCGCGGCATGAACGGCCACGACGCCGCGATCAAGGCGATGGACGAATTGTTCGCGCCGATCGTCGGCATCACGCTGGTGCTGATCTCGGTGTTCCTGCCGGCGGCCTTCCTGCCCGGGCTGACCGGGCGGATGTATGCGCAATTCGCGCTTGTCATCGCCGCGACCGCGCTGCTCAGCGCGGTCAATGCCGCGACCTTGAAGCCCACTCAGTGCGCGCTGTGGCTGCGCCCACCAGTGCCGCCCGAGCAGCGCAACTTCTTTTACCGCGGCTTCAACGCGGTCTATGACCGCGTGGAGCGCGGCTATGCAAGGCTGATCAGCCGCATCACCGCGCATGCCAAGGCGTCGGTCCTGATTGCGCTGGTCTTGATCGGGCTCGCCGGCTACGGCCTGTCGCGGGTGCCGACCGGCTTCATCCCGATCGAGGACCAGGGCTATCTGCTGGCCGCCGTGCAATTGCCTGACGGCGCGGCGCTGGACCGCACCCAGCGCGTGCTTGACCAGGTCACCGAGATCGCCGGCAAGACACCGGGTGTCGAGCAGGTGGTCTCCATCGCCGGCATTTCCGCGCTCGACAACTCGTCGAGCCTTGCCAATGCCGGCGTCGCCTATCTGATCCTGAAGGACTGGGGTTCGCGCGGCAAGGGCGAGGACCTGCGCTCGCTGGTGTATGGCCTCAACGACAAGCTCGCGGTGATCCCGGAGGCGCGCATCCTGGTGATTCCGCCGCCGCCGATCCAGGGCATCGGCAATGCCGCCGGCTTTGCCATGCAGGTCGAGCTCCGCGACGGTAACGCCGATTACGGCAAGCTGCAGGCCGTGACCGGTGCGATCGTTGGCAACGCGCAGACGCAGAGCGCGCTGCAGCGCGTGCAGTCCTCGTTCCGCTCGATGGTGCCGCAATTCGACGTCGACGTCGACCGCATCAAGACGCAGACCCTGCACGTCACCACCGACCAGGTCTTCTCGACGCTGTCGTCCTATCTCGGCGCCAGCTACGTCAACCAGTTCACCAAGTTCGGCCGCACCTTCCAAGTCTACACCCAGGCTGACGCCCAGTATCGCCTGACGTTGCGCGATATCGAGAACCTGATGGTCCGCAACAGCAACGGCGACATGATCCCGCTCGGCACGGTGGCGACAATCACGCCGTCGATCGGACCGTCGCTGATCAGCCTCTACAACCTCTATCCGTCCGCATCCATCATCGGCCTGCCGGCGCAGGGCTACTCGTCCGGCCAGTCGATGGCGCTGATGGAGGAGATCGCCGCGAAAACGCTGCCATCCGGTTCGGGCTTCGAGTGGACCGCGATGTCGTATCAGGAGAAGGCGGTCGGCAGCCAGATCTACTACGTCTTCGCGCTGGCGCTGCTGCTGGTCTATCTCGTGCTCGCCGGGCAGTATGAAAGCTGGTACGCGCCGATCTCGGTGATCCTGGCCGTGCCGCTGTCGCTGCTCGGCCCGACGCTGGTGCTGACGGCTTTGCGGATCGAGAACAACCTCTACACCCAGATCGGCATCATCCTCCTGATTGCGCTGTCGGCCAAGAACGCGATCCTGATCGTCGAGGTCGCGCTGGAGCATCACGTGCGCGACGGCAAGCCGGTGCTGGAATCGGCCATCGACGCCGCCCGTGCTCGGTTCCGGCCGATTCTGATGACGTCGTTTGCCTTCATCCTCGGCGTTGTGCCGCTGGTGATCGCCTCCGGCGCCGGCGCCAGCGCCCGCAAGTCGATCGGCATCACGGTGTTCTCAGGCATGATCGCCTCGACCTGCCTCGCGGTGCTGTTCGTGCCGGCGTTCTTCGTCGTGGTGCAGAATTTCGAGAACTGGCGCAAGGCGAAGAAGGGGACGGCCGCCAGTCCGCAGCCGTCGGGCGTGGTGCACTGAAGCTCCCTTTCCCCGTTCTTCACTTCCACGATTTCTGAATAATGGAAGAATGTCGCTGATTTGCCCGACGTGTCAAGTTGCCGTGTCGAACGGCGGCAGCCGCTGGCTACTTTGCATGGGGTTGTTTTCGATATTTTGGCAGTTGCGTAGTAGGGTGGGTACCGGAGCGAAGCGGCGTGCCCACCCTACGGCACCGTGCTTCCGGCTACACCTTCACCATCCGCTTGCCGCGGTTCTCGCCGGCCAGCAGTCCGATCAGCGCCTGCGGCGTGTTCTCGATGCCGTCGATCACGTCTTCCTGCACTTTGAGCTTGCCTGAGGCGACCCAGGATTGCAGGTCGGCCAGCGCGGCATCGCGCTGGTCCATGTAGTCCATCACGATGAAGCCCTGCATGATGAGCCGCTTCACCACGATCAGGCCGGGCACGCCGCGCGGGCCGTGCGCGGAGGGGACGCCGTCATATTGCGAGATCGCGCCACAGCAGGCGATGCGGCCGCGATTGTTCATCTGCGCAAGGCAGGCTTCCAGGATGTCGCCGCCGACATTGTCGAAATAGACGTCGATGCCCTTCGGGGCTGCGGCGCGCAGCGCCTTGTAGGTGGCGCCGTCCTTGTAGTCGACTGCGGCATCGAAGCCGAGCTCGCCGGTCAGCCAGTCGCACTTGTCCTTGCCGCCGGCAATGCCGACGACGCGACAGCCCTTGATCTTCGCGATCTGCCCGACGATCGAGCCGACCGAGCCGGCGGCGGCCGACACCACGACGGTCTCGCCGTCCTTCGGCTTGCCGACATGGAGCAGGCCGAAATAGGCAGTCAGCCCGGCAATGCCATAGACGCTGAGCAGGTGCGTCATCGGCTCCAGCCGGGGCATCCTGGCGAGATGCTTGGCGGGCACCACGGCATAGTCCTGCCAGCCGGTGTCGCCGAACACGATGTCGCCGGCCTTCAGGCCGGGGTCCTTCGACGACACCACTTCGGCGATGCCGCCGCCGGCCATCACGGTGTTGGCCTCGACCGCGGCGCGGTAGGTGGCGCCATGCATCCAGGCGCGGTTGGCCGCGTCGAGCGAGATGTAACGCGTCCGCACCAGCGCCTCACCGTCCTTCGGTTCAGGGATCGTGCCCTTGGTCAGACGAAAATGCTCTGGACCAAGTTTTCCGGTCGGCTTTTCAACAAGCAGGATCTGGCGATTGACGGTGTCGTTCATGGTGACGTTTCCCCTCTGATTGATCGTTCCGAATGCAATTGACTGCGCAGCAGGCGCGTCTTTGCACAGATTGTGCGCTGCATGAACGCTAGTCCGCATGCCGGCAATCCACAACGGGAACATTTCGGCAAAGTCCCGCCCGACGCGAAGCGTGTTGCATAGGTGCGTAAATCTGCCACACTTGGCGTAGCCAGAACTTACGGGGGTAAGAATGTCCAACAAGTTTACGCAGTACATCCTGATCGCGATGGTCCTTGGTATCGCGATGGGGACGATCATTTTCAACTATCTTCCTGACAGTCGCGTCGAGATCGCAGCAGACATCAATCTGATCGCGATGCTGTTCCTGCGTCTGATCAAGATGATTATCGCGCCGCTGGTCTTCGCAACCCTCGTCGGCGGCATCGCTCATATGGGCTCCGGTGCCAAGCTCGGGCGCATCTTCGCCAAGACCATGGGCTGGTTCGTCTCCGCGTCTTTCGTCTCGCTGCTGCTCGGCCTCGTGATGGTCAATCTGCTGCAGCCCGGCGCCAATTTCCCGGGCACGCTGCCCGACAAGGCGCAGTCGACCGGCCTGCCGGTGTCGGCGTTCTCGATCGAGAAATTCCTGACCCACCTCATCCCGACCTCGATCGCGGACGCGATGGCGCAGAATGAGATCCTGCAGATCGTGGTGTTCGCGGTGTTCTTCGCGGTGGCCCTCGGCGCCATGCCGGAGCGTGCGAAGCCGATCATGGCGCTGATCGACGATCTCGCCCACATCATGCTCAAGGTCACCAGCTACGTGATGCTGTTCGCCCCGGTCGCGGTGTGGGCCGCGATCACGGCCACCGTCGCCAAGAACGGCCTGCTGGTGCTCTGGAAGCTGATCGTCTTCATGGGCGGGTTCTATGTCTCACTGTTTATCCTGTGGGGCATCCTGGTCATGGTCGGCTTCCTCGTGATCGGACCGCGCTACAGCCATCTGCTGCGGCTGATCCGCGAGCCGCTGATGATCGCGTTCTCGACCGCCTCGTCGGAGGCGGCCTATCCGAAGACGCTCGAGGGGCTGAACAAGTTCGGCGCCTCGTCGCGGATCTCGGCCTTCGTGCTGCCGCTCGGTTACTCGTTCAACCTCGATGGCACGATGATGTATTGCACCTTCGCGAGCATCTTCATCGCGCAGACCTACCACATCGAAATGTCGCTCGGCACGCAGTTCGCGATGCTGGCGACGCTGATGATCACCTCGAAGGGCGTCGCCGGCGTGCCGCGCGCCTCGCTCGTCGTGATCGCCTCGACGCTCGGCCAGTTCGGCATCCCCGAGGCCGGCCTGTTGATGATCATGGGCATCGACACCTTCCTCGACATGGGCCGCAGCGCCACCAACGTGATCGGCAACTCGCTGGCGACGGCGGTGGTCGCGAAGTGGGAGGGCGAACTGAAGGCCGAGCACGAGCTCGATCCCGACGACGCCGTGCCCTCCGATGCCATTGCCGGTGACGCCGTGCCGGCACATTGACGGGAGGGATGCATGCATCGCTTCCGATCGAGGCCGCTACGTCTTGAGGCCCAGACGCTGTCAGCATGCTTGCTGGCGGCAAGTCTGCTGTCGGCCTGTCTGCTGTCGGCCTGTCTGCTGTCGGCCTGTCTGCTGGCAGCACCGGCTGCCGCGCAGCAGGCGGGCGAGGGGCTCAGCCCCACACTCGCCAACATCAAGGCCACCCACAGCGTGCGGGTCGGCTATCGCGAGAGTTCGCCGCCGTTCTCGTTCGTCGACCATTCCAACCGGCCGATCGGCTACAGCCTCGAACTGTGCGACGCCATTGTCGACGAGATCGGGACCGAGGTCGACGACACCGGCCTGAAGATCGACTACGTCAAGGTCACCTCCGACGACCGCATTCCTGCGGTCGTCGACAAGAAGGTCGATCTCGAATGCGGATCGACCACGGCGAACGCCGAGCGCGGCAAGCAGGTCGCGTTCTCGCCGCTGATGTTCGTGGCCGGCACCAAGCTGATGGTGCCGAAGGCATCGGGCGTCACGCAGGTCGCCGATCTCAAGGGCAAGACGGTAGTGGTGACCAAGGGCACCACCAACGAGCAGGCGATGCACAATGTCGACGCCAAGCAACAGCTCGGGCTCAACATCGTCACCTCGCCGGACCACGAGCAGTCCTACCAGATGCTGGTGGACGGCAAGGCGGATGCGTTCGCAACCGACGACATCCTGCTCTACGGCCTGATCGCGCAGCACAAGTCGCAGGACAAGTTCCGGGTCACCGGCGATTATCTGTCCTACGACCCCTACGGCATCATGTTCCGCAAGGGCGAGCCCGAGATGAAGGACGTGGTGGAGCGCGCCTTCCGCAAGCTCGCCACCAACCACGATATCATCCCGCTCTACAACAAGTGGTTTGTCGGCCGCCTGCCGACCGGCGAAAAGCTTAACGTCGCGCTCTCGCCGCAGCTCGAAGACGCCTTCAAGGTGCTCGACGACAGCGAGTAGCCGCGAAGCGCCTAAAACTCCACCTCTCCCCTTGTGGGAGAGGCGCAGGCCGCCTTCGGCGGCCGCTCTAAGAACGCCGAAGCAAAAGCTTCGGGCTATGTTGCATCGTGAGATGCAATCCGGGTGAGGGGTTTAGGTCTATCGGCAAGCGGAAGTCCACCGAGGGACCGCAACCCCTCACCCGGATCGCATTGCGCTTCGTTCATGCGCTCCGGCCTGTCCCACAAGGGAGAGGCGAAGCGGAGCAAGCGGTAGCGACGTGCGGATTTCCTACTTGAACACCTCGTCCAGCGCCGCGTCGTACGCCGCTTCGACCAGGTCGGGATGACGCACGCCCAATGCCTCCATTTTCACCCCGGAATTCACCTCGAGGATTCGCCAGCGGCCCTCGGCGTGCACCACGTCGATCGAGGCGAAGCGGATGCGAACCGTCTGCGCGGCCTTGATCGCCAGCGCAACACAAGCGTCGCGGTCGGCGCCGTCGGCCAGCAGGACCGGCACCCCGCCTGAATCAAGATTGTGCCGCCAGTTCAGGATGCGCCGCTCACCGGCAGGCGGGATGGCGTCGAGCTCGGCGGCGGAGAAATCCTCGCTGATGGTCTTCAGCTGTTCTATCGGGACGGCGCGCTGCGCCAGCTCTCGCAGCGAATGCGTGCCGTCGCCGGCGACCTGCGGGCGCGTCTTGCTGTAGGCGATCAGCGCGCGGTCATCGAGCAGCACGACGCGGACTTCGTCCTCGATCGCGACGTAGGGCGAGATAGCGAGACTGGGATAGGCGCCAAGGATGCGCGCGACCGCATGCTCCAGTTGCGCCTTCGTCGTCACGCGGAAGACGAGCTCACCCGAGGTGCCCTCGTTCGGTTTCACGACAAGGCCGCGCGGATTTGCATCGAGAAGCCGGAGCATCGCGTCGAACGAACCCGATCCCGGAATATGTGCGCTGAGCTTCGCGCCCAGAAACAGCGTGTGGGGGATGACGGCGATGCCTGCCGATGCCAGCACCTCGGCGCAGGCCGCCTTGTCGTTGGCGATCTGGTGCGCAACCGCGCTGTTCAGGCCGATATCGTAGCCGATCGCGAGGCGCCGCTGGCTGTCCTTCGTCATGATGACCAGCCAACCGCCGGACCGCGCCTCGATCGCGATATCGTGCGCGAGACAATATTTTTTGATGGTTTCCAGGAAGATTCGCTGGCTGATCAGGACCACTGAATGATTTTCCCTTCGCAGCGGTTTTCGTAGCAATTAATTGCCAGATCGACCGCGAACTCAGCAAGTAAATTGCGCTCTTGCGGCGTGCTAACGATGCCGTGGCCGAACCTTTTTACGTAATTAATCGACTGGCATTCCGAGATCGCAATTGCACGCCAAGTGATCTTGACTATCTCATGTATCGGCGCAAGGAACATGCGAGATCGTCAATGATTTCGGTCACTTCCTGGCTGTCACGGGCAGTCTAGAAATAAAACAATTCCAAATCTGGTCAATCGAGAAAACGAAAACACATGAGCGCGTTCTATCGAGAGAAGGTTCTTTCCGTTCAGCACTGGACCGATACGCTTTTCAGCTTCCGAGCCACCCGCGATTCCGGTTTCCGCTTCCAGAATGGCCAGTTTGCCATGATCGGCCTCGAGGTCGAGGGACGGCCGCTGTTGCGTGCCTACTCGATGGCGAGCGCCAATCACGAGGAAGAGCTCGAGTTCTTCTCGATCAAGGTGCAGGACGGCCCGCTCACCTCCAAGCTGCAGAAGATCAGGGAGGGTGACACCATCCTGGTCGGCCGCAAGGCGACCGGCACGCTGATCACCGACAATCTGATCCCCGGCAAGCGGCTGATGCTGCTGTCGACCGGCACCGGCCTTGCGCCGTTCGCGAGCCTGATCAAGGACCCCGAGGTCTACGATCAGTATGACTCGATCGTGCTGGTCCATGGCTGCCGCCAGGTCTCCGAGCTTGCCTATGGCGAAGAGCTGGTCGCCAAGCTGCGCGACGACGAATTGTTCGGGCCGCTGCTCTCCGAGAAGCTGCTGTATTATCCGACCGTGACACGCGAGCCATTCCGCAACCGCGGTCGCATCACCGACCTGATCACCTCCAACCAGCTGTTCACCGATCTGCATCAGGGCCCGCTCGACATCGAGACCGACCGCATCATGATGTGCGGGAGCCCGGGGATGCTGGACGAGCTGAAGCAGCTGTTCGAGACCCGCGGCTTCAAGGAAGGCAGCGGCAACACGCCTGGCCACTTCGTGATCGAGAAGGCGTTCGTCGAGCGTTAGTCTCCGTCGTCCCGGGCAAGCGAAGCGCGACCCGGGACCCATTACCACCGCTGTTTGTTTGGCGAAGGCTGGAGCCCCATCGAGCTCCAGCCTTTTGCATTTGTGGTCGGGTCCTGGCTTTCGCCAGGACGACGATTGTGTATGTGGCGCTACTCATTTCCCCGCTGCTATAACCGCCGCCAACGCCGCGCGACCTCACCGACGCGGCGACCGGGGGAGCCGCACCTTGTCCATCACCGATCCTGATGCACCGAAGACCGCCTTTGTGTTTGCCGGCGGTGGCAGTTTTGGCGCGATCCAGGTCGGCATGCTGCAATCGCTGGTCCGCCACGGCGTCACAGCCGACATGGTCGTCGGCTCCAGTGTCGGCGCGCTGAACGGCGCTTTCTATGCCGGGGATCCGACGCTCTCGGGCGTCGAGCGGCTGGCCGCGATCTGGCGCGGCCTGCAGCGGGATGATGTCTTCCCGGTAAACTGGCGGACGCTGCTCGGCTTCCTGCTGCGGCGGGATTTCCTGATTCCACACGATGGCATCCGCAAGCTGATCGACGATCACATCCCGTTCCGCAATCTGCAGGACGCCAAATTGCCGATTCACATAGTTACGACCGACATCATCAGCGGCGACAGCGTGGTGCTGTCGGAAGGCTCGACCGCCGAGGCGATCGTCGCATCGACGGCGATTCCCGGCGCGTTCACGCCGGTGCATTATCGCGATCATTACCTCGCCGACGGCGCGATCTCCAGCAACACGCCGGTCCGCGTCGCGGTGAAGAAGGGCGCCAGGCGCCTGATCGTGCTGCCGACCGGGCATGCCTGCGCGAACGAGGCGCCGCCAGTCGGCGCGCTCGCCAACGCACTGCATGCGCTGACGCTCCTGATCGCGCGGCAGCTCGTCAACGAGCTGGAGAACCTCGGTCCCGGCATCGAGCATTTCGTGGTGCCGCCGCTCTGCCCGCTGGTCGGATCGCCCTACGATTTCTCCCGCACTTCGGACCATATCGCCCGCGCCATCGACGCCACCGACGCCTGGCTCGCCAGCGACGCCCTGAAGCAGGGCCATATCCCCCACGAATTGCGCCCGCACGACCATTAGAGTCGCGGGCTCCGCTTCACCTCGCCCCGCTTGCGGGGCGAGGGAGCGGAGCCCTTCGTTGCACCGCAATAGCCGCTTTCGAATCAATTTGACCGGTTGCGGCAGGGGAAACCGCCCATATGGGCGGTTGTCACATCTGTGACCGCTCGGCGGTATAACCGTGTAGAATTGGTTCCGCGAGTTGGATTAGGCTTAACGCCGACAAGATGGCCTTGCTGATTGGCTGAGGGGTTCTATGGAAACGATGCTGCTTCCGTTCTCGCCGCGTTTCGTCGTGCTGACGATCTGCTCCGTCGTCACGGCGCTGCTGCTGGCAATTGGAGTTTTCGACCACAAGATCTTCGGCGTCGTCGTGATCCCGCTGATCATTTTCGGCGCGCTGACGCTGCTCGGCATCCGCGACCTCACGCAAAAGCACCACGCGGTGCTGCGCAATTATCCGATCTCGGCGCACATGCGCTTCCTGCTCGAGGAAATCCGCCCGGAGATGCGGCAGTACTTCTTCGAGAGCGAGAAAGACGGCATGCCGTTCTCCCGCGATACACGCGCGCTGGTCTATCAGCGCGCCAAGATGGTGCTCGACAAGCGGCCGTTCGGCACCCAGGAGGACGTCTACCGCGAGGGCTATGAATGGATGCACCATTCGATGGCGCCAAAGCCGCATGCCGAGGAGAAATTCCGGATCAGCATCGGCGGCCCCGACTGCGCCAGGCCGTATTCTGCCTCGGTGTTCAACATCTCGGCGATGAGCTTTGGCGCGCTGAGCCCGAACGCGGTGCGGGCGCTGAACGCCGGCGCCAAGAAGGGCGGTTTTGCGCACGATACCGGCGAAGGCGGCGTCAGCCCCTATCACCGCGAGATGGGCGGCGACATCATCTGGGAGATCGGCTCCGGCTATTTCGGCTGCCGCAACCGCGACGGCACCTTCAATCCGGACGAGTTCGCCCGCGTCGCGAGTGACGACCAGATCAAGATGGTCGAGCTCAAGGTCAGCCAGGGCGCCAAGCCCGGTCATGGCGGCGTGCTGCCCGCTGCAAAGGTTTCCGAGGAAATCTCGAAGATCAGGGGCGTGGCGCTCGGCGAAGACTGCATCTCGCCGGCCTACCACAAGGCGTTCTCGACGCCGCTGCAGATGATGGAGTTCATCGCCCAGATGCGAAAACTGTCCGGCGGCAAGCCGGCCGGCTTCAAGCTGTGCATCGGCCATCCCTGGGAATTCCTGGCAATCTGCAAGGCGATGAAGGAGAGCGGGATTTACCCTGATTTCATCGTGGTCGACGGCAATGAAGGCGGCACCGGTGCGGCGCCGCTGGAGTTCATGGACCATCTGGGCATGCCGATGCGGGAGGGCGTCAATTTCGTCCACAATGCGCTGATAGGCATCGGTGCGCGCGACCGCATCAAGATCGGCGCTTCCGGCAAGATCGCGACTGCCTTCGACATGGCGCGCGCGATGGCGATCGGCGCCGACTGGTGCAATTCGGCGCGCGGCTTCATGTTCTCGCTTGGCTGCATCCAGTCATTGAGCTGCCATACCGACCGCTGCCCGACCGGCGTCACCACCCAGGATCCGTCGCGCAACCGCGCGCTCTACGTGCCCGACAAGATCGAGCGCGTGTACAACTACCACCACTCGACCCTGCACGCGCTGACCGAGCTGCTCGCCGCCGCCGGCCTCGAGCACACCCAGGACCTGCGCCCGATCCACTTCTCGCAACGGACCTCGACCACCGACGTTTGCTCCTTTGCCGAACTCTATCCGGCGCTGCGTCCGGGCGAATTGCTCGAAGGCACCCAGGACCGCCGCTTCCGCGACGCCTGGACCATGGCGCGTGCGGACACGTTCCAGCCGGCGGGATAGGTCTGACCGCAAACACAGCGTCGTCCCGGCTTTCGCCGGGACGACGGCTTGCATCCGGGCTACTCACTACGGTCATGTGATGCTTCGGTGTCGTGGCGAGCCGAACCAGGTCGTTAGCGCGTCGCTCAGCCCCGCTTGGGTTCGCTCTCCCGCCCAAGCCACATATCCGTCGGGCCGGATCAACACGGCGGTGGGAGCGGTAACCGGCCCGAGTGCCGGAAGCTCCCACGCACCGGTGTATGCGGCGTCGACAAGCTGGACCCGATCCGCCCATGGCGTGATATCGAAGCTGCCGGCCTCTCCGAGATTGAGAAGCAGCGGCCGAGCCTTGTGCAGCAAGGCAAAGACCCGCAGCGGACCGTCGGCGGTGACCAGATCGAGATCGGGCATGCGCCGCCCGAGCAGTCTGTGCCCCGCGCCGAAGTCGTAATGAACACCCAGACCGGACAGCGCCGAAACGAGCCGTCTGCGCGGCTCGTCCATGCCGAGCAGTTCGGACACGGTATCGCCCAGGGCCATGATGCGGGCGTCCCTGCGACGAAGCGCGGCCTGTGCCATCGCGCGACGCAAGACGCAGGCCCCGACCGGGTGGCGCTCGGCGTGATAGCTATCCAGCAGGCTGTCCGGCGATGTCAGCTTGACGACCTGGGCGAGCTTCCATCCCAGATTCACCGCATCCTGCACGCCGATGTTGAGGCCCTGACCACCCATCGGCGGATGCACATGCGCGGCGTCGCCGGCCAGTAAAACGCGCCGGTCACGGTAGGCCGCGGCCTGCCGTGTCATGTCGGTGAATCTCGAGATCCAAACGGCGCTGTGGATTCCGAAATCGGTCCCGTAAGCCGCGACCAGCGTCTCGCTGACATCGCGCAGCGTGGGTTCGCTGTCGAGCTGTAGTTGCGGTTCGGCGAGCACGATCCGGACCGATTTGCCATCTTCTGCCTTGCCGATGGCATGGATACCGAATTCATTCTCGTGGAATCCCCATTTCGGCTCGTCGGCCATCTCGGCCTCGGCGATCAGCCAACTCGCCGTCGGGTCCCACCCGGGAAATGCGATGCCAGCGAGCTTGCGGATCAGGCTGCGGCCGCCATCGCAGCCGACGAGATACCCGGCCCGCAGCAACGTGCCGTCGGAAAGTGCGACGTCGACGCCGGTATCGTCCTGCGTGAAGTCGGTCACCTCGCGTCCACGATAGGTCGTGACCTCCAGCTCGCCGACCCACTCGGCCAGGATGCGCTCGATATGGTTCTGCAAGAGCCCGAGCGTGTAATTGTGCCGGGTCGGAAAGTCGCTGATATCAAGCGGGATTTGGAAATGCACGGCGGGATGCCGCTGTCCCTGCGAGATGAACCGCTCGGCGATGCCGCGCTGATCGAACACCTCAATGCTGCGTGCGTGCAGGCCGAGCGCACGCGAACCGATGACGTCCTGGCTGGCGCGCCGCTCGACAATTGCAGCATCGATGCCCGCCAACGCTAACTCGCCTGCCAACATCAGTCCCGTCGGACCTCCGCCGGCGATCACCCCTGCATGTCCTCGCATCCCGCACTCCCGTAGGTTCGCTTCGATTGGGCGCGCGTTCTACGGGAAGACCCGGGGCTTGCGGCAAGCCGGGGGTGCCTACATATATTTGAGTGGGGAGAGGGCTTTAGCTCCGAACCACTTCCGGACATCATCGCGGACTCTTGTCGTCCCGGCCCAGGCCGGGACCCAGAACCACGAAACTCTGCGGTTGTACTCGCTGTGGCCCAGCCTCGCATGACCACGCGCAGTGGGCTACAGGTCCGGGCCTGCGCCGAGACGACGATGGGGACTAAAACTCCGCGTGCAGACGGCCCGAGAAGATGTGTACCGGGCCGCGGTCGGCGTTGTAACCGGGGTTCTGGATGAACTGATAGTCTGCGGTCATCGTGGCCCATTTGTTGAGGCGATAGGCGTAGTAGGCCTCGAGCACTTTCTCGCGGCTGTAGTTGAGTTGTCCGTCGCCGATCAGGATGCCGAGTCCGCCGGCGGCGAGATAGGCGCGCGCTTCGGCGGACAGGCCCTCGATCACACCGGCAACGCCGACCTTGTCGTCCGGTCGACCCCACGACGTGCCGTTCAGCACTGTCCCGAATGAGAGGCTTTCGTCACAATCGGTCCAGCCGATCAGCTCGGTCTGTCCCGGGCTCCAGGTCGCGCGCGAGAACATGCCGAGATCGCCGGTGATGGCCTGCTCGAGATTGACGACGAATCCGTAGTTGGTGCGGATGCGCCGCGTCTGCGTGATGTCGGGATAGCCGGGGCTGGTCACCGGCAGCGCCAGAGCATCGAGATAGCCGCCCATCGTGCCGTGGTTCATCCAGCCGAACAGGCGCAGCTTGCCAGGCTGCCCGAATGGCTCATAGCGCAGCTCGAGCTCGGCCGTATATTGGCCGCGGTCGGGGATATGGGTGTCGAAGCTATTGTCGTTGGACACGGTGGGCAGCAGAAAATATCCGGTCCGGAACGCCCAACTTTTCTGGTTGAAATCGACGATGGCGCCCCACGTCCAACTCAACTTATCCATCGTCCAGTCGAACGAGCCTCCGCCATAGACGTTCCAGTTGAGAAAGTTCGTTCGCGGGTCGTTGGCGTAAGCGTTGCTGTCAAAAGCATCCGTCACCGCAAATTTCCCCGCCGTGATGGTGATCCGCGAAACGTCCTGCTTGCCGGCAAGCTGGTTCGGTCCGTCGCTGATGGTCTCCTGTTCGCCACCAAGCCCGAATGTTTGCCGTACGAAAACGCGCGCGACGTTCAATCGCGGCATCGGGAAGTCCGACTTCTGGGCCTCGCCGTTCGGGAAGGCCGCCACGCCGTGCACGTCATTCAGGCCGAAGCCCTGCATCAGCTCTGGATTGACGTAGAATTCCCCGCCTTCCCAAAGACGCAGCCCGACATATCCCGTGGCGCTCTGCGTATACTCGGCCTGCTTCGAGCCCGTCAGGCTGTTGGCCCCCTCATAAGGCGAACGAAAGCTCGGGTAGCCTTGTCCCACAAGCGTATACTGTCCGTGAATATTCCAGTCGTCGGATGCAATCAGCGGTGCGACTCGCGCACCCGAGAGCTGCGCGTCGGAGATCGCATTGCCCGGAAACCAGTTCAGCGCGATCCGGACCGTGTGGCTGTCCAGCGTGGATTGCCACGGCGTACCGGACGGCAAGATCGCGTCGAGCATGCCGAAATGATCGTAGAGATATTCGAGCCGGACGCTCCAATCCGAGGAGAGCGCGGTCTCGATCCCCGCGCCGAGCGTCCAGCCGGGCCGTGTGAGGATGATCTTGTCCTGGTCGGCGGCGAAGCCCGGCGTGTCGATCAGCCGTGCCTGTGACCAGGCGAAGCCGCCTGCGGCGAACGCGACCCAGTCGCCGAGCCGATACCCGGCCCGGCCGCGAAGCCTGCCGACATGGCCGACCACCTCGCTGATGTTGCCTTGCGCGGTCCATTGCAGGCGGGCGACCTCGTCGGCGCCAAGAAAGCTCGGAAACGAGACATCGGCTTCGATGCCGAGCAAAGCGCCTGACGAGAACAGTCGATTAAAGCCGATCTGCACGCCGCTGAACTGGCTACCGAAGCCATTATCCGGAAGCGCTCCAGATCCGAACAGCACGTTCCCGTGCGCCGCACCACGAAGGTAGCCGTAGTGCCATCCCAAGTAGAGGCCGGACCAGTCGAAGCGAGATGTCTCCACGAACCGGACCTTGGTCTCGCTGCTGGCGAAATCCGTCGCACCGGCGGGTTTGCCCGCTGCAACGGCGATGATCAGGGTTGCTGCGGCAAATGGCCCCCAATTTCTCCAAATACGCAAATGCCTACGCTACGCTAATGCAACTCATTTGCATTAGTGTAGATCAGTTCGGAATTATTCGCAAGTATGTTGCGATCGATTTGCAGCTGGTATGAGCTGGGCTATCTCGTGCGAACGTGCCGGCGCTCGGCGCGCCGCATCGATGCCCTTGTCAGGGCGTCGAGAGCTTCGGTGCTGACAGACTCAGGACCGAAATTGTTGATTCGAGTCCCGGCCCGTCTTCAAACAGACCGGTGTCCGCTTCGCTGGAAAGTGCTTTAGAACTCCCCGTGCACGCGGCCGGAGAGGCTGCGGTCGACGTCGGTGAACGAGAGGATTTCGTTCCGTCCGTCGTTCCAGCTCAGGCGGCCGAACAGGCCGACATCCTTCGCGATCTGCTGCTCGGCATTGAGATAGAAGCCGTATTTCAAATTGTCCTTGCGGATGCCGGCCATCACGGTGTTGATGTCGAGCATCGGATCCGTCGCTTCGATCCCGAGCGCCTGGCTGTAATTGCCGCTGTAGCCGCGATTGCCGAACACTCCGATGCGCAGCTTGCCGGGCTGGTCGAAGATCGAGTAGCGACCTTCGAACTCCACCACGCTGCCGCCGGTCACGCTGTCGTCGGTGCTAACGACCAGGATGTCGCTATTCGGCGCATTCGGCACCTCGAACACGCCGGCGCGGATCGCCCAGTCCTTCCGGTTCCAGCAGGGTCTTCAGGCGCGCGGCCAGCGTTGTCCGCTGCGCGATATCATCTTGCGCGATGCTGCCGAGCGCGCCGTGGATATCGCCGAGATGGGCATTGTCCAGTACGGCGGTCCGGATCGGGGCGGCGGTGGCTTTGTGATCTGAAGCGTGCGTGTTCAAGTCATTGACGACGGTCATGACTCATTCCTTCTCATTTGCGAGGTTTGGTGTTTCGGCGGGTGGGAAAGCGGATGATGTTGGCCGCGCCCGGCGCGGGCGGCGACTCTGCCAGAGCCCGGCGTGCCGGCGCCGTGCTGCCGGCGTCCAGAACGAGCACGATGCCGAGCTCGGCGACATGGCAGAGGAGGCCCGCGCTTTCGCGCACGACGGCCACGGCGCTTCGTATCACGGCGTCGAGCGGACCATCGGCCGCTCCGGAACGCCTGACGTATTCGCGCCGGCGGAACGGCGCGGTTTCGGATGGTGTGACGGTGCCCGTCATGTTTGCTCCGATCGTCTCCTCGCCGCCTGTCGGGCACGGCGTAGGGGACGCGGAGCGGGTCTAGGCGCGCGCGCGACCTTCGCTGCCGTGAGCAGCGGCAATTCCAGATGTCATGTCGGTTTGGAGTCCCGTTGCTGCGCCGAGGGCGGCCGCGACGGGACAACTAGGTCCTTCGTCCAAGATGGCCTCCTTAGGCGCAGGCTGTGTTCTTCAACGCGGCTCGACGCGTGGTTGTCGACCGCGGGCCGGAATGCCGGCCCGCGCGTCGCTGACGATCGAGATCACCGCTTGTCGGTTCGGTGCTGTCTTCGACAGCCCACCGGCATTCCAGGCGGCCGTCGATCAGAACCCAATGACATGCCGGGGTTGGACGCCGGCGGCGACCCTCGGGGCGGCGAAAGCCCGGAAGGTTGTCATTGGAATGCGTGGCCGTGACAGTCCACGGCACCATGCGCCGCGGCTCGAACGGCCGAAATCCTGCGAGTTTTGCGAACATCGCTCACCTCCACTTCCGCTGTCCGCGGCAGGCCGGTGAGGATCGGGCGGTCAGGCGAGGCGCGACCATCCATCCACGCGGCGGCAGCCTGCGCGATCAGCGTTGCTATCTTGCGGCGGCAGAAATCCCGTCATCGGGCACCTGTCGCCAGAGTTGCTACTGCCCATTTGCCTTCTTTGCTGGCTCGTGGCCGGGCCGGATGCCCGGTGCGAAACGAATGTTCCGATGATCGGCAAATAAGCCCGACGCAGAAGACTGTCAAGCTGATTTCGCTATCCTCCGGTGAGGATGAGGATTATCCTCCAGGGAGGATAGGAGAACCTGATGTCCGACGACCATCCGCACGCTGCGATCGCCCGGCGCCTGAAGCGCGCCAACGGTCATCTCGAGACCATTGTCGAGATGATCGAGCAGGGCCGTCCCTGTGCCCAGATCGCCCAGCAATTGCAGGCCGTGGAGAGCGCGATCGAGAGCGCCAAGAAGGCGCTGATCCACGATCACATCGGCCACAGTCTGGAAGACACGCTGAAGGCCACAGGCCCAAAGGGCCGGGCCGTGCTGCGGGACTTCAGGCTGATCGCGAAATATCTCTGACTGCCGCGCCTCAAAAGGTTGACCCGCCCGGGGAACTCCGGGCGGGTCGGTGTGCGACACGGGGTGGATGAGGCCCCGCGCCGGACGCAGGATCCGCAGCCCTAGAGCCTGATCGGCTCTGGATTTTTGTTTGACGCGTTTTCTTCACGCGAACCGGCGCCCACTTCGCTCGAAAACGCTATGAGAGAATTCACCGATCAGTAACAGGTGCGCACGCGGCTTTGTAATTACCGTAGGCGTCGAACTGGCGCACCCAGACAGTTTTGCCGCTGTCCACCACTGTCTACGGCTGTCCATAAGTGTCTTGTTTTCAGTGCTTTATCGGCGAATCGACCGTCTATCGCTGTAGTTGACTGTCCACGGCTGTAGCGCTAAAAGTATGTCACAAAGTACGTCACAAACGAGGCCATTCCGATGTCCCGCAAGCGGCTCTACAACGCGCTCAAACAGGAAGATGTGAGGGCGGCCATTGCCGCAAGCGTCGATCGCAAAGACAGCAAGGGACGCTTCACGTTCGCGCGCATCCCGGACGGCCGCTCGCTCTCCCTGATGACGCGCAACGGCCACGGCTATTGGCAATTCCAGTATAAGGACGGCCGCTCGATCCGCTCGAAGATGCTGGGCACGGCCGGAACCGTCACCGGCGCTCTGTCGCCGAACCAAGCACGACAGGAGCGCGAGCGCTTCCGGCTCGAATGGCGCGAGGGTCGAGCGCAGGTGAGGCCGCGCGGCGTTGCTGCAAATAGACAGGCCGCTGCGGAGTCAGCGAACGCGCCTGACAAGCTCTTCGGGGATGTCGTGACGCAGTACCTCGAAGGCTACTTGCTGCCCTCAACGAACGGCGGAGAGCCTGTGCGGATGGTTGGCGTGCCGATCGCCGACAACTGGCGCGGCGGCCCCAACGGCGGTGAGGCGAAATCATATCGCCGCACATTGCTCGGCAGTCCCAAGCAATCCGAACGCCACGCCATAGCACTGCGGCCGGTCGCCGAGATCACGACCGAAGACGTGCAAAAGCATCTCGCCAGTTGGGACGATCGGCCGGTGACGCGAGATAAGGTGCGCTCCCGCGTCGAAGTGATCCTCAACAATGCGAAGGCGCGGGGTCTGCGGTCCGGCGACAACCCTGCCGCAAAGGACGTGTTCGATCATCTCCCGGGACCGAAACCTCCGAAGGCTGTAAGCCATCCTGCCATGGGCGCCGATGACGTGCCCGCGCTGATGGGCGAGCTGATCGCCATGGGCGATCCGACAGCGCGGGCACTCGCCTTTATGATCCTGACCGCGACGCGAACCGACGAAACGCGCTTGGCGCGCTGGCGCGAGATCGACGTGAAGAAAAAGCTATGGATCATCCCGGGCTTTGTCGATGGTGAGCGCCGGATGAAGGAAGGCCTTGAGCACCGTGTCCCCCTGACCGATGCCGCGCTCAAGGTCATTGGCAAGCCCGGCAAGCCCAACGAATTCGTCTTCCCGAGCCCGACCAAGGGCGCGATGTATCCGATCTGGGACAACGGCGCGAACCACCTGATGAAACGACTGCTTCGCGATGGCAAGATCGCGGCGGTTGACGGCGGGCGCTGTCCGGTGCCGCACGGTTTCCGATCGACATTTTCGAACTGGGCCATGATCAACGGATATCCGCTGGAGCTTCGAGAGATGGCTTTGGCGCACTCGATCGGCGACGCCGTCGTGAGAGCCTATAACCGTCCGCTGCCGGAACTCTACAAGGTCCGCATTCCAATGACACAGGCTTGGTCGGACTTCGTGATGGGGCGCCGCGCCCGGTCTAGGAAGCCATAAGGGTCTCACTGAGGGGCCGTCCGGCGCCCCGGTCTATGGTGGCGGCCATCCAGCGCCAGCGCACAGGCGCCCCGGGCTGAGTCCGCGCTTCCGGTTTTAGGTGCCTATATCTCGAATCAGTCGCATACTGCGGTCCCATGCCGAATTTGGACAACTGCTTAAGCATCCTGCGACGACTGATCGCCAAAGGTGACCCGAACGGCCACCCGCTCGCCGAAAGAGCCATCAACGAGTACTGGGATGCCACTCTACCCGGCGCCCGAAAAAGCGGCCTTCGGTTGATCCAGCACGATGTCGTCGTGCAAGCGAACGCCGTGGTTGGGGATCGGCGTTCCTTTGCCGAGACGGTGAACGCCTACATCGAAAAGATGCTAGAAACGAAGTAGTCCGAGCCGAGACAGCGGACGCTTTTCGGCTAAGCTGGTCGCCTGCCGCCGTGCTCCCAACCCCCAGCCCCGTGGGATCACGAAGACAGACGGCCCCGCGACCTGACGGCGTTGGGTCGTTTTCTTTTAAGCCGCGTCGGAAGCCATAAGGGGCGCGCTGAGAGTCGTTCCGGCGCCCCGGTCTGTGGTGGCGGCCGTCCGGCGCCTGCTCACAGGCGCCCCGGGCTGAGTCGCCGATGCGTTTACTCAGGCCGCTGCAATTCGCGCGACGCGACCCAACCGGCCGCCTTCTCCAGCGGATCGGCTACCTCCACAATCCTCGCTTGGTCGCACCGAGGGCATTCGAACGTTTGGAGTTCGAATCTGGCGCGTCCGGGTCGGCGATGCGCCAGCAACATCAGAACGTCGCACTTCGGGCAAAGGGGCGCGATGATCATATCGTTGACCCTCCTCCTCGCATCAAGCCGGAACACCGTGCCGAAGGTCCCGATCAATTCATGTTTCAACGCTGAAAACTTTGCAACCGTCAACGCTTTCCCCCGGAAACCCGCTATCCCTTTCTGCGTTAATAGTCGTTTTTCTCGGGTAGGGGTTTCTCAGTACCGGGAGGAGGAACATGTTGGAACGCCGTCGAGTGAAGCATGAGCAGTCGCTTGAAATCCGACTTGCTGATGGAGCCCGCCAGCTACGCGAAAAGGCTAAGCAATTGCCACCGGGCGCGGAGAGGGAAGCCCTGCTCCGAAAGGCGCGCAACAACGAAACCGCTGCCAACATTACCGGGTTGCTGGCCTCGCCCGACCTACACCCGCCAAGATGAAAAAGTCACAACAGTCATCGTGGTCCGCGCGGACGTGTCTCCAGTTCAGCGCTCGATGAGGCCTCTGCGTATGGCCTCGGCGCGAGTCGCCACTTCAGTGTAGCGCTGCGCGGCCTTGATGGCGCGGAGCCGGTCCGGGTCGTTTACGTCGTGCAAGCGAACGCCGTGGCTGGGGATCGGCGTTCCTTTGCCGAGACGGTGAACGCCTACATAGAAAAGAAGTTGGTGACGCATTGAGGGCGGCGGGCTGAGGCGACCTTACTCTTTCGGTGGTCTGTCACGCACTAACTGAGTGTAGCGATCTGTCTGGCTGGCGATGTTCCGCCAATTGCGCACCAAGAGGTTAAGCACCGTCGTTTCGGCCGGGCTCTCCGCCGATGACAGCAGAGTCTTGCATTCATCCATTTGTGCGCGACAACCCTCGGAACTGTACATGGCTTGCGCCTCCATGATGGGGTGAGACTTACGGAACGTCCGCTATGACCGTGTCTTCTACACCCTTTGTTCAGGGGTTGCGCCGACACTGTCGTCAGGTGGGGTTCGTTGGACGAGCTTCGAATCCACTTAGAGCCGCCGCTGCCGTTCTCCAATCCGGCAGCGGCGGCTCTTTCGTTTGAGTTGCGCCTCCCTTCACGGGGCACTTCTCGATTGAGGATGTCTCGTCATCGCGCCGCCTCCGCTCTCTTCAGTAGCGGAAGCAGCGCCTTTTTGTAACCTGACGCTGCGGCGGAGAAGCGCTCGATCTCCGTGCTCGATAGCGTGCCATTCTTGATCGCTCGGGTGATGGCTGAGCGCACGTTCTGCAAGGCGTTCCACGCGGTCTCGGCGTCTCTAATTTTGTGATCGAGTCTGCTCGGTAACATTGCAACATTCCTCCTAAAGCCATCTCTGGCGGAGGGGTTGCCTGTTGAACGCGTGGCTTCCCGGATGATGTCGGGAGTTCTGCCGCTTGCGGCCCAAGGTCCCAAGGGACCAGTTCAACTAATTCCGACACCGCGCAAATAGGCACGGCGCCGCCACGACCGCAAGAGGGGTTGAGACCGATCTCGACCCCGATGGTTAATGGTCGGGTCCCATCGCCTCGTCGAGCTTGAACGCCCGGACCTTCGCTAGAAATATTGTCGCGTGCTGCACACAATGCCGCCGTTCGATGAGCAACGTCGCTGCCTTGGACCGCATGAAGTTGCGGACCTGGGATCGGGCGGTGGTTGCGCCGGGGCGGGACGTGCTCCGGCCATGAACGAACATCACATAGGGCCTGCCTTCGCGCTGAGCTTCACGTAGCTTGTGCTCGACCAGCTCGGCGACATCAGCCATGGCGTCTTCGTATGATTTCGCCCAGCGATCTCGTCGGCCAAGATGTAGATCGACCTCTTCGCAGTCGGGCCTGCGATAAAGGGTCCAGTCGGAATTGGTCTTATCGATAACAGTCATCGCGATCTCCAACATAAGGGGATGATCGCTCGGAGCCATCGGTACACTCACGCGAGGTTGATCGCGTATTTTCAAGGCTCTATATCGGCTGTCCGTGACGTGGTGAGCTGAAGGCGCCTCTGCAAGCCCCGGTCTGTGATCATAGTAAATGCGCCTGACGACCGGGCTACAGCCCTCGATCTTCATCCCTGTCGCGCACGTCATCCTCGCCATGACCCTCGCACGCATCTTGGATGTCGTTCTCGATCTTGCGCCGCTTCATCTCTTCCGAGATCGCCGCCAAGGCGCCCGGGGTGTTGATCTGGCCCGAGATGGATTCGAAAGCCTCGCATAGTTTATCGAGGCTCTGGGACAGCGTGGCGTAGCTACTGGCCGCGCGTCGCTCGGCTTCGGTCGGCAACGCTGGCGGATCGGCCTTGCCCAGCGTCGGCTTGCTCGCATAGCGAGGAGCAACAGCAAATAGCACCACCACCACAATCGCCAGCAAGGCAATCGTCCCTCTGTGCTTGTACAGGTCCACTGCGGGATTCTCCGAAATTTCGGAATTTGAGAAGTTCGCGGGTTCTTCTACTTTTTTCGTTCCGGGGCCTTGGATCGAAGAGAGAGCATAAGCTAGGGGCCATCACGTTTTCACACACTCGTGAGTTCCCTCAAGGCACCCCGTAGCAGATTACCGGACCGCCACCACGTGGGCCGCCCCACCAGCGTTCGCTGTTCGATCGCCTTAACGATTCGCTAACCACGTTTGCTGTGCCAATACGAGAGCGCTGTGCCAGAGCTGGAATTGGCTTCGCGTAACTCACATTATGGAATCTTTTCGAGGTAGAGCATAAAGCGTGCCACACGCCAGACGTGCTTAACGCATAGCTCGCGCTGCGCGCCTGCCCAAGGCGTTTACGATTCGCTAACCATGCCCGGCCGTAGAACGATCTTCTACGCGTGCGCCCAGTCGGATCGTGACAAGTTTAGAGGTTCGGAAGACCAGAAGCCATCCCACGCGCTATGCGCCCGGCGCACGTCAAGGGCCGGGCCGGGCCGAGCTTTACCCTAGGATTTAACGTTAACGCGGGTTCCAGCAAGAAAGTGTCACACATCCCGCATTACGCGCAACTATAGTTTTGTTATCAGCCACTAGACGTAATAAAGTTGTTACGTATTCCGTTAAGGTTAACAGGAAATGCTCGCCGCCCCGATTTCACCGGATTTTGGCCGATCGGGGCCAATATCGCCTAACAAAACGAAACACGCGGTGTCCGGATCGTCCGATTTGACCCCGGGAATAAACCGGAATTCCGTTGAAGTCGGGTTGAAGTCTCAAGGCGCCAAATCGTTAAGTCATTGAAATCATTGGTTGAAGTCTCATCGGTTGAAGTCAGGTTGAGAAGGGTGAAGTCACCGCACAAGCCATTGAAATCATTGGTTGAAGTCGAAAATGGCCATTTGGGTGAAGTCTCCCCATACCCCTACTCGCTTCGCTCGCCCTCCGCTGGAGGCTCCGGGCGGTTCGCTCGTCTGGTAAAGCCATCTGACGTGAGAGGCCGGACGAAGGGATTCCGTTAAATACAGACCCGGCCCGCCGCGCTTGATCCCCTCGGAAGCCTGACCACCTAACAACTCGTTCCGCGATCCAGTACCGTCCGGCCGGTCGTGTCGCCGAACAGCGTCGCCCGTCGCACTGGGAGACTCCGCCATGAAGGACATGCGCGCCCACCTCGAAAAGCTCCGCACCGATGCAGCAGAGTGCGCCCTGATCCGCGATCTCGCCACCGACCCTTATAAACGCGAGCTGTTCACAAAACTCGCTGACCATCTCGCGACGCTCGTCGCTGAAGTCGAGACGGCGATCCGCGCCGCACAGGATCGCGGCGAAGCTGACGGCACCACCTGAAGCCATTCTCCTCCGCCGATCTCTTCCACTGAGACGCGCGGCGCGGTCCGATCGTCTCCGTCAGATGGCTTAGCAAGATCATCGAAGGCCAATGAGCTGCAAACGTCTTGTTTCATAGGCTTTGCGTGACTCTCGCTGCGCTCGATCGAGACGCGATCACGAGCGCTGCGATCGTTCGTTAATTGCCAGTTGTTCGCGGATTCGGTCGGACATATTATAGACCATGGCGCTTACGTCTTGCACTGAGCGTCGTCGCAATCGCTGCGCGACAGTGCGCAGATATAGCAAAGCAACGGACATGTCAGAAACAGTCGAGCCCATCGCGCTCTCACAAGTGAGCGCGGCGAAAGCCCTTGGCATTTCGCGCAACAAAGTCAACGCGGCCGTCCGCGCTGGCGAGCTGACCGCGCGTCGCCACGGCATCTATGTCGTGATCGAGCGCACGGAGCTTCAGCGCTGGGTCGATACGTGGCCGATTGTCGAGCGCAGAACCTAGGGGAGCCCCACATGGCATATCGCGACGCTAAACTCGAAATGGAAAAGCTGCTGTCGGCCGATGAGTTCGCCGACATCTTCACCACGGCGAAAGACGATGCGATCGCGACGTTCGCGCCGACCTTCAAGGCGCACGGCGACAGCCTCGTGAACGCCGAGGGCGTTTCGATTGAGGAGTGGACCAAGGCCCTGCGCGAGAGCAAGCCGCATTTCTTTCCGCCTGACACTGGCGATCTCATCGACCGCGCCAAAGCAGGCAGCCTTACGGCCGTGAGTGCGCTGTACAAACAGCTCGGCAAGCAGCGCTTCGAGGAAGTGATGCGGCAACACGGCTTCAGCAATCCCTACGATCCGCGCAGCGCTCCCAAGCCCGGTGCGACCGGCAAGAAGCCATTCGATCCGGAGCGCGCCAAAAATCCGTGGAGCGCAGCGGGCTGGAACATCACCCGGCAGGGTGCCTGTGTGCGGTCGATGGGTTTAGCCCGGGCGCAGTCGATCGCAAAATCCTGCGGCTGCGTCGTCGGTTCCACCAAACCAAATCCAGCTTTCAACTAGGAGGGCCACCATGAGATCAATCGGCAGAGACGGCCGCAAGCCGAAGACCTCCACAACGGCGCCCGCGCCTGTGCATGACGGCATGGCGCACAGCGTTACCCTCAATGATAGACAGGTTCAGGTGCGCGGCCTCAGCCGAACGGAGACGGCAATTTTGGACGGCGGTAACGCTCCGCTGGTCGCGCGGCCCACGATCGAGAAGCAACTCGCCCCCGTCGAGATCAATCCCGGTTGTCGCTCGCGTCGCGGCGACTCCGCGAATGGGTGCTAGCCCATGGCCCGTCCTTCTCGCAAGCTTCCGGTTCAAGGTGCGAGCGTGGCTCGCACGGCGCTCCCGGGCGGCCTAGCTGCTTATCCAGCAGCGGGCTCGACTGGCCCAGGTCCCACACCCAGCGATCCGAGCGGCCCGCAACCGGGCGTACAACGCTATCGACCGCAACCCGGTGATCCGGGTTTTGGCGCAGCGATGGTGCAGGCGCAGCTCGGCACGCATCCGAAGTCGCGCCCCGTGGCAGTGCATCCCGGCACACCGAGCCGAAAACATCGCGGGCAACACGCGCCGCAAGCCGGTCTCGATCTCCTCGATCAGGGCGCGGTTGCGGCCGGGCTCGACAGCGCGGAGTAAGCCATGTTGGGCAGCGTTGTGAACTTGGCGACCCACTGCCCGCCGGGCAAGCTCTGGGGCCTGATCGTCAGTGACGAAGACGCCAGCAAAGGGCGTCGAGTCCAGTCGGGAGAGAAGGTTGTCTTTGATCAGGCTTCGCTCGCGAGAGGCATCATTCCGGTGGAGATCGAGCGCGGCCTTAGAGTGTCCTTCGAGATCGAACGGGTAGAGGGAAAGCGACGGGCGACCGCTGTCAAGCCGCTGCCCTTCCTCACCGGTCTGGTGACGACCATCCGAGTCAATGCAATCGGGATGAACTATGGCTTCGTGAGGTCGGATGAGACGGGGGACTACTTGTACTTCGACGGCCGCGACACTCGCAACATGGCGGAAATCCGGATCGGTCATCGGGTCGAGTTTCAGCCCTCGATCGATCCTTTTAACTGGAAGTCCCGCGCACGAACTGTGAAGAGGCGTTGATGAGCAACACGAAGAAGACGAAACCGACATCACCGGCAGTGAACACGAAGACCGCGCCGGGGTTTGTAAATCCGCCTGCGAAGCGCGGCGCCGCGCTTCAGGCAGCTTTGTACATCAATCGAAAACGGCGGCTGGCACGCCAAGCCGCGCAGCACTAAAGGACAACCATAATGAAGCCATGTACCCCGGCCGCCCCGCTCGGCGACAATCGATATACCGGCCCGTCGAGTCTGCTCCCCGGCCAGACGACGAAAACGAGCCCTTACGCGCCTGACGATCCTGTGCGCGATTTCGTGCAGCAATTCGGCTACTCGGACCAAGAGAGAAAAATCTCTGATGAAGCCGCCGTCCCACCAGCCTTCGGGCAACGGAATCGAGCCGCCGACCCGGTCGCTCGCGTCCCCGCCGGGCTGTCCCACCGCCGAAGCCGGTAGGTCCCCCCAATCGGCGCGGCTTTGGTCATGAGCCGCGCCGGTCCAGCGGGATGCGTGCTTTGGGGGCACGCATCCCGCACTCCCTAACAACGAAAGGCCAGCCTCATGGCGATCGAAATCTTCGATAAATTTGGAAAGTTGCGGACCGATTTCTCGGATGCTGAGATCGCGGGGCTGACCGAAGACCAGCGAAATGTGTTTGCCGAGCTGGTAGCAACTGCACTCCAGAATCAGGAACACGAAACCGAGTTGATCGTAGCTCAGCGCGGCGTCCCTGCGGCGATGCGCGCGGCCGACAAAGCACATGCTGCGCACCGTCTCGCGCATCCTCCTCAGACCCATCAGCAAGCAATGCAGGCCGTGATTGACGCCAATCGCCGAGCCGCAGGAATCAGGACGTGATGTCCTGAACCTCGGTGCCGCCCGGACATTCAAAGACGCGGCGATCGACGCGATTTTGGGGCCATACCGAGAGACGAGTGAAGAGGCCGGAAGTTTTAGATGGTCTTCCGGCCTCTGATCTCAACACAACGAAGGAATTCGAATCATGTCGCTAAATTCTGCGCTACTGAAGTTGGACGATAGCAACCCCGGCCATTTCACCGACTCGGGTGAACCTCGCTTGGACGTCTTGAAGCAGCTCGGTGCCCCCACCACGCTGACCCGCGCTCAGGTGGCAGCGTCCGGACGCTTGCGCAGAAACCTCGCGGCGGAGGCTCGCGAGCCATCCGAGCCCGTTGCGCCTGTCGATGCGGCGCGCGCCGTCGAAGATGCGGAGCAGGCCGTAGTAGTTGCCCGTGATCGCCTCAAGGCGGCGCAGGCCGCCGTCAAGCTCAGCCGCGCGGCCGTAGCCGGGGCTCTCGAAAAATGGCTGCGTCTCCATCCGGCACCGACGCAAGCCGAAGTTCACGCCCAAAACTCCGCGAGAGATCGCGCGCATAAGCTCGACCTAGCGCTCGGTCTTGTCGAGCCCCCTCCGCCTCAACGGCATGTTTACCCCATCGACGCGGACCGCGCTGCCATGAAGCGCTCGCGGCCGGCCGTTCGCTAAAGGTAAACGCTCGTGGTTCTCGATTTCGGAAGTCTCAGCCTGTCGCCGGAGAAGGACGACCAGACCGCGAAGGAAGCCGCCGAGCAGGCAGCCGCACAGCGGCGTGCGCAACTCGGAGTGCGCTTCTCTCGGCGGGGAAAGCTGAGCACCTATGAGAGCGAACGGGCGCGTGCAGTCTCCAAGCGCCTCACCAACCTTATCCGCCGAGCGACAGGACTCCCCGACAAGTGACAAAGCGCAACACCGAGAACCTGACCGCAATCTGCGACAAGCTGATGGACAATCCGTCTATGCGCGCAGCCGCCCGCCATGTTGGTATCAGCCTCAGCACCATGTGGTCTTGGCTCGGCGCTTCGCAGAAAGCTCAGCCCGGCGATACTACCGATTTCTTGATCGAGTTCATGGGCGACACTGTGTTGTTTCACGAAGCTGTCGGCATGGCGCGCAAGGCCGCCGTCGCCGAGATCGAAGCGCTGTTTACGCATCGTATGATGCGCGGCACGGTGGAGAAAGTCTTTTATAAGGGGCACCCGACTTGGGTTGAAGACGAGTCACTGATTAACGTGGATGACGAGACGCTGGTAATCCTCGGGTTGCCTGATCGCTTCAAGCGGGATGAGTACGGCAATCGGATTCAGCACACCATTGTTCACGCCCCGCCGGTCGCAGGCGTTTTGGCAACGCTCGCCGCGCATCATCCCAAAATGTGGGGCAGCCATCAGAACATCGAAGTCAACAATCGGGCCTCGGGAGTCTCTATCGTGAAGCACACCTATGAGCGCCCCGCACCTCCGCCGATCCCTGTGCAGGAGGTGCCTATGATCTCGCAGCATGTACCGACGCTCGAAGAGGAGTTGGGGCTCGACAGCCTTGACAGCGATGATGCGATCGAGGCCGCGCCCGTCGAA
This sequence comes from Bradyrhizobium genosp. P, assembly GCF_049949265.1. Taxonomy (NCBI): domain Bacteria; kingdom Pseudomonadati; phylum Pseudomonadota; class Alphaproteobacteria; order Hyphomicrobiales; family Nitrobacteraceae; genus Bradyrhizobium; species Bradyrhizobium genosp. P. The sequence continues at coordinate 9,643,654 of NZ_CP188195.1, read as the reverse complement.
GAGGTGGCTTCAGCGCCCGCGCCGGAACCTGCACCAAAGCCATCCACTCCGTTGCCGACGAAACCGATGACTCCCCTACTGGCCGACCTCTTGCAACGTTGGAAAGAAAAGCAGGCCTCGCTTGCGCAGGGTGCTACGCCGCCGGTCGTGAGGCCAGCTCCGGCTCCGCAGTCGAGCCGATATGACGATCCCGAGGAAGGCATCGGTGATGAGCCGCGACCCGGAGGGGTGAGAGTAAAATGATAAACTTCGACGACCTCATGACCAGAGCGGCCGATGTCGGCATCGGTCAGCAGCACGCCGAGCCAGATTTTGGACTCGTGCTGAGCGAGCCCGCGCCGTCGTCTGAATTCATGCTGACCGAGCAACGCGCTTATTTGGCTATCTCTGACGCGCTGCGAATGCCGGTCTTTGTCGAGCAAGACCCGGAGACCGGCATTGAGGTTTTCGTGAATGAGCGGCACTTCCGCGACCTCGTTGGGAGCCTCACGCCGCTGACCGTTGACGAAGCGCTGGCGCTGACGACCGCTGCGGCTGAATTGGCGTTCGAGCGGCATGCGGATGAGATCGCCAAAGCTTACGCGAAAGCGACCAACCGATGAGCACCATCACCGCATTGTACACTCGCGCCGCGATTTTGGAATCCGTAGGGCAGTTCGATCGAGCCCGGCTCCTCCGAGAGCGCGCGACGGAGCTGGAAACGGCGAGCGCGAGTCAGTCAGACGTTATTTCCGAGAGCCTGTCCCAACACGGCGTGCTCTCGGATGGCCGCTCAGCGGCCGTTTCTGAGGCACCACGAGGCGTTGTCGGGAAGGTCCCCGCCCGAACGCGCCGCAATCGCGAGCGAGAGGGACCACATGACCAAGCGAGACATCAAACGAAAATATGATCGCGAGTTAAAGGAACTATTTTGCTTGCGAGATGCCGCCTCTGCGGCGTGCATCCGGCTCGCGCGAGCTGGGAACAATGGTCGCGAGCGATGGCGAGTATCGCGCCCGCACGTGGCGCGCTGGTGCGAAAGTATTTTCGCCCTAACACGGTTGCGGCCAGTGCTTGATGGTGCTCAGTCACACGGTTGAGAAGTCCGGAAGTCCCCACCGGATACGCGAAGGGCGCCACGTTCGTGTTGAGCGGGGCGCCCCTAGAACAGAAGACGATGAAGATGCGTCAACCGTTGACAGGCGAAGCAGAAGCGCGCGAGGCCGAAGATCGGCTTCTCTCGCTTGCAGAATCCGCGACCGACGAAGAGATTTCGGAGGCTGCCGCCGATTGGCTGCTGACGCGCTTTTCTGCGCCTGCGCCTTACTGCCTCACAGTGCCGCATGCGATCTACGACAAGCAATCGACGGCGTTGCACGCCGGGCACCCGCTGCTCACGGTCGATTACTATGGGCGATCGTGGATCGGCCTATCAACGCGAGATCGCGACCGCGCGCGGCGTTGGATCATCTGCGCCATGATGCTGGATTATACCGTAACGATTTGCGTCGATCGTCGCGACCGGGACGGCTTCACTCCGGGCGACATCGCCACTGTCCGGCGCAATGCTGCGCAGCGACGCCGCATTTTCGAGAGGGCCTGAAACACGAAACCCGGCCGCGAAGGCCGGGTCGGTGAGCTGCGGCGCTGAACCGCCGAAACTGGAGCAAGAAGTATGAGTGATGATGTAGCAAAGAATCCGCAAAATTTCAAGCCCCTTACGAAAGCCCGGTCGCTCGCGCTCGCGCTGAGCTACACCGCGCGCCATCCGGGGCGTCGCCTCCACCCCGTGAAGCCCGGCGCAAAATATCCCCCGCTCATCCCGAACAATCTTAAAGACGCTTCGTCCGACGAGAAGCAAATCCGCGCATGGGCTGATCGCTACCCGGGCTGCAATTGGGGACTCGCCCTGAAGGGCGACAACGTCATCGTGGTGGACGTTGACCAGAAGCCCGGTAAGAATGGCGAGGCGACTTTCGCCGATCTCGATCTCGAATACACCTTTCCCATGCCGACCGAGGAAGTGCGCACGCCGAGCGGTGGGCGTCACCTCTACTATGAAGGGCCTCACGTCTTTGCGCTCGGGGAACATGGCTTCGGGCCTGACATCGACAGCCCCAACTACGTTCTGATCGCGGGCTGTCGGTTTGCCGATGGCAGTCGTTACGAAGCCACCTCCACCGGCCCAACGTTGCCCGCGCCGAGCTGGTTCTACGATGTGTTGAGCGCGGCGAAAGCGAAGCACGGCCTCAGCGACGCAGGCGAGATGGCAATCGAAACCGACAAGCCCGCCAATGTCGAGTGGGCCATCGCTTTCCTGAAGGAAGACGCCGAGCCCGCGATCGAGGGCAAGGGCGGCGACTTCCAGACCCTTAAAATAGCGATGGGAGTTCGCGATAAAGGAATCAGCCCGGAGCTGTGCCTCGCGCTCATGCTGGAGTATTACAACGACCGCTGCGTTCCGCCATGGGATGTTGAGGGGCTGGAGCTAAAAGTCAAAAATGCTTACAGCTACGCGAGTCAATCGCGCGGCGGCGACCGCACCGCCGAGATGGACTTCGAGGAGGATCGCGACTTCGACGCGGACTCGCTCGTGACCGAGGGCGCGGACGATGTTGATAGCACCGGCACAGTGAAGAGTGATCCACGGCCCGAACCTATCTCGAAGGACGAACTGCGCAAGGGTGGCTTTCCGCGCACGAGCTATTCGGTCGCCGACCTCATTATGGAAGGTAACGTCAATCTGCTCTACGGCGACGGCGGCACCGGTAAGACGACGCTAGCCATCCAGATAGCTGTCGCGGTTTCCGATGGACGCCCGATCTTCGGGCGCGAGACGATCAAGGCGCCCGTATTGCTCGTGCTCGCCGAAGACGTTGTCGGTGAGGTACAGCCCCGCATTGCCGCCGCTGTCGAGTACCTGAAGGCGGACTGGGACACCCTCGATCTCCGCGCGTGGTGTCTGCCGGGTCATAGCATCTCGCTCGCGCGCGTGAGCGAGATGGGCCAAATCAAGTTGTTGCCCTTCTACCGTGACCTTGAATGCAAGCTGGCGGAGCGGCCCGGCAGCTTCGTCGTGCTGGATTCCCTCGCCGATATCGCGCAGATGGGTGAGGCCGACCGCCTCGGTCCGAATGCCTTCCTGAAAGACGTGCTTGGCGGCCTCGCGCGGAAGCACAAAGCTACCCTACTTGTGCTCGGACATCCGAGCAAGAAGGCGATGGAAGACGGCAGCGGGTATTCTGGCTCGACGGGATTCCGGAATGCTGTGCGCAACATGCTCGCCCTGAAGGCTGAGAAGGCCACGCCGTTTGTTTTGCTGGAGCGGTTGAAGAACAACTACGGCGCTAAAGGTGCCGTCACAACCCGGCTTCTGTGGTCGGATGGCATCTTCGTTCCCGCCAGCGCGGTCGATGTCAAGACCCAGGAAGAGCCGATGTATAAGGCCACCTTGGGCGCGATCTATGAACTGATCGACAAGGGCATTCAAGTCTGCCGCAACAATCAAGGCGACGGCCAAACGCCGCGCGACGTGGCGCGACTCGTGAACGAGCAAAACGAAGACTTTGCCCTGACCTACAAAGATGTCGATCGCTTTATGAAGCGCGGCGAGCAGTACGGCGATCTCCGCTATGTGTCTGCCTTTGGAAAGACAAAGGCCCATTGGGAGCGCGCCGGTTCGGCTGAGGACGACTTCGGCCACGAAGGTGATTGATCCATGCCGAGGTACAGCCGCGAACTATTGGACTTGTTCGGCACCAAATGTGCGGAAGCCATGTCCGAGGGTTCAGACTATGGCTTGTGGTCCGTCGCGGATGGTCGTGCATCGGTGTAGAAGACGAAGGTCATTACGATTGCAGCCATTCGCGCCCGGGCGGCCGTCAAAGACAGCGCACGTTTGCTGAGGTCGTCGCCGAACCACAGGCATCTCCCGAGACGGGCGTCACATATCGACACATGACCGTTTGCGAGATGTGCGAACGGGAATCACTCCGCTACGTCCACATCATGACGCATCCGGAATTCGCACGTCCGCTGTATTGCGGGTGTGAGTGTGCCGGGCACATGGAAGACGATTTGGAGGCGGCGCGCTCGCGCGGAGCTAGGGCAAAGGCTCTAACGCGACGCATCAATGCGGCGAAGTGCCGAGCTAAAAATGCAAGCTGGCACATGAGGCCGAACGGTCAGCGATTCGCCGATGTCGGTCGATATAAGCTCGGCGTTCTTCCAAAGGGCAACGGCTTTCGCGGCGCCTGTCGCCATATCCCGACTTCCTTCGAGCTGCACGGAAGCAGGACTATCTCAACGGCAGCAGAAGCGAAGACGGCGGCCATCGCACTCATGATTGACCTGATGCGCCGCCAACCTTGGGAAGATGAAGACGACTAGCTTCACCGCTGTCGCTCGGACGTGACGCCGCTGTAATGAGTTGGCGCGAGATGAGGAGCAAGTGAGGCCACAATCTCCCTTCGCGTCCGAGCAAATCGCAGACCGAATCAAGGTCGTCTAGCAGCTCACCGGTTAACGCGGCGGGCGTGCTTCCGGCCATATGCCAGTCGCTAAGTGACATGAAGGCCGGGTCTTCGACCTCGTCGTAACCGACCCGCTCGTTGTACTTCCATGCGTGCTCTGCGACCGCTCCAGCGAGAGCGACCCATCGCCATTTCTTCGCGAGCGCGCGGTTGGAGCAGCCATTCTGATCCAGCGTGATACGGCCGACCCATGATTTGTTGCATAAGTCGAGGGGACTATGGCCGCTCGGCTTGATGTGGACATCCACGACACGAAAACCGACGTGACCAGCCATTGCAGCATGACCCGCTTCGTGCACGGCTGCGAGGCGGCGATCTCGCGCAAGGGTGCGCTCTGGCGCGAATTTCAAGTTGCGCTCCAGAATCCGATCACGTTCGGCGCGGAGGGTTTTGACGATATCCTTCGGGTCGATCTCAGCGAAATTGATCATCGTTCGGCCCCCCGTGCGTTAGCCATTGGGGCGCCGGAGACGAACGGCTTGCGGCTTGCGTGATGAGCCATGACGCTGGCATAATCGACGAGTGTCCGCTGACCGTCGCGCCGGGCGGTCAATTTCTTCTCGGACAGAAGCTGATAGACCTTGGCGCGCGACACGCGCAGCACGCCGACAGTCTCATTGATGGTGAGGGAGAGGGGATCGATTTTTGGCACGGTACGGCCTCCGATCTCGGAGACCCCGACAGCCTAGGCCGTCATTGCGCGGGGTTGGTGCGCCGTGCCGCTACCGACAGTCGCGACATCTGCCGCGAGGGTCGCCTGATTGCGGACTCAGGCTGACTGCGCGATGGCCTACACCCGCAGCGATGCCGCCGTCAAGAGCCGAGGATGGACGGCAATGGACGGCGGACCAAAGTCTGTCACACGGTACGTCACACGCCTAAAAACATCGTTGGATCAACAATCCGTGGTGGCGCACCCAGCCGCAGCGGCGATAGCCGTCGTAATAATAGCCGTTGTTGGCGGCGATCGCGCTGCCGACCGCGGCGGCGCCGACGATTCCCGCACCAATGCCCCAACCGAGGCCGAATGGCCTGGCGTCAGCCTGCGAGGTGGTGGACGCAATGGTGCCGGTCACGGCGAGCGCGGTGAGGGCAGTAGCGGCAATCCTGGACTTGATCGACATTGAGAAACTCCATCCTGTCTGGGCGCGGCACCGGTGTGGTCCGCATGCCCGTTGGACGGAGGCTTTCCGATTCCGGTTCGAATCGTCGCGATGGGTTTGGTAGTGGCGGCTATTCGCCAGCCGATCCAGCTACTTAAGCGGCCAATGCGGCGCGGTTGCGAGCGCGTTCACGTCGAATTTATCGACGTCGTCAAGCAGGTCGCAGAACGCGTGCGCGCCGTGGTCGAGCAGCGCTTCGCCTTTTTCCGCGGAGGCCTTGGTCGCATCGCCGATCGCACCGCCTGGATGCAGATCCTGCGCCTGCCAGGCGAACGGCGCGGGCCGCTGCGTCGACAGCAGGCGGTGCCTGGTTTCGATCGCGATGCTCGCGGGCTTGAAATCCGCGATCGCATCTCGCCGCACATGCTGCGGATATTTCGCCAGCATGATCGAGGTCTCGACCGCGCCGCCGTGAATGCCATGACGCAATTCATCAGCGTCAAACAATCCGTCCGGCACGCCGAACCGCGACCAGCTCGTGGTCACGACCAGCATCCGGTGTTGCGCGCGCAGATCCTGCGCCACCAGAGACATCGCGGCGGAGTTGCCGCCATGGCTCGTCACCATCACGAGCTTGCTCACGCCGGCGCGCGCCACGCTCGCGCCGAGCGCCATCCAGCTCTTCAGCGCGACCGCGGTCGGCAACGTCAGCGTGCCCGGAAAATCGATGTGCTCGGTGGAAATGCCGATCGGTTGCAACGGCAGGAAGGCGGCCGGGACGGTCGCCGACAGCAGGTCGCGCACCCGCGCCAGATACGCCTCGCCGATCATGACGTCGGTTCCCAGCGGCAGATGCGGACCGTGCTGTTCGGTCGCGGCCAGTGGCAGCACCGCGATCCACCGCGAGGCCGCGCCCTTGGCGATGTCGGGCCAGTGGATGGCGGTCCAGTCACGGGGCGGAAGCTGAGAAGTCATCAAGCCAAGCGTCTCATTACAAGCGTTTCTTTGGATGAATTTGCAGGGTAGTTTGTTCACTCGTCACGCGGGGCATTCAAGTCCCCAGGGCGTCCCACGTCCCGCCCCGGGCGCGGGCCACGCCCTCCGCCTTCCATCATGGGCCAGAATGATCGACGGAGTCCAACCATGAACCCGGCCTTTTTGCCGCGAGCGTTAACCACAGGCCTGCTTGCCGCCGCCATCTCCGCTTTGGCGGTCCTGACTGCCGTGGGGTCGGCGCGCGCGCAGACCCTGGACAAGGTCTCGTTCGGGACCAATTGGGTCGCCGAGGGCGAGCATGGCGGGTTCTTCCAGGCAGTCGCCGACGGCACCTACAAGCAATACGGCCTCGACGTCACCATCGTGCCCGGCGGCCCCAACGAGAACAATCGCATGCTCCTGATCGCGGGCAAGCTCGACTTCTTCATGAGCGCGAATTCGCTGCAGACCTTCGACGCGGTCACCAACAACGTGCCGCTGGTCGCGGTCGCCGCCATGTTCCAGAAGGACCCGCAGGTCTTCCTGACCCACCCCGAGGTCAAGGTCGCCAAGATCGAGGATCTGAAGCCGCTGACGCTCCTGGTCTCGAAGGAAGGCATCGTCACCTATTTCCAATGGATGAAATCCAAATACGGCTTCAGCGAAAGCAAGGTGAAACCCTACACCTTCAACTCGCAGCCCTTCATCGTGAACAAGGAGATCGCGATGGAAGGCTACGTCACCTCGGAGCCTTACGCGGTGGAGAAGGCGGCCGGCTTCAAGCCGAACGTCATCCTGATCGCCGATTACGGCTTCAATGCCTATTCGACCCTGATCGAGACCCGCCGTGATCTCGTCGACAAGAAGCCGGACCTCGTCCAGCGCTTCGTCGATGCCTCGATCGTCGGCTGGTATCATTACCTCTACGGCGACAACTCGGCCGGCAACGCGATGATCAAGAAGCTCAATCCGGAAATGACCGACGAACTGCTGGCCTATTCGGTCGCCAAGATGAAGGAATACGGCATCGTCGATTCCGGCGACACCATCGCAAACGGCATCGGCGCCATGACCGACGAGCGGATGGCTGATTTCTTCGAGAAGATGGTGAGCGCCGGCGTGGTCAAGAGCACCATCGACTACCGCCAGGGCTACACGCTGCGCTTCGTCAACAAGGCGGTCGGCGTCGAGCTCAGGCCGAAGAACTGAGCCTTGTATTGCAGCCGAGACACGCAATGAGATCGGATCGAGATGTTGCGGCATCGGCGCTCCACCTCTCCCCCTGTGGGAGAGGTCGTATCGCATCGCCAGATGCGATACGGGTGAGGGGTTCCGCTCTCTCGTGGGACCTGCGCCCCCTCACCCGGCGCTTCGCGCCGACCTCTCCCCGGTGGGGAGAGGTGTCGCTTGTGGCACGATCACGCCAGGCTACGCTCAGGGTCCGATGGTAGAGAGGACAGTGCCAGAGACCAATGCCTCGAGTCTCGCTGTGCGCTTGCGCGGCGTTACCAAGATCTATGACAGCGGCGTGACGGCGCTCGGGCCGCTCGACCTCGATGTCGGGCGAGGCGAGTTCGTCGCGCTGCTCGGACCCTCCGGCTGCGGGAAATCGACCGCGCTTCGCCTGATCGCCGGGCTTGCGGCGCCGAGCGCGGGCACGGTCGAAGTCTCGCGTCAGGGCGCAGAGCGGCGCGGCAGCCACAGGATAGGCTTCGTGTTCCAGGAGCCGACGCTGATGCCGTGGGCGAGGGTGCGCGACAATGTCCGCCTGCCGCTGAAGCTCGGGCATACGTCCGCCGTCGATGCCGATACGCGTATCGACGCTGCGCTCGACCAGGTCGGCCTCGCGGAATTCGCTAATGCCTATCCGCGCGAATTATCCGGCGGCATGAAGATGCGGGTGTCCCTGGCGCGTGCGCTGGTCACCGATCCGGATATCCTGTTGATGGACGAGCCGTTCGCGGCGCTGGACGAGATCACGCGCTTCCGCCTCAACAATGACCTGCTGTCACTGTGGCGCAATCTCCGGAAGACCGTGATCTTCGTAACCCATTCGGTGTTCGAGTCGGTCTATCTCTCGCAGCGTGTGATCGTGATGACCGCGCGGCCGGGCCGGATCGGCGCGGAATTCCGCATCGCCGCAGCCGAGCCGCGCGGCGAGGCGTTCCGCACCTCGGCCGAATATGCCGCTTTCTGCCGCGAGGTCTCCAACGCGCTGGCGCCGTCCTATGCAGGGCTGGCGGGCGCATGAGATCTCCGCAAGACATCATCCGCATCCTGCTCCCGGTCGTGGTGTTTGCAGCCAGCCTCCTGGTCTGGGAGCTGATTGTGCGCGCCTACGACATCCAGCCCTATGTGCTGCCGAGTCCGCTATTGGTGCTCAAGACGCTGGTCGCGGATTGGTCGATCCTCTCGCAATCGCTCGGTGTCACGTTGCTCACCACACTCGAGGGCTTCATCGCAGCTGCGCTCGGCGGCGTCGCGCTGGCGCTGCTGTTCAACCTGTCGAAATGGCTGGAATATTCGCTGTTCCCCTATGCCGTCGTCTTGCAGGTGACGCCTGTGATCGCGATCGCGCCGCTGCTGCTGATCTATCTGCAGCAGCAGACCGCGGTGATCGTTTGCGCCTGGATCGTCGCGTTCTTCCCGGTGCTCTCCAACACCACGCTCGGCCTCAACTCGGTCGACCGCAACCTGGCCGGCCTGTTCCAGCTCTATGGCGCATCACGGCTGCAGACCCTGTTGTTCCTGAAACTGCCCGCGGCGCTGCCCTATATGCTCGGCGGTTTGCGGATCGCCGGCGGGCTATCGCTGATCGGCGCCGTGGTCGCCGAGATCGCGGCGGGCAGCGCGGGGGCCGGCTCGGGTCTTGCCTTCCGGATCGCTGAATCGGGCTACCGCCTCAATATTCCCCGCATGTTCGCAGCACTTCTGCTGCTGTCGCTGGCCGGGATTGTCATCTATGGGTTGCTGGCGCTAATTTCGCATCTGTTGCTGCGGCGTTGGCACGAAAGTGCACTAGGAAAGGAAAGTTGATGGCCCCGATTTCTTCCGAAAAGATCGATCTGCTGGTTTATGGACCGATCCGGCCAATTCTCGAAAACGGCTTTCCCGATCAATACGTGCTGCACCGGGCGGAAAGCCGCGGCGACCTCGAGCGCCTGACGCCTGAAATCCTCGGCAAGATCCGCGGCATCGCCGTCACCTATCACACCATGGCGACCGACAAGACCGCGCTGACGCAATTCCCCAAGCTCGAAATCGTCGCGAGCTTCGGCGTCGGCTACGACCATGTCGATTCCGCTTACGCGCGCGATCACAATATCGTGGTGACCAACACGCCCGACGTGCTGACCGAAGAAGTCGCCGACGTCGCGATGGGGCTTTTGATCGCGACCTTGCGCGAATTCGTCAAGGCCGACCGCTACGTGCGCTCCGGCCTGTGGCAGACCCAGAACTATCCGCTCAGCGTCGGCTCGCTACGCGATCGCAAGGTCGGCATCGTCGGCATGGGTCGGATCGGCCAGGCGATCGGCCGGCGGCTGGAGGCCTCGCTCGTGCCGGTGTCGTACCACTCGCGCAACCCGGCCAAGGACGTCTCCTACAAGCACTATCCCGATTTGATCGAGATGGCGAAGGCGGTCGATACCCTGATCGTCATCGTGCCGGGCGGTGCGTCGACCTCCAAGATGATCAACGCCGAGGTCTTCAAGGCGCTCGGCCCACGCGGCGTGTTGATCAACGTTGCGCGCGGCTCCGTGGTCGACGAGCCGGCGCTGGTCGCGGCGCTGAAGTCGGGCACCATCCTCGCCGCCGGCCTCGATGTGTTCGCGGCCGAGCCGAACGTGCCGGACGAACTGAAGGCGATGCAAAATGTCGTGCTGCTGCCGCATATCGGATCAGCCTCCGTGGTGACGCGCAACGCGATGGATCAGCTTGTGGTCGACAACATCAAGAACTGGTTCGCCGGCAAGCCGCCGCTGACGCCGGTCGCCGAAACCCCGGTGAAGGGCCGCTGATGCAGCTTGTCCGCTTCACTGTCGTGCTCGCGCTGCTGCTCGCCGGATGTTGTCCGGTCGCCGCGCAGGACGTCACGACGTTGAAGCAGGACATGATCGGGCAGTGGGAGCTCGCCACCACCGACCGCAGCAAGACCTGCGTCGTGACGCTGAAGGGCGATGCGACGCCGCAGGGCTTCAGGCTCGAGCTTGAACCATCCTGTGCCACCGCGCTGCCGTTCACCAAGGACATCGCGGGCTGGAGCATCAAGGGCCTCGGCGACATCGTGCGGCTGCAGAGCGCCACGGCCGAATCCGTGATCGATTTCACCGAGGTCGAGACCGGCATTTTCGAGGGGCTGCGGACCAATGAGGGCGTCTACATCCTGCAAAACCTCGCCGCGGCCCGCTCGCTTGCGAAGTCGATGGACCAGATGATCGGCGACTGGTCGATGGTCCGCGGCGACGGCCAGACGATCTGCGGCCTGACGCTGACCAACACCGATGCGGGCCACGACAATTTCCAGGTCTTCCTGAAGCCGAAATGCGATCCCGCCGTCGCCGCGTTCAATCCAACGCTGTGGCGGCTCGATCGCGGCCAGATCCTGCTGATGTCGGCCAAGGGCGAGACCTGGCAGTTCGAAGCCGACGACAACGCACAATGGCGCCGCGTCCCCGACAGCGTCGCCCCCCTGATCATGCTGCGGGATCAGTAGGTTTTTCGGCTCGGCGCGCTCCGCCTCTCCCGCTTGCGGCGGGTGGGGGCTCTCTCCACGCGATGAACCGCGCGACTCGCTGCCAAACCCCCACCCCAGCCCACCCCCGCAAGCGGGAGAGGGAGCGCAGTCCCGCCGCGGCTGCATCTACGTCCTAACTCGCCCAAAATAATTCCCCGCCGCCTGTCGATCCGGCAACCTCCGGATCGTCGTCTCCCATAGCGGGCCGATCTTGCTGCCGCTCGCCCGAAACAGGAGAATCTCATGCGCTTTATGTCGATCGTCACCTCGCCGCAGCCCGACGCCCGTCCGACCCCGGCGCTGCTGGAGGCCATGCACAAGCTCGCCGACCGCGAGATCAAGGCCGGCCGGATGGTCGATACCGCCGGCTTGATGCCGCTTGCGACCGGCGCACAGGTGCGGATCGCGGACGGCAATCTCAGCGTCGTCGACGGTCCCTTTGTCGAGGCCAAGGAAGTGATCGGCGGTTACGCGATCTTCGAGCTGCGCAGCAAGGAGGAGGCCGTGGCGCTGGCGGTCGAGTTCATGCAGCTCCACAAGGATCACATGCCCGGCTGGGTAGGCACCTGCGAGGTCCGTGCCTTCGCTGGCTTCGCCGGCCAGGGTCCGGAATAGGGTACGATCCGAAGAAGCGGGAACCGGTTCTTCGAAAAAGATCATGCTCCAATCAGAGGAGGTTAGCGATGCGCTTCATGTATGTCCTGGTGGCCGAGAAACCGATGATGCCGAATCCCGCGTTGGGCGAGGCGATCCGCGAAATGGCCGAGCGCGAGGTGAAGGCCGGCCGCATGCTCGACACCGGCGCGCTGCTGCCGCGCACCGCCGGCGCGGAAGTCCGTATCAAGGATGGCAAGCTCAGCGTCATCGACGGTCCCTTCCTGGAAACCAAGGAAGTCGTCGGCGGCTATGCCATCTTCGAACTGAAGGACAAGGAGGAGGCGGTGGCGCGCGCGGTTGAGTTCATGCAGCTCCATATCGATCACCAGCCGGATTGGGACCTGTCATGCGAGGTTCGCCCGTTTATCAATCCCTGACCGGCGCATCGGCCGGATGCCGGTGGCTGTTGTGACCGACGCCGACATTCACCGCACCACGCTTCACAAACAGATTCTGGGTGTATGGCGCATCGAGCAGCCGCGGCTGATCACCAGCCTGTCGCGGATGCTGCGCGACGTGCCGCTCGCCGAGGATCTGACCCAGGAGGCGTTGATCGCGGCGCTGGAGCACTGGCCGACGGCCGACGTACCGGAGAAGCCGGGCGCCTGGCTGATGGCGACCGCCAAGCGGCGCGCGCTCGATCATCTGCGCCGCAACCGCATGCTGAGCCAAAAGCACGGCATGCTGGCGCACGATCTGGCGCAGGAGCAGCAGACCATGCCCGATTTCGAATCCGCGCTCGACGACGACATCGGCGACGAATTGCTGCGGCTGATCTTCACCGCCTGCCATCCGCGGCTGTCGCGCGAGGCGCGCGCGGCACTGGCGCTCAGGATGATCTGCGGCCTGACCACCCAGGAGATCGCGCGCGCATTCCTGGTCGCCGAGGCCACGATCGCCCAGCGCATCGTGCGCGCCAAGCGCACGTTGTCGGACTCCGGCCTCGCCTATGAGACGCCGCGCGGCGAGGAGCTGTCCGAGCGGCTCGCCTCCGTGCTCGAGGTCGTCTATCTCATCTTCAACGAGGGCTATACCGCCGCGCGCGGCGACGAATGGCTGCGGCCGCAGCTCTGCAACGAGGCGCTGCGCATGGGCCGGGTGCTGATCTCGATCGCATCGCAGGAGCCGGAGGCGCACGGGCTGCTTGCGCTGATGGAGCTCAACGCGTCGCGAATTGTAGCGCGCACCGATGCCGATGGTGAACCGATCCTGCTGATGGACCAGAACCGCGCGCTGTGGGATCGCCTGCAAATCCGCCGCGGGCAATTGGCGCTGGCGCGCGCCCGTGAACTCGGCGGGGCCGGCGGCTTTTATGCGCTGCAGGCCGCGATCGTCGCGTGCCACACCGGCGCCGATACGCCCGATGCGACCGACTGGCCGCACATCGCCTCGCTCTACGGCGATCTCGCGGCGCTGGTGCGCTCGCCCGTGATCGAGCTCAACCGCGCGGTCGCCATCGGCATGGCGGAAGGGCCGCTCGCTGCGCTTGCGATCGTCGACGGCCTCGCCGACGAGCCGGCGCTGAAATCCTATCATCTGCTGCCGAGCGTGCGTGGTGACCTGCTGCAGAAATTGAGCCGCTTCGACGAGGCGAGCGCAGCGTTCGAGACCGCCGCTGATCTCGCCGGCAACACCCGCGAGCGCGATCTGCTGCTGCGCCGCGCCGCGACGGCGGCACGCGCCGCGCGGGATAGTGTCAGTCATTGACACCTGCGCCATCACTACGCGACGTAAGGCGAGCACGCCGCTCAGGCCTAACCCTCCCCCGTATCCGCCTTCGCCAAGGCTACGGCGGACAAGAGGGGGAGGGAACCCTCTCACCGGTGCGTCCCTTACGGGTCGGCGTTGACAGGCGCGCCGATGGTCACGGATGGTGATGCTCACAATCGCAACCCTGCGAGGTGCGCATGCTCAGACGATTAGTCGTGTCGATGTTGGGTGGGCTGTTGCTCGCTGCCCTGGTCTTACCGGATGCAGCCCGCGCCCAAGCCGCGGCCGATCCGCTATGGCCGACCCGGCAGTGGGCGACCTCGACGCCCGAAGAGCAGGGCATGAATTCCGCCGCGCTGGCTAGGCTCGTCAACTTTGGCGCGGCGCATAACCTCGACAGTCTTCTCATCGCACGCCATGGCCGGATCGTTCTCGACGCCTATTACGCGCCATACACGCCTGAAATCCCGCACCTCATCAACTCCGCCACCAAGGCGGTGACCGGCACCCTGGTCGCGATGCTGCTCAAGGACCATCTGCTCGACAGCCTCGACCATCGCATGCTGGATTTCTTCGGCGATCGCACCATTGCCAATGTCGACGACCGCAAGCGGGCGATCACGATCCAGACCATGCTCGATATGACGTCGGGGATGGCCTGGACGGAAGGCGTCGAGGGCGGCCGGCCGGACTCGCTGATCGAATGGGAGCACAGCCCCGACGCGATCCAGTTCATCCTCGACCGTGCGATGGCGCACGCGCCGGGCGAGGAGTTTTATTACAACACCGGCAATGCCCAGCTGTTGGCCGCCATCATCAGCAAGCTCAGCGGGCAGAGTGCGCGGGATTATGCGGTGTCGAGACTATTCCGCCCGCTCGGCATCGCCGCGCCGTACTGGCACAGCATCGGCCCGGGACTGACGCAGGGCGGCGGCGGGCTTCTGCTGGCGCCGCGCGATGCCGCCAAGATCGGCTACCTCTATCTGCATGACGGCGAATGGGACGGGCAGCGGCTGCTGCCATTGGACTGGGTCGATCGTATCAGGCACGCGACAACAGACATGCATGCGTCGTTCGATCCCACGCTGCGCTACGCCAACTTCTTCTGGGTGATGCCGCCGCGGCAGGTCTACATGGCGGTCGGCGACCGCTGCCAGCTCATCATGGTTTTCCTGTCGCTCGACATCGTTACGGTCGTGACCGCGCGCGATTATTGTTCGTTTGGCAGGCTTGCTGATGACATCTCGGACGCCGTCAAATCCGATACGGAACTGGCGGTGAATTCCGCCGGTGGCAATCTGCTCGCCGGCGCACTCGGCAACATCGCGACCGAACAGCCGTCTCCCGTCAGTGCAATGCCGGAGAGCGCTGCCGCCATTTCGGGAAAGACCTATCGCTTCGCGGCCAACGCCCTCAATGTACGGGCGCTCGCGCTGAATCTAATTGGCCAGCCCGCGCGCTACGAACTGGAGATGACGACGCCGGATCCGGCCAATCCGGTGATCAAACTGGCCGGCCCGATCGGGCTCGATGGACTCTATCGTCTCGGTCCGCCAACGCCGCTTGGCGTGCTGGCGCTGAAGGGGGCGTGGCAGGACAGCCGGACCTTTGCGGTCGACCTGCGCCTGGTGGGCGGCGACACCGACCGCAAATGGCTGCTGTCGTTCGACGGCGCCAAGGCCAGCCTGCGCGGCAAGGATCGATTGGGTGGCGATGTGCAGGTGGATGGCGAGGTCGCCGGGGCGCGGTAGCCTGCGAGCTCAGCACGGGTCTGGAACGGGCATCGCCCCTAGCGCTGATTTGCCCGACGGGGCAAGCCCTCGCTCGAAAAATATTTCTATTTATCCGAAGAGAAAGTCAGTATGAATTGGCCCGTCCCACCCGATTGAGGGGCGAGCGCACGTCACGAACGCGCGGTGGGATGCGGTGGACGCGGATTGCGCAACAGACGAGTGCGCATGAAGCGGACGGCGAAGTCGTGTGGTCCTGACGCTGCAATGCAGGCGGAAAGCTTTCGAGAAGCTACCAATTCTCGAGAGCGACGGTGGCAACAAAGCGCTCACCGGGGAGAGCACGAAGGAAACCGTAAAACCATCGCGCAGGGAAAGCCGGCGTTCCCGGTTACACCTGTGGTCCTACCCCGGTGCTTTCTGTTGCACCGGGCCCATGGGTGCGATCGGCACCCGGCTTTCCCTGCGCCCTCTACCAAGTAAGAGGGCAAACGAAATGCAAAACTCGGGCAGATCATGTCGCGAGAACGCGGATGTATGATTCACAGGCGGCGCAACAATTTCGGTGTCGTCCCGGCGTAGGCCGGGACCCATATGTGGACGGCCCCCGTGGCACAAGAGCTTTTTGAGCGGATCGGATCGCTTGCATCCATATGTCCGGCCTTTTGAGTGCGATCGGATGGATCGCTGGCCAAGATGGTTTGCGCGATGCGAGTTCCAAACAACCACGCGGCCTGTTGACGGCCGATGGGTCCCACGGACTGTCTCGCATCGTTGCTCGATCGATCGCTCCATCTGCTCCTGCAGCTCCGGGTCGGCTGACGAGCGAGCCCGCCAGCCGGCCAATCTGTTAGACGGCGACTGCCGCGGTGGCATTGATCCGTGCGGCGTCATAACTCTCGCCGGTCGCCATCAGCTTCCAGGCGATGCGGGCCACCTTGTTGGCGAGCGCCACGGCGGCAAGCTTCGGTGGCTTGCGCTTGATCAGGGCCAGCAGCCAGCGCGAGTGATGGCCGCGCCCGCGTCTGGCCTGCTGGATGACCGCCGTTGCCCCGATCACCAGCAGGCGGCGCAGGTCCTCGTCGCCCGCCCGCGTGATCTTGCCAAGCCTGGTTTTGCCGGCGGTGGAGTGATCCTGGGGGGTGAGGCCGAGCCAGGCTGCGAAGTGACGGCCGGAGCGGAAAGCATGGGGATCGGGTGTCTTCATCACGAGCGTCGTTGCAACGATCGGCCCGACAGAAGGGATCTGCGCCAGACGCCGGCCCACGGCGTCGGAGCGGTGCCAGGCCATCAATCTGGCTTCGATCTCCTGCAGCTCGCCCACGAGTCTGGTGTAGTCGCGGCCCAGCACCGTAAACAGCTCGCGTGCCAGGGCAGGAAGCGTCTCGTCCTGCGCAATCCGCGCCAGCAGCGGCTCGATCTTGTCGGTCCCTTGGGCCCCGATCAGGCCAAACTCCGCCGCATGGCCGCGGATCATATTGCCGAGCTGGGTGCGCCGGGCGATCAATCCAGCGCGGACACCCGTCAGCATCAGCGCGGCCTGCTGCTCGACCGTCTTGACCGGCGCGAACCGCATGCTCGGCCGGCTCATCGCTTCACACAGCGCCTCCGCATCCCGACCGTCGTTCTTGTTCCGCGACACATAGGGCTTCACCAATTGCGGCGCCATCAACTTCACCTCGTGGCCCAGCTTGCGAAGCTCCCGTGCCCAATGGTGCGAGGCCCCGCAGGCCTCCATCCCGATCACGGTCGGCGGCAACTTGGCGAAGAACTCCAGCACCTGCTTGCGCGCAAGCTTCTTGCGCAACACAGGCTGTTCCGCCGCATCAACCCCATGCAGCACAAAAATATACTTCGACGTATCCATTCCAATGCGGATAATCTCTCTCACGGACGGCTCCCTTGTCTGAGATTTGCAACAACCTCATTCTGGCACACTGATGCCGTAGGGGGCCGTCCACACCATCAGCCACAAATGCAGATTATCTTGCAACGCTGGAACGACGAGTCCCGCCTACAACACCCGCCGCGGAGTATGGGTCCCGGCCTTCGCCGGGACGACGGCTCTGAGAGTATCGCGAGCTACCGCCTCAAGCCGCGCGGATGTTGGCGAGGAAGCCATCGACCTTGTCACGCAGCATCGTCGCCTGTGCGTTGAGCTCTTCCGCCGAGGTCCGCACCTGGCCGGCCGCGGCGCCGGTCTCGCCGGCGGCGCGGGTAACGACGCCGATATTGCCGGACACTTCGCTGGTGCCGCGCGCGGCTTCCTGCACATTGCGGGCGATCTCGCGGGTGGCCGAACCCTGCTCCTCGACGGCGGATGCGATCGCGACCGTGATCTCGTTGATGCCGCCGATCGTGCCGCCGATATGCTCGATCGCATGCACCGCTTCGGTGGTGGCCTCCTGCATCGCCGCAACCTGCGCCGAGATCTCTTCGGTCGCCTTGGCGGTCTGGCTGGCCAGCGACTTCACCTCGCTCGCCACCACGGCAAAGCCGCGCCCGGCCTCGCCGGCACGCGCGGCCTCGATCGTGGCGTTCAGCGCCAGCAAATTGGTCTGGCTGGCGATGTCGCTGATCAGATTGATGACGTCACCGATCTTCTGCGCCGCGGCGGACAGTCCCTGCACCGTCGTGTTGGTGCGGTTGGCCTCCTCGACCGCCTTGTGGGCGATCGCAGTCGATTGCGCGACCTGGCGGCCGATCTCGGAGACCGACGACGACAGCTCCTCGGTCGCCGCAGCCACCGTCTGCACGTTGGCGGAGGCCTGCCGCGCCACCGCCGCAACCGTAGTGGCCTGCTGGCTGGCGACCTCGGCAGCGTCAGACATGCTGTTGGAGGTCGTGCGGAGCTCGACGGCTGCACCGGCCAACGCATCGAGCGAGGCGCGCACGCCGTTCTCGAAATCGTCGGCCATCCGGCCGAGCAGGCCGTGCTTCTCGGCTTCGGTGCGCTTCTTCATCTCGTCCTGCTCGCCGCGCAGCCGCACCGCCTCGATCATGCTGTCCTTGAACACCTGGACACATTGCGCCATGGCGCCGACTTCGTCGCGGCGATCCTGTGCCGGGATCATTGTCGCGGTATCGCCGGCGGCGATCTTGCGCATCGCTGCGGTCATGCCGGTAATCGGTCTGACGATGCTGCGTCCGAGCAGCAGGCACATCGCGATCACCAGCAGCAACGCACCAGCGACCAGCGCGCCGATCCATTCGGCCTGCCTCCAGAAGATCGCGTCGACGTCGTCGAGATAGATGCCGCCGCCGATGGTCCAGCCATAGGGCTTGAACTCGACGGCGTAGGAGATCTTCGGCATCGGTTCGGTGCCGCCGGGCTTCTGGAAACGATAGTTCACGAAACCGCCGCCCTGGGCTGCGAGCTCGATCTGCCGCTTGGTGAAGGGCACGCCGTCCGGGTCAGGCGAATTATAGAGGTTCTGGCCCTCGACTTTGGGATTGGGATGCGATTGCACCAGGCCTTGCGGATTGAACGCGTAGAAATAGTCGCCCTGGCCGAAGCGCAGCGTGCGCAGCAGCGTCTTGCCGCGCTCGAGGGCGTCCGCGTCGGACAGCCCGGCGGCCTTCGAGGCCTGGTAGTTGAGGTCGACGGCCTGCCTGGCGAGCTGCACGACGTCCTGCAGCTTGGCCTTGCGATCCTCGAGCAGGCTGTTGCGCAGCGTGGACAGTCCGACGCCTGCGACCGCGACGATGCCGAGCAGCGCCACGCCGACCATGATCATGAGCTTGGACGAGATTCGCAGATTGCCGAGCATGGGATGCCTTTTTCGGGAGCACGGCAGCCGCAGCCGGCGCCGATGGTTCCGAAAGGCTTAACCGCAATTGATAAAAGCCACCCTAATGCGGGCCGCGCAAAGCCGCGACCGGCGCACGCCGGCGGGCATTGCGTCCGTGCCGCAACGTCACGCCATTCAGCAGAACTATGGAGATTGCAGTCGCGGCCTGCGACCAAAGACCTAGGCGCCGCGCAGCCGATCCGCGGCTGTGGTGCTAGTTGGGCGGCTTCGTCGCGGCCCCAAGGTCGAGGCCAAGCTGGAGCGCCCGCTCGCGGCGCTCCTCCGACAGCAGGCTCAATTCCCGTTCCAGCGACCGCGCAACCTCCTCTTGCATTTCCTTGGAACTGCGGCGCAGGGCGCCATGAGGCTTGGCAGGGGAGGCGGTCACAGGGGAAGCCTTGTCATCGAATTGTCACGGCGCGTCTTGGCACGGCCGGAGTCGAAGCGACAATCAAAAAGAATTCAGTGGGTGTGCATTGGAATGATCGATGCGCGTCTGACTCAAATTTAGGCAGAAAATTCTCCCGCTATTGCATCAGACCGATCAAAAATTTTGCAGATGCCGCGATCTCATCAATTTGGATAAGAGAGCCGGTTCCGACGAAATCATTTCAGGATTCGCACGACAACGTCCTGAAACCGACAAGGTCCAACGTTAGTCGATCTTGTGAAGAACACGTGGCTAATGACACCCTGACCGTGCCGGTCGTGATGGTTGTCCGATCAGCCAGATCTTGGGGCGATGCCGGAAATGAAGAACCAGCCGAATGCTGTGCCGTATGTCTGGGCAGCCGCACTGATCGCGGTCGCGATCTGGGGCGTGTCCGGCACGCCGCAGACGGCGCACACACTCGCCGCTACTCACCTGGCCCGCGCGCACTAAAGCCGCGGGCGCTCGGATCGCTGCATGTCCATCGTATAGGTGTAGCGCCCTTCGGGGTGCGTGGTGATGGTGACTTCGAACAGCTCCTCACGGACGCCGTAGTAGCGGCGTACCACGGTCAGCGCGGGCGAGCCGGTCTTGACGCCGAGCGCCTTCGCGATCGGCGCCGGCATGCCACGAACGAAGATCTCCATCTGCGCGTGTTCGGTGATCTGACCGTACATCTTGGTGATCTGCTCGTGCACCGGTGTGCGGCCGTGGTCGCTGCGCTTCACCACATCGGCGAATTTGCGCAGCACGTAGATCTCGGTCCAGCCGAGCGGCGCGGCGAACTGGTCGGAGCGGCGGACGGCTTCGATCAGGAACCAGTTCTTGCCGGGTTCGCATTTCAGGAGCGCGGCGAGCTTGCGGTCGGCGACGATGTCGGCGCTCTGCACCACGTCGCGATAGGTTTCGTTGGAATAGCGCAGCCACTCGCCGAGCGATTTGACGCTGTGGGTGAACAGCACCGGCGGCTCAGCGGCGATCACCACCGAACCGAGGCCGGCGCGGCGTATGATCAGGCCCTGCTCGATCAGGATGCGCAGCGCCTCGCGCACGGTCTGGCGGCTCGCCTTGTAGCTCGCCATCAGATCGGTTTCGGTCGGCAGCAGATTACCGACCGCATAGGTGCCGAGCCGGATATCCTTTTGCAGGTTGGCGGCGATATCGCGGTAGCGGGACGATCTGGCTTTGGCCGGGTTGTCAGCCATGAGAGATCACTGGCATGCCACCGGATGCCCCGTTTGCATCGACTGCAGCGCCGCCTCGAAGGCGGCCAAGGTCGCCAGCACATCCGCTTCCGGCACCGGGAAAGGCTGTCTGCCCTCGACGGCATCGGCAAAGGCCGACAGTTCCGCAGCGAGCGTGTCGCGCGCGGGATAGCGTGTCGTCGCGGGCGGCTCGCCGGATTTCCGCAGCACCATCGTGATCTCGTCCAGCACTTCGGCGGATCCCTTCGTCCCGAACACATGCACGCGCCAATAGAACGGTGTTGCTCGCACCGTCGCAAGGGTTGTGCTCACGCCATTCACAAATTCAATCGCCAGGGTTGCGGTATCGAGCGGTGGTGGCCCGGCCTCGCGTGCACTCAACCGGGCATAGACCTGGCGCGCCGGGCCGAGCAGGCTGACGAAGCCGTCGAGCACATGCAGGCCGGCGCCGGTCAGTCCGCCGCCCGGCGATTCCTCCGGCGACAGCCGCCAGCCTTGCGTGATGCCCTGGGAGTTCTCGTTGCTGTTGTGGCCTTCGACATGCAGCACCGTGCCGAGCTCGCCGGTGGCGACGATCGCGCGCAGCGCCTGCATCGCAGGCCAGAAGCGCCTGTTGTGCCCGACGGCAAGCACTACGCCCGCGTTGCGGCAGGCCGCGAACATCTCCGCCGCGTCGTCTCGCCTGAGCGCCAGCGGCTTCTCGCAAAAGATCTGCTTGCCCGCCGCGGCGGCCGCGATCACCTGGCTCTTGTGCAGCGAATGCGGCGTCGCCAGCAGCACGGCGTCGATACCGGGGTCGGCGAGGACGGCGTCCAGGCCGGCCGCGCGGCTGAGGCCATGCGTCATGCAGAAATCTTCGGCGCTGATGATGTCGGGTTCCACCACGCGTGTGATCCTCAGCCGCGGTTCGGAGCGCGCCGCCTCGACCAGCGCACGGCCCCATCGCCCGAGGCCAGCGATCGCACAGTTGATCATCCGCTTTCCCCGCCCCGGCCGCGCTTCGCACGAATGGCTTCGATGACCGCCGCGCTGTCGCTGTCCGGGCCTTCCAGTGCGATCGCCGCACGCAGCAGGTCAGTCTGCGCCGCCGTCATCGGCAAAGGCAAGCCATGCCGGTCCGCCTCGCGGAGGATCAGTTCGGCATCCTTCAGGGTCTGCTCGATATGCGATTGCGGTGAAAAATCCCGCGTCAGCATCTTCCGTCCCTTGCTGTCCATCACCCTGGAATATGCCGCCGACTGCTGCGCGGCCGCAAGGAAGCTCGCGCCGTCGAGGCCAAGGCTCTCCGCAAAGACAATGCCTTCGGCCAGCGCGGCGCGGTTGTTCTGCAGGATCAGGTTGATCGCGAGCTTGGTGCGGCTGGCATTACCGATCGCTCCGACATTGATCCGTTGCGGACACAGGAGTTCGAGTGTCTGCGCGGCTGCTTCGACGATGTCCGCGTCGCCGGCCACCAATGCGGTGGCGGTTCCCGCGCGCACTTCCGCGCTGGTGCCCGAGATCGGCGCCTCGATGAAGGCGAGGTGCGACCGGGTCGCGAATTCGGCGATGGCGGCGATCTCGTCGGGCGCGCAGGTCGTGGTGCAGATCACAAGCGGCGGGACTTTTGCGTTGGCAATGTCGGGCAGCAACGCCTTGACCTCGGCGCCGTCATACACCGCGATGACAACGGTGCGGCAGCGCGTCGCCACGTCAGCCGCGAAAGCTGCGAATTCCGCGCCGCTGGCCTTCAACGCATCGTTTTTGGCCGCATCGACATCGAAGCCGATCACGGCCACTCCAGCATCGATCAAGCGCGCAGCCAGGGCCGATCCCATCAGGCCCAGGCCAATCATTCCGATCGGTGTCTCACGGCCCATGGCGCGACCCAGCCGGTTCCGCTTACTGCGGCTCGATGCCGGCGGCCTTCACCTCTGCCGACCAGCGAACGACCTCGCTTTTGACGAAGGCGCCGAACTCGGGCGGCGCCAGCGGCGCCACAATGACCCCGACGTCGGCGAACGTCGCCTTCGTCTTCGGCATCGCGAGGTACTTCGCGCACTCGGCATAGATCTTGTTGACGACAGGCTCCGGCGTGCCGGCCGGCGCAAACAGTCCGTACCAGATCGTGGCCTCGAAGCCGGGCATCGCTTCCGACAGCGCCGGAAGGCTGGGGAGGAGTTCATTGCGGGTCGCCGAGGTCACGCCGATGCCGCGAAGTGTGCCGCCCTGCATCTGCGGGATCGCGACCGAGAAATCGCCGAAGCTGACGGCGATGACGCCGGCCATCACGTCGGTCATCGCCTGCGGCACGCCGCGGTAGGACGCGGCGATCAGCGACAGCCCACCACGCGACTGCAATTGTGCGATCGAGATCTGCGAGGCGCCCGAGCCGTAGCCCGCGGTCAAGTTGGGATGCGCCTTGGCGTAGGCGAGGAACTGCGGCAGGTCCTTGGCCGCGAATGTCGGATTGACCAGCAGCACCATCGCCGTCGTGGTGGTGCGGATGATCGGCGCAAAATCCTTCACCGGGTCATAGGGCAATCTCTTGAACGTCGCGACGTTGCTGGCCTGCGTCGTGTTGGTACCCATCAGCAGCGTGTAGCCGTCGGGTGCGCTGCGTGCGACTTCCTGGGCGCCGATGCTGCCGAGCGCACCGGCGCGGTTCTCTACCACCACGGTCTGGCCGAACGCGTCCTGCAAATGCTGCGCGACCAGCCGAGCGACATTGTCCGGGCCGGCGCCAGGCGGGAAGGGCACGATGATTTTGATCGGCCGCTGCGGGAAGTCGTCGGCAACGGCAGGCAGCGCAGCGAGGCCGGAGAGCAACAGGGCGACAAGCAAGCCCAGGCGCAATGTCATGCCGATTCCTCCCGTGGCCATTTTGACCAGATTTATACGGACAAAGTGATCAAGGATGCAAGTGAGGGATCGTTATCCGGATTGCGGTGGGTAAAATTTGTCCGTATAAATAGTCGAAAAAGGAGCCCGATACCCCATGGTCGATGTCAGCGATCTCCACGCGCGCGGCCTGCGCCGGCGCCAGAAGATGTTCGGCGAGGCCGATGTCGCCAAGCGGATGGCGGCCGCGGGCGATTTCGGCGCCCCGCTGCAGAACATCATCAACGCCTATGTCTATGGCGATGTCTGGGAGCGCAGCGGCCTCTCCGACCAGATCCGCAGCCTCGTCATGCTCGGCATCACCGCCGCGAGCGGCAAGGCCGCCGAGTTCAAGGTGCATGCCAAGGGCGCGATGGCCAATGGCTGCTCCGCCGCGCAGGTGCAGGACGTGCTATTGCTGGTTGCGATGTATTGCGGCGTGCCGGCCGCGATCGAAACCAGCAAAATTGCGGCCGAGATATTTGGAGAGACGCCGCCGGCATCTCCGACAGCGTGAGGCCATAAGCTGCAGCCTCGTGACCTGTTCTGGCCATCGGCGCCCGCGGCTAGTTCCTCACGAAGTAAAGCGGCGTCCGGAGGGTCAATTGATAGGACGGCTTCGGCAACCACGAAATCTGGGCGGTCACGCCGAACAGGCGGTTGTCGTTGTCGTCCATGCGGTCGAGGTCGAGCCGAACGATCGGCTGCGTGAAGGATTGGATCGGTGTCAGGCTGAGAAGTTGCGCACCGCCAAAGGATTGCACGCCGAGCCGGCCCGTCACCTTCCAGTTGTTGGGCCATTGATAATAGCCACCAACGTAGCCGATGGCATTCGAACCGATCCGCGCCAACTGCGCTTCGATGTCTGTTCGGGTGTGCTGGACGCCTGCGAGCAGGCCGCGGGTCTCGTCCTCATCGAAGGCGTAACTGAATTCGAGGATATTGTTGAGCGATGTCGTGGCCAGCGGGCCGTTCGGCACAGCGCGCGTCACCGTCGTCTGCAGCGTGACGGTCGGAAACGATCCGCCGTTCTGCTGGTAGACGTCGACCTGAAACCCGAGATTCCAGCTATTGACCGCGAGCGCCGACCAGTCGGTGATGTCGGTCCGCGTCGAGCTGGCACTGATGCCGCCATAGAGCGAGATATGGTCGGTGACGTCGACGGTCAACGGCAGGTCGACGCCGACCGACTGACTCGCCGGCGACGTGAGGCCGCCCGGCGGCATCGGCAAGGCGTTGGCCGCGGCGAGCGACTGGATCTGCTGCAGCGTTGGCGCAAGCCCGATGTTGCCGAAGCCGATCGACAGCGCGCCTGCCGGGACAGTGCCGTAGCCTGTGCGCCAATCGAGGTAGACGTTCGGCAGCGCCGGCGCAGGCTTCTCCGCCGCCCCGTTGCCTTCGTCGTCACTCAATGCGGGACGGCCAAGACAAAATACGATCAGCGCGGCGAGCGCCAGCTTTCGCGCCAAAGGCGTCAACGCGTTCGCTGGCGTTCGGCGAGGAACGTGCCCGGAAACGGGAATAAGCATGGCGCTTGCCTCGGAGACGTTGTTCGTCCCATCCGACGTCCCGTGCGGAAAACGCTATACTTGCACCAGATCGAGTTCAAGGCTTCTCGCCGGATCGAAATCGATCACCGTACGACACACACCGATCGATCCGGTGATCTGATTGTGTGAGGAAAATCCATGTCGCCCTTCCCGACCTCGACCACCGTTCTCGATTCTGTGCTGTTTCGCGATGCCTTCGGCACGCGCGAGATGCGCGAGGTGTTTTCCGACGTGCGGCTGATTTCTCGCTATGCCGAGGTCGAGGTCGCGCTGGCAAGGGCCGAAGCGCGCTGCGGCGTGATCCCAGCCCAGGCAGCCGAGGAGATTGCTGAACGTACCGACGTTGCCGCGCTCGATTTCGATCTGCTGCGGCAGGAGACCGACATGGTCGGTTACCCGATCCTGCCGCTGGTGCATCAGATGGTGAAGCAGTGCGGCGAGGCCGGCCGCTATGTGCATTGGGGCGCCACTACGCAGGACATCATGGACACCGCCGTGGTGCTGCAACTGCGCGACGGCCTCAAGATCATCGAGGACGATATCGCCGTGCTGCGCAGCATCCTGGCCGATCTCTCGAAACGTCATCGCGACACGCCGATGGCGGGCCGCACCCATCTGCAGCAGGCGCTGCCGGTGACGTTCGGTTACAAGGCCGCGATCTGGCTCGCGATGTTCGACCGTCACGCCGAACGGCTGGCCGAGCTCAAGCCGCGCGTGCTGGTCGGCCAGTTCGGCGGCGCCGCCGGCACGCTGGCCTCGCTCGGCGACAAGGGTTTCGATGTGCAGGAGGCGTTGTGCGACGAGCTCGGCCTCGGCATTCCGGTCTCGACCTGGCACGTCGCGCGCGATGGGTTCGCGGAAACGGTGAACTTCCTCGCGCTGGTCACGGGATCGCTCGGCAAGATCGCACTCGACATCATGATCATGGCGTCGACCGAGTTTGCCGAAGTCTACGAGCCCTTCGTGAAGGGACGCGGGGCGTCCTCGACCATGCCGCAGAAGCGCAACCCGATCTCGTCCGAGCTGATGCTGGCGGCCGCCAAAGCGGTGCGACAGCATGCCGGCCTGATGCTGGACGCGATGGTGCAGGATTTCGAGCGCGCCACCGGGCCGTGGCATGCCGAATGGATGGCGATCCCGGAGAGCTTCGTGCTGAGCGCAGGCGCACTGCATCAGGCGAAATTCGCGCTTGGCGGCCTGATCGTCGATGAGACGCGGATGGCTGGCAATCTCGATATCAGCCGCGGACTGATCGTCGCCGAAGCCGTGATGATGGGGCTTGCGCCGGCGATGGGCCGGCAGGAGGCGCATGACGTCGTCTACGACGCCTGCCGCGTCGCCAACGACAAGGGCCTGACGCTGGCGGAGGCGCTGGTCGCGGATGCGCGGGTAGCTGATCGCATCGATCGCGTGACGATCGACCGGCTCACTGCGCCCACGAACTATCTGGGCTTGGCGCCGGAGATGGTCGATCGGGTGCTGGCGTCGGCAAAGCGGTAAATTCGAGGCATCCGCTCGCCTCGGCGTGATCGGCGGAGACCAGTGGAGCCTTGCGAATACGGATCGAATTGGACTACGAATCGTCAAATCCTCAACCGACATCGCTGGATGCTTCATGACCGCACATCAACGCAACCATTCCGCCTCGATCGATCCCGTGAAACTCGATCGGCTCGCCGAAGTCGCGGTGAAAGTTGGATTGGGGCTGCGGCCGGGACAGGATCTGCTGCTGACGGCGCCTGCGGTGGCGATGCCGCTGGTGCGGCGGATCGCGGAGCATGCCTACAAGGCCGGCGCCGGCCTGGTGACGCCGTTCTTCTCGGACGAAGAGGTCACACTGGCGCGTTACCGTTACGCCGATGATGCGAGCTTCGATCGCGCGACGAGCTGGCTCTACGAGGGCATGGCGAAGGCGTTCGGCGCCAACACGGCGCGGCTCGCGATCGTCGGCGACAATCCGATGCTGCTGTCGGGCGAGGACCCGGCCAAGGTCGCGCGCGCCAGCAAGGCCAATTCGATTGCCTACCAGCCGGCGCTGGAGAAGATCGTCACGTTCGAGACCAACTGGAACATCATCGCCTATCCGAGCACGTCCTGGGCGAAGCAGGTGTTCCCCGAGGACGCCGAGGATGTCGCGGTGGCCAAGCTCGCGGACGCGATCTTCGCGGCCTCGCGCGTCGACCAGGACGGCGCCGTCGCGGCCTGGGACAAGCACAATGCAACACTGCGGGAGCGGACGCAGTGGCTGAATGGCCAGCGCTTCCATGCCTTGAAATATTCCGGCCCCGGAATGGACCTCACCATCGGGCTCGCCGACGGCCATGAATGGGAAGGCGGCGCGTCGACCGCCAGGAACGGGATAGTCTGCAACGCCAACATCCCGACCGAGGAGGTCTTCACCACGCCGCATTGCCGGCGCGTCAGCGGCCATGTCGTGAGTTCAAAACCGCTGTCCTATCAGGGCACCTTGATCGACAATATTTCCGTCAAGTTCGAGGAAGGCCGCCTCGTGGAGGCAAAGGCCTCGCGCGGCGAGGAGGTCTTGAAGAAGGTGCTCGACACCGACGAAGGCGCGCGCCGCCTCGGCGAGGTCGCGCTGGTGCCGCACTCCTCGCCGATTTCCAAGAGCGGGCTGTTGTTCTTCAATACGCTGTTCGACGAGAACGCCGCCTCGCACATCGCGCTCGGCCAGTGCTACTCGAAATGCTTCGTCGACGGCGACAAACTCACTCCGCAGCAGATCGCCGAGCAGGGCGGTAACAAGAGCCTGATCCATATCGACTGGATGATCGGCTCCGCCAACACCGATATCGACGGCATCCACGCCGATGGCCGCAGCGTGCCGGTATTCCGCAAGGGCGAATGGGCGTAAGGCTCTGCTAGAGCGTTTCACGATTTGGCGGAAGCATAACCTGCGTTGGCGAAATAGTTGCTGCATTCGCGGGGCTGGATAGTTGCAACAAGGTCGCCGATGTGACGCCAAGTGTCTTCGAGGGTGCGCTTCTGGGCGATGCGCATCCAATGCTTGATTTTAGCAAAGGCCTGCTCGATCGGATTGAGGTCTGGTGAGTAAGGCGGCAGATACCAGAGCTTGGCGCCGGCGCCGCGGATGGCGCGGCGCAGAGCGGCCGACTTATGGCTGCCGAGATTGTCCATGATGACGATGTCGCCCGGCTTGAGAACGGGGATGAGCTGCTGTTCGACGTAAGCTCGGAAGCACTCGCCGTTGATTGGCCCATCGAAGACGCAAGGGGCCGTGAGGCCATCGCAACGCAGAGCGCCGAGAAAGGTCAGCGTTCGCCAGTGGCCGTGCGGGGCAAAACCTCCCACTCGCTCGCCCTTCGGTCCCCATCCGCGCAGCGGGGCCATGCTGGTTTTGATCCAGGTCTCATCGATGAAAACCAGGCGCTGGGGATCCAGGCTGGCCTGCCATGACCGCCAGCGTCGCCTCCGACGCGCAACGTCAGCGCGGGCTTGCTCGAGGGCGAACAGCGTTTTTTTTGAATCGCAGCCCTTCGCGCCGCAGGAATGTCCAGACCGCATTGTGAGAGACCTTGACCCCGCGCGCAGCGAGTTCGTCCTTCAACTTGTGCAGCGTCAGATGCGGTGTCTGGCGAATCCGCTCTTTGATGAACGCGCGGTGCGGTTCCAGCACCGGCTTCCGGTGCCCGCCCATTTTGCCCGGCGCCACTGAGCCGGTCGCCCGGTAGCGCTGCGACCACTTCACTACAGAGGACACTGCAACACCAAACCGTGCCGCCACTATACGGCAGCTCTCGCCAGTTGCCACCGCTGCCACCACGCGCTCTCGCAGGTCATTGGAAAGAGGTCGGCCCATCAGATGCTGGCCCCCAGCCCAGCCAGCATCTTGAATCACAAACCGCCCCTCAGGGGAATCCCTCCCGATTCATCCTAGCCATGAACCGCTCTAGAGCATGATCCGGAAAAGTGGACACCGGCTTTCCGAGGAGATCATGCTCCAAAGATTAATGGAATCGCCGGTCACGTGTGGCGATCAACTCGCCTCGCGTGGCGCTGAAGCGGCAGGTTTCGTGCTGCGGCCGGAACCCGAGCCGGCGATAAATCTTCAGCGCGGCGGCGTTGCGGCTCGAGACATTGAGCCAGCACGGATGTTCGACCGACACATCATGGGCGGTCAGCACCCGATAGACCAGGAGCTGGCCGAGCCCGCGTCCCTGCCGTGCCGGTTCGACCGCGACCGACTCGATCCACATCGAATTCTGTTCCGGTTCGGTCAGGCAAAAGCCCGACACCTGTCCGTCCTCCGACGCGATCCAGACCTCGCTTTCGATGAGAACCTGCGCCATCTCCTCCGGCGAGTACAGGCGGAACGCGGCGTCCGAGGCATAGGCGGCGTTGTGAATGCGCGCGACCTCAGCCGCGCAGGCGGTCACATCGCCGGCGCGCTCGATGGCGGCGCGCGCGGCGGCAAGTGTACGAGCCGGCTGCAGCGGCTCCACGCACTTCATCCCGATCTCGGATTCGACATGAACAAAGCCGAACGCGGACACGAAGGCGACTCCAGCCGGCCAGTCGGGACTTGCCTGCGTCTGCACGGTGAGATCGGCGTCGGCGTCGATCGCCAGCACGTCGTCGAACAGCGCAAGGCCGATCCGGCGGCGCCGTGCCTCGGGTGCCACGACGATCTTGAGGAACCGGGAATGGTGCGCGCCCTGATCGCGCAACGAGGATTCGGCAAGGCCAACGAGCCGGCCGTTCCGCTCGGCGACACGAAAATCCCGTCCGCCGCGGTTCTGCGGCAGCTTCAGGAACTGATCCCATTGCGGCAGCGTGACCGGACCGAGCCGCGGTTCTACCGCGGCCGCCCTGGCGTAAAGTGCAACAACCGCTTCCGCATCAGCCTCTTGAAGCGGCCGGATGGTGATGCCGTCATCCATGAGTCGGGAGATTACCCGATATCGAGCCGATAAACATCCTTTGCCGTCTTCGAGAACAACGCCGTCTTCTCGACTTCGCTATATTGTGAAGCCAGCCGTTTGAAGGCGTTGAAGATTACCTGATAGCTGCATTGACCCTTATCAGGTGGGAAGTTGCTTTCGAACATGCAACGGTCGGGGCCGAACGCCTCGATGCAGGTTTCGACATAGGGCCGCCATACGGCGGCAAGTTCCTCCGACGACGGCGGCTTGGCCCGGAGATGGAAATCATAGCCGAGCAGGCACATCGCCAGCCCGCCGAGCTTGACGACGACATTTGGACACTCGGCTATTTCTTGGATCGAGGCCTTCCAGACCGGGAAAGTCTCGCTGCGCTTGCCGGCGAAGCGGCCGGTGCCGACCGGGCCGCCGCAATGGTCGAGCACGATCCTGGTATCGGGGAAGGCGCGCGCGAGATCGGTGAGTTCGCCGATCTGCGGGTGGAACAGCCAGGCATCGAAGCTCAGGCCGAGCGGCGCGAGGCAGGCAAAGCCCTTGCGGAAGGTGGTATCCAGAAGCAGCCCCTGCGGCCGGTTGGCATACATATGGGCGACATTGGGGTCTTCGTCCCAGGCCGAGGAGTGGCGGATGCCGCGGAACCGGCCATTGCCGGCTGATATCTCGGCCTCCAGCACCGCCTTGGCTTGATCGCCGATCAACAGATTGACGTGGCTGACGATGCCGGCGCAGATCGCGGCCTTGCCATAGCCGCCGCTGGCCGCCATCGCGGCGACGCCGTTGGCGAACTCGACCTCGCCGACGGGGCGGAACGCCTCCGGGCCGTCAGCGCGATACATCGACCGGCAATCGACATAAACGGTCGCGGCGATGTTGTGGCCGGATGCGATGTCGTCACGCAGTTCCTCGATCAGATAGCGCAATCCGCCACGGTCCCAGAGATGATGGTGCGGGTCGACGATCGGCCTGCTGGGATCGATGATCTCCTCGGTATATTGGACGAGCCAATCTTCTCGCGGATTGGCATAAAGCCCGCTTGCGGAGGCGGGCAGAGTGCTGGCCATGGATGACGCTCCCTGTTCTTGCTCTTGTCGGCCGCCGATCCAATGTCGGCTCTTCGGAGGATAACGAGGCGGGCACGAACCCGTCAAATGTGCGCCTGCTGCACCTCATGCCGCGTGACCATCCACGCCGCGCCGGCGCCGGCGAACTGGACAAGGCTGCCTGCGACCATCGACACCAACAGCCCGCCCTGGCCGCCGCCGGCCGCGGCGTAGCACGCGCCCAGGATCGCAACCCCGATCGTGGCGCCGCTGATGCGGGCGACGTTGATGAGCGCTGCGGCCGTACCGGCGCGTGCGGCGGCGACATGCCCGACGGCCATCGCCGAGAGCGGTCCGGCGGCGAGGCCGAGACCGAGGCCGGTCATGGCCAGTCCGAATTCGGCCGCAGCGATGTTCGGTTGCAGGCCGCCCAGGCCAATCAGCAGGAGGCCTGTGCCCATCAGAGTGACGCCACCTGACGTGACCACGCGGATGCCGAGCTTCTCCGAAAGCGCGCCCGAGAAAGGCGAGACCAAAACGAACACCAGCGACATCGGCAGCAGGGCTGCGGCGCTTGCGGCGGTGTCGAGCCGTCCGCTCGATTGCCACGCCAGCGGCAGTACGAACACCATCCCGTATCCGCCAAACGTCATGCCCATGGTGGCGATCATGGCGCCACGGAACTGGCGGACCGTGAAGATGTCGGGCGACACCAGCGCATCGGAACCCTTCTTCCTTTCGACCGCGATGAACAGCACCGCCGAAAGTGCAGCAATGATCAGGGCCGTGGTCATTGCGCGAGGCGCCGACTGCGCGCTGATGGCGGCATAGGTCAGGCTCCCGAGCGCCAATGCGCCGAACAGCTGCGCCGCCGCGTCGAACGGGCGCCGCCGTGGATCCGACGATTCCGGGATGGTGTATCCGGCCATGATCAGGGCAAGCAGGCCGAACGGCACCACGACCAGGAAGATGCTGCGCCAGCCGTACCAGGGAATCAGCATCCCGCCGAGACTCGGCCCCAGCGCCATGGCCACACCGTTGCATGCGGCCCAGATGCCGAGTGCGCGTGCGCGCTCGCCTGGCTGATCCCAGACCACCCGTATGATCGCAAGCGAGGCTGGAATCATCAGCGCGCCGCCGACGCCCGTGAGTGCGCGTCCACAGATCAGCACCAGCGCGGACGGCGCGGCCGCGCATAGCAGCGATGCGAGGGTGAAGATCAGCGCGCCGGACATCAGCATCCGGCGCCTGCCGTAGATGTCGGCAAGCATCCCGCCGGTCAGCAGCGAAACCGCATAGACCAGATTGTAGCTATCCACGATCCACTGCAACTCGCCGACGCCAGCGTCGAAATGGTCGCCGATCGCGCGCGCGCCGAGATTGACAATGAATGTATCGAGATGCGCGATCATGACGGTCAGGCAGAGCGTCAGCAGCGTCAGCCGATGTGATGCGCGCATGGCGAAGGGTTTACGCCGAAGCATATTGTCCACCGCAGATCCTGTTTTGTGAACTGAGCTAGGCGCTCAGGCCTTGGTCGCAGGCCGCTTGGCGCGGGCGCGCTGCTGCGGCGAGACCGCGGGCCGCGTGCCTTCCGCGACCCATTCGTCGTAGAACTCGATCTTGGCATCGACCAGCGTGAGCGCCTCGGTCCATTTGGCGATCATGGCCTGGACACGGAGCTGGTGTTCAGCGAGCAGCGCGCGGCGCTTGCGCAAGGTCGCGCTGCCCTGCCTCACCAGCGCGGTGTATTCCCGCAATTGCCTGATCGACATCCCGGTCAAGCGCAGTCGCTCCATCAGGTCGAGCCAGCCGATATGATAGTCGCTGTAGACCCGGCGGCGGCCGCGGTCTCTGACAACGCCCGGCATCAGGCCCTGTGCCTCGTACCAGCGGATGGCGTGCACGCTTCGGCCGGAGCGGCGCGCGATGTCACCGATGTGGAGCGCGCCCGGTATCGCCTGTGCAGGTGTTCGGGCGTCCATCACAGATAGACTGCCTTCATCGCGCCGGCTGGATAGCGCTCGCCTGCCGCGGCGCCGGACGGTATCGCTGCCGACATCCGCGCAAGTTCGTCCGGTGAAAGCGTTACCTTGAGCGCGCCGATATTCTCGTCCAGCCGTCCGCGTTGCTTGGTGCCGGGGATCGGCACGATGTCTTCTCCCTGGGCCAAGAGCCAGGCGAGCACGAGCTGCGACGGCGTGCAGCTCTTCTCATCCGCGATCGCGACGATGCCGCCAACGAGATCGCGGTTGCGGGCAAAGTTGTCCCCGGCAAAGCGCGGATGATCGCCGCGGCGATCGCCCGCGATATCGGCCTGCGACTGGATCTGCCCGGTCAGGAAGCCACGGCCGAGCGGCGAGTAGGCGACGAAGGCGATGCCGAGTTCTCGCGTCATCTGCAGGGTCTCCTCAGCCTCGCTGCGATACAGCAGGGAGTATTCGGTCTGCACGGCGGCCAGTCTGTGCACCTTGTGGGCGCGGCGAATGGTGTCTGGACGCGCCTCGCAGAGGCCGAGATGGCGGACCTTGCCTTGCTCGACCAGCCGCGCCATCGCGCCGACAGTGTCCTCGATCGGCACGTTCGGGTCGATGCGGTGCTGGTAATAGAGGTCGATGGTGTCGATGCCGAGCCGCTTCAGGCTCGTCTCGCAGGCCTGCTGGACATAGGCCGGCCGCCCGTCGACACCCAGTCCGGTGGCGGTCTTCACCTGGCCGAACTTGGTGGCGATCACGACCTTGTCACGCAGGCCCTTCAGCGAGTGGCCCAGCAGTTCCTCGTTGTGGCCAAAGCCGTAGAGGTCGGCGCTGTCGAGGAAGTCGATGCCCTCCTCGATGGCGTGGCGGATCAGGTCGGGTGTCGCCGTGTCGTCATTGGCGCCGTAGACGCCGGACAGCGACATGCAGCCGAGCCCGATCGCGGAAACCTTGGGGCCGTCCGTGCCGAGCTTGCGATGCGGGAGCTTGCTGGTGGTCGTCATGGGATGGGTCCTCATTCCCGGGTGGTCGCCGGATATCGTTGAGTGAACATGCTAGAGCGCACTCTAGGTCAAGCGCTAAAACCGCCTGCTGACGAAATCGTGTCAAGGCCGGCGCCTCGGGCCTCAGACGCCGTCGAGGATGATCACCGTCGGCGTCGACGGCAGCGTGTCCCGCGAGATCCTCAGCGTGCGCTCGCCGCCGCGGCGGTCGATCTCGAACTGCCGGCCGATCAGGCGCATGAATTCGTCGAGCGGAGTGGCGAAGCGGTGCATCGGCAACACCACCGCGGCGCGCAGCCGCTTGGTGATTTCGGAGACGCCGTCGAGCGACATCGTATAGGTGCCGTCGATCGGCACCATCACGATGTCGAGCCGGCCGATCGCCGCGAACTGGCTGTCGTCGAGCTTGACGTGGAGGTGACCAAGATGGCCGATGCAGAGGCCGGCGACTTCGAAGATGAAGATCGAATTGCCATCCTTGATCATCTCGCCGCCGGCATCCTCACCCCAGTAGCGGCGGATATCGGTGGTGACGTTGCGGATATAGACGTCGCCGATGCGCTCGGCATAGTGCGCGGCCTGCCCATTCTCGCCCCATCCGTGCAGCACATGGGGAATTCTGGGGTCGGGGAATAGCGTGCAATGCGTCGAATGTGCCCGGTTCATGGTGACGATGTCGGGCAGCCGTCCGATCTGATAGGCGCCGCTGTAGTCGGTGGCGATGCGGATGCCGCCCGGCGTATCGATAAAATAGGTCGAATGGCCGGCATAGGTGATCGCGACCTCGTCGGCTTTCGCTGCCACGTGTCGGAGGCCGACCGGCACCGCGCGCGGCGGCGCATTTGCCATCGCCAGGCACTCGCTGCGCGGAGCCTCCTGCGCTCCGGCCTGGGTGGCGAAGACACCGAACAGGGCGAGCGTGGCGAGCAATCTCATCATGGCGTGTTCCGTCCGTAGCGCCGCAAGATTATCGCCGAATTGGCCTGCCGTCATGATGACGCGGGCGCATCGCTCCATGGCGTGGGCCGCAATGCGATCCAGGCGATTAATCCGGCGAGAAGCGCTACCATGCCGCGCGAGCAGCCAGGACCAGGGAGCAAGCCGTGACCGACAAAACCTCCGCGCCACGCGCACCTTCGACCAAACGGCTGGAGCCGTTGCGCCATGTCGACGCCGGCGTGCTCAACGTTGCCTATTACGAGGCCGGTCCCGCCGACGGCACTGCCGTGATGCTGATGCACGGCTTTCCCTATGACATTCATTCCTATGTGGACGTCGCGCCTGACCTGGCAGCACAGGGCTGCCGCGTCATCGTGCCCTATCTGCGCGGCTACGGGCCGACGACATTCCGCGACAAGGCGACGCCGCGCTCGGGCGAGCAGGCCGCCGTCGGCGCCGACATGATGGCGCTGATGGATGCGCTCGGGATCAAGCGCGCGGTGTTCGCCGGATATGATTGGGGCGGCCGCGCCGCTTCGATCGGGGCCGCGCTCTGGCCGGAACGTTGCATCGGACTCGTCTGCACCAACGGCTACATGATCCAGGACATTGCGCATGCGATGGTGCCGGCGCGGCCGGAGCGCGAGGTGCCGCTGTGGTACCAGTATTACTTCCAGATCGAGCGTGGGCGCGCAGGGCTCGCCGCCAACCGCCGCGGCATCGCCAGGATCTTGTGGTCGCAATGGTCGCCGGCCTGGCAATACGACGACACCTGTTTCGAACGCACCGCCGTCGCACTCGACAATCCTGACTATGTCGATGTCGTGATCCACAGCTACCGGCATCGTTACGGCCTCGCAGATGGCGATCCGCAATATGCCGGGTTACGGCGAAGGCTCGATACATTGCCGGTGATTACGGTCCCCACCATCACGCTTGACGGGGCGGAGGACGGCGTCACGGCCGCTACCGACGGCAGCGCCAGCGCGGCGAAGTACACCGCCCGGCGGGCGCATCGGGTGATCCCGCACGCCGGCCATAATCTGCCGCAGGAGGTGCCGGAAGCCTTTGCCGCGGCGGTAATGGAGCTGATCAAGGCTTGAGATCATGCCTGATACCGTCGATCGCAAGCGTCGTCTGATCGTTGCCGCAGCTCTGTCGGGCCTTGCCGGCAACGCGCTTGCGCAAGCCGTGCCGTCAGCGAATCCCACACGCACGGCATCGACGGCGCGGCTGGTGTCGCTCCGTCATGTCGACGCTGGCGTGCTCAACGTCGCCTTTCACGAAGCCGGCCCTGCCGATGGGCCGGTGGTGATCCTGCTGCACGGATTTCCCTATGACATCCACTCCTTCGTCGATGTCGTGCCGCAGCTGGCGTCACAAGGCTACCGCGTCATCGTTCCCTATCTGCGCGGCTTCGGCGACACGCGCTTTCGCGATGTCGCGACGTTGCGCTCCGGCGAGCAGGCGGCGCTGGGCGCCGACGTGATCGCGCTGATGGATGCGCTCGGCATCAGTCGGGCGGTGCTGGCGGGGCACAATTGGGGTGGCCGTGCGGCCTGCGTCGCGGCGGCGCTATGGCCGGATCGCTGTGCAGGCCTCGTGACCGTGAACAGCTATCTGATCCAGGACCTGTCGCGGGCGATGACGCCGATCGAGCCGAACTTCGAGATCGCGCTTTGGTACGAATATTATTTTCAGATCGAGCGCGGCCGTGCCGGCCTTGCCGCAAACCGGCGCGAGATCGCGCGAATGCTGTGGGAGGACTGGTCACCGGATTGGGATTTCGACGACATGACTTTCGAGCGCAGCGCCGCGGCGCACGACAACCCTGACTATGTTGACGTCGTGATCCACAGCTACCGCCATCGCTTCGGCCTTGCCCAAGGCGATCCGCGCTATGCCGACCTGCAACGTCGACTGGCTGCGATGCCTGCGATATCAGTGCCGGCCGTCACACTGGACGGCGATGCCGACGGCGTGCTTCCGGCGAGCGACGGCCGCGCCAGCGCGGCGAAATTCACCGGCCGCCGCAGCCATCACATCGTGCCGGGCGCCGGACATAATGTGCCGCAGGAAACACCTGACGTCTTTGCCGCGGCGGTGATGGAGGTGGTGCGGGCGTAGCGGACGCGCAGCTCACGCGGCCGATAGCCGATCGAGCAACGCCAGCATGACGGGCGCGTCGGGGATCGGCAGCACGGCATCGATGCGTTCGATCAGGCGCGACTGCAACAGCGGGTTACGCGCCTTGCCGATGGTGCCGAGCGGCCCGCGAAAACCGTGCTCCTCCCAGGCAAGCTCGAGCAGGCTTTCGCTCACCAGGGCGTCGATAAGTTCGTCGGCGGCCCGATCGATGCTGATCAGCGGATGGGCGGAGAACGCGGTGGGCCTGGGATAAAGGATCACCGGCTTGGATGGCGCGTTGGCCTCGACGCGCTTCCACCGCTCGGCGTCCTGCAACACCCACTCGATCAACTGGTTCTCGTAGCCGACGATGAGCGGTTGGGCGCCGGCCCCGCCGGCGACGTAGTCGTCGAACAGCTTGCCCGACGATGGCGGCTTGTAGCCCATGCGGCGAAACACGGTCGCAACGTCACCGTCGATCTTGCCAAGCGAATCGAGCGCGATGACGTCGCCGCTCAACAGGCTCGCGGTCAGTCCGGCAAACATGAAGCCGGAATTGGACTTGTTCGGATCGGTCGAGACGATGCGGGCCCGGCCGAACAGGCCGCTCACGCCCATCGCTTCCCAGGTCTCGCCGGCAATGATGGCCTTCAGCACCTTGAGCAGGTCGACCGTGTAGCGCGGGCCGCCGGCGGGCTCGGCAAAGCCGCCCTTCACCAGCCCGTCGGCGATACGATCCCATGAGTAGAGCACGATCGGCGAATTGAAGATCACCTGGTCGCGCGAAATCTTGACGCCGGAGCTGCGCGCAACGTCGACCAGCACCGAAGAGGACGGCCACAGGAATTGCGGCTTCTGGTCGAGCAGCGCGCGTTCGCGTACCATCTCGACGGAGCCTGCGCGCCGCGCATCGAGGATCAATCCGAACCGTCGTTCCAGCAGGCCGCGGACCTGGGTGTTGGCAAGAAACCCTTCCTTCTCGCCGCCGGCAAATCCGAACAATTTCTTGGCTTCGCCGAATCGGCCGGCGATCTCCGGATGTTGCCGCAGATAGACGTAGCCGCCGGTGCCGGCGGCGCTGGCGGCCAGCAGTCCGACACCAAAAGCCCGGCGGGAAATGGCCATCAGGCTCTCCTCTTGTCCGGATTTTTGCCCGGATCTGACGGTGCAGGAAGGGCCGACGGGCCGAGATCCTCATCGAGCGAGCTCTTCAGGAGCTTGAGCTCGATGTCGAGGTTGCCGAGATCGGCCTCTTGCAGGTTTGTCGCATAATGGCTGAAGGCCGCATCGAGGCGGTCGATCAGGTCGCCGGTCGCGGCCAGCCGCGTGGTGTCGCGGTTGCCGCTCTTTTCGAGCACGGCATAGGCTTCGGCCAGTTCGGCCGCGCGCGGCAGATAATAGGTCAGGAAGCGGCGCACGCGGTCGACGCGCAGCGGGTCCGCTTCGACGCCGGCGAAGATCTCGCGCGATCTCCGCGCCAGGTGACGGACGCGTTCGGCGACCTTCTGGGTGCGGATCGTGCTCACCGCGACCTCGAGGCGGATTGCCAGCGGCTCGGCATCGGTCAGGAGGTCGCGCGCGAACTCGATCTTGCCGCGGGCAGCGCCACTGCCCTCCAGTCCGTCGAACAGTTTGCGCGGAGCCAGCATGACCACCAGCCCGCCGCCGGCCGCAACGCTGATCAGGCCGGCGATCCAGAACGGCATGCCGACGCCGACCGCGAGCAGTGGCAACAGGATGGCGGCACCGGCCCCGCCAGCGATCCAGTTCATGCCTGACCATGCCGATGGCATTCAGTTATAACCCCGCACGGCCCGAAAAGCCTGGGTCAGGCTCCTGGTGCCGTCAAACACCCGCCCGCCGGTCAGCGCGGCCAAATTGTCGAGCTGGCTGCGGTCGGCACTCTCACCGAACGTGACGCCAAAGACCGGCACCCGATGCCCCTCCGCGCGCCACGGCAGCTCGAAGGTCGACATCGCACCCTGGCTCTTGCCGTCGGTCATGATGACAATGGCGGGCAGATGTTGTCCACGGTCGAGGTACGGCTTCATGGCGGCCAGCGCCCGCGCGGCGCAGGTGTAGAAATCCGTGCCGCCCTCTGCGCGCAGCTGAAGGGCCTTGCCGAGCAGATCGGCCTGGGCGGCCTCGTCGCCGCCTGCGCTCGCCGTCCACAGCACGCGGTCGCTGAACGGAAGCACGATGATCTGGTCCTCGTTCGACCATTGCACCAGCACCTCGCGCGTCCGCGCCGGCGTGAGCAGGAAACGCATCGCATCGAGCAACTGCGCCTCGCCAGGGCCCTGCATGCTGCCGGAGACATCGAGGCACATCGCAGTCAATGACGGGCGCCGCAATGCCTCCTGATAAAGCCCCAGCGCTTTCTGAATGACGGCAGGTTCCGGCGGCCGGACCACCGTAAGCGGCCGGCCGGGGTCGAGATTGGTGGTGGTATCCGCCTTGAGCACCGCGGCCCGCCCCAGTTCGACCCGACGCCCGGTGGCGGCGATCCGCGCCTGCGTCTCGCTCTTCAGCAGGAACGCCTGCAGATCGGCAAAGAAGCTTTCGACATCCTTGCCCCGTCCGCGGTCGACAAAGCCGAGCGGCGAATCGCCGACCGACACGCCGTCCTCAGGATAGACAGCGTAAAGCGGCTCCCTGCGGTCGGCGACCAGTTTGTCGTTGGTCTCCTTGATGACAGCCTCGTAGTTCCACATGGCGTCGTAGTTTGCGCCGG
The DNA here is from genome assembly GCF_049949265.1 of Bradyrhizobium genosp. P. NCBI lineage: Bacteria > Pseudomonadati > Pseudomonadota > Alphaproteobacteria > Hyphomicrobiales > Nitrobacteraceae > Bradyrhizobium > Bradyrhizobium genosp. P. Next base: position 9,603,659 of record NZ_CP188195.1, on the reverse strand, counting down.
TCCGTTCGCCCTCACGATAGAGATCGGCCAGCCAGCCGCTGGAGCCGGACGAACGTTCGACGCCGCGCAACAGTCCGCGCACGGTGGCAAGCACCTCGCTCTTGTCGAGATCGCCGGCCTCGATCAAGTCCGGCTTGCCGATCCCGGCCGCCAGCATCGCCAGGTAGGCGGAGGCTCCGGAATTCGATTGGGTCGCTGACGTCATGAGGAATTTCAGGCGACCGCCTTCGACGGCGGCCAGGATATCCCGGGTTGTCACCTTGGCGCCGATCCAGCCCAGGGCCTGCGCCTTCGACCGCCGCACGCCGAGGATGACGGGCATCTGGGCGATCGACTTCACCGACTTGACGCGCCGGGCGGTGTCGAACATGTCGATCCAGATCGAGGCCGCGGGCCAGACCGCGTCGGCGTCGGGATCATTGCCCGGCTTGAGCGCCAGCGCGATATCCAGCGAGCCCTGGTAGTGCACCGTGCAGGAGGCATGGCGCGACTGGCAGAACTCCTGCACCATCGGCTCCAGCACCTCGTTCTCCGAGCCGGACAGGATGGTGAATTGCGGCCCCGGCGCCGAACAAGCGCCGAGCCCCAGCGTGAGCAACAGGCCGGCCGCGAATCTCGCCGCAGCGGACCTCGGAGCGATGAGCTTCATACGGGCGACTTGGACAACGCTGATTTCAGCTGGTCGGTCAACTGCGCCATCCGCTGCTCGATTTCGGCACGCTTCCTGCGGCCCTGTTCCTGGACGCCGAGGACGCCTGAAATCGTGTCGAGCAGATCGCTGTTGGTCTTTTCCAGCGTCTCAATGTCGACAATGCCGCGCTGCGACTGCTTCTCGATCTCGATCGCCTGCGTCTTCATCATCTCGGACGCCTGCCGCATCATTTCGTTGGTCGCATCGGTCACCGTCTTCTGCAGGTCAAGCGCCGACTTCTGCCTGGTGAGGCCGAGCAGCAGGATCATTTTCTGCTTCCACACCGGAATGGTGAGCTCGGTGGTTGCCTGGAGATTTTCGATCAGGGTTTCGTCGCTGGACTGCACAATGCGGATCTGCGGCAATTGCTGAATGCCGATTTGACGCGCCTGTTGCAGATAGAAGACGCGTTTTTCGAGCCGGTCGAGCGCCTGGACGGCATCCTGGTAGGTCTGGGCCGCCAGCAGCGCATCGCTGCCGGCGGGCGCCGCCTTTACGCCTTGCTCCAGCTCGACCAGCTTGCCATGGCGAAAGCCTTCCACGAAGGCCTTGCCGGCTGCGATATGCGAATCGAGGTCGACGAGTGACGTCCTGGTCTGCTCATGCAGTTCGTCGAGAACTGCAATATCGCGGCGCAGGGTTTCCTTGTTGCGGTCGAGTTCGACGCAAACGCGATCGACCTGCGAGGCGACGTCGCCGAATTGCTCGGTGAACCGCCGCAGGCGTGCTTCCATCGAGGAGAACAGGCGGGTGAGAAAGCCGCCGTCCTTGAGCGCGGCCGGATCGAGACTGCGCGCCTTGGCCAGGATGTCTGACAGCAGCTTGCCGGTGGTGCCAAGCTCCCGGTTCTGGGTCTGGGCGAGGATCCGGTCGGCAAACTCGACCACCGAACGCTGCGCGCGATCACCGAAGGTGACGATGCGCGACCGGTCGGAGATGTCGATCTCGGACCTGATACGCGCGACCGCGGACGCATCCACCATCACCGCCGGGACATTGATGGTTTCGTTCATCCGCTTCCTCTCCTGTGCTTTTCGCCCTGAGGCTTGAAATGGTATCGGCTCGAGATTCCAGCAAGATAACGGTCGCACTCGAACGATTCGATGACACTGCTGGATCTGTCGCTGCTATCCAAGTCGCTGGAAATCCGTTTTCGGTTCAACGAGATAGCGAATATGCCCTGACTGGCAGCCGACCTTGGCGGTTATTCGCGCCGCGGGCTGATCTTCCACGCAGCGGCCAGAATTGCCGCGGTCAACACGCCGCTGACGACGGCGGCGTCCGGGATCGTCAGCGCCAGCGCCGATGTCGCGGCCCAGCCGATCGAGCAGAAGGCCTCCGCGAAGGTCGCGACGCGTGAGGAGGTCTGGCGCCGGCGAAACTGGCTGCGCTTCGCCTGTGCACGGAACCAGAGCTGGATCGCAGCGGCGGACGCGGTCGCAATGAGCACCGCGATCGCGGTCACCGCGGCCTGCCGTGGCGAGGTGAAGGCCAGCGCGACCACCAGCGGTGTGAAGATGGCGGTGATCGCGATCAACACCACCTCGATCTTGGTGCGGACGATGCGTGACGGCGGCAGCGGCGCGGTCGCCACCAGATCGGCGGCGTCCTCGCCCGAGATCGTCAGCCAGGCGAGCCCGCCGGCGAACTGACCCGCAGCCATCACGATCACGGGCGTGATCAGCACGATCGCGGTCGACGAGTCGGAAAAACTTCGCCACAGCATCAGCGCCGGCGGCACCAGATAGAGCATCTGCATCAGGCTCTGCGACAGCAGCCAGGGATCGCGGCGCAGCAGCAGGAATTCCTTCCAGCGCAGCGCTTGCTGCCGCGAGCCTGAGCGGAAGGCGTGGGCGCGCCCGCGTGTGGCCGCAGCCGGATTGGCCGCGACGCTCACGACCGTGTCGGCAAAACGCGGGGCGAATACCGCCATGACGCCGCCGAGCATCATGAGCCCGCCGGCGACCAGCAGCATCATCACTTCGGTATCACCCAGCGCGGCACGCGCAGGCCACCACACCATGCTGTCGGCGGCAGGAGCCAGGCGCGCCGCGGTGTCCGAGGTCAGCACGGCGAAGCGCGACAGCGTGCCGTAAGAGAGGATCGCAACGACCTGCAGCGCGATGACAAAGCCCGCGCCGATGATGGCGGAGACGATCTGCGCGACGAGACGCGTCCGGCTCGGCCCGATCAGGCGGAACAGGAATACGGTGATGGCAATCGCGGCCGCCGCGCCCGAAAGACCGATCGCGACCACGACCCCGAAGCCGCTGAGCCACCGTGCCCCGCCGAGCATCACCAGCACGTCGATGAACGGCGTCGACAGCAACAGTGCCATAGAGCTCACCGACAGCGCGATGGCAGCGATACGGACCGAGAAAATATTGGTCAGTTGCACCGGCGATGACATGATCAGGTCGAGATCGGCACGGGCATAGAATACGCGTGTCACGGATTCGATCGCCTGCGACAGGACCAGGGCCCACGACAGGAAGATCGTCGCGGTCAGCACGATCAGCGACGACGGATCGAGCGGGAACCGGAGGTCGGCGAAGCCGGCGACCACGACATAGGCCGGCAGATGCATGACCGCGGCGAAGACCAGGAGTCCGATCACGGCGCGGTTGCGGCGGCGCCGGCCGCCGGTCATCATCGCCAGCCATTCGCGCCAGGCGAGGCGGAACTCGTGGCGGGCGAACCAGGAAAAATGGGCGACCGAGTTCACGCGGCAGCCGCTTCGGTGTCGACCAGCGCGATGAACATGTCCTCGAGGCTGGTGTCGTTGCGGCCGTTCTGCTGACGCAGCTCGTCCAGCGTGCCTTCGGCGATCAGTTTTCCGGCCGCGATCACGCCGATCCGGTCAGCCATGCGCTCGGCGACCTCGAGAATATGTGTCGTCATGATCACGGTGCAGCCCGCGCGCACGCGATCCTGCAGCAGTCCCTTGACGTGACGCGCTGACAACGCGTCGAGACCGGTCAGGGGTTCGTCGAGAATGATCAGGCGCGGGTCGTGCACCAGCGCGCCGGCGAGCGCCACCTTCTGGCGCATGCCCTTGGAGAAGCCCTCGCAGCGCTCATTGAGATGCGGCTCGAGCCCGAGCGACACCAGCAGATCGTGCGCCGATGTCTCGGAGATCTTGGGATCGATGCCCCAGAGGCCGGCGACGAATTCGAGATACTCCAGCGGCGTCAGCTTGTCGTAGATCATCGGCTCGTCCGACACCCAGGCCACCACCTGTTTCGCGGCCACCGGATCGCGCAGCGCATCGATGCCGAGGATCGACACCGAGCCGGCATCGGGCCGCAGCAGGCCTGCCACCATGCGCAGCGTCGTGGTCTTGCCGGCACCGTTCGGCCCGAGCAGCGCGTAATACTCGCCGACATGCACGGTGAGATCGAGCGCATCGACCGCCGGGCGGTCAAAACGCTTGGTTAACCCTCGCACCTCGAGTGCGGATGATGCTGTTGTCATGATGGTGGTGCGATCCGGAACCGGTTGGTTGTGCACCTTGAACATAAACCGTTTCGGTGCGGTGAATCGCCGACGTCAAATCGGGCGCGATATGTGTGGAAGTATGGTTCGCGTCGTTTTTGGATACCCGATGGAACCGCAGCGGCCGGAAGCCGATCAATCCACCTGTGCAACCGGCCGCAACGCGGCCTCGGCGACGGCCGGTATATCGGTGTACTTGCTGACACCGTCCCGGCCGATCACGAAGGTTGGCCGATAGTTGCGCATATCGGAGTCCTCCACCATTGCCATCCGGCGATTGTCGAGGGTGAGCCAGTGACCGTCGAGCCATACGGCGGCGACAGCGTGGTCCTCGCCGAGCCGCGTGTCGTGCATGATCACGAGGCGAAGGTCTTCAGCTGAGATGCCGGCAAGGCGGAGCGCCGCGAGCTTGGCGATCGCATAATCCTCACAGTCGCCGGCGCGGTGGTCGAAGGTCGTGAGCGGTGAGGCCCAGACGTCGATCGCTCCATACTGCATGATGTCGCTGGCGGGGTGGATGGCGAGGTTGACCGCGCGGTTGATCTCGCCGAGCCGGGCGCGGCCGTCGCGGGCCCGCGCGGTATCGATGATGGCGAGCAGTTGCAGGGCAGCGGGCGAGGCGCAACGTTCGCGATCGCCATCACAAAGTACGAGCTGCACCATGTCGTCGTCGAGGCGGCTCTGCAGGCCAAACCATTTGTCGTGCACCCCGCCGCCGTCGAGAATGACGGTTGGGATGCCAAACGGCTCGGCTAATTTTTTGATCAGCAATGCGCCCGCCGGAGAGAGCAGGTTCGCCGCCAAGACGTCGATAGGCGCAACCAGGGCCAGCCCGCAGGCAAGCAGAAGCACACGCAGCGCGCGCGCGTAACCGAAAATCCCCATCTGACACCCCCTGTCCAGGCATTCGGCTGGCGAAATTCGCCCGCACGCGACTGGATCATTTCGAGGCGACAGGATCGGCTGTATTGTTTCCGAACTGCTTAAGGCCCGCCCGCAGGCCGGCGAAAGTCGCTCGGCAGGCTGAAAGCCATCTCGCTCACTCCTGTAAAAGTTTATCGATTTTGTGACCGCGGCCGGTCGAACCTTTTGCTGGAAGGGAAGCCTTATCCTTGATTGCTGGTTAACGGGTCGGCGTGCGCGGCTTTTGCGCGATCTGTTAACCAGATCATAGTCTTGAACCAGAAATCCGGGTCGAATCGTCCCGAAGAACTCAGGACAAGTGAGGGTGGGTGTGTGAGGTCAAGACTAACGCCCTCTTTCACGTAGGAACTGTGACATTTTTACTTGGAAATACCCAGTTGAGTTCGACCTTTGTTGAGAAAGGCGCAAACATAATCATGCAATCTGCCAATATTTGTATCGATCTACTGACCGAAATTCTTCGCGAATACGCTGGCTATCGGGTGAGCACACTGTTTGCGTGCTTTCGCGCTGGGAATCGCAATGGTATAGATGGCCTCGTAGGGAATATTTAAGTTTTATTAACGATTTATGGTGGCGCATTGAATTACGCCGGTAAATTCGGATCGAGCGGGCTCGACTCCTTGAGCCACACCCACATCGATCTCGATTCGCTTGCCCATCCAGGCAGCGCGGAAGGCGTCACGATTCCCGACGCCCACCTGCTGTTTTCCGGAGACTACCACAAGTCCGGTGGCGACCTCGTCATCTCCGATGAGACGCACCGTGTTGTGGTGCCGAATTACTTCCACGGCGACAAGCATCCGGCGCTGCGCTCGCCTGACGGCGCACCGATGGACCCCCGGGTCGTTGATGCGCTGACCGGCCATACGGAATACGCGCAAGCCGGCGGCGCTACCCCCGCCAAGCTGATCGGGCACGTCGCCAAGCTGTCAGGCAGCGCCAGCATCGTCCGCAACGGTGTCACGGTCGATCTGCAAAACGGCGATGCGGTCTACCAGACCGACGTGGTGCAGACCGGCAGCAACTCGACCCTCGGCCTCGTGTTGAACGACGGCACGACATTCAACCTCAGCGCCAATGCGCGGCTGATGCTCAATGACCTGACCTACGACCCGACCAGCACGAACAACACGTCGTTGTTCACTTTGGTGCAGGGCGCAGCGACCTTCGTCGCCGGCCAGGTCGCCAAGACCGGTGACATGAAGGTCGGTACACCGATCGCGACGATGGGTATCCGCGGCACCGCGGTGACGCTGGATATCGATTCGAACGACGGCAACGTGTCGATCTCGGTCATCGACCAGCACGACAGCTTGCTCCACTCGGTCCAGGTCTTCGACTCCCAGGGCAATTTGATCGGCATGGTCACAAGCAGCGGCGGCTCGCTGACGCTGACCCCGACCGCGACCTTCAATGTGATCGCGCAGATGAGCGACAAGACGCCGGCGCAGGTCGCAGCCGAGTTCAACGCCTTCCAGGCGGCGCTGAACACCTACGAACTGCAGAAGGCGATCGATCCGAACCTGCCGCAGCATACCGACAACGCCAATCCGCAGACCAGATATGCGAGTGTCGGCAGCAGCTCGCCGGCGGACTCGCCGTACACGGAAAGTCTGAAGCCGTCGTACACCAATGGCGGCAGTCCGAACCAGAACGGCGACCCCACCTCGCAGACGGACCCCCACTTATTCACCATCGGCGGATCCCTGCCAGGGACAACGCCGAGCCAAACCTTTGTGGTGGTGAAGCCGGTCGGGACTGAAGCTCCGCCGCCGTCGATCCCTTTCCCGTCGATCCCCTTCCCGGTGACGCCGTCGCCGGTGGGCGCGATCACCACGGGGGCGATCGACCATACTGGCCCGGTGATGAGCGCCTCGGGCAACGTCGTGTACGACCCCGATGGCGTCATCTATTACTACGACCGCGCGACCGGCACCACGACGCAGGTGACACCTGCCAATGACGGCTTCACCTATTCCGGCCAGACCATAAGCTCGGATGGCCGCTACGTCGTCTATCAGGGCACCGACGGCACCCACACATATATTTTCGTCTGGGGTACCGATCCGTCCGATCCGGCGCATTTTCACAAGCAGATCGAGATCGTGGCCGGTTCTTCACCCGCCGTCAGCGGCGACGGCAGCACGATCCTGGCGCAGCTCGCCGGCGGCGGAATCGGCATCTTCGATCTACAGGGCAATTCCAAAGGCACGATTACGCCGGCCGTGGTCGGCGCCACCGGCACGCTGCTAAAGCCGGCGATCAGTGCCGATGGCCACATCATCGCCTTCTGGAGCGCGGACTCGGCGCCGGGTGGCTCCGGCCATCTCTTTACCTACAATGTGTCGACGGGCCTGATCAGCGAGATCGCGAGCACGTCGACCGGTGCCGGCATCACCGCGGCCTCCATCAGCGCCGACGGCCACTACGTGGTTTATCAATCTGAGGGGGCGTCCGGTCACACCGAGATCAGCATGTATGATCTCACCACCGGCCATGTGGTGTTCACGACCGCGAATGCGCCGGCCGGCGACAGCAGCAATCCCGTCATCAGCCCGGACGGCCATTTCATTATCTTCACCAGCACGGCGGAACTCACGCCGGATGACACCAATACCTATGCCGACACTTACGTTGTCGACGTCACTGATCCCGCGCATCCTGTCTTCAAGCTGGTCAGTGCCGGCAGCAACGCTCCGTCCGAGGGCGGTGTCGCGATCAGCGCGGGCGGTCTCTATTTCGCATTTGCCAGCAACTCGTCCTTCTCGGGCGGCTCGTCAGGGGCCAACAACATCTACTTCGTCGATCCGACGTCGGGCCACGGCGCGATTATCCAGGAAACGGCTAGCTCTCCGGCTCAGCTCACGGCGTCAGGCGAGATCCAGATCACCGGTGGCAGCAGCGGGGTTTCGCTCAGCGTCACCGACGCGTCCGGCAATCCGACCAATCTCCTGACTGCGGCCTTCGACAGCAACGGAAATGTGCAGTGGAGCTTCAGCGAGGCGAAGTCCGATTTTGCCGGGCTCCATTATGGCGACGACCTCGCCAAAGTTTTCAACATCGTGCTGAGCTACAGCGGCGGCACCACGACCGTCCCTGTCACGGTGGCGGTGCAAGACCTTGTGCAGCCCGTCATCGTACCAGCGGAAGTGGCGCCGGTCGCAGACCCGGTGACGCTTGCGGATGCCCATGGAGACGGTTCCTATACGATTACGCCTAACACGCTGCTGAAGGCCGTCAGCGATATCGACAGTCTGTCGCTGTCGATCACCGACGTTTCGATCAAGACGGGCGGCGGCACGCTGGTGCACAACCAGGACGGTAGCTGGACCTACACGCCGGCGTCCGGCTTCCACGGCGAGGTCGTATTCAACTACACGGCCTCCGATGGCACGCTGACCGCGACCTCGACGGCAAGTCTCAGTGTTCAGAACGATCCTGCGACGATCACCGGGCCGGCGGCCGGCAGTGTGTCCGAGGGTGCCTCGGTCACGGCGAACGGAACGCTGACGGTGCACGACATTGACGCCGGGGAAGCCGTGTTCAGGCCGGTCGCGAGCGCGGCACTCACCGGCGCTTACGGCAATTTCACCTTCGATGCGTCGACCGGCGCATGGACTTACACGCTGGATAGCGCACGCGCGGACAGTCTGTCCGGCGGACAGGTGGTCCACGAGCAGTTGACCGTCACCTCCTTCGACGGCACTGCGCAGCGGGTCATCGACGTCACCGTGACCGGCTTCAATGAAGCGCCCGTCATTACCTCAGGAACGGTCGCGACAGGCTCGATCATGCTCGCCGCGGAGGGCGGCGGCCACAATACGATTAGCCCGGGCACTGCGGCGGAACTCGCGACGTCCGGACTGATCAGCAACCTGCCGAATGCTACGGGATTTGGCACGCTGGCGATGCTCCCGAACGACGACGGCTCCAGCAGCGCGATCGACATCACCTCGGTGTTCGGCTCGGGCGGCATCGATTTCTTCGGCCACCATTTCACCTCGCTCTACATCAACAACAATGGCAACATCACTTTCTCCGCGCCGCTGAGCGCGTACACGCCGGAGGCGATCGGCGCAGGCTTCGACAGCCCGATCATTGCGCCGTTCTGGGCGCACGTCGACACGCGCGGACACGGTCAGGTGTTCTACGACCTCGACCAGGCCGACGGCATCATGACCATCACCTGGGACGATGTCGGCTACTATTCGGCAGCCACCGACAAGCTCAATTCTTTCCAGGTCGTGCTGATCAACGAGGGCGGCGGCAATTTCGACATCGAGTACCGCTACGGCCAGATCCAGTGGACCACCGGCGGGACTAATGGTCTCGGCGGGACGCCGGCGCGGATCGGCTATAGTGCAGGCGACGGTTCGCATTACTACGAGCTGCCGCAGTCCGGGAACCAGATTGCGTTGCTGACCCTGCCACAGACCGCCGGCAACACCGGGATCGACGGCGTCGATGTTTTCGATGTCCGCAACGGCGAGGTCGACCCGCCGACGCTGACCACGAACGGGACGATCGATTTCGCCGATCCCAATCTCCTGGATACACACACGGTCCAGAGCGTGACCTACACCGGCAGCGGCGCCGCGCTCGGAACCCTGACGCTTGCCTTGGCGTCGGACACCACCGGCAGCGGAACCGGCGGTGAATTCACCTGGACGTATGATGCCAGTTCCGCGGCCGTCCGCACCGCGCTCGACGGCATCCCCTCGCACAGCAAGATCGAGACCTTCGACGTCGTGATCAGCGATGGCCATGGCGGCACGGTCAGCGAGACGGTGTCGGTAACGCTGACGGAAGCGGTCGAACAGCCGCCGGTGCTCAAGGTGCCGACCAGCACGCAGACGATCGGGATCGACCAATCGGCGGCGATCTCGGGCATCAGCTTGTCGGAGACCGGTGCCACACCGGACGCGATCTTCGTGGTCACGCTCGCCGACACGCACGGCGTGCTATCGGCGACCGCCGTCGGCGACGGAGACACGGTGAGCACCGACGGCACCAACCTGACCATCACTGGCACGCTGAGCGATGTGAACAGCGATCTCGCGACACTGCACGTCACCAATGGCACGCTCGGCGCGGATACCATCACGCTGTCCGCGGTCGATAACCTCGGCAACACCGCTTCTGCGCAAATCGCAACGACGGTCAACGATGTCCCGGCGATCACGGTCGGGACCGACTCCCACACGTTCGTCGCGGGACATCAGGCCGCGATCGGCGGTATCAGCCTGGCAGAGAGCGGCAACACGACGGGCGAGATCTTCACGGTCACCCTCACCGACCAGCATGGCGTGCTGTCGGCGAACGCGGTCGGCGACGGCGATACGGTGAGCGCTGCCGGGACCACGCTCTCGATTACGGGTACGCTAAGCGACGTGAACACCGACCTTGCGACGCTGATCGACACCAGCGCAACGCCTGGTTCTGACCCCATTTATGTGACCGCGATCGACAGCCTGGGCAACACCGCGACCCAGCAGACAGTGGGCGTATCGGTGACACAGGCCGAGGCGACCACATTGACGTTCGACGACCTGCCGGCCGGCGGCATTGTGGTGCCGAACGGATACGGTAGTCTGAACTGGTCCAATTTCGACTATTTGCACGGCCCCAGCATATATCCCTCCGGATATTTCTTCGGGACCGTTTCGGCGCCGAACGTCGCATACAACGGCTATGGAAACCCTGCGTCGGTCAGCGGTGCCGCATTCGACTTCATCGGGGCCGATCTCACGAGTGCCTGGAACAATGGGCTGACGATCACCGTCGACGACTACAACAATGGCACGCTGCTCGATGAGAAAACCGTCGTCGTCAACACGACGTCGCCGACGTGGTTCGAGTTCGACTTCACCGATATTACCAATCTGGTCTTCACGTCGTCCGGCGGAACGAGCGCAGGCTATAATGGTTCCGGTACGCAGTTCGCGCTGGATAATTTTACCTACTCGGAGTTTAGCAGCGGCGGCAACAACAGTAGTGGGCCCGTGGTCGCCGGCGCGGACAACTCCGTCACCTATGCGGGTACGCCGGTCTCGCTGGACCCGTCGGTCGCCGTCACGGACGACACCGGTACGGTCGCGAGCGTCAACGTCTGGATTTCATCCGGCGCCAGGAGCGGCGACGCCCTCTCGATCAATGGCAGCCTCGATGGCGAACTCGTCTATTCGGACGGCACCATCCACTATCATTTCGACAACGTCACCCATCCCGACCAGCCTTCGATTTTCCTATCGGGAATCGCAGGCAGCCCATCCGCTGCCGACTTCGACGCCGCCCTGCAACTGATCAAGTTCGCTCCCGGAGCCGCCGACGGCGAGCGTACGGTGACATGGGCGGCGTATGACAACGTCGTCCACAGCCCCACCGTGACCACGACTGTCGAGGTCGGCCCGATCCTCAACAGTTTTGCGCTGACCGTCGGCGAGGGCGGCACCACGGTGCTGTGCAATAGCGACTTCAACGTCAGCGATCCCGGCTACACGAACCTCACCTATACGGTGGGTGACGTCGCCGGCGGTCAGTTCAATGTCTTCAACGGCGAGACCTGGGTATCGGCACCGACTGGCGGCTTTACCACGGGGCAGATCGAGGCCGGCCATGTCGAGTTCGTCCAGGATGGCACCGCCACCGTGCCGAGCTTCCTCATGCATGTCAGCGACCCGGACAACGCCAGCCCGGACATTGCAGCCAATGTGACGCTGGAAATCCCCGGGGCCACGACGCAGACCGTGACCTTTGGCGGAAGCAGTGGAACGCTGCAGCTTGATGACCCCGCAGGCTTCGCCGGCAAGATCGCCGGCATCGTCGGCACCGGCAATGTGCTCGATCTCAGGGGCTTCGATGCGGCCGACGATCCTGTGGTGGCGTCGACCGGCGCCGGAAGCTTCGACAGCGATACCGACACTACCTCGCTTGTCGTGACCGACCAGACGACGAGCCAATCGGTCACTTTGAAACTGGCCGGTGATTTGTCGGGCTCGAGCTGGACGGTTTCCGACGATCAGCATGACGGCGTCAATATCGTCGATCCGCCAGCGAGTGGCGACAAGGCCGGAGTTGATCCCGAGGCGACCAGCCAGACGATCGTTGCCAATGTCCCGAACCAGACGCTGACCGGCACTGGCGCCAGCAATAATTTCGCGTTCGATTTCACCGGCATCGGCCACGACACGGTGACAAACTTCCATCCCACCACCGACACGCTGCAGTTCGGCAGCGGAATATTTGCAAATGCGCAGGCAGCCTTGACCGCGGCGCACGATGACGGACACGGCAACACGGTTATCACCCTGGATGCCAGCGATGCCATTGTCCTGTCGGGGGTGGCCAAGGCGCAGTTGCACGCCGCCGACTTCCATTTCGCGTAAGCGTCTGCCCGACGAAATGCGGCTCTCGCGGGCCTTGCCGAAACAACAACGTGATCAAGCCGCCGCGCCATGATACCTGAATGACATGACACGGCTGAGGGCGATACGAAGGTGGTTCGCGCGGCGCTTCGGCTATGCGCGACTGGCGTGCGTAGGGCTGCTGATCGGCGTCGCTGCGCTCCGCGTCTGGGATCCGCCTCCGGTTCAGGAAATCCGCATCAGGACGTTCGACAGCTTCCAGGTACTCGAACCCCGCAAAAAGACCGCGCGCCCTGTCACTATCGTCGATATCGACGAGAGGAGCCTCGCTAGTCCTCGGCTCGGCCAATGGCCATGGCCGCGAACGCGGATCGCAGACATCGTCACCAATCTCACCCGGCTCGGCGCTGTCGTGATCGCATTCGACGAGGTATTTTCCGAACCGGACCGCCTCAACCCGGACATCGCGGCCGATACGTTCGGCAATCTCGACGAGGAGATGCGCGTCAGGTTGCGGCAACTGCCGAGCAACGACCGCATCCTTGCGGACGCCATCCGCAACTCGCGCGTTGTGCTCGGCGAATCCGGCGACTTCAATGTTCATGCCGACCTCAACCAGAACCTCCCGGTCACCGGCCTCGCCATGCTCGGCGAGGAGCCGCAGCCGTTCATGGTCGAGTTTCCAGGATTGCTGCGCAATGTCCCCTTGCTCGAGGAGGCGGCCGCGGGCCGCGGCCTGTTCACGATCAAGTCCGAGCGCGACGGCATCGTCAGGCGCGTGCCGATGATCATGGTCGCGCAGGGCGTGACGATGCCGTCGCTGACTTTCGAGATGCTGCGCGTCGTAAGTGGCTCCGGCACGATCCTGATCAAGGCCGACAAGGGCGGTATCCAGAGTATCGGCGTCAAGGGCTTCACTATTCCGACCGACCGCAACGGGCAGCTCTGGATCCACTACGCCCGTCTCGATCCCTCGATCTATGTCTCCGCCATCGACGTGCTGGAGGGGCGCGTCGCGCCGGACAGGATCGCGGGCAAACTGGTGCTGATCGGCACCTCGTCGATCGGAATGAACGACATCAAGACGACACCGGTTACGCCGGCGATGCCCGGGGTCGAGGTTCACGCCCAGGTGCTGGAAAGCGCGCTGACGGGAGACATCGTTTCGCAACCGAGTTACGGCGTCGGCATCGAGTTCTTTGCCGCGCTGATCATGGGGCTGCTGGTCATCGCGTTCGCGCCGAAGTTCGGTCCGGTGACGCTGGTCGCAGTCGGCGGCCTGTTCGCGTCGGTGCTGCTCGGCATCTCCTGGTATTTCTACACGCAGCACCGGCTGCTGATCGATTTCACCTATCCGCTGATGTCGACGACGGCGATCTATCTGACGCTGATCTTCTCCAGCTTCGTGCGCGAGCAGCAGCAGCGCCGGCAGATCCGGTCGCAGTTCGTGCAATACATGTCGCCGGCGCTGGTCGAGCAGCTCGCGCATTCTCCGGAAAAGCTCGTGCTCGGCGGCGAGGAGCGCGAGATGACCATCATGTTCTCGGACATGCGCGGCTTCACCTCGATCTCCGAGACCTACAAGAGCGATCCGCAGGGCCTCACTGCGCTGATGAACCGCTTCCTGTCGCCGCTCTCCAACGCAATCCTCACCCGCAAGGGCACCATCGACAAATATATGGGCGATGCCATCATGGCGTTCTGGAATGCGCCGCTCGACGACAGGGCTCACCAGCTCAACGCCTGCGAAGCTGCGCTCGACATGCTGGAGCGTGTTGATGAGCTGAACCAGGAGCGCGCAGCGGAAGCAGAGGAAGGCGGTCACGTCTATGTGCCGCTCAACATCGGCGTCGGCCTCAACACCGGTACCTGCGTGGTCGGCAATATGGGGTCCGACGTGCGTTTCGACTATTCGGTGTTCGGCGACAGCGTCAATCTGGCGTCGCGTCTGGAGGGACAGTCCAAGGAGTACGGCTTCCCGATCATCGTGGGCTCGAAGACCGCGCTCGCGGTGAAGGAGAAGTTCGCGATCCTCGAACTCGACTTCATCCTGGTGAAGGGCAAGAAGGAGCCCGAGGTGATCTATGCGATTGCCGGCCGCGAGGACGTCGCAAATTCCGGCCGCTTCCAGCGGCTGCGCAACCTCACGATCGAGATGCTTGCCTGCTACCGCAGCCGCGACTGGGACGGCGCGCTCGCCGCCATCGAGCGCGGCCGCAAGAGCGACGAGGCGTATTCGTTGCAGTATCTCTACAGCCTCTACGAGGCGCGCATCCGGGCCTTCCAGAAAGAGCCGCCGCCCGACGACTGGAACGGTGCGTTTGCGCTGATGACGAAGTGATGCGCTTGGATGTCATGCGCGGGCTTGACCCGCGCATCCATCGCGAAAGTGCATTGTTCAAATGGATGGATTGCCGGGTCAAGCCCGGCAATGACGGGTGGGTTTACTTGCGTCACTCCACTCCGATCTGCGTCAGATCCTGGAACCAGTGCTGCGCCTGCACGAAGGTCTTGATTTTCGGCGACAGCGCGTGCGGATTGGTATCGTGCACCACCCAGACCAGCGCGGCATCGTCGACGATCAGTGCATGCGCCTGTGCGATCAAATCATCCTGCTTGGCGACATCGAATGTTTGCTTGGCCTCGTTGATCAGTGCGTCGACTTTCGGATTCTTGTAGCCGCCCCAGTTGACGCCGACCGGCGCAACCTGGTCGGATGCAAAGAACCGCACGATGGCGTAGAGCGGATCCGACGTCACATAGGCGATATTGTTGGCAGTGATACCGGCGTTCATCTCATCGGCCGCGCCCTTGCGCCAGTGCGTATATAGCGTCTCGAGCTCGACCACCTTGAAGTCGATGTCGATGCCGATCTCCTTGAAGCTCTGCTGCAGGAATTCATTCATGGGCAACGACAGCATCTGCCCGGTGCCGCCCTGCGCGATGATGAAGGTCGTCTTCAGCGGCTTGTCCTTCGAATAACCCGCTTCCTCCACCAGCTTCTTGGCGGCTGCTAGGTCGTATTTCAGCTCGAAGGTTGGCTTGCCGAACCAGGGGCTCGACGGGTCGATCTGGCCCTCGGCAGGCTTGGCGAGCCCGTTCATCAACCCGACTACGGCATCGCGATCGATTGCGAGATTGAGTGCCTTGCGCAGGCGAATGTCGGTCCAGGGCGAGCCGGGCAGCACGCTCAGATGATAATTCCAGACATGCGGCGTGATGTTATCAACGATCCTCATGCCGGCGGCCTTGAGCTGCGGCACGGCGTCGGGCGCCGGCGTCTCGATCAGATCGACCTGGCCCGCGAGCAGCGCGTTGGTGCGCGTCAGCGCTTCCGGCATCGGGATCAGGATCATCTTGTCTACTTTCGGAATCCGCTTCTTGTCCCAATAGTCCGGATTCTTCGAAAGCTCCGCGAGTTCGCGCGGCACCAGTTTTGTCAATTTGAACGGGCCGGTACCGGAAGGCTGGCTGGCGAACTTGTCCCAGTCGCGGCCGAGCTTCTCATATTGCGCGGGGCTCGAGACCAGGAACCAGAGCATCTGATAGGGGAAGAAGGAGTCGACCGTCTTGGTCGTGATCTCAATCGTGGAGGCATCTATCTTGGCGTAACTCGCGACCGAGGGCAGCCGGGTCTTGACCTGCGCGCTCTGCCGCTTGTCGAATTGCGGCGCCTTGTCGTTCAGCACCTTGTCGAGATTCCAGATCACGGCGTCGGCGTTGAAGTCGCTGCCGTCGTGGAATTTCACGCCCTTGCGCAAGGTGAACCGCCACTTGGTCTTGTCCTTGTCGTCGACCTTCCATTCGGTGGCGAGGCCCGGCACCAGTCTGCCCGGACGGTCGGAAACGTCCATCTCCCAGGCGACCAGGGGATCGTAGATCGTATAGGCCGTGAATTGATAAGCCCCGGCGCCGCGGTCGGGCTGGCCCGTCGTGAGCGGGATGTCGGCCATCGAAATGCCGTAGCGCACAACGGACTCGGCTTGCGCCGGCACGGCAGGCCAGCCCGCAGCTATGGCGAACGCCATTGCCGCCATCAGGATCGAGTTACGCGCACGCATATGGAGGCTCCGCTGATTGTAGATTGGAGCCGAAACCTGCAAGCATGATGCCAGAATAGGCAGAGTGGCGTCGATATGCCGTGATGTGAGAAGAAATGACGCGGCTTGGGGTTATCTGCTGAGGAACTGTTCCCCTTGGCACAGGCATTGCATACGCTTGCCCAAGAAATAATCACCCAGAACAAGTCACCTGACGTCGAGAAGAGGTTGCTCAGATGCGTAACAAGAAGAAGACCAAAGCGCCAGCGGCGGCCGTCATGCTGGCGTTTTCGCTAGTGGCAGGCCTGCCGGCGACCGCCAGCGCTGAGACTGTGCTGCGCATCGGCATGACGGCTGCTGATATTCCGCGCACCCTCGGTCAGCCCGACCAGGGTTTTGAAGGCAATCGCTTCACCGGCCTCACCATGTACGACGCGCTGACGATGTGGGACCTGTCGTCATCCGATAAGGCCAGTGTCATCATCCCCGGCCTTGCCACCGAGTGGAAGGTCGACGATGCCGACAAGACGAAATGGACCTTCAAGCTGCGTCCCGGCGTCACCTTTCACGACGGCTCGGCCTTCAACGCCGATGCCGTGGTCTGGAACGTCGACAAAGTCCTGAAGCAGGACGCGCCGCAATTCGACCCGAGCCAGGTCGGCGTCACCGCCTCGCGCATGCCGACGCTGGTGTCGGCCCGCAAGATCGACGACATGACGGTTGAGTTCACCACCAAGGAGCCGGACAGCTTCCTGCCGATCAATCTCTCCAATCTGTTCATGGCGAGCCCGACCAAGTGGCAGCAATTCTACGACAAGGCTGCAGGCGCAGATGCCAAGGCGAAGTCGCAGGCGGCATGGACCGCGTTCGCCAAGGATGCTTCGGGCACCGGCCCTTGGAAGATGTCGGGCTTCACGCCGCGCGAGCGGCTCGAACTGGTGAAGAACGACAATTACTGGGACAAGGCGCGGGTGCCGAAGGTCGACAAGATGGTGCTGTTTCCGATGCCGGAAGCCAACGCCCGCACCGCGGCGCTGCTGTCGGGGCAGGTCAACTGGATCGAGGCGCCGGCGCCGGATGCGCTGCCCGAGATCAAGCAGCGCGGCTTTGTGCTGTACAGCAATGAGGAGCCGCATGTCTGGCCGTGGCAGTTCTCGCGCGTCGAAGGCTCGCCGTGGAACGACATCCGCGTCCGCAAGGCCGCCAATCTCTGCATCGATCGCGAAGGGCTGCGTGACGGCCTGCTCGCAGGCCTGATGGTGCCGGCCACCGGCACCTTCGAGCCCGGCCATCCCTGGCGCGGTAATCCGACCTTCCAGATCAAGTATGACAAGCCGGCCGCACAGAAGCTGATGCAGGAGGCGGGCTACGGTCCGAACAAGAAGCTGACGGTCAAGATCCAGACCTCTGCGTCAGGTTCGGGCCAGATGCTGCCGCTGCCGATGAACGAATATCTGCAGCAGGCGCTGGCCGAGTGCTATTTCGACGTGCACCTCGACGTCATCGAGTGGAATACGCTGTTCACCAATTGGCGGCGCGGTGCGAAGGATCCGTCGGCCAACGGTTCGAACGCGGTCAACGTCACCTATGCGGCGATGGATCCGTTCTTCGCGCTGGTGCGCTTCCTGCAGTCGGGCATGGCGCCGCCGGTCTCGAACAATTGGGGCTTTATCAACAACCCGAAGTTCGACGAACTGGTGAAGAAGGCCCGTCAGACCTTCGAGCCCGCGGCACGCGACGCGGCGCTCGCCGAGCTGCATGCGGCCTCGGTCGATGACGCCGACTTCCTGTACGTCGCGCATGACGTCGGTCCGCGCGCGATGAGCCCGAAGATCAAGGGCTTCGTGCAGCCGAAGAGCTGGTTCGTCGACTTCTCGCCGGTCACGATCGTGCCGTGAGGTGCTAGCCGCGTAATCGTTGCACCCTCTCCCCTGGTGGGCGAGGGTGGCTTCGCGCAAGCGAAGCCGGGTGAGGGGTCTGTCTCCGCGGATGGGACCTCTCGTTTCTGAAAATTCAATCTCCGCGGACAGAACCCCTCATCCGGCGCGCACGTCGTGCGCGCCACCTTCTCCCACAAGGGGGAGAAGGGAAGAAGCGAGTAACTCGTGTTCGCCTATATCGCCAGACGAATCGTCTACGTCATTCCGATCGTGCTCAGCGTGGCGCTGGTGTGCTTCCTGCTGGTGCACATCACGCCCGGCGATCCGCTGGTCGCGGTGCTGCCGGCGGATGCCTCGCAGGAGCTCGCCGGGCAGTTGCGCTCGGCGTACGGATTCGACCGCCCGCTGCCGGTGCAGTTCGGGCTGTGGCTATGGCGCGCGATCCATGGCGATCTCGGCAATTCGATCGCAACCGGCCGTCCGGTGCTGTCGGAGGTGATGCGCGCCGTCGGCAACACCGTGACGCTGGCGATCGCAGCCGCGATCATCGGCTTCACGCTCGGCCTGTTGTTCGGCCTGATCGCGGGCTATTTCCGCAACACCTGGGTCGACAAAGTCGCGACCTCCATCGCCATCGCCGGTGTCTCGTTGCCGCATTACTGGCTCGGCATGGTGCTGGTCATCATCTTCTCGGTGCAGCTGAACTGGCTGCCTGCGGTCGGGGCCGGGCCTGGCGGTTCCAGCGCCTGGGCATGGGACTGGGAGCATCTGCGTTATCTCGTGCTGCCGGCGATCACGACGTCGGTGATCCCGATGGGCATCATCACCCGCACCGTGCGGGCGCTGACCGGCGATATCCTGAGCCAGGATTTCGTCGAGGCCCTGCGCGCCAAGGGCCTGCGCGAGACCGGGGTGTTCCGTCACGTCATCAAGAACGCCGCGCCGACCGCGCTGGCGGTGATGGGACTGCAACTTGGCTACATGCTCGGCGGCTCGATCCTGATCGAGACCGTGTTCTCCTGGCCCGGCTCGGGCCTGTTGCTCAATTCGGCGATCTTCCAGCGCGACCTGCCGCTATTGCAGGGCACGATCCTGGTGCTGGCGCTGTTCTTCGTCCTGCTTAATCTTCTGGTCGACATCGCGCAAGCCGCGATCGATCCGCGCATCAAGCGGAGCTAGGTAATGAGTACGATGACAGATGCCGCATTGCAGGCCGCGCCCGTGACGAAGGCACGCGGCTACTGGGCAACCGTCGGGCGCCGCATCGCGCGCGACAAGGTCAGCATGGCCTGCGCCATCATCCTGGTGCTGATCTTTGCGTCAGCGCTGCTTGCGCCGTGGCTTGGCCTCGCTGATCCCTATCAGGGGTCGATGATCCGCCGGCTCCGCCACATCGGCACACCCGGCTATCCGCTCGGCACCGACGAGCTCGGCCGCGACATGCTGGCACGGTTGATCTACGGCGGGCGGCTGTCGCTGGTCATCGGCATCCTGCCGGTGATCCTCGCCTTCACGATCGGCACCTCGCTCGGCCTTGTCGCCGGCTATGTCGGCGGAAAGCTCAACACCGCGATCATGCGTACGGTCGACGTGTTCTATGCCTTCCCCTCGGTGCTGCTGGCGATCGCGATCTCGGGCGCGTTGGGGGCCGGCATCGTCAACTCGATCGTGTCGCTGACCGTCGTGTTCGTGCCGCAGATCACCCGCGTGGCCGAGAGCGTCACGACGGGCGTGCGCAACATGGATTTCGTCGAGGCGGCGCGCGCCTCCGGCGCCCGTCCCTTCACCATCATGCGCGTGCACATGCTCGGGAATGTGCTCGGGCCGATCTTCGTCTACGCCACCGGCCTGATTTCGGTGTCGATGATCCTCGCTGCCGGTCTCTCCTTCCTCGGTCTGGGGACCAAACCGCCGGAGCCGGAATGGGGCCTGATGCTCAATACGCTGCGCACCGCGATCTATGTCAATCCGTGGGTCGCAGCGCTCCCGGGTGCAATGATCTTCGCGGTCTCGATTTGCTTCAACCTGCTGAGCGACGGCATGCGCAGCGCCATGGACATCAGGAACTGAGCGATGACCGGGGTCGATATCTCAGCGGATATGCTGGAGCCGATCGAAGACGTCGGCGGCGTTGCGCAGCCGTTGCTGCAGGTCACGGGTCTCACGAAGCATTTTCCGGTGCGCGGCGGGCTGTTCAGCCCGCGCAAGACGGTGCGCGCGGTCGACGACGTTTCGTTCGCGGTGATGAAGGGTGAAACCGTCGGCATCGTCGGCGAGTCCGGCTGCGGGAAGTCGACCACCGCGCGGCTGTTGATGCATCTGATGGCGCGCGATGCCGGCGACATCGTCTATGATGGCATGCAGGTCGGCCAGTCGCTCTCCTTGCGCGAATTGCGCCGTGGCATGCAGATGGTGTTCCAGGACAGCTACGCCTCGCTCAACCCGCGCCTCACAATCGAGGAGTCGATCGCATTCGGGCCCAAGGTTCACGGCATGGTCGATCGCGCGGCGCGCACGCTGGCGCGAGAGCTGCTCGGCAAGGTCGGCTTGCGGCCCGAAACCTTTGCCAACCGCTATCCGCACGAGATTTCCGGCGGCCAGCGCCAGCGCGTCAATATTGCCCGCGCGCTAGCGCTGTCGCCGCGGTTGGTGATCCTCGATGAAGCAGTGTCCGCGCTCGACAAGTCGGTCGAGGCGCAGGTGCTCAACCTGCTCGCCGATCTGAAGCGCGAGTTCGGGCTGACCTATCTCTTTATCAGCCACGATCTCAACGTGGTCCGCTACATCTCCGATCGGGTGCTGGTTATGTATCTCGGCGAAGTCGTCGAGCTCGGTCCGGTCGACGCCGTGTGGGATGCGCCCGCGCATCCCTATACGCGCGCATTGCTGGCGGCGATGCCATCGTCCGATCCTGACAGGCGTACCCAGGTGCCGCCGATCTCGGGCGATCCGCCCAATCCGATCGATCCTCCGTCGGGCTGCCGGTTTCACACCCGTTGCCCGTTTGCGGAGCCGCTCTGCGCAAACGACACGCCAAAACTCAGCGACATCGATACAATGGGCCATCAGGCAGCGTGCTACATGGCCATTCCGGGCTCGGGGCACAGCCAGGCGCCGGCAAAAGCAAGAGGAGACAACGCGGCATGACCAGACCCACTCCCAAGGACGTCAAGGTGGTGGCGCACGTCGCCGATGTGCCTGCCGATGACGAGGTTGCGACCCGCATCGCCAATTCGATCGGGCCCGCGTTCGATGGCTTCGCGCCAATCAGCGGCACGCTGCCGTTCGATCTTGAACCCGCGAGCTTCCTGCTGGCGCAGATCGCGCAGAAGATCGAGAAGGTGTCGAAATGAGCACTGAGCCTGCCCTGATGACCCTCACCGCAGTCGCCAAGGCGATTGCAGAGAAGAAATTGTCGTCGCACGAGGTGACGCGCGCGGTGTTGCACCGAATCGCGCAATGGCAGCCGCGCCTCAACGCCTATATGGCGATCGAATCCGAACAGGTGCTCGCCGCAGCGGATGCAGCCGATGAGGATCTCGCCAAGGGCAACAGCCGCGGCGTGCTGCACGGAGTACCGATGGCGCACAAGGACATGTACTACGAGGCGGGCAAGGTCGTGACCTGCGGTTCGCTGATCCGTCGCGACTTCGTGCCGAAGACGACCGCGACCGCGCTGCAGCGGCTCAAGGACGCCGGTTCGATCCGGCTCGGATCGCTGCAGATGGTCGAATTCGCCTATGGCCCGACCGGTCACAATGTGCATTACGGCGCGGTGCATAATCCCTGGAATGTCGATCACATCACCGGCGGCTCGTCGTCGGGCTCGGGCTCGGCGGTGGCCGCGCGCCTGACCTTTGCGGCGCTCGGCTCCGATACCGGCGGCTCGATCCGGATGCCCGCGCATTTCTGCGGCGTCACCGGCCTCAAGACGACGGTCGGGCGCGTCAGCCGTGCCGGCGCAATGCCGCTGTCGCAATCGCTCGACACGGTCGGTCCGCTGGCGCAGACCGCCGAGGATTGCGCGCTGCTGCTCGGCCTGCTGGCCGGTGCGGATACGGAAGATCTCACGGCCTCGGCGCAACCGGTGCCGGACTATATGGCCGCGACAAAGCAATCGCTGAAGGGTCTCAAGATCGGCGTGCCCACAGCATTCTATGTCGACGATCTCGATCCCGAGGTGGCGCGCGTCCTCGACGAGACGGTCGCAACCCTGAAGAAGGAAGGCGCCGAAATCGTCAAAGTCGAACTGCCGGATCAGCGGCAGCTCAGCTCAGCCTCGCAGCTGGTGCTTGCGGCCGAGTCGGCCGCCTTTCACAAGCGCTGGATGATCGAGCGGCCGCAGGATTACGGCGCGCAGGTGCTGATGCGGCTGCAGAATGGCCTCACGATTCCGGCCGTCACGTATCTCGAGGCGATGCGCTGGCGCGGGCCTGCGCTCGCTGCCCACAATGCCGCCGTCAGCGGCGTCGATGCGGTCATCGCACCCGTAGGGCCGATTCCGGCACCGACCATCGCCGAAAGCGACGTCGGCAACGGTCAAGGTGCGGAAGCGGTGATCCAGCGCCTGACGCGGTTCACCCGTCCGGTCAACTATCTCGGTCTGCCGTCGCTCTCGATCCCGTCGGGCTTTACCAAGGCGGGGTTGCCGGTCGGCATGCAGCTGATCGGCCGCTCCTTCGAGGAGGCCGTGCTGCTGCGGATCGGCGCTGCCTTCCAGCGCGCGACCGACTTCCACGCGCAGGTGCCGACACTCGCATGACCAACCTCGTCGAGATCAACAACCTCAACATCCGCTTCACCGGCGATCGCACGGTCCATGCCGTGAACGATCTCAGCCTGTCGCTCGGCGAAGGCGAGGTGTTGGGGCTGCTCGGCGAATCCGGCTCCGGCAAGAGCGTGACGCTGCGGGCGCTGATGCGGCTGTTGCCGAAGAAGCGGACGCAGATCTCCGGCAGCGTCACAGTGCTGGGACGGGACGTGCTGGCGATGGATGACGAGGCGCTGTCCGCCTTCCGCGGCCAGACCGTCTCGATGATCTTCCAGGAGCCGGCGCTCGCGCTCGATCCCGTCTACACGATCGGCCGCCAGATCGCGGAATCCGTGATGCGCCACGAGGGCAAGAGCGAGCGCGAAGCCGTGGCGCGCGCGCTCGAGATGCTCGAAGTCGTACGGATTCCCTCCGCCAAGCAACGACTGGAGTCCTATCCGCACGAAATGTCGGGTGGCATGCGGCAGCGCGCGATGATCGCGCTGGCGCTCGCCTGCAAGCCGAAGATACTGCTCGCGGACGAACCGACCACGGCTCTCGACGCCACGGTGCAGATCCAGATCCTGCTGCTGCTGCGCGAGTTGCAGCGCGAATTCGGCATGTCCGTGATCTTCGTGACCCACGACATCGGCGTTGCCATCGAGATCTGCGACCGCGTCGCGGTGATGTATGCCGGCCAGATCGTGGAGCAGGGTACCTTGCGCGACATCGTGCGCACGCCTACGCATCCCTACGCGAAGGGGCTGCTGGCCTCCACCATTCATGGTGCCAAACGCGGCCAGCGGCTGGAAACCATTCCGGGCACGCCGCCCTCGCTCGATCACGCGCCGGCCAGTTGCTCCTTCGCACCGCGCTGTGGCTTTACTCAGCCGCGCTGCAGCGAGAGCTTGCCGCCCAACGTGCAGGTCGATCCTGGCCACGTTGCGCGCTGCATCATGGCTGTGCCCGCAGTCGCTGCGACTTCCGCGGCCTGAGATTTTTGTCGTCACCCTCCCGAATTACCGTTAGGTTCCAACACAGCGCTCGTCCAATCGCGGCGCTCGGGAATTCGGGGGGACGTCCATGTATCTGTCGGGTGAAGGCATCATCGTCATTCTGTTTGTCGGCCTCGTGGCCGGCTGGCTGGCCAGCAAGGTCGTGCGTGGTGCCGGTCTCGGCATCGTCGGCGACATCGTCGTCGGTATTGCCGGCGCGTTCATTTCCACGCTGATCTTCCCGCGGCTCGGCTTCCATCTCGGCAGCGGCCTGGTGTCCGAGATCATCTATTCCGCGATCGGCGCGATCATTCTGCTGCTCATCGTCCGGCTGGTCCGGCGATAATCAGCCAGCGCGGGCGACTGCGTTTGCGATCCAGCGCCGCATCGCGGCTATCCGCCGGTCCTGCGCCTGTTCGGTGCGGGATATCAGGTAGATCGTCTCGGCATGCGCGGCCTCGATCGCAAACGGTGCGACCAACCTCCTGCCAAAGCCCCGCCGGGCCTTGATCAGCGGAACCATGCCAAGCGCGACGCCGAGCCCGTGCTCGGCCGCCTCGAGCATCGCCGGCACGCTGTCGAGCCAAAGATATCCGGCGGAGCCATATGCTGCAGTCCGGCGTCCTTCAGCCAGACCGGCCACATCAGCGGTTGCGTCGTGACGTGGATCAGCACCTCGCGCGACAGATCCGCAGGGGCCCGTAGCCCCGCCTTGACCCGCGCCGGTGCACAGACCGGCAGCCCCCTGACCCGGACCAGCGGCTCGACCTTCAACCCGGCCGAATGCTCGCGCCCGTGGCGGATCGCGATGTCGACGCGAGAGGCGTTGAAGTCGGCATATTGATGGGTGGCTTCGATCCGCAGCGTCAGTTGCGGAAGGCGCCGTTTGAACTCTGGCAGCGCCGGCAGCAGCACGGTGCTGGTGAAGAACGGCAGCCATGGCCGCAGCTGGTTCATGGATGCGATGGAGGCCCGTGCCGGCGGCGATGCCGCCTGGTTCCGGATGCATCACAGCGTGATGACGGGCGCCGGTCCCCTGGCGGGGGTGCTGGGCCCCGCCGACTGGAACCCATGGCATCGGACGTCTCGTCCAGAATGTTGTGGCGGACCCCAATCCGAACCTGACGGTCCAGCTGCTCAGGCCGCCGCGCGGCGCGTGGGTTGGCGTCCGGGCCGAGACAGGCTGGCGTCCGGAGGCCGGTCTTGGCGTCGGCAGCGGCGTGTTGCTTGATGTCTACGGCGAGATCGGGCGGGTCTCAATGTCAGTCATTCTCGTGCCCTTTTTGAGACGAGTGCCCGCTTAACGGCCCGGTTCGGCGGCAAACCAGCCACGATTCCTTCAACTCTCTGTGGCATCACGGCAATACAGTGGCGAACCACATCCGGGCTTAACGCGACTTAAATAGACGATGGTCACAAACGTCGGTAGAAACGTGACCATCACGTAGCCCTTTTGCAGAGACTAGGTTTTATGGCAGTCCTTCCCGCTGTCCGGCGTTCCGAACTGGGTGAGGCGCTGCACGCATGCCGCAGTGCCTTTATCGGCGTCGGTCTCATGAGTTGCATGATCAACCTGTTGTACCTGACGGGTTCAATGTTCATGCTCGAGGTGTACGACCGGGTGCTGCCGAGCCGTAGTGTCCCGACCCTGATTGGCCTCGCCATCATCGCCGGCGGCCTCTACATGGCCCAGGGCGTACTCGATCTGCTGCGCGGACGGATCCTCGGCCGCGTTGGAACTTCGCTTGACGAAGCGTTGAACGCGCGGGTGTTCGACACCGTCGTGCGCCTGCCGCTGATAGTCGGCAATCGCAGCGAGGGCCTGCAACCGCTGCGTGACCTCGACAATGTGCGCTCGTTCCTCGGCAGTATGGGGCCCGGTGCGTTCTTCGACCTGCCCTGGCTGCCGTTCTACATGGCGATCTGCTTTGCGTTCCACTGGCTGCTTGGTCTCACCGCGCTGATCGGTGCCGTCATTCTGGTGACGCTGACGCTGATCACCGAATACATGTCGCGCACACCGGCCAAGGAAGCGATGACGCTCGCGGCGCGGCGCAACGATCTCGCCGCCACCAGCCGCCGCAATGCCGAGGTGCTCGTCGCGATGGGCATGGCCGGGCGGATGAACAAGCGCTGGAACGGGGCCAATGAGGATTATCTGGCCGGCAATCAGCGTGCCAGTGACGTTTCCGGCGGCCTCGGCGCGATCGCCAAGGTGCTGCGCATGATGTTGCAGTCCTCGGTGCTCGCGGTCGGTGCGTATCTGGTGATCCACCAGGAGGCCACCGGCGGCATCATCATCGCCGGTTCGATCCTGAGCGCGCGGGCGTTGGCGCCGGTCGATCTCGCGATCGCGCACTGGAAGGGCTTTGTCGCCGCGCGCCAGAGCTGGCAGCGCCTCAGCCGTCTGCTGCAGCAGGTTCCCGCACCTGCGGCGCAGACCCAGCTGCAGGCGCCGACGAAGAAACTATCGGTCGAAGGCGTGACCATGGTCGCGCCGGGCGACCAGCGTATCATCGTGCAGGACATCACCTTTGCGGTCGAAGCCGGCACCGGCGTCGGCGTGATCGGCCCGAGCGGTTCCGGCAAGTCTTCGCTGATCCGCGCGCTGGTCGGCGTCTGGACGCCCGCGCGTGGCAAGGTGCGGCTCGACGGCGCCGCGCTCGACCAATGGTCGTCGGACGTGCTCGGCCGCCATGTCGGCTACCTGCCGCAGGACGTCGAGCTGTTCGGCGGCACGGTCGCGCAGAACATCTCCCGGTTCGATCCCGAGGCCAAGTCCGACGGTATCATCGCCGCGGCCAAGGAAGCCGGCGTGCACGAGATGATCATCAAGATGCGCGAGGGCTACGACACCCAGGTCGGCGAGCAGGGCACCGCGCTTTCCGCCGGCCAGGCGCAGCGCGTCGCGTTGGCGCGCGCGCTCTACGGCAATCCGTTCCTGATCGTGCTGGACGAGCCGAACTCCAATCTCGACAGCGAAGGCGACGAGGCGCTGACCCGCGCGGTGCGCGCCGCCCGCGAGCGCGGCGCCGTTGTCATCGTGGTCGCGCACCGGCCGATCGGCATCGAGGGCGTCGATCAGCTGCTGGTGCTGAAGGACGGCCGCATGCAGACCTTTGGCCCGAAGGAGGTCGTGCTTGGGCAGGTGCTGCAGCGCGTCGCGCCGCCCACACCGATCAAGATCGTCGCCGATGCGGGAGTGGCCAAGTCGTGACCGATCGGCCGCGCAACGCACATTACTCGATCAGGAAGCATCTGATCGTCGGCCTGGCCGTGGTCCTGGTTCTCGGCGGCGGGGTCGGCGGCTGGGCCTCGACGGTACCGATCTCAGGCGCGCTGATCGCGCCGGGCTCGGTGGTGGTCGATTCCAACGTCAAGAAGGTGCAGCATCCGACCGGAGGCGTCGTCGGCGAGGTGCGGGTGCATGATGGCGATCTGGTCAAGGCCGGCGACATCGTCGTGCGCCTCGACGAGACGGTCGTGAAGGCGAGCTTGGCGATCGTGGTCAAGACCCTGAACGGTCTCTACGCGCGCGCCGCCCGGCTGGAGGCCGAGCAGCAGGGCCTCGACAAGATCGTCTTTTCGCCGCAACTGACCGATCAGGCCAGCGATCCCGACGTTCGCGACATCATGGCAAGCGAAACCAAGCTGTTCGAGGTTCGCGTCAACGGCCGCGTTGGCCAGAAGGCGCAGCTCCGCGAGCGTGTCACGCAGCTCAACGAGGAAATCGCCGGCCTGGTGGCGCAGGAAACATCCAAGGACAAGGAAATCGAGCTTGTGCAGCAGGAGCTGGTCGGTGTCCGTCAGCTCTACGACCAGCATCTGGTGCAGCTCACCCGCCTGACCACGCTGGAGCGCGACTCGGCGCGGCTTGCCGGCGAGCGCGCGCAATATATCGCTCAGCGCGCCCAAGCCAAGGGCAAGATCACCGAGACCGAGCTCCAGATCATCCAGGTCGACAAGGATATGCTGGCGGAGGTCTCCAAGGATCTGCGTGAGACCAACGACAAGATCGGCGAATTCGTCGAGCGCAAGGTCACCGCCGAAGACCAGCTCCGCCGCGTCGATATCCGCGCACCGCAGGACGGCATGGTGCTGCAATCGACGGTGCACACCGTCGGCGGCGTCATCACCGCCGGCGACGCCATCATGATGATCGTGCCGCAGGGCGACGCGCTTTCGGTCGAAGCCAAGGTCAATCCGCAGGATATCGACAAGCTGCAGATCGGCCAGAAGACGCTGCTGCGGCTTTCCGCCTTCAACCAGCGCACTACGCCGGAATTGAATGGGGTCGTCACCCGCGTTTCCGCCGACACCACCACCGATCAGCGCACCGGGCAGGCCTCTTACACCATCCGCGTCTCGATGCCGCCCGCGGAGATCAAGCGCCTCGGCGACGTCAAGGTGATTCCAGGCATGCCGGTGGAAGCCTTCGTCCAGACCGGCGACCGCACCTTGCTGTCCTACCTGATGAAGCCGCTCAGCGACCAGTTCATGCGCTCATTTCGCGAGAAGTGAGACGCGCGCTGATTCTTGTAACCCGGATGAAGCCAACGGGTCGCGCGAATGCGCGCCCGTTGGCTTCATCCGGGCTACAAAGTTGAAATTACCCCGACAAATTCTGCAGCAGCAACTCCAGCGCCGCCTTCGCGAAAGCGTGCATGTTTGCCTGCCGGTCACCGCTGCCGGTCTCCAGCGTGATCACCTGTTGCCGCGGTCCGGCCACCGCCATGCAGCTGTGGCCTGCGGCGTCGCCGTAGCGGTTGCCGGTCGGGCCGGTCGCGCCGGTTTCCGACAATCCCCAGTCGGTCGAGAGGCGCTCGCGGATCTGGCGCGCGAGCAGTTGCGCGTAGGGCTCGGACGCCGAGCGGATGCCCCGCATCGCGTCGTCAGGAATATCCATCAGCACGCGCCGCGCGTCGCGCGTGTAGATCACGCCGCCGCCGAGGAAATAGGCCGATGCACCCGGCACCGCCAGCAGCGATGCGGAGATCAAGCCGCCGGTCGAGGATTCCGCGACCGCGATGGTCTGCTTGCGCGCGATCAGTCTTGCGGCGATCTGCTCGGCGATGGATACCAACTCGTTCATCGGCGGCCTTCCCTGTTGCTTGCCATGAAATTTCTCCGGGGTGTCCTGCTGTCCTAGCACACCACATTGGCTTCTGCCGAGTTGCCGACCGTCGGCGGGCCTGCTTGAATGCCGTTCAATCAGTTGGCGGCGCGACTGCCGTAGCCCGCGAGAGGAAACACCATGACGTCGCCGATCGCCGGCGGCGTGGATTGCGATCTGCATCCCGCCGTGCCTCACCTGACCAGCCTGCTGCCGTACATGAACGATTACTGGCGCGACCAGGTCACGACGCGCGGCATGACGGATCTGATCTCGCAATCCTATCCGCTCAATTCGCCGATCTCATCGCGGCCGGACTGGCGGCCCGCCCAGGGCAAGCCGGGCTCCGACCTCGCCGACCTGCAGCGCCAGGCGCTCGACAAGTTCGGGGCGGCCTACGGCATCTGCAATCCGCTCTACGGCGTGCAGATGGTGTTTTCAGAGGACATGGCCAACGCGTTCTGTCGCGCGCTGAACGACTGGCTGGTCAAGGAATGGCTCGACAAGGACGATCGCCTGCGCGGCTCGATCGTGATCCCGGTGCAGAGCATCGAGAAATCCGTCGCCGAGATCGAGCGTTGTGCGCAAGACAAGCGCTTCGTCCAGGTGCTGATGCTGGTCATGGGCGACATGCCGCTCGGCAAACGCCATTACTGGCCGATCTATGCCGTGGCCGAGCGTCTCGGTCTGCCGATCGGCATCCATGCCGGCAGCGCCTATCACAATCCGCCGACCTCGGTCGGCTGGGGCTCCTACCACATCGAGGACTATGTCGCGCAGGCGCAGGCGTTCCAGACCCAGCTCACCAGCCTGATCGTCGAGGGCGTGTTCGCGCGCCATCCCGCCTTGAAAATGGTGATGCTGGAGTCAGGCTTCACCTGGCTGCCGCCGTTCCTGTGGCGGCTGCACAAGTTCTGGCGCGGCGTGCGCATGGAAACGCCGTGGGTCGATCGCGCGCCGCTGGAGATTGTGCGCAGCAATATCCGCTTCTCGCTGCAGCCGGTCGACGCGCCGCCGGACGGAGACACGCTGAACCGGCTTTTCGACCATATGCAGTCGGATGAATTGATCCTATTCTCATCCGACTATCCGCATTGGCAGTTCGACGGCGACGAGGTGCTGCCCAGGGGGTTGTCGGAGGATCTGGTCCGCAAGATCATGATCGACAATCCACATGCGACCTATTCGCGCCTCAGGGTTAAGGAGACGACGCCATGAATATTCAGATTCGCGAGCGTCCGCAGACCGCATCGTCCTCTGGCATCAAGACCGCGTTCGCCGATTGCGACATCCATCCGGCGCGCGCGACCAACGACGAATTGTATCCGTTCCTCGCCAAGCGCTGGCACGCGCATCTCGAGACCTTCGGCGTCCATCCCTATCAGGGCATGATGGGAGGCCCTCCCTATCCGAAGGCGCAGCCGAATGCTTCGCGCCGCGATGCCTATCCGCCGGAAGGCGGGCCGCAAGGCTCGTCGCTGTCCTTCATGCAGAAGCAGCTTCTCGATCCGAACAAGGTCGCGCTCGGCGTGCTCAATCCGCTCAACACCGGGCAGGGCATTCGCAACCAGGATCTGGCAGCGGCGATCTGCTCGGCGGTCAACGACTGGCAGATCGAGAAATGGACAGCCAACGATTCACGGCTGAAGGGCTCGGTGGTCGTTGCCAATGAGGACGGCGTGTCGGCCGCGGCTGAAATCCGCAAGCGCGCCGGCGATCCGAATTTCGTCCAGGTGCTGCTGCTCAGCCGCAATGTCGAACCCCTCGGCCAGCGCCGCTACTGGCCGATCTATGAAGCGGCCCAGGAGGCCGGCCTTCCGATCGGCGTGCACGCCTTCGGCTTCGGCGGCAACCCGATTACCGCGTCCGGCTGGCCGAGCTATTACATCGAGGAGATGGTCGGCCATTCGCAGTGCCAGCAGACCGCGCTGGCGAGCCTGGTGCTCGAAGGCGTGTTCGAACGCTTCCCGAAATTGAAGATGGTCATGGTCGAGGCCGGCTTCGGCTGGGCGCCATCATTGGCCTGGCGGCTCGACAAGGTGTTCGCGCGGCTGCATGCCGAGGTACCGCATCTGAAGCGCAAGCCGTCGGACTATATTCGCGATCACATCTGGTGGACCACGCAGCCGATGGAGGATCCGGAGAACCGCGACCACCTGTTCCAACTCATCGAATGGATCGGCTGGGACAAACTGCTGTTCGCGACCGACTACCCGCATTGGGATTTCGACGAGCCGTCGCGCGTGCTGCCGGCCGGCGTCAGCGACGCCAACAAGCAGGCGTTCTATCTCGACAATGCGAAGAAGCTGTACGGCATTACATAGATGGCGCGTCATGTGATCGCCCCGGTGGATGAACTGCCGCCGGGGTCGCGAAAATTCCTCGAGATCGAGGGCCGGCCGATCGCGGTCTTCAACGTCAAGGGCGAGTTCTTCGGCCTGTTGAACCGCTGCCCGCATCAGGGCGCGGCGCTGTGCGAGGGTCCGTTGA
This sequence comes from Bradyrhizobium genosp. P, assembly GCF_049949265.1. Lineage (NCBI taxonomy): Bacteria > Pseudomonadati > Pseudomonadota > Alphaproteobacteria > Hyphomicrobiales > Nitrobacteraceae > Bradyrhizobium > Bradyrhizobium genosp. P. The sequence goes on along the minus strand of NZ_CP188195.1, from coordinate 9,571,914 downwards.
TCGGCCTGGCCTCATCATCCGATCCGGGCGAGATCGAGTATACAAAACTCGGCGAGATCATCCGCTGTCCCTGGCACGGCTGGGAATTCGACATCCGCACCGGCCAATCCTATTGTGACCCCCGCCGTTTCCGCGTGCGGGCCTATCCGGTCAATGTCGAGCCGGGCACCAATCTGGTGAAGGGCCCGTATATCGCCGAGACCATCAAGGTCGCGGTGGAGAGCGATTATGTCGTGGTGGAGTTGTAGGACCACGTCATTCCGGGGCGATGCGCAGCATCGAACCCGGAATCTCGAGATTCCGGGTTCACGCTTCGCGTGCCCCGGAATGACAACGGAAATCTACTCCGCTTTCCCGTGCCCCATCAGCTGCCGCTCGCGCGCGTAGCGGACCAGCGCGACGTAGCGGTAGATGCCGTGCACGAACTTGCCGTAGGGCATGGTGATGAACAGCGCGAACACGACGCCGAGATGCAGCGCCAGCAGCGGGCCCATCGCGCCGGTATCGCGCCAGAGCAAGAGCGCCAGGCCGGTGATGCTGGTCAGGAACAGCATCGCGATGAACGCGGTGTCCATGCCCATCTGCTGCTCGTCGACCAGCACGCGGTCGCGCTTCCATTTTTCAGTCAGGAGGCCGATGGGCCCGACCACGAGACCGATGCCGCCGAGTGTGCCGAGCAGCACCGGCAGGTCCCACCACGCATAGGGCGCCTCGCGCGCGAGCAGGTAGTGATACAGCGTGCCGACGCAGGTCGCGGCGAAGCACAGGGCAAAGCCATAGAAGGTGAAATGGTGATACAGCTTGCGGCGATCGGTCGGGTGATCGTCCTCGTTGAAGCAGCCGACGCCGCCGCCGTCGAGGTAGCGCAACTCGCCGGCATCGCGCATTGCCTGCAGCAGCGATTTGGCATCCGTCTTCATGCCGACGGGCTCGCCGATGTCGCGCCAGAACGCGCGCACCCCCATCGCCAGCGCGAGGATGGCGTAGAGCAGCGCAAGGCCGAACAACACCGCCATCGCATTGTGCGGCATCAACTTGTAGAACGCGCCGGGACCGGTATGGATACCATAGAGCACGCTGCGGTCATTGAGCGCGGCAAAGCCGAAGATGAAGGCGGCGACGCTAAGCGCGGCGATCAGGCTGATGACGAGACCGTTCCGCGCGAAGGCGCCTGCGAAGGCGCGTGGCCAGGCATAGGTTGCATAGGATTCGCCGCGTGCGATCGCCAGCGTCTTCGGGACGTTGACGTTGAATTCGTGCGGCGGCGAGAACTGGCAGTCGGTGTAGCAGGCGCCGCATGAATGGCAGAGATTGGCGAGATAGTTGAGGTCGCCGTCGGAGAAGGCGCGCCGCATCTCCATCGCGGGAAACACCGCGCACAGGCCCTCGCAATAACGACAGGAGTTGCACACCGTCATCAGACGGTCGGCCTCCTGCAAGATTTTGGTCCCGTGCATCGCTTTATACGTCCCGCTATTTCTTCGTCAGCCCTTTGCCTTCCAGCCATGTCTGGATCAGGCCGGCGACCTCGGCATTGTTCTTGTCCATCATCATCATGTGCGAATTGCCCTTGATGCCGACCGTCGGCAGGTCGACGACATCGACGCTGCCGCCGGCGGCCCTGATGGCATCGGCAAAGGCCACGCCGGTGGCGCGGATTTTCGGCCAGCGCGAATCGCGTTCGATATAATCGCCATAGACCATCAGCGTCGGGATGTTCTTCAAGCTGTCGACCTTGGCGGAATCGCCGACACCGGCCGGCTCGATCGCGATCAGCGCCTTCACCTTGTCGGGACGCGCCTGTGCGACCTTGAAGCCGAACGTGCCGGCCTGGCTATGAAACAGGATGATGCAGGGACCGACGCGGTCGATCTCCGCGATATAGGCCGCGATCGTCGCATCATCGGTCGTCGTCCAGCGCGGTACGTTCTGCTTGACGAAGTTCTCGTAGCCTTCGTTCGGGAACTGGCTGCCCGGCATCAGCTTCCGTTTTGCCGGATCGGGATCGTAGGAGCCCGGGCCGTCGCCGATGCGAAACCGCTCGAAGGGGTTGGAGGTAGTGAGAAACACCGGCTCGCCCTTGAAGATATCGGGGTATTGTGCCCAACCGGCGCGGCCGCGCTCGACTGCATCCGAATTATAGACGTCCCAGCCCTTGCGCAGAAAATAGTTCAGCCAGCCCTCGCGGCCGTCCGGCGTCGTCTCGTAGGTGACGCCGGTCAGTCCGCCGCCGTGCCACAACAACAGCGGATAGGCGCCTTTCTCGTTCGCGGGGAGGAAGTACTGCACGTACATCTGCTCGACTTGGTAGGTGCCATTCGGGTCGACCTTCGCCGGCACGCCGCCGGGCGTGAAGGTGACGTCCTTGACCGGCTTGCCCGAGATTTCGACCAGCCGCCCGCCGACATGGAACGAGCCCATGTCACGCAGCGCGATTGGTTCGGCGGCGTGAGTGGCGGCCGATGCCATCAAGACAGCCGCGGCGGAGACGATCGCAAGGCGTGACATGGCTCCTCCTTCGAGTGGCGCTCAGTTCCGCGCATTCTTCGCCGCTTCCCGCCCGGCGACGCGGCCGAACACGCTACCGATGGTCATGCCCATGCCGGCGGCGTAACCCTTGCCGAGCACATTGCCGGCCATGATCTCGCCGGCGGCGAACATGTTGGCGGACGGCTTGCCGTCCTTCATCAGCATCCGCGACTGCTTGTTCACGCGGGTGCCGAGATAGGTGAAGGTGATGCCGGGCCGCACCGGATAGGCGAGGTAGGGCGGCGTATCGATCTTCCGCGCCCAGTGCGTCTTCGGCGGCGTGAGGCCTTCGGTGCGGCAATCGTCGAGGATGGTGTGGTCGAACGTGCCTGATAGCACTGCAGCGTTGAATTCGGTGATGGTCTTCTCCAGCGCCGCCGGATCGAGCTCGAGCTTGCCGGCGAGTTCGGCGATGGTCGCGCCCGCGATCGGCGGAAACAGCGTCGGCATGAAGCTGGTCACGACCGTCGAATCGAAGATGATGTAGGCGATCTGGTCGGGTTGCGCCGCGACCAGGCGGCCCCAGATCGCATAGCGCTTCGGCCAGATGTCCTCGCCCTCGTCATAGAAGCGCTCGGCGTGCTTGTTGACGACGATGCCGAACACCACCGAATCGTGGCGCGTGATGATGCCGCCGTCGAATTTCGGCGCCCGCGCGTCGATCGCGACGGCGTGGCACTGCGTGGGGTCGCCGATCTCCTGCACGCCCCTGGCCAGCAGCATCTTCAGGATCGCGCCGCGGTTATAGGGCGTGCCGCGGATCAGGAAATTGTCGGCCGCCTCGCCCCAATATTGCTTCAGCCATTCGATGTTGGCCTCGAAGCCGCCGGCGGCCGCGACCAGCGTCGAGGCGCGTACCTCGGTCTTGCCGTTGACCGGCTGCTTCAGCTGAGCCGAGAGGAACATGCCGTCCTCGATCTTGAGATCGATCACCTCGGCATCGTAAAGGATGTCGACACCGAGTTCCTCAGCCGTGCGGTACAGCGCGTTCAACATCGCGCGGCCGCCGCCGAGAAAGAACGAGTTGGTGCGGCCGAGGCTCAGCGTGCCGCCGAGCGAAGGCTGCCAGCGCACGCCCTGCTCGACGATCCAGTTCAGGATATCCTTCGACTCGTGGATCATGAAGCGGGCCAGTTCCTCATCGGTCTGGCCGCCGGTCACCAGCAGCAAGTCCTTCCAGAACTCTTCCTCGGTGTAGGGGCCGGTGAGGATCTCGGTCGCGGCGTCATGGGCGCAACGCATGTTGCGCGTGTGGCGGGTGTTGCCGCCGCGGTAGAACTTTGGCGCGCCCTCCAGCACCAGTACGGAAGCGCCGGCACGCCTCGCGCTGATCGCGGCGCAAAGGGCGGCGTTGCCGCCGCCGATCACCAGCACGTCAAACCTGCGCGTCAGATCAACCATGCGCACTTGTTATCGTTGTCGGCATGGAAAGCAACATGGTTGGGCGGGCGAGTGGCCTGCCCAACCATGTGTTGACTCATCAGGCGGCGACCGTCTCGCGCTGTTCGATGGTCTGGCCGCCACGATAGACCGTGAGCGTGGCGACGATGCCGAGTACCGCGGCGCACATCAGCCAGTAACCGGGCGAGGCCTTGTCGCCGGTGTGCTGGATCAGCCAGGTCGAGGCGAATGGCGTGAACGTGCCGAACAACCCGGCCGCCAGCGCGAAGGCCAGCGAGAAGCAGGTGGTGCGAACATGTGCCGGGACAATCTCGACCAGACTGCCGAGCATGGCACCGCTGTAGACGCCGAAATAGAACGAGAACATCATCTCGACCGCCAGCATCTTGCCGAAGGTCGGATCGCTGACGAGCCAGTGCAGGGCCGGATAGGCCGTCACCAGCGACAGACACGCGATCGACAGCAGCACCGGCTTGCGGCCGACCCGGTCGGAGACCGCGCCGCCGACCGGATTCCAGATGAAGTTGGTCACTGCAACCAGCAGGGTGACCAGCAGCGCATCCTGCGTCGACAGTTTCAGCACGGTCTTGCCGAAGGTCGGCGTATAGACGGTGACGAAATAGAACGTCGTGGTGGTCAGCACTGCGATCATCATGCCCAGAACGACGATGCGCCAGTTCGCCAGCGCCGAGGCAAACACCTCATTCGCCGTCGGGTGCTTCTTCATCGCCAGGAACGCCGGGGTTTCCTCCAGCGTGCGACGGAGGAAGAAGATCACCGGAATGATCAGGCAACCGACGAAGAACGGAATGCGCCAGCCCCAGGCCGCGACCGTGGCCGCCGGCATGCTTTCGCTCAGGATAAAGCCAAGGATCGAGGCGACGAAAATCGCGACCTGCTGGCTCGCCGATTGGAATGAGGTGTAGAAGCCGCGATTGCCGGGCGTGGCGATCTCCGAGAGGTAGACCGAAACGCCGCCGAGCTCGACGCCGGCCGAGAAGCCCTGCAGCAGGCGGGCGATCAGCACGATGATTGGGGCGGCAACGCCGATGGTCGAATAGCTCGGGCAGATGGCGATCACCACGGTGCCGATCGCCATGATGGCGAGCGTCACGATCAGGCCCTGGCGGCGGCCGATGCGGTCGATATAGGCGCCGAGCACGATCGCGCCGACCGGGCGCATCATGGCGCCGAGCCAGAACACGCCGAACGCGTTGAGCAGCGCCGCAGTCTCGTTCTCGGCGGGGAAGAAGGCCCTGGCAATGGCCTGCGCATAGAAACCGAACAGGAAGAAGTCGAATTGCTCGAGGAAATTGCCGCTGGTGGCGCGCAGGATGGCTCCGACGCGCGACTTGATCTGCGGTGTTGGCGATGGACTCGACTGCGGCATAACGCCCTTTCCTCCCCGTGGCATAAGGGCCGGCGAAAAGACCTCGCCAGCCAAGGCAGTTAACCTGCCTTACGCGGTAATTTGGCACGCTTGTTCGGCGTGACCAACCCGAAAACGTGCCGGGTCTATGGGAAAAAAGCTGTACACGAAAATGGCTTGACGCAGCGCGCGCTGCATCAAGACGACGCGTGCGCCGATGCGGTGACCCAGTTCCGGAATGCCGCGAGCTTCGGCGAATCGGTCCGCCCCTGAGGCGAGACAAGGTAGAAGCCGGCATCCGCCGGCAATGCGATCTTGAAAGGAACCACGAGGCGGCCCTTGGTGATGTCGTCGCTCACATAGGAGGTTCGGCCCATCGCGACGCCCATCCCGTCGATCGCGGCCTGGATCGTCACGAAGACCAGGTCGAAGGTGACGCCCGGCTGCTTGGAGATGTCGGTCGGCAGCCCGGCCGCGGTCAGCCACAGACGCCAGTCGTCACTGTTGGTGTTGGACGTATGCAGCAGCAAATGATCCCGGAGGTCCTCGGGGCATTTCAGCGGCTTGCCTCCCTGCAGCAGAGACGGGCTGCAGACCGGGAACAATTCATCCGCGGTGAGCCAGTCGGCCCGCAGGCCGGGCCATTGGCCGCGGCCATAGCGGATCGCGGCATCGACCTTGTCGCGCTGGAAATCGACGAGGCTCGTTGAGGTAGTGATGCGGACATCGATTCCGAGATGGGCTTCCTGGAAGGCTGACAGCCGCGGCAGCAGCCATTTGGCCGCGAACGATGCCAGGGTGGAGACGGTCAGTACGTGATCGTCGTCCTTGCGCAACAGGCGGTCGGTTGCCAGCCGCAGGTCGTTGAAGGCGGCGCGGATGCCGGGAAGGTATTCGATGGCCTCCGGCGTCAGGCTTAGCGACCTGTTCTGGCGGACGAACAGGCGCACGCCGAGCTCTTCCTCCAGCCGCCGGATCTGATGGCTGATTGCGGTCTGCGTGACGTTCAATTCCGAGGCTGCCAGCGTGAAGCTCATGTGCCGAGCAGCGGCCTCGAATGCCCGCAGGCCGTTCAGCGAAGGCAGTCGGCTGGTCATCTCCCCGTAGCTCCCAAACGCATGATTTTATCTCATGTGAAGCGGTACAAAGTGTCGTTTGTGGAAAGGCCGGTTGGCGACGATATTACGGGCAATAGATTAGTGATAGGAGCCGCAGATGTCCATTTTCACTCATGAATCGATGACAAATCATCATGTTCCCAGCGTTTTGAATCAGGTCGGCGAAACCCTCCATGTCTGGTGGGATCGTTACGAGCGCCGCCGCGAGCTGGCGTACTGGTCGGAGCGCGACCTTCACGACATCGGAATGTCCCGCAGCGACATCGTGGTCGAGATCGAAAAACCTTTCTGGCGGGCCTGAACGGCCGCCGGAGCGCGACCAGCAAAAGTGGACGCCGGTTTTGCGTCCGGGCGTGCTCCAAACTTAAAGAAGGCGCATGACCTGGCCGCCAAACCGCACACACTTTGGCGGGTCATGCGCTGCCCGGCGCTGCCTCGATCGAGGGGCGCCGGCCAATCTTCCACCCCGAGGAGCGTCTCATGATTGCGCTGCGTCTCGATGATCTCAAGCGATATTCCGACGTGCTGCGTGCCAGCAACGGCGACGAGGTCAAGGTGCGGTTCGTCGAGCCGCATGATCGCGAGGAGCTGCAGAACTACATCCGTTCGCTCTCGGCGGGGTCCCGCTACAACCGCTTCCTGGGGGCCATGCGCGAGCTGCCGAAGATGGAGCTCGAACGTTTTATCCATATCGGCGAGGCCGACCGGTTCACGGTGGTCGCGACGATGGTGATCGACGGCTTCGAGACCATTGTCGGTGAAGCCCGCTACGCCTTCCATGCCGATACGTCGAGCGTCGAGTTCGGCCTGTCGATCGACGACCGGTGGCAGGGTCACGGCATCGGCAAGGCGCTGCTGAAGAACCTCGAATGCCGCGCGGCGTCTTTTGGAGCCGAGCGCATTTTCGGCGACACTCTTCGTTCCAATGCATCGATGATCGGCCTCGCCCGCAAGTCTGATTACGCCTTCGTCGCGAGCCCCGGCGATTGGAAGCTGGTGCGCGTCGAGAAAGAGATCCACGTCGCACCGCAAGACATTCCCTGTGCCAGCTGGCGGCTTGCCGCCACCTCCCGCATGGCCGTGATGTCCTCGCTTGCGGTTTGACGAGACTAGGCCCGGTTCTGGATATCCCGAACCGGGCCGCTTTTCTTTTTTCCCCGCTTGTCATGCGCGGGCTTGCCCCGCGCATCCATTAAGCAAAAGCCCCTTTATGCGACGGATTGCCGGGTCAAGCCCGGCAATGACGACGCTGAGAGACGCAGGCTCAATTACCCCTGAACACCGGTTTCCGCTTCTCGATGAAAGCCTGCACCGCTTCCTTGTGATCGGCGGTCGTGGTGAGCCGGATCAGTCGCTCGGCCTCATGGTCGCGGGCGGTGGTAAAGTCGAACAGCATCGCTTCGTCGAGATTGTCCTTCATGTAGCGCAGCGCCAGCGTCGGGCCCTCGGCCATCGATTTAGCGAGCGCAAAGGCCTCCTCCTGCAGAGTTTCGTCCGGCACCACGCGGTTGACTAGACCGATCTGCTCGCACCTGGTGGCGTCGACCTTTTCCGACGTGAACATCAATTCACGGGCGCGGGAAGTGCCGACCAGGCGGGTGAGCAGCCAGGCGATGCCGTAATCGCCGCTCAGCCCCACCCGCAGATAGCCGGTGGAGACGAAGGCCGATTGCGCGGCGATCCTGATATCGCAGGCCAGCGCGATCGAGAGCCCGGCGCCGACCGCGGGGCCGGGGAGCGCGGCAATGGTCGGCTTGCGCACCGAGGCCAGTGCGCCGGTGAGCAGGCGCTGGCGCTCCTGCAGGTCCGCGACCTTGTCCTCGTAGGACATTTCGAGCTTTTTCGGGTCGCGATTGGTGCCCATGCCCTTGACGTTGCCGCCGGCGCAGAATGCCTTGCCGGCGCCGGTGAGAAGCAGCACGCCGACCTCGGGGTTCTCGCCGCAGGTCCGGATCATCGTGCGCAGCGCCGGCGTCAGGGTATCCGACAGCGAGTTGCGGGCGTCGGGGCGGTTCAGCGTGATGACCGCGACGCGGTCGCGGATCACGCAGAGCAGTTCGTCGGTGCCGGTGTCGATCTTGATTTCGCTGGTCATGGTTTCCTTGCCCTGTTTCCCTGTCATTGCGAGGAGCGGAGCGACGATGCAATCCATTTCTCCGCTTGTGGTGACATGGATTGCTTCGCTCCGCTCGCAATGACGACTGCGGGGATCACTTGCGACCACCTTACGTGGTTTGAATGATCTTCGTCATCTCAAAACTTCTCGACCCATGGCCGCAATTCGAGCTCCCAGCTCCAGGCGCTGCGTGGTTGCTGCAGCACGTTCCAGTAGCTCAGCGCGATCGCGTCCGGGTCCAGCATTGAGTCCGGCCGGTCGGCAGGCTCGATGCGGGCCTTGCTGCGGATGCCGCCATCGATCACGAAATGCGCGACATGAAGACCCTGCGGCGACAACTCGCGCGCCATGCTCTGCGCCAGGCCGCGCAGCGCAAATTTGCCCATCGCGAACGGCGCCGACTGGGCATAGCCCTTCACGCTGGCTGAGGCGCCGGTGAACAGGATCGCGCCCTTTTTGTTAGGCAGCATGCGTTTCGCCGCTTCCTGTGCCACCAGGAAGCCACCGAAGGCCGAGACCGCGATCGCTTGCTCGACTTCGGAAGGCACCAGCTCGAGGAACGGCCCGCGACTGCGGCCGCTGGCGTTGTAGACCACGACATCGGGTGTTCCGATCTCGCGTTCCACGAGACCGAACAGCCGTTCGACATCCTCGGCCTTGGTAGCATCGCAGGCATAGGCGCGGGCGCCGGTTTCGGTGCAGAGCGCGCCGAGCTTCTCGATGCTGCGGGCGGCCAGCGCCACGCGAATTCCCTCTCGCGAAAATAGCCGTGTCAGCGAGGCGCTGATGCCCTCGCCGGCCCCGACGATCAGGGCGATCTTGTATTTTGGAATATCCATTGGGCTTTCCTTTGCGCTGCCGGAGGATGATAGTCTTGTCTGAAGAGATGAGGAACGCAGCCGGGAATTCAATGCAGCCGCTCAAACAAGACCTTGCACCGTCACCCGCCAGCCAGCCGGGACTGCTCGCTCCCGATACGACGGGAATGAACTTTTACCGGGCCGATCAGGCGCTAACCGATCTTTTGAAGCTTCATCTGCCGGAGGCGCTGTTCCGCCACATCGAGCCGCATCTCGACCGGCTTGGCGGGCTTGCCGGCGGCCCTCTCGACGACTACGCGCGGCTTGCCGACAAGCACACGCCGGTGCTGCACCCGCGCGACAAGTTTGGCCGCGACGTGCAGCACATCGAATACCACCCGGCCTATCGTGAGATCGAGAAGGTCGCCTTCGGCGAGTTCGGCATTCACGCGCTGTCGCTCCGCAAGGGCATCATGGGCTGGCCAGACAAATATCCTGTGGTCGCCAAGCATGCCTTCACCTTCCTGTTCAACCAGACCGAATTCGGCATGGGTTGCCCGATCAACGTCACCGACGGCTGCGCCAAGCTGCTGGCGAATTTCGGCAGCGACGCCCTGAAGGCGAAATATCTCGACGGCTTGACGCAGACCGACATGAGCAAGCTGACGCAGGGCGGCCAGTTCATGACGGAGAAGGAGGGCGGTTCCGACGTCGGCACGCTGACCACAACGGCGGTGCAGGAGGGCGACCACTGGCGGCTCCATGGCGAGAAATGGTTCTGCTCGAATGCCGACGCCAAGGTGGTGATGCTGCTGGCGCGGCCGGAAGGTGCGGGGCCAGGCACGCGCGGCGTCGGCCTGTTCCTGATGCCGCGTTTCCTCGACGACGGCTCGCAAAACCACTACCGGATCGTGCGTCTGAAGGACAAGCTCGGGACCCGCTCGATGGCCTCGGGCGAGATCAAGCTGGAAGGCGCGATCGCCTACGCTGTCGGCAAACTCGATCGCGGCTTCGTGCAGATGGCCGAGATGGTGAATTCATCGCGGCTCAGCAACGGCGTCAAATCGACCGCACTGATGCGCCGCGCGTATCATGATGCGATGACGGTGGCGAAGGGCCGCGTGGTGTTCGGCCAGCGCATCATCGATCTGCCGCTGGCACGGCGGCAATTGATGAAGATCATGCTGCCGACCGAGCAGGCGCTGTCGATGAGCTTCCTGACCGCGGACGCGCTCGATCGCGCCGAGGCGGGCAGCCAGGACGCCGCCGCGCTGCTGCGTATCCTGACGCCGACCTTGAAATTCCGCGCCACCCGCGACGCCCGCAAGGTCTGCGGCGACGCCATGGAGATGCGCGGCGGTATCGGCTACATTGAGGAATTCGTCACCCCGCGGCTGCTGCGCGATGCCCATCTCGGCTCGATCTGGGAAGGCACCGGCAACATCGTCGCAATCGATGCACTCAAGCGCGCGGTCGGCCGTCACGGCGCCGACAACGCGCTTGCCGCCGATCTGCATGCGCGCCTCGATGACAGCGCCAACGTCCCGCAAGCATGGCGCAACCGCCTGCGCGATCTCGGCGACCGGGCGATTGCGTTTGCGCGCGAGGTGGCGAGCCGCACCGACAACGAGGGCGATGCGCGCCGCGCCACCAGCGTGCTTTATCATGTCGCCAGTGCCGTGGCGCTGGCATGGGAAAGCGGACGCATCCACGAGATGCGCGGCGATGCGCGCCGGCTGTTGCTGTCGCGGATGGTGGTCGACCACCGCCTGATGCCGGGAGATCCGTTCCGGCTGACGGAAAATACCGTCCAGCGCAGGATGACGGATCATCTGCTCGGCGATCGTGCCGTCGGCATGGCCGAGGTTGGCGAATTGCTGTCGGCAGCGTAGGCTCCGTCGCCGCGAGCGCAGTTTGACCTCTCCCGATCGGAGAGGTAGCGAGCGTAGACAACAAAAAAACACGAGAGGAAATCCCGATGAAGGCCGCCGTCCTGCATGAAGTCAACAAGCCGCTGGCGATCGAGGATGTCAGCGTGCCCAATCCGGGGCCGCGCGAGGTCCTGATCCGCACCGCAGTCGCAGGTCTCTGCCATTCCGACCTGCACTTCATGGAAGGGCTCTATCCGCATCCGCTGCCCGCCGTGCTCGGCCATGAATCGGCCGGCGTGGTCGAGAAGGTCGGCTCCGACGTCCACTACGTGAAGCCCGGCGATCACGTCGTCACGTGTCTCTCGGTGTTCTGCGGTACCTGCGACAATTGCACCACCGGACGCACCGTGCTGTGCACCGACACCACGGTGAAGATGCTGCCCGGCGCCTCCAATAGGCTGTCCTGGAACAGGCCGGAAAAGCTCAACCAGTTCCTCAACCTCTCGTCCTTTGCCGAGCAGATGCTGGTGCACGAGAACGCCATCGTGAAGATCAAGAAGGAGATGCCGCTCGAACTCGCCGCGCTGATCGGCTGCGGCGTCATCACCGGCTATGGCGCCGTGGTGAACACCGCTAAGGTGACCGCAGGCGAGACGGTGGCGGTGATCGGCTGCGGCGGCGTCGGCATGGCCGCGATCAACGGCGCGCAGATCGCCGGTGCCGGCCGCATCATCGCGATCGACACCAATCCCGCCAAGCTGCAGCTCGCAACGAAATTGGGCGCCACCGATATCGTCGATCCCGCGCGTGGCGACGTCGTGCAACAGGTGCGCGAGCTCACCGGCGGCGGCGTGCAGCATTCCTTCGAAGTGCTCGGCCGCAAGGACACCGCCGAGCAGGCGTTCGGAATGCTTGCGCCCGGCGGCACCGCGACCATCGTCGGCATGATCCCGTTCGGCCAGAAGATCGAATTGCACGGTTTCGACTTCCTGCGCGAGAAGCGCATTCAGGGCTCGTCGATGGGGTCCAACCATTTCCGCGTCGACATGCCGCGGCTCATCGATTTCTACATGCGCGGCAGACTGCATCTGGAGGACTGGATCTCGGCCAAGCTCAAGCTTTCGGAGATCAACGAAGGCTTTGCCAACATGAAGGCCGGCAAAACGCTGCGCAGCGTGATCATGTTCGATAGCTGAATAAGGTTGTCGTCGCCCGGCTCGACCGGGCGACCCAGTACGCCGCGGCCGGCATTGTGTAGTCCAATTTCGGCCGCGGCGTACTGGATGCACCGCATGAAGCGGGGCATGACAACGGAGGGTGACGGCTCGTCCTATCATTCACCGCGCGACGTGCGCGGAGACCGCGAGCCATGTCCCGTTCTGCTTCGCCCAACAATCGGTGTAGCGGCCGTGCGCCGGCTTTCCCTCGGCGTCGGTGTAGCTCGTCTGCGCATGGATGATGGCGAAATCGCCGAGGATGCGGATTTTGACATCCTCGGCCTTGAGGCCCCTGATCTTCACCGGGATCGCCGTCTGCTTCAGGAACGCGGCACGGTTGACCAGGCTCTTGTCGGGATTGGTGCAGTAGAAATCAGCGGCAAGGATTTCGTCGAAGCGCTGGACGTCGCAGTTCTGCACGGAGTCGACATAGTCCTTGTTGAGCTTTGTGAGCTCATCGAGGTCTTTGCTCATGCTCTCCTCCCTGTCATTCCGGGGCGCGCCGAGCCCCGGAATCTCTGGTTGTTTTGATTTCGAGATTCCGGGTTCAGCCTTGCGGGCTGCCCGGGAATGACTGCTAACCCTCAATCATCAAACATCTTCGGCGGCACGAAGCCGCCGAATTCGCGCTCGATTAGCTCGGCGAGCTTCAGCGGCGTGCGGTCTTCCAGGAAAGGCCCGACGATCTGCACGCCGACCGGCAAGCTATCAGGCGCAAAGCCGGTCGGGATCGCGGTTGCGGGCAGGCCGGGCAGCGTTGCGATGCCGGGCCAGGCGAGCTGGTCAGAGTAGACGTGCGGTTCGCCGTCGATCAGGATTTTGCGCTGCTCCTGGTCGGGCGATTGATCTTGCGGATAGGCCGGCGTCGGCATGATCGGGCAGATCACCGCGTCGAACGATTTGAACAGCTCGCGCCATTGCGCGCGCAGCCGTGCCCGGCCGCCATCGGCGATCACCCAGTCGCGATGGCTGAGCGCGATGCCGCGCAGCCGCTCGGCCCGCAGACTGATGTCGCTGGCCGGCAGGGCCGCCGCCGCGGCGCAGGCGCCTGCATGGATCTCCGGCGGGAAGGTCGCGCCCAGGAACGACAGCAGGATCCGCATATAGAGCCGCGAGGAAGCAGCAAAATCCGGCAGCAGCGGGCTCGAGCGCGAGATTTTGGCACCGGCCTTGTCGAGATTGCTGGCGAGCTTGTCGATGGTGCCACGAACCGCCTTGTCGGTCGGCAGCACCGGATCGGTGTCGATGACCAGGATGCGGAAATCCTTCAGGCTGGTGTGGCGCGCCGCCGGCAGCTCGAGCTTGTAGGCCTTGCCGGCTTCCAGCGGATCGGGACCGGCCATCACGTCGAGCAGCAGCGACAGATCGGCGGCGCCGCGCGCCATCGGGCCGATCACCGAGAGGTCGCGGTCGAACGGCAATGCCGGCAAAGGCGGCGGCGTGTGGCCGCGTGACGGCAACAGCGCGAAAGTCGGCTTGTGTGCATAGATGCCGCAATGAAAGGCCGGCACGCGCAGCGAGCCGCCGATGTCGGAGCCAAGCGACAGTGCACCATAGCCCGCAGCGAGCGCTGCGGACGATCCGCCGGAGGAGCCGCCCGGTGTCCGGCCGAGGTCGTAGGGATTGTTGGTGGTGCCGTAGACCTCGTTGTAGCTCTGCCAGTCGGCGAGGTTGAGCGGCACATTGGTCTTGCCGAGGATGACGCCACCCGCGTCCTTCACCCGCGCAATCGAGAGCGCGTCCTCCGCCGGCTTGAAATCCTTCTGCGCCGGATTGCCCCATGTCGTCGGCAGTCCCGCGACATTGTAGGATTCCTTCACCGTCATGGGGATGCCGAGCAGCGGCTTGTGCTCGCCGCGCGCGATCGCGGCATCGGCGGCGCGCGCCGCGGCCAGGCCGCGCTCGAAATCGCGTACGCAGATCGCGTTGATCTTGCCGTCATGCCGTTCGATGCGGCCGATCGTGTCTTCGGCCAATTCGACCGCGGACACTTCTTTCCTTTTCAGCGCCGCCGATACTTCGACGGCGGTCTTGAAACTCCATTGCGATTTGGCCACGGCCTGCTCCCTTGTTTGGCGCCGATCATGCGCAGAATGCAGCAGGCGGGCAAGGCTGGCTTGATCGCAATTGCGTGCCCGACTTACTTCGGAAGCATCCGATGCATGACACGGTCGCGGTAGATCAAAAGGTGCGTCAGCGCCGCGGCGATGTGAAGGCCGATAAGCACCAGCAGGGACCATTCCGCAGCCTGGTGCAGCCCGTCCATGGCCTTGCCCGCCGCCGCATTGTCCGACGCCAGCATCGGCAGCGGCACCAGATAGAGGAATGACACCGACCAGCCGCGGAACGACGCAAACAGCCAGCCGCTCACCGTCGTCGCCAGCACGAAGAAGTAGAGCATCCAGTGCAGGACCTCCGAGCTGAGCCGCTGCCACGGCGGAAGCGAGCTCTCCGGCGCGACCGGGTGGGTCAGGCGCCAAATCAATCTCAGGACAATCAGGATGAGGATGATGATGCCGAACGAGACGTGGAACGTCATCGCCGCGCCTGGAGTCTGGCCGCGATGAAGGTCAGGCATCAGCCAGCCGATCGGATATTGCACCGCCAGCAGGGCCACGATCACCCAGTGGAACGTTTTCGCTGTCGTGCCGTAGAGCAAACGATCGGTCATGGACGTCCCGCGAGATGTTGACGGATTCAATACGCCTTAATAGGGCGTGCTGCGCGCCGACACATGCGCCATCGGATTGACGGCACCGCCCGCGCTCGCGCGCGAGTCGCCCTTGTCGCCAGGCACCGGAAATGCATAGCCGATGATGGTCTTGACGACAAACCGGTCCGACGCGGGCGTCAGGCCGTAGCCGACGCCGAAATCGATGTCGAACTCGCCGAGTTTGAAATCGGTCACCGCGAACAGCGTGTGCTGCTGCTGCGCGAGCGGACTGAAGTCGCCGATCTTGCCGAAATCGGCGTAATATTCGAGGCCGACGAACAGATCGTCTTTGATCTTGCGCGCGACGCGCGCGGCCGGCGCGAAATCCGCCTCGCCATACTTGCCGAAGCCGACGTCGACGATCGGGTTGACGATGAATTCATAGTCCGCGTTGCGGACACCGATGATCGGCCGAATCTCCAGGCCGTACCGGGTCTGCGCGAATTTCGGCATCTCGTAGCTGAGCTCGAAATTGATGCCGTAGAACAAATTGCGCTTGTCGGCGTTGGGCGATACGAACAGGGTGCGCAGCTTGAATGCGTCAGAGAGGAACTGGCCATTCTGCGCGGCGAACGGCAGATAGAGCCCAAGCTCCCACCAGTCGGTCATGCCATAGGCGAATTCCGGCGTGCCATTGAGACTGTGATTGGAAGGGAAGCCGCCGGGAAACGGCGGATTCTTCTGCCCGATGCCGACAAAATTGAGGTGCTGCTGGATGGTGAACTGGCCGAGCGCGGCGATCTCGGCATTATAGACTTGGATCTCGTCGGTCGCCTTCGCGCCCCCGCTCCATCCGAGTGCGACCAACACGCCAAGGAGCACCGCGCTGGCGGTCCGTCGGTGTTGGCGGTGAGCTTGCATCGGCACATCGACCCCCAGGCTATGCCGCGCCGATCAATATTCCGACCGCCAGCACGATGGCGCCGCCGAGCACGATCTGGAACACCGCCTGCATGAACGGCGTGTCCATGTAGCGCGATCGGATGAAGGCGATTGCCCACAATTCGAAGAACACGACGACGCCTGCGATTGCGGTCGCGATCCAGAAGGCGTTCGCCCAAGCATCGGGAACGAGATAGGGAATGGTGTGGCCCAGTCCGCCGATCGTCGTCATCGCTCCGCAGGTCAGGCCGCGCAGCCAGGGCGACCCGCGGCCGGTCAGCGAACCGTCATCCGACAACGCTTCGGCAAAACCCATGCTGATGCCGGCGCCGATCGAGGCGGCGAGCCCGACCAGGAACGTCTGCCAGTTGTGATGGGTGGCGAAGGCGGCCGCGAACAGCGGCGCAAGGGTCGAGACCGAGCCGTCCATCAGCCCGGCTAGCCCCGGCTGCACATATTGCAGCACGAACATCCGCCGCCGCGTGCGGTCTTCTTCCGCGCGCACGTCGGGTTTGAGGATGTCGCCGGTGAGCTTGACCGCAAGCTTCTCGTGGCCCTTCTCTTCCTCGGCGAGGTCGCCGAGCAGCCGGCGCACGCCGACATCCTCGGCTTTCTCGGCCGCCTTGGCGTAGAAGCGCTCGGCTTCCAGCTCCATGGTCTCGACTTCCTTGCGGATGGTGTCGAGTGGCAGGTTCTTGGTCAGCCAGATCGGGCGGCGGCGCAGGAAGCCTTTGACGTCCTCACGACGGATCGGCGGCAGATGCAGGCCGAAGCGCTGTTCGTAGGTTTCGAGCAGCCGGTGACGATGACCGCGTTCCTCCTCGGCCATCTCCTCGAAGATTTTGGCGGTATCCGGATAGCGGCCCGCGAGATCCTCCGCGAAGGCCATGTAGATGCGGCTGTCCTCCTCTTCGGAGGCAATCGCGACCGCCAGCACCTCGCGCTCGGTCAGATCGGCGAAATTCTTCACGGCAACGCCTCGTTTACCCAATTTAGAATTAGAATAATTCTAATATTGTCTCGATGCGGGAAGGTCAACCCGGAAAAAGCAGGTGCGGCCCGGGAACTAGGCGATCACGCGCCCGTTCGAGTTTCTGTTGGTTGCGAGCAGGGATTTCATGGAAACCGTCAAATATCGCCTAAACGACCCGCGGCTTGCGCCGCGGCGGACCAAACTCGAAATTCCAGGCTGGGCCGGCTCACGCGAACCGCGCACCGACGGCTCACGTGAACAGGTCTGGCATTGCGTACCGTTCACGGAAGGAGCGCAGTACGGAATCGAACTGTTCTATCCCTACGAATTCGAGCTGCATGTAACCACGAAGGATGGCCGCCTGCAGCTCGACGGCGATTGGGGCGAGCCGCCCGATAGCGGCGTGCAGTGGCCGCCATTCCGGAATTTCGGCGATGCGTTCTACACCTATCAGATACTGCTCGATCTCAAGGTCGAGAAGGGCATGGCGATCCGCACCGAACCGCATCCGCGCTTCTACACCGATCGCACTGATACCGTGCCGATTGCCGTTCCGGCGCTGGTACGCAATTGGTGGCCGATGATGTTCTTCACGGTGTTCAAGGCACCGGCCGAAGGCCGCACCCATATCTTCCGGCCGAGCGAACCATTCGCCCAGATCATCGTGATTCCCGAAGAGGCGAACTTTAAGCTCGAGCAAATGGGCGACGAGGAAGCCGCCGAACGTGAATTGCAGGCGCGGCGCATCTACAACAACCGGCCGAAACTGGCCGCTGGAACGGAATGGACGTCGTCCAGCGACACAGTGTTCGACGGTACCTACCGTCACCTTCACCGCGCCGCAAAAGAGAAGGCGCGTCAGGATGAGCCAGGTGCAGCATCATGACCGGTAAAGCGACGGGGCCCGAAGGCCCCGCCGTCGTTACTTTGACTGGCTGCGGTCGCTCAACAATCGCGCCGATTAGTAGCCGTAGTGGTGATGGTGATGATGATGATGGTGGTGGTGCCGCCGATAACGCGGTACCACAACGACGCGAGGCGCATAGCGGCGGTACATGCTGTGATGGTGGTGATGATGATGGTGATGATATTGTGCCACCTGCACATTCTCGCGGGCCGGAATGGGCGCAGCCTCGTCGAGGGCCTGTAGCTTTGCCGACGCATCCGGGATCGGTGCCAGCAGCTCCGCGTATGAATTGGCCTGTAGTACGTCCGTAGGTGCCGGCGCAGCCTGCGCGGCGCCCAACGCACCAATCGATACGACCGCCCCCAGCAGTCCGGCAATCTTTCTTTCCATCGTCACTCCTCCTTGATCCGGTCGCCGGACGAATTGACCGGCTGACCGCAACGCGAGGTCATGCCGAAGGTTCCTCAAACCCTCGGGATCGGAACCTACTGCGCCGCACGCTTGAGGAATTGAAGCAGCAGGCGGCCGACTTCTTCCGGCTGCTCCTGCTGCACCCAGTGGCCGGCGCCGTCGATCAGGTGACAGCCGATCATGTTCGTGCAGGCCTTGGTCTGCATGGCCTCGTAGACGCCCGGCCGCTGGTAGGTGCCCCAGTCCTGCTTCCCCGCGATGAAGGCGGAGGGCTGGTCGATGGTGCGGCCGGACCAAGTCTGCAATTCGCCCGTGAACGCGCCCGAGGTGCCGCAGCGATACCATTGCAGGCCGCCCTGGAATCCGGTGCGCCCGTATTCGGCGCTGTAATAGGCCAGTTCATGATCCGGCAGCCAATTGTTGGTGGCGATCGCCTCACGCGAGGGCATTTCCTCGGCGACGGTCGCGGCCATGTCCTTGGCGATATCCATGACGTAGTAAGTTGGCAGCTTTGCCAGCTCGCCGGCCGACCATGACTGCAGCGGAGTGGGCTTGTGGCCTGTCCAGTCCGCGCTCTTGTGGTGGTAATAGGCGCGCAGGAATTCATGCACGCCTTGCGGCGCGCGATGCATGTCGCCATTGGCCTCGCGCGTCGAATAGTACCATTGGTAATGCTTGCGCGGCCGCGGCAGCGCCGCCAGCTCGCGATGCACAGGGTCTTCGGTCGCAGGTTTCACCGGCGTATTCGCGGTGTTGAACGGCAGCGACGGCGGTCCGCCAAACGGCGCACTCATCATCGCGACCGCGCGGAATACGTCTGGCCGGATCAGCGCGCACCAGGCTGCGACCGATGACCCGGCATCATGTCCGATCACCGCGTCGACGTGCTTATAGCCGAACGCCGCCACCAGCCCGAGCGCATCGCGCACCATGTTCGGCAGCCGGAACGGTGTGAGATCGCCGTCATAGTCGGCGTTCCATCCCGTCGTACGGCCATAGCCGCGCTGATCCGGCGCGATCACGTGGTAGCCGGCCGCAGCCAGCACCGGCATCACTTTGCGCCAGGAAAACGCCAGCTCCGGAAATCCGTGCAGCAGCAACAGGCAGGGACGGCCCGGCGTCTCGAAGCCTGCCTCCAGCACATGCATGCGCAGGCTGTTGATACCGTCGACATAACGCGAGCGGATGGTGGTGGGGAGCGGGATGTCCGGGAGTTCTGGCATGGGTTGTTTCCTCGTCATGGCCGGACTTGTTCCGGCCATCCACGTCGTCTTGTGTTGCGACTGTAAAGACGTGGATGCCCGGGACAAGCCCGGGCATGACGAAGCGAGGAGCAAGAATGGCGGTTGAGACAGCTACACTTTCGCCGCCTTAGGCCAATATTTATCGCGCAGATGGCGTTTCACCAGCTTCCCGGTCGGGGTGCGCGGCAGTTCAGGTTCGAAGTCGATGCTCTTCGGGCATTTGATCGGCGACAAATGTTTGCGGCAAAACAGGATCAGCTCGGCCTCGAGTTCCTTGCCAGCCTTTGCCATGTCGTGCGGCTGCACCACGGCCTTGACCTCTTCGCCCATCTCCTCGTTCGGCACGCCAAACACCGCGACGTCGGCGACGCTCGCGTGCGTGATCAGCACGTCCTCGGTTTCCTGCGGATAGATGTTCACGCCGCCGGAGATGATCATGTAGCTCTTGCGATCAGTGAGGTAGAGGAATCCCTCGTCATCGAGATAGCCGACGTCGCCGAGGGTTGACCAGCCCTTGGCGTTGTAGGCCTTCTTCGTCTTCTCGGGATCGTTATGATACGCGAAGGCCGGCGCATCGGCGAAATAGACCTGACCGATCTGGCCGGTCGGCGCCTCCTGATCGTTCTCGTCCAGGATCTTGACCTTGCCGACCACGGCGCGGCCGACGGTGCCGCGATGGGTCAGCCATTGCTGCGAGGTCGAGACGGTGACGCCATTGCCTTCGGAGCCAGCGTAATACTCGATCAGGATCGGGCCCCACCAGTCGATCATCCTCGCCTTGACGTCGACCGGGCAGGGGGCGGCGGCATGGATCGCGCCTTTCAGCGAGGAGACGTTGTAGCGCTGACGGACCTCGTCGGGCAGCTTCAGCATTCGCACGAACATGGTCGGCACCAACTGCGACTGCGTGATCCTGTGTTTTTCGACCTGCTTCAAAAATTCCTCGGCGTCGAACGATTCCATGATGACAGAGGTGCCGCCGAGCACGATCGCCATCATGTTGAAGCGCAGCGGGGCTGCGTGATAGAGCGGCGCCGGCGACAGATAAAGGCTGTCGGCATTCATGCCGCACATGTCGGCGCACAGGATGCGCAGGAACGGGTTGGGCACATCGATCCGGTTGCCTTCGAACTGCTTCTTGATGCCCTTGGGCCGGCCGGTGGTGCCGGACGAATAGAGCATGTCGTGGCCCGCGATTTCATCCGCGATCGGCGTCACCGGCTGTGCCGCGGCCTCCCTGTCATAGCAGCGGAAGCCCGGCGCCGGCTCGTCCATCATGTAGAACAGCGGTTCACTGGGCTCGCCCTTGATGACGCCCTTCACTTGATCCGCGCATTTCGGCGTGGTGATGAAGACCTTGGCGCCGCAATCCTTGATGATATAGGCGATCTCGTCCAGGGTCAGGTAGCGGCTGATCGCGGTGTAATAGAGCCCCGAGCGCTGCGCCGCCCAGCAGATCTCCATGAAGGCGAGCCGGTTCTCCATCAGCAGCGCGATGTGGTCGCCGGCCTTCAGGCCGAGCGAGCGGAACAGATGCGCGCCCTGGTTGGAAAGCTCGTCGAGCTCGCGATAGGTGATCGATTTGCCGCTACCCGCCATCTGGTAGGCGATCTTGTCAGGCGTGCTGCGGGCGTGAACGGACGGATGGGTCACTAGCGTTTCCTCGGGTGTTTCCTCGACATGAAAATGGCGAGCAGGAAGCGCACTCCCTGCTCGCCAGTCGCCGATTGCTTTTTTCTTTTTTAAAGTCGTTCGACAATCGTCACGTTGGCCATGCCGCCGCCTTCGCACATGGTCTGCAGGCCGTAGCGCTTGTTGCGCTGCTTGAGGGCGTGCAGCAGCGTCGTCATCAGCTTGGTGCCGCTTCCGCCAAGCGGATGGCCGAGCGCGATCGCGCCGCCATTGACGTTGAGGCGCGCCGGATCGGCGCCGGTCGTCTTGAGCCACGCGGTCGGCACCGAAGCAAAGGCTTCGTTGACCTCGAACAGATCGATGTCGTCGACGCTCATGCCGGCCTTCTGCAGCGCGCGCTGGGTCGCCGGCAGCGGCGCTTCCAGCATGATCACGGGGTCGCCGCCCATCATGGTCAGGTGATGGATGCGCGCCATCGGCTTGACGCCGAGTGCCTTCAGGCCCTTCTCGTTGACGACCATCACGCCGGAGGCGCCGTCGCAGATCTGGCTGGCGCTCGCCGCCGTCAGCTTGCCGTTCTCGGCGATCAGCTTGACGCCCTTGATGCCGTCGAGGCTGGCGTCGAAGCGGATGCCTTCGTCGATATGGTGGGTATCGGTCGAGCCGTCGGCGCGGGTGATCTTCACCGGTACGATCTCGTCCTTGAAGGCGCCGGCCTGCGTTGCGGCGATCGCGCGCTGATGGCTGTTGTAGGCGTATTCGTCGAGCTCATCCTTCGACAGGCCGTATTTCTCCGCCATCATCTCGGCGCCGGTGAACTGGCTGAACATGATGTTCGGATACTTGGCCTCGATGCCCGGGCTCTTGTAGTGGCCGAAGCCGTTCTTTGCGGGCAGCGACGACGCCAGGCCCATCGGCACGCGGGTCATCGATTCCACGCCGGCGGCGATCACGCAGTCCATCGTCCCGCTCATCACCGCCTGCGCCGCGAAGTGCAGCGCCTGCTGCGAGGAGCCGCACTGGCGGTCGATCGAGGTCGCCGGCACGCTCTCCGGCAGCTTCGAGGCCATCACCGCATTGCGCGCGATGTTGTTGGACTGCTCGCCGGCCTGCATGACACAGCCCATGATGACGTCCTCGACCTGCGCGGGGTCGGCGCCGGAGCGTTCGACCAGCGCGTCCAGCACGGTCGCGGCCAGATCGGCCGGATGCCAGCCGGCGAGACGCCCTCCCTTGCGGCCGCCCGCGGTGCGAGCGGCGGCGACGATATAGGCCTCGGCCATGTCTGATCTCCCTGATGTTCTGGATTTGATACTTTCGAAGTTGGGCCGGATTTAACGGGTGGCTTCCCATTTAGTCAATCAATCAATTAACTCTTGAGTGCGGCCCCGCCATGGGCTTATGTGCGGCCTCGATTTCCCGCCGAGCCAGGATCACCGCGCAGTTGAATACCAGCGTACCGACAAGACTTCCGGCCGGCAAAAATGCCACCGCCGAAAAGCTATTGGTCGCAGCCAGCGAGCTGATGATCGAGCGCGCCTCGATCGACGTCTCGCTGTCCGACATCGCGCAGAAGTCCGGCGTCAACGCAGCGCTGGTGAAATATCATTTCGGCAACAAGGACGGCCTGTTGCTGGCGCTGCTGGCGCGCGACGCCGCGACCGAAATGTCCCAGCTCGACTATCTCCTGGCGCAACCGATCACGCCGACCGCCAAGCTCAGGCTGCACATCGGCGGTATCATCCGCGCCTATCACCAGTTCCCCTACATGAACCGGCTGATCCACTATCTCCTGCACGAGAGCACGCCGGATGCCGCCGACGAGGTGTCGAAATTCTTCGTGGCGCCGCTGCTGGAGTTTCATCGTCATTTGCTCGCCGAAGGCATCAAGTCCGGCGAGTTCCGCAAGGTCGATCCGGTGCTGTTCTACACCAGCCTGATCGGTGCCTGCGATCATCTGTTCTTTGGCCGCCACGCGATGTCGCGCGCGGTCGGTGTCGGTCCGGTCACCGATGAGGTCTGCCGCGACTACATTAAGCACATGGAAGCGCTGATTTTCGGCGGCATGCTCAATCCGAAGAATGAGACGGCGGCAGTCGCCGCCGGATAACAAGTTCGAAGTCTAGAGAAGAAACGCCCAAGGAAAGGTTGTTCCCATGCAATTGAAAGATGTTGCCGTTCTCATCACCGGTGGCGGCTCCGGCCTCGGCGCCGCGACCGCCCGCGCCATGGCTGCGAAGGGCGCCAAGATCGGCGTGATCGATCAGAACAAGGAAAATGCCGAGAAGGTCGCGGCTGAAGTGAAGGGTGTCGCCCTGCACGCCGACGTCACCAACGAAGAGCAGATCAAGGCGGCGATCGCCAAGGCTGAAGCGGCGCACGGCATCGCGCGTGTGCTGATGAACTGCGCCGGGATCGGCGGCTCGCAGCGCATCGTCGGCAAGGATGGTGTCTATCCGCTGGAAAAATTCGTCCGCATCATCAATGTCAATTTGATCGGCACCTTCAACGTGCTGAGATTGTTCGCCGAGCGCCTCGCGACCGAGGCTCCGATCGGTGAAGAGCGTGGCGTCGCGATCAACACGGCTTCGGTTGCTGCCTATGAGGGCCAGATCGGCCAGATCGCCTATTCCGCCTCGAAGGGCGGCGTCGTCGGCCTCACGCTGCCGGCCGCGCGCGATCTCGCGAGCCTGAAGATCCGCGTCAACACCATCGCGCCCGGCCTGTTCTTGACGCCGCTGCTGATGGGCCTCAACGAGGAAGCCCGCAAGAGCCTCGGTGCCCAGGTGCCGCATCCGGCCCGCCTCGGCGACGCCTCGGAGTACGGCAACCTCGCGGTTCACATCGTCGAGAACCCGATGCTCAACGGCGAAACCATCCGCCTCGACGGCGCCATCCGCATGGCGCCGCGGTAGGTCGAGCGGCTGCTTTCCCTCCCCCCTTGCGGGGGAGGGCGGCAGCGAAGCCTGCCGGGAGAGGGGTTCTCTCCGCGAACACCCCTCACCGAAGCGAATATGCGGCGCTCACGCACATGCCCTCTCCCGCAAGGGGAGAGGGCGCAATAATCGGCACCGCACCCGCAGATGCAGGAGTAACGCGTGTCTCAACCGCTGCTGATCGAACATCACGACGGAACTGATTGGGTCACGCTCAATCGTCCCGAAAGCCTGAACGCGCTCGATCCCTCGATGATCGACGCCCTCAACACTTATTTCCAGGGCCTGCAGCGCAACCGCGACACCCGCGTCGTGGTGCTGAAGGGCGCCGGCGGCAATTTCTGCGCTGGCCTCGACCTCAAGCACGCGATGGCTCGCCGCGGCGGGCAGACCGAGCCGCCCGGCGTCACCGAGTCGCTCGACTCGCAGCGGCGCATTGCCGACATCGTGATGTTGATGCGGCGCTGCCCGCAGCCGATCATCGCGCTGGTGCAGGGCGCCGCGGCCGGCGGCGGTTTTGCGCTTGCGCTCGCCGCCGACATCCGCATCGCCGCCAAAAATGCGCGGATGAACTGCGCCTTTATCAAGCTCGGCTTAGGCGGCTGCGACATCGGCACCAGCTATTTTCTACCGCGCCTCGTCGGCGTGTCCGTCGCCTCCGAGCTGATCCTCACTGGACGCTTCATCCACGCTGAGCGTGCGCTGGCTGTCGGTCTGGTCTCCGAAGTGGTCGAGACCGCTGATCTCGATGCCGCTGCCAACCCCTACGTCGAAGCCATGATGACGGCCTCGCCGGTGGGACTACGGCTCTCGAAGGAATGCATCAATATGAGCGTCGATGCCGGCTCGATCGAGGCCGTTATCGCAATGGAGGACCGCAACCAGGTGCTCTGTAGCCGCTCGGAAGATTTCCAGGAGGGCATCAAGGCCTTTCTCGAGAAACGAAAGCCTGTCTATATCAGGCGCTGACAGAAGATCCGCAAAGGACACGAAAATTCCGGGAGACGCAAAATGGATGGGAATGCCGCGGCGGTGATGACGAAGCCGGCGTTTCGCAAGGTGGACTGGCTGGCGCGCGACATCGCGGTCGAGCGGCGCGGCGACGGCACCGTCGTGCTGAAGTCGCGGATTCCGCTGCAGGCCTATGAGACGCATATTCCTGCCTCGCTCGCCAAATGGGCAAAGCAGGCGCCGGAGCGGACCTGGCTCGCGCAGCGCGGCGGCCCCGACAGGCAGTGGTGCAAGGTGTCCTATGGCGAGGCCAAGCGTACCGTCGATGCGCTGACGCAAGGCCTGCTCGATCTCGGCCTCGATGAAGGCCGCCCGGTCGCCATCCTCTCGGGCAATTCGATCGAGCATGCGCTGATGACGCAGGCGGCGATGCAGGCGCGCTTGCCCGCCGCGCCGGTGTCGCCGGCCTATTCCCTGATGAGCCAGGATCACCTCAAACTCAAATATCTGTTCAACTTGATCAAGCCGGCCGTCGTGATGGTGCAGGACGGTCCGACCTTCGAGAAGGCGCTGAAAGCGCTCGATCTCACCGGCATCAAGGTCATCCACGTGCTGCGGCCCTGCGACGGCATCAAGAGCGTGTCGTATGCCGACCTCGCGACGACGCCGCTGACGGCGGCGGTCGCTGAGTCGATCGCTAAGATCACGCCCGACACCGTCGGCAAGCTGCTGTTCACCTCGGGCTCGACCGGCATGCCCAAGGCCGTCATCAACACCCAGGAGATGATGTGCGCCAATGCGGCCATGATGATGCAGGTGCGCCCGCGTGTATCAGGCGGTCCGGTGTCGACCGTGCTCGACTGGATGCCCTGGAATCACACCATGGGCGGCAACGCCGCGTTCAATCCGGTGCTCGTCGACGGCGGCACGCTCTATATCGACGACGGCCGGCCGATGCCGGGCCAACTCGAGGAGACCATCAGGAATCTGCGCGAGGTGTCGCCGACCTATTACGCCAACGTGCCGGCCGGCTATGCCGCGCTCGCGGCGGCGATGGAGAAGGACGACGCGCTCTGCCGCAGCTTCTTCAAGAATCTCTCGATCATGGCCTATGGCGGCGCTCGGCTGCCCGACGATCTCTACGACCGCATGCAGGCGCTGGCGGTGAAGACATCAGGCGAGCGCATCGTGTTCTACACCGGCTGGGGTTCGACCGAGACCGCGCCGACCTCGACCGGCACCTATTGGGACACCGAGCGCGTCGGCCTGATCGGGCTGCCCTTCCCCGGCGTCGAGCTGAAGATGGTGCCGTGCGGCTCGAAGTACGAATTGCGGCTGCGCGGCGTCAACGTCACGCCGGGCTATTTCGGCCAGCCTGACCTCACGAAGAAGATGTTCGACGAGGAGGGCTTTTATTGCATCGGTGATGCCGGGCTGTTCGTCGATCCCGAAGACCCGCTGCAAGGCATCATCTTCGCCGGTCGTGTGGTCGAGGATTTCAAGCTGACAACCGGCACCTTCGTCCATGTCGGCTCGCTGCGCACCGACGCGATATCAGCCGCAACACCCGTTGTGCATGACGCACTGGTTGCGGGCCATGACCGTGAGTTCATTGGCCTGTTGTGCTGGCCGAATCTGCATGCCTGCCGTCAACTCGTCGGCAATCCCGACGCAACCTATCAGGAGGTGATTGGACATCCTGAAGTGATGGCGTGCCTCAAAAACGGTCTGCAAGCGCACAATGCCTCGATCACCGGCAGCAGCATGCGCGTCGCTCGCGCGCTCCTGATGGTCGAACCGCCGTCGATCGACGGCAACGAACTCACCGACAAGGGCTACATCAACCAGCGCGCCGGCCTCGAGCGCCGTGCTGATCTGGTGGACAGGCTTTACGCCGACAAACCCGGAGAGGACGTGATCGTCTTGAACTGATCGTGAATCGTAGGATGGGTTGAGCGCAGCGATATCCATCACTCACGCAACAAGAAACCGATGGGTATCGCTTCGCTCCACCCATCCTACGAAGTCAGCTTTAACCCGAGTGGACCGCCATGAATTTCGATTTCTCCGACGAACAGAAGCAGATGCGCGATGAGGCGCGGAAATTTCTCTCCGAGAAATGTCCGCCCAAGGCCGTTCGTGCGGTGCTCGACGGCAACGCGACGTACGACAAGGACCTCTGGAAGGGCCTCGCCGAGATGGGCTTCCTCGGCGTCGCGATCCCGGAACAATTCGGCGGTGCGGGTGCGGGCCATCTCGAGCTTTGCGTGATCGCGGAGGAAATGGGCCGCGCGTTGGCGCCGGTGCCGTTCTCCTCGACGGTCTATCTTGCCGCCGAGGCGATCCTGATTGCTGGCTCCGATGCGCAGAAGCAGAAATGGCTTCCGAAGATCGCCGCAGGCGAAGCGATCGGCACGCTGGCGCTGTTCGAGGGCAAGGGCAATCCATCGCCGAAGGCGATCAAGCTGACCGCCAATGGCGGCGCACTCAACGGTGTCAAGAAGCCCGTCGCTGACGGCGCGATCGCCGACTTTGCAGTGGTCGCCGCGCGCACCGGCTCCAGCGGGCGTGAGTCCGACATCTCGCTGTTCATCGTCGACCTCAGGGACGGCGGCGTTGAGGTCAAATCATTGACCAATATCGATCCGACCCGCGGCCAGACCGAGATCACTTTCAAGGACGCCAATGCCGAGCCGCTGGGCGCTGCCGGTGAAGGCTGGGGCGTCATCACCCAGGTGCTGGATCGCGCCGCCGTACTCACCGCATTCGAGCAGGTCGGCGGCGCCGACCGCGCGCTGGAGATGGGCCGCGACTACGCGCTGGATCGTATTGCCTTCGGCCGCCCGATCGGCTCGTTCCAGGCGGTCAAGCACATGCTAGCCGACATGTATGTCTCCGCGACGCTGGCGCGCTCCAATTGCTACTACGGCGCCTGGGCGCTCTCGACCAATGCCGGTGAGCTGCCGGAAGCCGCCGCTGCCGCGCGCATCAGCGCGACGCAGGCGTTCCAGCACTGTGCCAAGAACAACATCCAGGTCCATGGCGGCATGGGCTTCACCTGGGAGTTCGACTGCCACATGTACTACCGCCGCGCCAATGCGGTGGCACTCGGCCTCGGTAGCCTGTCTTATTGGGAAGATGCGCTGATCGATCGCATGCGCAAGAAGAACGCGGCGTAAATAATCGTAGGATGGGTGGAGCGAAGCGATACCCATCATGTGCGTGCGGCAAAAGAGATGGGTATCGCTGCGCTCCACCCATCCTACGAAGCAAGCGCGGCCGAGGATTGAGATCATGAATTTCGACGACACCCCGCAGGAGGCCGCGTTCCGTGCCGAGGCGAAAGCCTGGATCGCGGCGAATGCGCCGAAGCAATATGAGGACGAGCTGCGCAAGGCTTCGCTCGGCCGTGTCCAGCTCAAGGGCGCCAACATCCTCGAAGTTGCCAAGGCGTGGCAGAAGAAGAAGGCCGATGCCGGCTGGGCCTGCCTGCATTGGCCGAAGGATTATGGCGGCCGCGGCGCCTCGCCGATCGAGCGGGTGATCTGGCAGCAGGAAGAGGGCGCGTTCGGCCGCCTCAGCGCGATGTTCATCATCGGCCACGGCATGTGCGGCCCGACCATGATGGCGTTCGCCGGCGAGGAGCAGAAGCGCAGCTATCTGCCGCCGCTCGCTTCCGGCGAGAAGATCTGGTGTCAGTTGTTCTCCGAGCCCGCCGGTGGCTCTGACGTCGCCGGGCTGCGCACCCGCGCCGAAAAGCACGGCGATGAATGGGTCATCAACGGCCAGAAGATATGGACCTCGGGCGCGCACTACTCGGATTATGGCATCCTGCTCACGCGCACCGACCCGGCCGTGCCGAAGCACAAGGGCCTCACCATGTTCTTCCTCGACATGAGGAGCCCGGGTGTCGAGGTGAGGCCGATCAAGCAGGCGAGCGGCGCGTCCGACTTCAACGAGGTCTATTTCACCGACGTCCGCATTCCGGATACCCAGCGGCTCGGCAACGTCAATGACGGCTGGAACGTGTCGCTGACCACGCTGATGAACGAGCGGATGTCGATCGGCGCCGGCGTCTCGACGGGTTTTCCCGAGCTGTTCGACTTCTGCAACAGTTTGATGCTGGAGGACGGCCCCGCGATCGAGAACCCTGCGGTGCGCTCGAAGCTCGCGAACTGGGCGGTCAAGGCGAGCGGCCTGAAATACACCAGCATGCGCGCGATCTCGGCGCTCTCGAAGGGGGACCGTCCAGGACCGGAGAACTCGATCGGCAAGCTGGTCGCCGGTTCGATGATCCAGGACGTCGCGATGTACGCGCTCGATCTGCAGGGCGCTGCCGGCGCGCTGAACGCTGCTGAAGACGCCGAAGCCGCCGGCAAGTTCCAGGCGATGTTGTTGCGCGCACCCGGCACCCGCGTCGAAGGCGGCACCGACGAGATCATGCGCAATATCATCGCCGAGCGAGTATTGGGTCTGCCCGGCGACATCAGGGTCGACAAGGACGTTCCCTTCAACAAGATCCCGACCAAGGGCCGCGCGTGAGCGCGAAGAGCGAGAGAGGTTCGCCATGAATTTCGATGACACGCCGCAGGAAGCCGAGTTCCGCAGCCTTGCCCGCAAGTGGGTCGCGGCCAACGCGCCGACGCAGTTCGAGCAAGAGCTCTCGAAGTCGTCGCTCGGCCGCATCAGGCCGGCCAGGCACGACATGGTCGAGGTCGGCAAGGCCTGGCAGAAGAAGAAGGCCGACGGCGGCTGGGCTTGCCTGCACTGGCCGAAGGAATATGGCGGCCGCGGCGCTACCCCGATCGAGCGCGTGATCTGGCAGCAGGAAGAGGGCGTCTACGGCAAGCTGACGCAGCCGTTCCAGATCGGTGAGGGCATGTGCGGCCCGACCGTGATGGCCTGGGGCAGCGAAGACGCCAAGCGCCGCTATCTGCCGAAGCTCGCCTCCGGCGAGGAGATCTGGTGCCAGCTGTTCTCCGAGCCGTCGGCCGGCTCCGACGTCGCGGGGCTGCGCACCCGCGCCGAGAAGAAGGGCGACAATTGGATCGTCAACGGCCAGAAGATCTGGACATCAGGTGCGCATTATTCCGACTATGGCCTCCTGATAGCACGCACCGATCCTGATGTGCCGAAGCACAAGGGCCTCACCATGTTCTTCCTCGACATGAAGAGCCCGGGCGTCGAGGTGCGGCCGATCAAGCAGGCCAACGGCATGCAGGAGTTCAACGAGGTCTATTTCACCGACGTCGTGATCCCCGACAGCCAGCGGCTCGGCGCCGTCGGCGAGGGCTGGAGCGTGTCGCTGACCACGCTGATGAACGAGCGCATGTCGATCGGTTCGCGGCTGGCGACCGGCGTCCCCGAAATGTTCGAGTTCTGCTCCAATTTAATGTTGGAAGACGGGCTCGCGATTGACGATCCGGCGGTGCGCTCGAAGCTCGCGAGCTGGGCGGTGAAGTCGAGCGGGCTGAAATACACCAGCTACCGCGCGATCTCGGCGCTGTCGAAAGGCGAGCGGCCCGGGCCGGAAAACTCCATCGGCAAGCTCGTCTCCGGCATGATGTTGCAGGACATCGCCACCTACGCGATGGATTTGGAAGGCGCCGCAGGCAGTCTCACCGGCGTTGACGAGGAGCAGGCCAACGGCCAGTTCCAGGCGATGCTGCTGTCCTCGCCCTCGATGCGCATTGCCGGCGGCACGGATGAAATCCTGCGCAACATCATTGCCGAGCGCGTGCTCGGCCTGCCCGGCGACATCAGGGTCGACAAGGACGTGCCCTACAACAAGATTCCGACCAAGGGGCGCTAAGCATGGACGCCGCGACAAAGCCGCACTATTCGACCGAAGACCGTATCGGCGCGCTCGAGGAACTGCTCAACGAGCGCTACTCGGTGCGCGCGTTCGAGGCGCGCGAGGTGCCGCGCGAAATCATCGAGCATGTGCTCGCCGTGGCGCAGCGCACCGCGTCCTGGTGCAACAGCCAGCCGTGGCAGGTGTTGATCGTCTCCGGCGAAGCCAAGGAGCGCTTCCGTAAGGCGATCTATGCGGAGGCGTCGCGTGGCCTCGGCGAGGACTATGATTTCACGCCGCCGCGTGAATATGCCGGCGTCTATCTGGAGCGCCGCCGCGAGAGCGGCTTTCAGCTCTACAACACGCTCGGCATTGCGCGCGGGGATAAAGCTGCTTACGCAAAGCAGGCGCTGGAGAACTACAATTTCTTCGGCGCGCCGCATGTCGCCGTGATCCACACCAACGAGCCGCTCGGCATCTACGGCGCGATCGATTGCGGCGGCTATGTCTCGAACTTCATGCTGGCGGCGCAGGCGCTTGGCCTCGGCACCATTCCGCAGGCCGCGATCGCCCGCCACTCCGGCCTGATCCGCCGCCACTTTGGTCTCGCAGACGACCGCCGGGTCGTCTGCGGCATCTCGTTCGGCTACGCCGACCATGCGCACAAGGTGAACAGTTATCGCACGTCGCGCGCGAGCGTGGCCGACACCGTTACGTTCTTCGACACGTAACGCGCTCAGGCGCGGCGTGCCGTCGTAGCCCGCCGCCGCGGCGCCTCCGCGTAGCGCGCGGCCATCGCGCTGGTGAGTTCGGCCATCTTGTCGCGTAGCTCGCGCGGCTCGAGCACCTCAGCCTCGGCGCCGAGGCGCAACAGCTCGGTGGCGGCGTGCCACAGCGTCTTGCCGACCGGCATGGTGGCGATCCGCCAGCCGTCCGCGTCGGCGGTCTCGGCAAGGCGCATGCGTGCCTTCACATAGGGATGGGCCAGCACATCGAACAGTTTCATGCCGAACGGCGATAGCCGCACCGTGGCCTGGTTCGGATGTAGCTCGGCCTCGAGCCGCTCGATCGAGGCGCGCCAATAGGCGGCGAGGTCGAAATCGGCCGGCCGCGTGAACGTCTTGTCCAGCGCGGTGCAGTCGAGCACGCGCGCGACGCGATAGGTCCGCACGCTGCCGTCGACGTGGCCTGCGACGTACCAGCTGCCGCCCTTCAGCACGAGACCGAGCGGCGCCAGGCGGCGGCGCTTCTCGGCCTTCCAGCTCTGGTAGCGGATTTCGATCAGATGTTCGCGCAGCACCGCGCCGGCGATGGCGCGCAGATGTTTCGGCTCCTCGGTCTGGCCAAACCAGCCGGGCGCATCGAGGTGGAAGCGCTGCTGCATCCCCCTCGCGTTCGGGCGCAGATTTTCCGGCAGCGCCGCCATCAGCTTGGTCTGCGCGCCCGCCATCGCCGCATCGAGGCCGAGCGCGGCGGCAGCCTCCGGCAGCCCCGCCATGAATAGCGCCTCGGCCTCGCCTTGCGACAATCCATTCAGCCGCACCCGATAGCCGTCGAGCAGGCGATAGCCGCCCTCGGCGCCACGGTCGGCATAGATCGGGACACCAGAGGCTGCGAGCGCGTCAATGTCGCGGTAGATCGTGCGGACCGAGACCTCGCAGGCCTCTGCAAGTTCAGGCGCGGTGACCTGTCCCCGCGCCTGCAGGGTGGTGAGGATGGAGAAAAGCCGGCTCGCGCGCATGGATCGATCATACCTGACACAGGATGTCAGGTATAGGCGCGCATAAGGGATCGCGACCCGAACAGCGCAAGGAGATTGCCCATGACCACGACCGACCGCATCACGCTGTATTATTCACCGCAGAGCCGCGCCACCGGCGCACGGGTGCTGCTGGAGGAACTGGGGGCGCCCTACGATCTGCACGTCCTCAACATGAAGGCAGGCGAGCAGCGGCAGTCAGCCTATCTCGCGATCAATCCGCTCGGAAAGGTTCCCGCGATCGAGCACCGCGGGGCGCTGGTGACCGAGCGCGTGGCCATTACCATCTATCTCGCCGACCTGTTTCCGCAGGCCGGTTTGACGCCTGGGCTCAACGATCCGCGCCGCGGTCCGTATCTGCGCTGGATCGCCTATTACGGCTCGTCCTTTGAGCCGGCTTTGATCGACAAGTTCATGAAGCGCGAGCCCACGCCAATCTCGCAGTCGCCCTACGCCGACTACGACACCATGCTGGGTGCATTGGAATCTGCGCTTGCGAAGGGGCCCTATCTGTTCGGCGAGCAGATCACGGCGGCCGACATCCTCTGGGGCGGGGCGTTCAGCTGGACCATGATGTTCGGCCTGGTGCCCAGGAAGGACATCTTCGTCCGCTATACCGAGCGCATCACGTCGCGCCCGGCCTTCCAGCGCATTTCGGCGGCCGACGACGAGATGGCCGCCCTGCATGCTACTGCCGCAGGAGTGTGATAGGACGTTGCGATGGCCATTACGCTGCACACCACCAACTGCTTCAACACCTTGATCCGCGTTGCGGAGGATTGTCCCGCGCGCAACGGCGAGGAGCCGCAGCCGCGCGGTGGCAATCCGACCGTCGCCACGCTGCAATATCAGATGATCACCACCTCGCCGTACACATACACTTCCGACGACGTGGTGTTCGCGACATCGGCGCCAGGCCGTGCGCTCGAGACTAGGGCGACCAGGAAAGAGCGCAGCCTCGCCCGCGAGGCGTTCTTCTCGAAGGGACAGGCCTGCCTGCGCGCCTCGCCGCTCGGAAAACGCTTCGGCTGGGGCGTCCATGCCGATGCCGAGGGCCGCGTCGCGATCTATGCCGTCGACAGCAAGCGTTACCGAGCGCTCGCCGCGGATCCTGACATCGCGCAG
Source organism: Bradyrhizobium genosp. P (assembly GCF_049949265.1). Classification (NCBI taxonomy): domain Bacteria; kingdom Pseudomonadati; phylum Pseudomonadota; class Alphaproteobacteria; order Hyphomicrobiales; family Nitrobacteraceae; genus Bradyrhizobium; species Bradyrhizobium genosp. P. The sequence continues at coordinate 9,538,166 of NZ_CP188195.1, read as the reverse complement.
GTTCGTGCGATGCGGAGCAAGCGGGCGAAGTAATCGATATGGTAGCGTTTGTGGATGAGTAGCGCATCATCAGACCCGTCATCCCCGCGCAAAGGCTTCGCCTTTGTCGCTGGAGGTGCGAGCTCTTGCGAGCCTCGAAGGATGTACGGCCACAGTGGGGCCGTCGCCCTTCGAGGGCCGCTGAAGAAGCGGCCACCTCAGGGTGACGGTACTGATAGCGTGATACGCCGAACTAAAACCGCGGCGGCCGCTTTTCGGCGAACGCCTTGATGCCTTCCTTGATTTCGTCGCCGCGCATGCTGTCGCGGTGGCGCTGGTCGGCGGCGGCCTCGTCGAGCTCGGCGCGGGCGAACTCGTTGATGGCGCGCTTCATGCCGGCCATCGCGACCGGCGCATTGCCGGCGAGGATATTGGCGAGCTTGTCGACTTCCTCGTCGAGGAACTCCACGGCGACCATCGCGGTGAGGTAGCCGATCCGCAGCATCTCGGGCGCCGTGATCCTCGAGGCGGTCAGGAACAGCATCTTGGCATTGTCGACGCCGAGCCGCGTCACATAGCGCTTGATGCCACTCCGGTAGTAATGCAGCCCGAGCCGCGCCGCCGGCATGAACATGTCAGCGGTATCGACCCCGATGCGGAAGTCGCAGGCCAGCGCCAGATCGGTCGAGCCGCCATAGACGCCGCCATTGAGCCGGCAGATCGTCGGTACGCTGAGATCCTCCAGACGGTTGACCACGACCTCGAACGCCGAGCCGGCGCTCTGCTGCGCGTTGGTGCTCACCGCACGCTCCGCTACTGAGTTGAGGTCATAGCCGGCCGAGAATGCCCGTCCGGTTCCGGTCAGCACCAGCACGCGGATCGCAGGATCGGCCTCGATCCGGTCGAACAGTTTGACGAGCTCGCCGAGGTCCTCGGGCTGCAGGCGATTGAGATGCTTCGGCCGGTTGAGGCGGATGGTGGCGCGCCCGCCCGAAATCTCAAGCACGGGTCCGCTGGCGGTATCGGCCGCATCAGGCATGGTGGTCTCCATCATTGGTTCTCAATCTCGCGCCGCTTCGCCTCGGCGTCGATGGTCTCGGCGAGTTCGGGATGCCGTGCCATCAACAGGCGGAAATCGACCAGGTCAAGCACCAGCAGCCGCGTGACCTTGGTGGTCGTGACATTGGCGCCGCGCTTGGCGTTGCCGAGCAGCGCCATCTCGCCGATGAACGCGCCTTCGCCGAGTTTCACCTTGCGGCCGGGCAGGTCGACCTCGACCTCGCCGGCCGCGACGAAATACATGCAGTCGCCGGTGGTGTCCTTGCGGATGATCATGGTCCGCGGCGGCAGGTCCATGGTCCGCAGCATCTGGGTGACGTCGGCGATCGCCGCGGGCCCGAGGGTGGCGAAGAACGGCACCTTGCTGACGGTCTCCCAGGTTTTCAGGAAATTGTCGCGCCGGGTCTCGGCGGCAAAACCGGTCGCGAGAATACCGGTCCACAGCCCGAATACGCCGAGGCCCGAGATCATCACCATCGCCGCGACGATGCGGCCGAGCGGGGTGATCGGCACCACGTCGCCATAGCCGGTCGTGGTCAGCGTCACTACCGCCCACCACAGCGCGGCCGGAACGCTGCCGAAGGTCTGCGGCTGCACATCGCGCTCGAGGAAGTACTCGGCGACGGAGGCGAGGAACACCACCATCAGGAAGATCACGAGCACTGAGAGCAGCGGGCCGGATTCGACCACGAGCACGCGCCGGAGCTGTCGCAGCCCCGGGATGCCCGGCACCACCTTGAGCACCCAGAGGATCGCGAGCAGCCACGCTGTCTTTGGCGCGACACCCGAGAGCAGGGCGATCGGCACGGCCAGCGCGCCTGTCGCGTCGACCAGCCCGGCGCCGGACAGCGCGTAGAACCACAGCCGGCCCCGCTGCCGCATATGGCGCAGCCGCACCAGCCATTCGAATACGAAATAGGCCAGGCAGCCCCACAGCAGCGCGTCGACCCAGTGGGCGGCCGCGTCATAGGCCGGCGCGACCGTCAGCAGGGTCATCATCGCGACGCCAAGGCTCACCGCAACATAGGCCGTCGTGGTCATGTTGCGGCCGGCGGTGGCGGACATGAATTGTGCCAAAACCGGAAGGACGGGCCGCTTGGACATCGGACGTATGTTGCCTGTCGATGGATTGCGTGAAACGGGACCGCGCAGGATGCCGGGCCGACGCCACAACCTGCCCCGTCGCGGGTGAGGCCGTCAACGCAGGCACGCCATTGGCGTTCGGTGCATTAGCCGAATGGCCGAGTATCCTCACCCGATTTTGCGCCTGCAAATGTGAGAAACCCGACAAAACGTCGCTTTTTCCCCGTATATCAGGGATGCGGTGGAGGAGGCGACCTCGGCCGCACTGCAGCGACTAATAGACTGTTATATTCACTTCTTGAGAATTGGTTGGTTTCCGATGGATACCTCGCACCTCGCGGAGCATGCCGGCGCCGCCGGCAGTTTCTTCGCATCGATCTTTGTGGTCGCCACGCTGTCGATGCGGACCATGATCCCGCTGCGTGTCTTCGCCATCCTGACCAACATCGTCCTGATCGTGACCGCGATCCCGACCCATAATTACGCGACGCTGATCCTGCATACCGTGCTGCTGCCGCTGAACACCTACCGCCTGCACCAGATGCTGCAGCTCGTCCGTGACGTGAAGAAATCGGTCAGCGGCGATCTCTCGATGGATTGGCTGCGACCGTTCACGACGGAACGGAAATGCACCGCCGGCGAAGTGATGTTCTACAAGGACGAGAAGGCCGACAGCATGTTCTACATCGTCAGCGGCCGCTTCCGCCTGGTCGAGTCGGGCATCGAGTTGCCGGTCGGCGCCATCGTCGGCGAGTTCGGCATGCTGTCGCCGTCGAACACGCGCACCCAGACGCTGGAATGCGCGGAGAGCGGCATGGTGCTCTCGGTCACCTACGACCAGGTCGAGCAGCTCTACGTCCAGAATCCGGCATTCGGCTTCTACTTCCTGCGCCTGGCCAGCGCCCGCCTGTTCCAGAATATCTCGACCCTCGAGCAGCGGCTGGCGCAGCACACCGCACCGCAGGTCGCGGAGCCGAAGCCTGCATGAGCCACTCATGAGCCTATTATGATGAGTCCGCTACGATGAATCCTGGAGGCAGCGCAGTGCCGGATGACGAAGGCCTGCTGGCGTCGCTCCGTTACCTGTTCGCCGACATTATCGGCGATGAGGACGACGGACCGCCGCTGCTGCCCGACGCCTGCCCGGAGCACATCGGACCGGCGGTCAACAACGCCATCCAATCGCTGATCACGTATCAGAGCGCCAGCTACGCCAGGCTCTATATCGACCGGCTCAAGCGCTTCGTTGGCCGGCGTGGCGTCGATGATGCCATGCTCGCCGATATCGCGCAGCTGATGGCCCAGCGCATGGCCTATGAGGATCCGATCCGCATCGCACAGCTCAAGCTCCACGAGCTCAACGAGGCCGGCTGTGCCCTGGCCGCGCGCTCCGCCGACGATGTCAAGAAATTCCGCCTCGACGAGTTGATCGACGCCCTGCCGGCGGTGGTCGCCGATCCCGTGCTTGGCGCGCTCGATCGGCTCGGCTGGCTGCGCAAGAGCGTCTCGATCCGCTTCAGCGCCAATAACCGCTTCAGCGTTCGCCGCTTGCGGATCGAGGCCGGGTTGAAGCGCTGGCGGCTGTTTTCGATACGCTACGCCAAGGAGCGTGTCTGGGTCGAACGCTGGCTGCACATGATCGATCGCAGTCTGACCAAGCAGCCGGGCTCGGCCACGGCGATCATCCAGACCGCGACCATGATCCGCGGCTACGGCGATCCATATCGTCAGGGCATCAAGGACTGGCACGCGATCATCGACGGGCTCGCCAAGCCGGTGTTCGATGGTGCGCTGGCGCTGCCCGACCTCGCCGGCGCGATCGCGGAAGCACGCGCCGTTATCATGCCCGATCCGCGGCAGGCCGCGCTGAAGCGCAAGATCGCGGAAATCCGCGCGCGGGTGCCGGCCAGTACATCGGTCGTTTGAAGGCCAAGAGCAGGCGCAGGTTGCAGTGGTTATTCCACTGCGGCGGTGACCTTGGCCAGTGCCTGTTGTCCAGCTTCGGTCAACTCCGAGAGTGTCGTCCTGCCGCTCTTGGCGCATTTGATGATGTCTTTGGCAACGCGCTTGCGCGTGACATGGTCCTCGCCGCACGGAACCTGCTCGCAGACGCGATCCAGCGCCGCGTTCATGATCGCAAGCGTGCGCGAATCAAACCTCTCCTCGATCATCGCAGCTCTCCCTGTGCGCATCTCCGGGCGCACGGAGCGTCAGCATCTCGCCGATCTCGATCACGGCCTCGGTCTGTTTTGCTTTTTTCATCAAGGCTTCGCGCTCGCGCCCCGGCGGCATCTTGCGCGCTGCGCTGCGTGCGTCCTCGGCAAATTTCTGCAGCCGCTCTTCGAATGAACCCGCGGGCCGCGACCTGTTGCGTCTCTTCTTGGTCATCTCGCCTCCGATGGTGCGCAAACATTTAGGCGGGTTCCCAGAGGCCGTCGTTAACCTATGACATTTCGCTTGGACGAAATCGCGCGCGGGACGACAGGAACGATTTGCCCGGACGCGCGTAACACCGATGCGTTCGCTGCTCGCCCCCCGAAAGCGGCGGACCACTCCGGTGGCGGGCCCCGGCGAATTTTTGTCGCCGGGGCCCGCCTGGTTTTGGGAGGACCTTCGCCATGAAACATTCCGCTAAACATTCCGATCACGGTATCGTCCGGGACGGTCAGGGCCAGGAGCAGCCTGCCGACAAGCGTCGCGCGCAGACGGCTCACAAGACCGAGCCGGAAAAATCGAAGCCGCGCGAAGCGACGCGGGATCCGAAACTGAGCGATCCTGAAAAAACGCCGGGCTCGGGCATGGTGCCCGGCGACAGAGGCGATCCGCCGACCGGCTAACCACTCGTCTTGCGCCCACCTGCTGCGACAACGCGGCAGGAACGATGATCCAGTTCGACTGTTGCAGGCACACGAGCGATTCAAGGGAGAGTTCGCATGGCAATGGACGACAAGGAAATGGGAAATCTGATCGGCAGCGACAAGGTCGAGGGCACTGCGGTGTATGGTAGCGATGAGCGCAAGATCGGTTCGATCGAGCGCGTCATGATCGACAAGACGAGCGGGCGCGTGTCCTACGCCGTGCTCGGCTTCGGCGGCATCCTGGGTCTCGGCAACGACCATTATCCGCTGCCGTGGCAGTCGCTGAAATACGACACCCGGCTGGGCGGCTATGTCACCGGCGTGACCGAGGATCAGCTTCGCGCCGCGCCGAAATACGGCAGCGACAAGGACTGGAATTGGTCCGACGCCGCCAGGACGCGCACGGTGAACGACTATTACGGTGTGCCGCTGGTCTGACGTGCCGTTGGTCTGATCGGCATCGGCCTGAATGACATCAGTCTGGAAGGCATCGCCCGTTGCCAGGGCGGTGCCTTCGGGACCTTGCGCGGTGCAGCGCCAAGGACGTGAGTTATCACGCCTCCGGCGTGTGTACACTTGTGAACATACGGCAATACTTGTGCAATATAACATACGTTATTGAAAACGCTCCGGTGGTTACCCGATTAAGCGTGCGGGGAGACCAATGTCGTTGGCGTCGCTAGTCCGGAAATTGGAGCACTTTGTACGGCTATCGCCGGCAGATCACGCTATTCTCAACCGCGCGTCGATCGAGCGCGTGCGCCATTTCGATCCACGCGTCGATATCGTGCGCGAGGGCGAGAGGTCGAAGGACGTTCACCTGATCCTGTCCGGCTGGGCTTGCCGCTACAAGCAATTGGAGGATGGAAGGCGCCAGGTGGTGTCGTTCTTCCTGCCCGGCGATATCTGTGACGTGAATGGTTTCATCCTGCGTGAGATGGATCATTCGATCGGTACCATCACCGCGGTGTCGGTCGCCGATCTCTCGCGCGAGTTCTTCGACAAGGTCGCTGCCGAGCATCCGCGCATCGTCACCGCGTTCTGGTGGGAGACCCTCGTCAACGCGGCGATCCAGCGCGAATGGACCATCAGCCTCGGCCAGCGCACGGCGCTGGAGCGTATGGCCCATCTGCTCTGCGAGGTCTGGCTGCGCCTGCGTCTGGCCGGCCTGACCCAGGGCGATAGCTGCGATTTCCCGTTGACCCAGGGCGATCTCGCCGACGCCACCGGCCTCTCCAAGGTCCATGTCAACAGGACGCTGCAGGAGTTGCGCGCCGACGGCCTCATCATCCTCAAGGGCAAGACCCTGGCCGTCCCCAATCTCGACCGGCTGATGCGTGCGGGCCTGTTCAACCCGAACTATTTGCATATGGACCACGAAGGACGGCAGCTCGATGCCGTCGGGCCAACGGACGCCGCGGCGGGGTGACCCCAAAGCAGGATTGCAGCGTCACTCTGCCATCGCGGACGCCGCTGTCTTGTTCGGATGTGCTCGCGGCAGCGCAATCAACCCGATCAACGCCGAAAGACTGAGGCACGCGGACACCACGAGCACCATCCGGCCCATCGGCTCGATCAGCAGCCCGAAGGCCAACGGCGCAATCGCTTGGCAAATCCGGGACGGCGCTCCGATCAGTCCCAGCCTGTAGGCGTAGTTTTCGGGTCCAAAGATAGCGAGCGGCAAGGTGCCGCGCGCGATCGTCAGGATGCCGTTACCCGCGCCATGCAGCAGCGCGAACGCCGCTGCGGCGCCGCCGCCGAAGACACCGATGACGCATGCGCCGAGCGGATGTGTCAGGCATGCAAGCCGCGTCGAGAGAAGTGGATGGAAGCGGATCAACACGCCCGCCTCGAGCACGCGGGCGGCGACCTGGGCGGGGCCGATCATCATGCCGGCGAACACCGCCTGCGCCGGGGTCGCCCCGAACGTTTCGACGATGCGTGGGAGATGCGCCGCCATCGCCGACGTCACCGTCCAGGCAGCGGCGAATGTGAACGATAGCAGCACCATGGTCCGGTCGATCGGAATGTGAGGCTTTACGACCGGCCCCCTGGCTGAGGCCACCCGTTCACTTCGTGGCAGCATCAGGTTGAGCGGCAGGCCGATCACGATGTGCGCCGCCGCCCAGGCGTAGCAAGTCTCCCGCCAGCCGATCGTCTCAAGCCCGAGCGACGTCAGGGGCCAGCCGACGGTGCTGGCGAAGCCTGCGATCAGGGTGATGCCAGTGATCGATGCGCGTGCGTCGCCGCCGTAGATGCGGCCCAAGGCGCCGAACGCCGCATCGTAGAGGCCGAGGCCCATGCCGACGCCGAGCAGCAACCACGCCGCGGACATGGTCCACACCGAGGCCGATGCACCGAGCAGCGCGAGACCCGCCGCCAGAATCAGATTCGAGGCGCAGAGAACCTGCCGGCCGCCGACGCGGTCAATTTGACGGCCAACCTTGGGACCAAGCAATCCGGAGATCACAAGCGACGCGGAGAAGGCCGCGAAGAACCAGTTGCTGGAAATCCCGAGGTCATGTGCGATCGGATCGGCCAGGATTGCTGGCAGATAGTAACTCGATCCCCACGCCAGCGTCTGCGCGGTGCCCAGCGCAGCGATGACACCAAGCCGTCCCCGGTCCATCAGGAACAACCGCAGCCAGACTTGGCCGCCGCCTTGGCTGCTGCGTCGTCGACGCAGCAGGCCTCGACGCCCGCGGGAGCAGGTCCGCCGCAACAGCCGGACGACGCGCCGCCTTCCACGCCGCCGCGCGTGCAAACGCCGGTTTCCGGAAGTTCGAGCTCCACGCGCTCGGCTGCTTCCCTGTCGCCGGCGATGTCGGCCGCGATCGAGCGAACCTGTTCGTAGCCCGTGATCATCAGGAAGGTCGGCGCACGGCCGTACGATTTAATGCCGGCGAGGTAGAAACCGGGGTCGTCCTGCACCAGTTCGCGCGCGCCGTGCGGACGCACGGTTCCGCAGGAGTGCTCGTTCGGATCGATCAGCGGTGCGAGCGCGACGGGAGCCTCGATCGCGGGATCGAGTCGAAGCCGGATTTCGCCAAGAAATGAGAGGTCGGGACGGAAGCCGGTCGCGACTACCAGCTCATCGACGACGATGCTGCGTCCACAGCAGGCCGACGAGGTCGCGATCCGGAGCCGGCCATCCGCCTGCGAGATGGCGGCGACAGGAAAACCGGCCTCGACCCGGACCTTCCCGGATGCGACGAGGGAAGCGAAGTGAGCCCCGAGTTCGCCACGGGCGGCCAGCTTGTCGTTGGCGCCGCCGCCGAAAGCCTTGGCGGGATCCGTTCCACGCAGCAACCAGATCGGTTGGGTGTCATGCGCCTGCTGCGCCAGATTGGTCAGGTCCGTCAGCGTGCCGATCGCCGAGTGGCCGGCCCCAAGCACAGCCACGGTTTTGCCGGCGAAGCGGGCGCGGTCCCTCCCGAGGACATCGGGCATGCCATATGAAATCTGTGCTGCGGCCTCGCGCTCGCCGAACGCGGCCAGACCATTGGCGCCGGCGGGGTTCGGCGACGCCCACGTTCCGGATGCGTCGATAACCGCATCGGCGCGCAGCGTCTCCGGGCCCTTGCCGTTCTGGTAACGAATCTCGAAAGGCGCTGCCTCGCGGCCCTTGGTCTTCGCCTTGTCGAAGCCCGCGCGCCCGATGGCGATGACGCGGCTCGATGTGCGTATGACCTCGCTCAGCGCGGTCTTGGTTGCGAGAGGTTCGATATAGCGGTCGAGGAGTTCGGCTCCGGTTGGATAGACCTGCGGGTCGGGTGAATTCCATCCGGTTGGCGCGAGCAGACGTGCAGCCGCCTTATCGACATTGTATTCCCACGGCGAGAACAACTGCACATGCTGCCATTGCCGCACGGAATGAGCGGCCTCTGGCCCCGCTTCCAGAACAATCGGTGTCATACCACGCTCGAGAACGTGAGCCGCTGCGGCCAGCCCGACCGGGCCGGCGCCGATGATGGCAACTTTTTTCCCATCGCTCATTTCATTCTCCTATCCTTCTAGAATCATAGAACAAGTAGACAAAAATAATCACGCGGCCGGACGGGCAGCGGTCGTGCACCCGGTTTCGTCCACACAACACTCGGCGACGAGGAAATCGACCAGTCCGGTCATGGTGTCGTATTCCGCGTGACAGATCAGCGTGGTCCCTTCGCGGACCTGCGTGACAAGACCGACAGCGAGCAGCCCCTTGAGATGATGTGAAAGGGTCGACGCTGGAACTTTCAACCGATCCTGCAGACGCCCGACCGGCAAGCCGGTGCGTCCGGCGCGGACGAGCGCGCGGTAGATTTTCAGCCTGGTCGGGTTACCCAGCGCTTCCAGGCGCGCCGCTGCGTCTTCGATCTTCATGCCAGCCATCTATCACTCCGGAGATCGAAGCGTCAACCGTATTTCCAGAACTATCAAAGTAAGGAGTGGCTACCTGAACTCGATATGTGAGGCAGAAAAGCTCTATGGTCCGCCGCACTACGCGCCGAGATCGCTTTTCCAGTATCTCTCGATCCTCTCGATCAGGTCGGCCGGGCGCGGCACATAGTTGAGCGCGCTCGCGTCGTCGCGCCCGTTTTCAAGGGACCACCTGAAAAAATCGATGGCGATTTTTGACTTGGCGGGATCCTTGGGCTGCTTCGGCATTAAAATGAACGAGGTCGCGGTGATGGGGTAGGAGTTCTCGCCCGGGGCGTCGGTCATGATGCGGTAGAAATCGGTCGTTTTCCCCCATTCGGCCGATGCTGCGGCGGCTTGGAAGGTCTCCGCGCTCGGCTGCACGAAACGGCCCGCCTTGTTTTGGACGAGCCCGTAAGCGAGCGCATTTTTCACCGCATAGGCATATTCGACGTAGCTAACGGAATTGTTGGAGACGCCGACATAGGCCGCGACGCCTTCGTTGCCCTTACCGCCGACGCCGACAGGCCACTCGACCGCGACACCCTCGCCGATTTTCTCCTTCCATTCCCGGCTGACCCTGGAAAGGTAGTTCGCGAAATTGAAGGTCGTGCCAGACCCGTCGGAGCGATGGACGACCGTGATTGGCGCGGCCGGGAGCTTGATGTCCGGGTTCAAAGCCGTGATGGCGGGATCGTCCCAGTTCTTGATCTTGCCGAGGAATATGTCCGCGAGCAGCGCGCCCGTGAAGCGCAGCTTGCCCGGCCCGATGTCTTCGATGTTCACCACAGGGACGACGCCCCCGATGACGAGCGGAAACTGTCCGAGCCCGGCTTTGGCCAGCGCATCGGGCTTTAGCGGCGCAGGCTGCCCGGTGAATTGGTAAATGACTATAAAAGAAAGAAAATTTCGCGCCGCCGTTGATACCGCTCCGCGGGCGGAATGCAAATTGGCCGCCGGCAGTAACGTTAGCCCGCCATGATTGCGCCGCGCTGCGACATGACGATCGCCACTAGCGCTGCGACCTCACATCGTGTGATTTTCGGACGACCCACAGGTGCATTCCGCCGCCGGAGGTGTCATAAATGCGACACGCTCTGGAATTGTCCGGGTTTTGCGAAATTGTGCTGACGGCCTGACCCAGATTTCTTGCGATCAACTTCATCCCACCAAGGGGCGTCAGCTTGTTGTTTCCCTCCATGTCGTCGTCGGTGTCGGTTGGTGCCCTGGTGGGATGGATGCTGCTTCTGACCGCGAAGCACATCATCGCCGACTTCATGCTGCAGAACGCCTGGATGGCGATCGGCAAGGACCAGAAGACCGGCTGGGCGATGCCGCTGCTCGCGCATTGCCTGGTGCATCTCGCCGTCGCGCTGGTGCTGATCCTGGTCGTCGCGCCGCGCTTCTGGTACGTCGCCTTCATTGATTTCGTCATCCACATCATCATCGACCGCGCCAAGGGCATCTGCGCCTCGCGTTTCGGCATGACGCTGGAGTCCGGGCATCCCTGGTTCTGGACCCTGATCGGGGTCGACCAGGCGCTGCACCATCTCACGGGCTTCGGGCTGTCGATTTACATGGCCGCCAACTGAGCCGCGGCTCGTTCTTCTCAAAGCGGCTCGATCTCCTCAAATCACATCTCCAGGGCAACATCAGCCGTTAGCGACGCGCGGATGTGATTCGCGTGCAACGGACAAGGACCCCCGCTGACGACCGGGGGCTGTGGTTAACCTTTCGTTAGAGGATTGCGCGGCATCTTCGCAATCGAGGGGGATTTGCAAATGTTTTCAAGCCGCGACGCATTCGAGAACGATGCCTGCCCGGTCGGTGACGATATGCTCGGCCAGATGTATCGCGCCAATCCAAACGGCCTGTCGCTTCTGGTTGCGAACGTCTCGCCCGAGGCGCGAGCGATGCTGGCGCTGTTCTGCTATCGCCGCAGCCACTTGCACGCACTCGCACTCGCCATTGCGACGAGCTGCACCGAGCGCGAGCTGATCAATTTAGGCGGAAGGGTCGGCTCGACCCTTTACGCGCTGTCGCGCGAACCGACGCGCGTTGCCGCGGTGTCGCATGGCAGCCGCAAGCCGATCACGCTGTCGACCAAGCCGCTCTCGACCTTTGCGCCTGTTGTCGATGACGATCTCGACGACGAAGATTTCACCGACACGGTAACGGCCTCGGCCTGATCAGGCCGCCTAGCTTGGGTCAGATGACCGGCAGGCCGTGCCGGCGCCGCGCCATGGCGCATTCCGCATCGCCGGGCATGCAGGTCCGGCACACCTCCGGCCTGACAGCATAGACGTCGCAGCACGTGTTGACCCCGATCTGGCCTGACAGCGCCGCGCAGCGGTCGCCGTCGCACCGCATGCCTGACAGCCGCGCGTTGACGAATTTCGCCGGGATCAGCTCGAGCTGCGCGTCGTCCTCGACCGTGAAGCGCGGCCAGTTCTCCGAATAGCTGCAGCAGGCCCCGCAGGACTGGCAGGGGCTCTCGCTGGTGGCTTCGATGTCGTCCGCTGCCATCAGGTATCCTTCGGGGCTTCCCAGACCAGGCTGCGCCGCCAGCGCGCCCTGAGCAGGTCGCGCCGCTCCGGATATTTCTCGTCATGATAGAACGCCGTGACGACCCGGTCGGTGCGGAAGCTGCGGAAATCCTTGCGCAGCTCGCACCAGGCCGCGAGCAGCCGCACCGCCTCGTGATAGCCGACGGCGATCGGCCAGACCGTCCGCTCGCTATCGCGGCCATGCTCGTCGCGGTAGTTCAGCGTGATCTTCTTGCCTTCGTGGATATGGCTGCGCGTCTTCACCATGTCGATCCTGTCCGGCTCCCGGTTCCAGGCCGATCGGGCGCGGCTGGCCGGCTCGAGCACGAAGGGCCGCAGGCGGTCGGGTACGGTTTCGGCGATCTTGGCCATCAGGTCTTCGGCGGCGCGCGCCAGCGCCGGATCGGCGTGGCCGACCACCCATTGCGCACCGAGCACACAGGCCTCGATCTCGTCGGGTGTCAGCATCAAGGGCGGCAGGTCAAATCCCTTCTCCAGGATGTAACCCATGCCGGCCTCGCCGCGGATCGGCACTCGCTGCTCGATCAGGCTTGCAATGTCGCGATAGATCGTGCGCTTCGAGGTCTCGAGTTCGGCCGCGATCGCGTCTGCTGTCAAAGGCTTACGGGTGCGGCGGAGCACCTGGATGATCTGAAACAACCGGTCGGCGCGTCGCATGGCAGATCTCTTGTCAGCTCTCTTGGTGTCTCGGCTCGTCGCTTTTCCGCGTCCCGCTGCGCGGCTGCTGACAGCATGTTGGCAGCAGGCGGGGGCTATAGCAGGACATCACCTCAAATGAAGGGAATTTGTCCATGACGAATCTAGACGAACTCGGTTTCCGGCAAGCGCAGAGCTTCGCGCTGGAACAGATGATCACGGTCTTCTCCACCTCCGGCGACCTGCGCTGGGCCCTGATTGCGCTGCTCGCGCGGTCGGTCTACGCGGCCTGGTCGTTCGGGCGGTCGCGGGTTGTCAAACGGGTTCGCGAGGCGGTCCGCCGCCTCGCACCCGCAAGCCCGCTCCAAAGCCCGCTCGACAGTGAATGCCACTACTGCTGACACCATGGTGGCAGCAGGGGCGCGCTAGCCTCAATTCACGACCACAGGCAATCGGGAGCTTCAGGATGATTACGCTTTTTGGCTTTGGCACGGGCTTTGGCTTGCCGGAAATGAGCCCTTTCGTGACCAAGACCGAGGTCCAGCTCAAGATGGCCGGGCTCGCCTATGTCAAGGAAAAGGCGATGCCGCCGGCCTCTCCCAAGGGCCAGCTGCCCTTTATCTCTGACGAAGGCGAGGCGATTGCCGATTCGACCTTCATCCGCGCCCATATCGAGGGCAAATACGGCTTTGATTTCGACGCGCCGCTGAGTCTGCAGGCCCGCGCCCAGGCCTGGGCGTTCGAGCGCATGATCGAGCATCACGTCTACTGGGCGATGGTCGGCGCACGCTGGGTCGACGATACCAATTTCGCCAAGGGGCCGGCGCATTTCTTCGACGGCGCGCCCGATCATATGCGCGACAAGATGCGCGAAGATGCCCAGTTCCGCGTTGCCGAGAACTATCTGTTGAGCGGTCTCGGTCGCCACGCGCCCGACGAGGACGTCGATCTCGCGATCCGCTCGTTGTTTGCGCTCTCGGTACAGCTCGGCGACAAGCCCTATCTGATGGGAGACGCGCCCTGCGGCACCGATGCTACTGCGTTCGGCGCGCTGGCCGGACTCCTGACGCCGTTCTTCTCGTCGCCGCTGCGCGAGCGCGCCGAGAAGTTCAACAATCTCACCGCCTATGTCGACCGGATGATGCTGCAATATTACCCGGAATTCGGCTGGACGCAGCAGCAGCAGGCAGCCTAGCCGGCGGCGGCAGGAGCGGGCTGACCCTTCAATGCGGCCAGCTCGGCTTCGAGTTCGGCGATGCGCTGGTCGCGTGAGGCCAGCGCGGTCGACACATCGGCCGCATCGAATTTCTGCGGGATGTGCTGTGGGCAGTTGACGTCCCACGCCGTGACCTTGAACACGATCACCTGCTCGGGACGTGCGCGATAACCTTGCGGCATCAGCGACCGCGTCAGCGCCGGATCGTCCTCCACCACACGCGCCTCGCCCCAGATCTTGATGCGTTGGCGGTAGGCATAGTTCATCACGAAAATATGGGCCTTCTGATTCTCGGAGAGATTGCCCTGCGTGATGAATTGCCGGTTGCCGGCATAGTCAGCGAACGCGATGGTGTGCTTGTCGAGGATCTTGATGAAGCCCTTCGGTCCGCCACGGTGCTGGATATAGGGCTGGCCGTCGGCCGATGCGGTCGCGAGATAGAAGCTGTTGGTGTTGGCAAGGAAGGCTGCGAGATTCTCGTCGATCTCGGTATGCCAGCCGCCATGCGCCTCGACCTCGGCATAGGTCCCGCGTGACCCTTTGCGGGCCTGGATCTGCTTCACGGCCGGAGTGAAGCCCACATCGCTGGAATAGCTCTCCACATCTGACATCTGAGCCTCCCGTCACGGGCGACAAAAACGCTCGTCCTCTCGTGCTAATGTGGATACTCCTGGATCGTAGGCAATCTTGTGAATTGACACTTCACTATTGCCGAATATGCAATAGTAGCATGGACCGTCTCGACGCCATGCAGGCCTTTGTCGCCGTCGCCGATCTGGAGGGCTTTGCTCCCGCGGCGCGCAAGCTCGGCCTGTCGCCGTCCGCCGTCACCCGGCTGATCGCGGCGCTGGAGCAGCGGCTGGGCGCGCGGCTGTTGCAGCGGACCACCCGGCAGGTGACGCTGACCGATGCCGGATCGCGCTATCTGGAGCGGGCGCGCCGGATCATGGCCGACGTCGCCGAGGCCGAGGACGCGGTGGAGGGCGAGCGCACCCGCCCCGAGGGGCGGCTGGTGATCTCGGCGCCGTTCGGCTTCGGCCGACTGCATGTCAGCCCGGTCGTCTCGGCCTACCTGAAGCGGTATCCGGACGTCGGCGTCGACCTGCGCCTGTCGGATCGCCGGATCAACCTGGTCGAGGACGGGGTCGACCTCGCGGTCAGGCTCGGCCATCTGCCTGACTCGACGCTGGTGGCGCGCCATGTTGGCACGATGCGCCGGATCGTGGTGGCATCATCAGGCTATCTCAAGCGCCGCGGCGAGCCGTGCCGGCCTGCCGATCTCGCGACCCATGACACGATCCAGTTCGGCGCCATGACCGCTATCCCGGATTGGCAGTTCGTGGAGGACGGACGCGAGGTTCGGATCGCCCCTTCGCCGCGCTTCACCAGCAACAGCTCGGATGCCGCCATCCAATATGCCGAGCAGGACGGCGGGCTGACGCGGGTGATGTTCTACCAGGCCGCCGAATCGCTGAAGGCGCGCCGGGTCCAGATCGTGCTTGCAGAGTTCGAGCAGCCCGCGGTACCGATCCATGTCGTCTATCCGACGACGCGGCTGCTCTCGGCCAAGGTCAGGACCTTCATCGATCTCGTGACCGAGACCACCGACTGGCACTTCGGCTAGATCGCGATCCGATCATAGGATCGGCGCGCCGCTCAATTGGCGTCCTTGTTTAGTTCGATGGCGACCTGCGAGAGCCACGAACCCGGCGCGTTCATCACGAACGACTGGTGGTTGCCCTTGGTCCGGATCGTCACCAGCGCGGCAACGGTCTCGCCTTCAATTCTGGCCTCGATCAGCCCGTCAGAATTGGTGCCCGAGATCTTGCCGCCCTGCCGGTATTCGTGCTCGAACCAGTTGCCCGAGAGCTGCGTTCCGTTCTGGTCGATGTTGGCCGATAGCGACATCTTGTAGGCATCGCTCGCACATCGGAGATCCAGGCTGATCGACCTGTCCGGCTTCGTGACATTGTACGCGACCTTGCAGCGAACCCTCTCCCAGGCTCCATCCGAGGGCTTCATCTTGCCGGATCCGGACCATCCGCCCGCCAAATTGTCGAAACCCGTCGCCGCATATGACGCGCTCAAGGTCATCAGCGCGAAACCCACCGCGACGCTTCGCTTGAGCAAAAATCTCCAAGACAAAAATCTCCAAGACAAAAATCTCCAAGACAAAAATCTCCAAGACAAAAATCTCCAAGACATCGAGTTGATCTCCGAATCGCAATGCGGCGAGCATACGCGCGCCCGGGGCCGGGATGTGGCGAAGATGTTAAGAGATGTTGCAGATTTTGGCTTTCTGGTGACCGCAGCAGGCCGAGCTCCCGCGGGCTGGCCCCCGCAGGCTGGTCTGGGACCTGTGTGGAGGTCGACGCGCCTGTCGGGCGGCTGGCCAAACGCGCTCCGCTGGAGAGAGCCTCAGCTCACGGGCTCCTTCTTCGGCACCACGCGGAACGTGCCGCTGGCGCGCGCGATCGTGACGTCGTCGGCCTTGATCAGGCACTGCGCGAAGCAGATCGTGCTGCCGGTCTTGATCACGTCGCCCTCGACCGCGAGCCATTGCCCGATCTTGGCGCTGCCGACGAAATCGACCGCCAGCGAGATTGTCACGAACGAGGTCGTCCAGCCGGTCGCCTGCGCGCAGCTGTAACCCAACGCGCCGTCGGCGAGGGCGGCGATCAGGCCGCCGTGAATGAGGCCGCGGCTGTTGGTGTGCGGCTTCGCCAGCCGCAGGCCGATGCTGACGCCCCTGTCGGTCTTCTTCGAGTAAAGCGGCTCCCAGGGATCGGTGAGCGGGCTCTTGCGGAAATGCGGCTCGAAGCCTTGAGGCACGGCTTGAGGGACGTCGGCAGCGATTGATGTATCAATGGTCATGTGAAGCTCGCGCATGGCGTTTCGTTGCCGTCATTGAACGCGATGTCGACGACGAGTTCACCGCCTACAAAGTTTTAAACGGGATTTGCGCGGGCGTTTGAAAGTGACGAGCTTGTCGTCACCCGCGAAGGCGGGTGACCCAGTATTCCGACCTGAGCTGGACTCGAGAAGCCGCAGCGTACTGGATACCCCGCATGCGCGGGGTATGACAACCGGGAGTGTGGAGGCGGCGCCGCTCAACGAAAGAGCTTGCGGCACACCTTAGAACGGCAGCCCCACATAGTTCTCCGACAGCGAGGTCGATGCGGCCTTCGAGCTGACGAGATAATCCAGTTCGGCGATCTGGATGCGCGCGGCGAAGTCGCCCTCGTCGGGGAATTTGTGCAGCATCGAGGTCATCCACCACGAGAACCGAACCGCTTTCCAGACCCGCGCCAGCGCCTTGGCCGAATAGCCGTCGAGGGCGGCGGAGGATTTCTCGTCGTAATATTCGCGCAGCGCCTGCGACAGATAGTGCACGTCGCTGGCCGCCAGGTTCAGGCCCTTGGCGCCGGTCGGCGGCACGATGTGCGAGGCGTCGCCGGCGAGGTACATCCGGCCGAACCGCATCGGCTCGGCGACGAAACTGCGCAACGGCGCGATGCTCTTTTCGATCGAGGGGCCGGTGACGAGCTCGTCGGCCGCCTTCTGGTCGAGACGAAGTTTCAGCTCGTCCCAGAACCGCTCGTCCGGCCACTGGTCGATATGGTCGTCGAGTGGGCACTGCAGGTAATAGCGGCTGCGGTGGCTGGAGCGCATGGTGCAGAGCGCAAAGCCGCGTTCGTGGTTGTTGTAGATCAGCTCGGGCGACACCGGCGGCGTCTCGGAGAGGATGCCGAGCCAGCCGAACGGGTAGACCCGCTCATAGCTCGTGATCGCCTGTGACGGCACGCTGGCGCGGCTGACGCCGTGGAAGCCGTCACAGCCGGCAATGAAGTCGCAGGCGATCTCATGGCTGACGCCGTCCTTGACGTAGGTCACGCGCGGATGGTCGGTGTCGAAATCATGCGGCTTGACGTCGGCCGCAGAGTAGATCGAGGTCAGGCCGGCCGCCTTGCGGGCGTTCATCAGGTCGAGCGTGACCTCGGTCTGGCCGTAGATTGTCACCGTCTTGCCGGTTGCGGCATGCATGTTGATGCGGTGGCGCGCGCCGCCGAACGCCAGTTCGACGCCGTGATGGATCAGGCCCTCCTGATGCAGCCGGCCGGCGGCGCCCACACTATCCAGCAGGCCCACCGTGCCTTCCTCGAGCAGGCCCGCCCGAATCCGCCCCAGCACATAGTCGGGGGTCTGCCGCTCCAGGATGACGTTGTCTACGCCGAAAGTATGAAGTAGTTGCCCAAGCAACAGTCCGGCCGGACCTGCGCCTATGATTGCTACTTTTGTCCGCAATACCTGCTCCTCCAGATACGGTAGGCTTCAGTCAAGCACCCGCGCCGCGGGCGGGCGTCGTCAGCTTGCCATGGCAACTATATCATATAACAACTTTAGCAAAGTGCGTCTGTTCGGTGAAATACGTTCGCCGCAATGCAAGATGGCGGTGCGGCCGGTTTCTATTCTGGTGCGGCGAGGTGTCGGGCGGGCGATTTCGCCTTGAACAAACCTGCAAACTATATAACATGTTAAGTAATGAGACCGGGCGCGAAGCCCGCCGTCATGGAGAGGGAAGACATGCGATGAGGAAAACACTATTGGCGTTGCTGCTGGCCGCCAGCGTCACGCCGGCTTTGGCGCAGGACAAGACCGTCAATCTCAAAGTATCGCTGTGGGTGCCGCCGGCGCATCCGCTGGTGCCGGCAACGCAGGCCTGGGCCGCCGACATCGAAAAGGCCTCGGGCGGCACCATCAAGGTCACCGTGTTCCCCTCCGAGCAGTTCGGCAAGGCCTTCGACCATTACGACATGGCCCGCGACGGCATCGCCGACGTCACCTATGTCAATCCCGGCTATCAGCCCGGCCGCTTCCCGATCGCGGCTGCCGGCCAGCTTCCGTTCGTATTCTCCGACGGCAAGAAGGGCACACTAGCGCTGAACGAGTGGTACCACAAATACGCGCCGACCGAGATGAAGGACACCAAGCTGTGCTTCGCCTTCATCCACGATCCGGGCGCGCTGCATGGCAAGAAGAAGATCCTGCTCCCGAGCGACCTTTCCGGCGTGAAGGTGCGGCCGGCGCAGAGCACGATCGGCGAGATGGTGAAGATGTTCGGCGGCACCAACGTGCAGGCCTCCGCGCCGGAATCGCGCGATGCGCTCGAGCGCGGCGTGGCCGACGAGATCACCTTCCCCTGGGGCTCGATCTTCCTGTTCGGCATCGACAAGGTGGTGAAGTACCACATGGACGTGCCGCTCTACACGACGGTGTTCACCTACAACATCAACCTCGACAAATACAACTCGATGTCGGATGCCCAGAAGAAGGTGATCGACGATCACTGCACGCCGGAATGGGCGTCCAAGGTCACCGACCCCTGGACCGAGTTCGAGGCCAACGGCCGCGTCAAGATGAAGGCGCTGCCGGGACACGAGGTCTATCCGCTGACGGCGGATCAACTCGCCGAGTGGAAGAAGGCGGTCAAGCCGCTGCATGACAGCTGGGCGGAAGCGGTGAAGAAGGCCGGCGGCGACCCGGAAAAGATCGACGCGGATTTGCAGGCCACGCTGAAGAAATACGACGCGGGATTGTGATTTCGTTACCCCTTCACCTCTCCCCGCTTGCGGGGAGAGGTCGGATCGCCCTTCGCGATCCGGGTGAGGGGGTACAGGCCTTTCCATTGACACCAGTTTCGCGGATAGCCCCCTCACCCCAACCCTCTCCCCGCAGGCGGGGAGAGGAGCTAATCGAAGCAACGCATGACGCAATCTACCGAAGTGACCCAAGACGGCGTCATCACCGGCCCGCCCGAGCCGGTGCGCAAGAATTTCATGGACCGCTTCATCGATTCCATCGAATGGGTCGCGGCGTTCTTTGTCGGCATCGTCGCGCTCAACACCTTCGTCGCGGTGGTGATGCGTAAATTCTTCGCGGTGACGATCCCCGACTACTACAATGTCGGCCAGTTCCTGCTCGGCATCCTGATCTTCTGGGGGATCGCGGCGACCAGCTATCGCGGCACCCACATCACGGTCGATCTGGTCTGGGCCAATGCGTCGCCGCGCCATCAGCGCTGGATCGATATCTTCGCGACGCTGGTTCTGCTGTTCGTCGTCACGGTGCAGACCTACACGCTGGTCGACAAAGTGATCGACACCAAAAACAGCCACATCGTCACCATGGATCTCGGCCTGCCGGTCTGGCCGTTCTTCCTGGTGTCGTGGATCGGCGACGTGTCCGCAGTGCTCTTGATCGCGATCCGCACCTGGCGCCTGATCTTCCATCCGGAAGATATCCATGACGCCAAGATCAAGATCGCGGAGTAGACGGTAATGAGCAACGAAACCGTTGCCGTCATCGGCTTCGTCAGCCTGTTTGGGCTGATGCTGCTGCGCGTGCCGGTCGGCATGGCGATGGGCCTCGTCGGCATCACCGGCTTCGGCTATCTCACCGGTTTTGCGCCGGCGCTGAAGCTGATCGGCCAGACCACCATGCGCACGGTGACCGACTATTCCTTCGGCGTGATCCCGATGTTCCTGCTGATGGGCGCCTTCGTGTCCGTCTCCGGCATCAGCCGCGAATTGTTTCGCGCCGCCAACACTTTCGTCGGTCACTGGAAGGGCGGGCTCGGCATCGCGACGATCGCCGCCTGCGGCGGCTTTGCCGCGATCTCCGGCTCGTCGGTCGCGACCGCCGCGACATTTTCCGCAGTGGCCTATCCCGAGATGCGCCGCTTCGGCTATCCGCAATCTTTCTCCGCCGGCGTGATCGCGGTCGGTGGCACGCTCGGGGCGATGCTGCCGCCGTCCACGGTGCTCGCGGTCTATGGCATCATCACCCAGCAGGACATCGGCAAACTGTTCATCGCCGGTATCGTGCCGGGCCTGCTCGCGATCGTCATGCACATGATGACGATCGGCATCATCGGCGTGGCGCGGCCCGGCTTCCTGCCGGCCGGTCCCAAAGCATCGTGGCACGACCGGCTGCTCGCGATCCGCGACGTCTGGTCGCCGCTGCTACTGTTCCTGTTCGTGATCGGCGGTCTCTATGGCGGCTTCTTCGTCCCGACCGAAGCCGGCGCGGTCGGCGCGGTCGGCGCCTTCATCATCGGCATCGTCAGAGGCAAGCTGACCAAGGACGGCATTCTGCAATCGCTGCTGCAGGCGACCCGCACGGCGGCTGCCGTGTTCACCGTGCTGATCGGCGCGCTCTGCTTCGGCTATTTCCTCACCATCACCCAGACGCCGCAGAACGTAACGGCCTTCCTCACCGGACTCGGCATCGGCCCCTATGGCGTCTTGGCGCTGATCCTGCTGATGTATCTGGTGCTCGGCTGCCTGATGGATGCGATGGCCATGGTGATCCTCACCGTGCCGATCGTGTTTCCGGTCGTCACCGCGCTTGGCTTCGATCCGATCTGGTTCGGCATCATCATCGTCATGACGGTCGAGTTGGGCCTGATCCATCCGCCGGTCGGCATGAACGTGTTCGTGATCAAGAGCGTGATCAAGGACGTCAACATGTCGACGATCTTCGTCGGTGTGCTGCCCTTTGTGATCACCGACCTGATCCGGCTGGTGATCCTGATCCTGTTCCCGCTGCTCGCCACGTGGCTGCCGCAGCGTATGATAGGCTAGGCATGATCCCGGAAAAGTGGGCACCGGTTTTCCGAAAAGGATCATGCCCAAAGGAAGGGCCTCCATGACTCCTGAAATCCAGACCCGCTACGTCTTCACGATCACGGCCCGCATCGCCGAGGTCACCTCGGCCGGCGACATCGGGTCCGGCGTCCGCCGTATCATCCCGATCATCGGCGGCGAGGTGAGGGGCGAGAAGGTCAACGGCAAGGTGCTTGGCTTCGGCGCCGACTTCCAGATCGTACGCCCCAACGAGCTGATCGACCTAGAGGCAAGGTACGCGTTCGAGACCGACGACGGTGCCGTCGTCTATGTCGAGAACAAGGGCATCCGCTTCGGGCCGGTCGAGTTGTTGCAAAAGCTGAAGCGCGGCGAACCGGTCGACCCGAAGCTGATCTATTTCCGCACCGTGCCGAAATTCGAGACCGGTGCCGAGAAATATCGCTGGCTGATGGAGCACATCTTCATCGCCTCCGCCGCCCGCCACGCCGACCGTGTCGTGATCGACGTGCATCAGGTGTTGTGAGCAGTAATCATCGTCGTTAGTAGCGAGCTCTCGCGTCACGCACGTAAGGAAGCCACCAGCGGAAGGGTTCGCTCCCCCCTTGCGGGGGAGGGTTAGGGAGAGAGGTACCACACGACGTGTCCCTTACGCCCCTATCTCTGATTTGCCCGACGCCGCAAGCCCTCACGCGAAAAATATTCTGATTTTCGTAAACGCAACTCAGTGATATAGATTTACCCGTCCCACCCGATTGAGGGGCGAGCGCACGTCACGAAGGCGCGCCAGGACGACGATTGAGGAGATGCGAACCCCCATATTGACTCCGCCATCAATAGTTATAAAACATAACTATTCTTGACAGGAAGCAATAACGCCATGGGAAACGCCGCCGCCGCCGACGATGCTTCGCTGCTCAGGATCGAGACGCGGGGCGCGGTGCTGACCGTGGGGCTTAACCGTCCCGCCAAGCGCAATGCGTTGAACGACGGCATCATCCTGGCGCTGCGGGACTGCTTTTCGGAGATTCCCGACGATGTCGGCGCCGTGGTCATTTACGGCGTCGGCAATCATTTTTCCTCCGGCCTCGACCTCTCCGAGCTGACCGAACGCGACGCCACCGAGGGGCTTGTCCATTCCCAGATGTGGCATCGGGTGTTCGATCGCATCCAGTATTGCCGCGTGCCGGTCATTGCCGCGCTGCAGGGCGCCGTGATCGGTGGTGGGCTGGAGCTTGCCTGCGCCGCGCATATCCGGGTCGCCGAGCCGTCGGCCTATTTCGCGCTGCCCGAGGGCCAGCGCGGCATTTTTGTCGGCGGCGGTGGCTCGGTGCGGCTGCCGCGCCTGATCGGCGTGCCGCGGATGGCCGATATGATGCTGACCGGCCGCGTCTATTCCGCGACCGAAGGCGCGGCCTACGGCTTCTCGCAATATCTCACCGAAGCCGATGGCGCGCTGCCGAAGGCACTGGAGCTTGCCGAACGCGTCGCGGCGAACGCACCGCTGACGAATTTTGCGGTGTTGCAGGCGTTGCCGATGATCGCGGAAGCCAATCCGCAGACCGGTCTTCTGATGGAATCGTTGATGGCGACCGTGGCGCAGAGCGACAAGGAAGCCAAGAAACGCATCCGCGCGTTCCTCGATCGCAAGACCGCCAAGGTCAAGCCGACATGAGCGCCAGGCCCGACATGTCTGCGCCCGCCGCAAGCGCGCACCCGCTGCGCCCGATCTCGTTCGGCAATCCCGAGGTCACGGTCGAGCGCCAAGACGACGGCACGATCTATCTGCGCCCAAAGGCGAAGCTCGCCGGCTATCCGGTCCGCATCACCGACCGCCTGCATCACTGGGCGAAAGCCGAGCCGAATCGCGTCTTCATGGCCGAGCGCGTCGCCGGCGGCGGCTGGCGGCAGATCACCTACGCGCAACTGCTCGAGACGACACGGAACATCGCCTCCGCGTTGATGGCGCGTGGGCTATCCGCCGAGCGGCCGATCGTGATCCTGTCGGGCAATTCGCTCGATCACGCGCTGATCGCATTCGGTGCGTTCTATGCCGGCATTCCGTTCTGCCCGGTCTCGCCGGCCTATTCGCTGGTATCGCGCGATTACGGCAAGTTGAATTTCCTGATCAAGCTGCTCACGCCGGGCCTCGTCTTCGTCGATGACGCCGACAGGTTTTCCGACGCGTTGCTCGCCAATGTGCCTGCCGGCACCGAGATTGCGGCGACCCGTGGCGCGGTGCCCGGCCGCGACGTCACAGCGCTGGCCGCACTTCTGGCGACGCCGCAAGACCCACGCCTCGACGCCGTCAATGCGGCTATCGGGCCGGATACGATCGCGAAATTCCTGCTGACGTCGGGCTCGACCGGCAATCCCAAGGCCGTCATCAACACCCAGCGCATGATCTGCGCCAACCAGGTGATGCTGCGCGAGACGCTGGCTTTCCTGAAGGATGAGCCGCCTGTCATCGTCGACTGGCTGCCGTGGAATCACACCTTTGGCGGCAACCACAATATCGGGCTGACGCTCTACAATGGCGGTTCGATGTATCTCGACGAGGGCAAGCCGATGCCCGGCGGTATCGAGGAGACCGTGCGAAACCTGCGCGAGATCTCGCCAACGGTTTATTTCAACGTGCCCAAGGGCTATGAATCGCTGCTGCCTTATCTGCGTGACGACGCCGCTCTGCGGGCAAAATTCTTTGACCGGCTGCATGCCATGTTCTTCTCGGGTGCGGCGCTGTCGCCATTCATCTGGAACAGCCTCGATGCGCTCGCGGTGCAGGCGAGGGGCTATCGCGTCCCGATGTTGACCGGTCTCGGCGCCACCGAGACCTCGCCGTTCTTCATGTCGGTGCGTCCCGACACCAGCCGGTCCGGTCATGTCGGCCTTCCGGTGTCGGGCAATGACGCCAAGCTGTTGCCAAACAACGGCAAGCTGGAGGTCCGCGCCAAGGGGCCGAACGTCACGCCGGGCTACTGGCGCCAGCCGGAACTGACCGCCAAGGCGTTCGACGACGAAGGCTTCTACAAGTTCGGCGACGCGTTGAAGCCGGCCGATCCCGGTAATTTCGATGCAGGTTTTGATTTCGACGGCCGCATCGCCGAGGACTTCAAGCTGGCGAGCGGCACCTGGGTCAGTGTCGGCCCGCTGCGGGCGCGCTTCGTCGGCACCTGCGCGCCGCTGGTGCGCGACGTCGTGATCGCCGGCCTCAACCGCGACGAGATTTCGGCGCTCGTCATCCTCGATCTCGATGGCTGCCGCCTGATCAATCCGAATCTCGCCGCCAACGACATCACCGCGGCGGCTGGTGATCCGAAGGTCCGCGCCGCCTTTCGCGAGCGGTTCACGCGGTTCCTGGCCAGTGCCACCGGCTCGTCGACCCGCATCACCCGTGCGATCCTGCTCGACACCCCGCTGTCGATCGATCGCGGGGAGGTGACCGACAAGGGTTCGATCAACCAGCGCGCCGTTCTGGAGCATCGCGCAGCCCTGATCGAGACGCTTTATGGGCCGGTGCCGCCCGCATCAGTGATCATGCTAACTTGAATGCAGAAGAGGAGAACGCCATGCAGTTGAAGGACCAGGCCGCCATCGTCACCGGCGGCGCATCGGGATTGGGTGCCGCCACCGCGCGCCGTCTGGCTGCGCAGGGCGCCAAGGTCGCGGTCTGCGACCTGAATGCAAAACTCGCCGAGAGCGTCGCGGCCGAGATCGGCGGCATTGCGCTGGTCTGCGACGTATCCGATGCGGGCGCCGCCGAAGCCGCGGTTGCGGAAGCGGCCAAGGCACATGGCCCGGCGCGCGTGCTGGTGAATTGCGCCGGCATCGGGGTTGCGAAACGCGTCATCGGCCGCGAGGGGCCGATGGCCCTCTCTGATTTTGACAAGGTGATCAAGGTCAATCTGATCGGCTCCTTCAACATGCTGCGGCTTGCCACCGCGGGCATGTCCAAGCTGGAGCCGCTCGCGGCGACCGGCGAGCGCGGCGTCGTGATCTGCACCGCCTCGGTTGCCGCCTATGACGGCCAGATCGGGCAGGCGGCGTACTCTGCCTCGAAGGGCGGCATCGTGGCGATGACCTTGCCGATCGCGCGCGAACTCGCGCAGTTCGGAATCCGGGTCCTGACGATCGCGCCCGGCCTGTTCATGACACCGCTGCTGGGCAGCCTGCCGCAAGAGGCGCAGGATTCGCTCGCCGCGGCGATCCCGTTCCCGCGCCGCCTCGGGCAGGCCGACGAGTTCGCCTCGCTGGCGCTGCATATGATCGACAATCCCTACCTGAACGGCGAAGTGGTGCGGCTCGACGCCGCGCTCCGGATGGCGCCGCGCTAAAGCATGATCCTGAATATGAATCGAGAGCGTTCAGCGGGCTCGCTTCCACCTCTCCCATTGGGAGAGGTCGGATCGCGCAGCGATCCGGGTGAGGGGTTACGATCAACAACGAAGACCGTACCCCCTCACCCCAGCCCTCCCCCCATGGGAGAGGGAGCCAACCGCCGTCGCCGCGCCAACGGAGTTCGGTAAATCATGTTCGTCAACCGCCGCGACGTGCAGATCCAGTGGGGTGATTGCGACCCCGCCAATATCGTCTACTACCCGCGCTACTTCGCGATGTTCGACGACTCTACCTCGATCATGTTTGAAGCGGCCGGTTTCTCGAAACAGGACATCATCCGAAAATACGGTCTGGTCGGCATCCCGATGGTCGACACGCGGGCGAAATTCCACGTTCCGTCGACCCATGGCGACTGGATTACCATCGAGAGCCGGATCGACAGCATCAAGCGCTCGAGCTTCGAGGTGGTGCATCGGGTCTTCAAGGGCGAGGCGCTTGCGATCGAGGCGTTCGAGACCCGGGTGCTGGTCGGCCGTCACCCGGACGATCCCGCCAAGCTGAAATCGGCGCCGTTTCCGCAGGAGATCGTCGACCGCTTCATGACAGGCTGACTCGAAGGCCGCCATGACCTAAAGAAGGGGCTGAATTGGCCCTCAAAACTGGTTTAAACCGAAAAGCATATCCTTAGGGAGGAATTGAATGAAGAAGGCCACTCTCGCCGCCGCGGCGCTCGCAGCTGTTTTCGCGCTGCCCGGCTCGCCGTCGCAAGCGCAGACCAGTGAAATCACCATCGGCATCACACTCTCGACCACCGGGCCGGCTGCGGCCCTCGGCATTCCCGAGCGCAACGCGCTCGATTTCGTGCCGAAGGAAATCGCCGGCGTGCCGTTGAAGCTGATCGTGCTCGATGACGGCGGCGACCCGACGGCTGCGACCACCAATGCGCGGCGCTTCGTCACCGAGTCCAAGGCCGACATCATCATGGGCTCCTGCATCACGCCGACGACGATCGCGGTGTCGACGGTCGCCAACGAGGCGGGAATTCCGCATATTGGCCTTGCGCCATTCCCGATCAACGAGGCGCGTGCGAAGTGGTCGGTCGACCTGCCGCAGTCGGCTTCGATCATAGGCAAGGCGCTCTACGAGCACATGAAGGCGCATAACATCAAGACCGTCGGCTATATCGGCTATTCGGATTCCTACGGCGATCTCTGGGTCGCCGATTTCCAGAAGACCGCCGTGCCGATGGGCCTGACCATGACCGACGAGGAGCGCTTCGCGCGTCCCGATACGTCGGTGACCGGCCAGGTGCTCAAGCTCGTCGCCGCCAATCCCGACGCCGTCCTGATCGGCGCCTCCGGCACCGCCGCAGCACTGCCGCAGACCGCGCTGCGCGAGCGCGGCTACAAGGGCCTGATCTACCAGACCCACGGCGCGGCCACGATGGACTTCATCCGCATTGCCGGCGCGGCTGCGGAAGGTGTCATCATGGCGGCGGGACCGGTGATGTCGCCGGAAACGCAAGCCGACAGCGCGCTGACCAAGAAGCCGGGACTCGCGCTCAACACCGCCTATGAAGCCAAGTACGGCGCCAACAGCCGGAGCCAGTTCGCCGGCCACTCCTACGATGCCTTCCAGGTGCTGGAGCGCATCATCCCGGTGGCGCTGAAGACGGCCAAGCCCGGTACGCCGGAATTCCACGAGGCGATCCGTCAGGCGTTGCTCTCGGAAAAGGAAATCGTCGCGAGCCAGGGCGTCTACAACTGGACCGAAAAGGACCGCTACGGCCTCGACGACCGCGCGCGGATCCTGCTGACGGTCAAGGACGGCAAGTACGTCCCCGCGATGTGAGAGGCACGATGCGTAGTCGCGTAGGGTGGGCAAAGCGCAAGCGTGCCCACCTTCACGAACACAACATTCGATGGTGGGCGCGTTTGCTCACCCTACGTTACCGCGATCAAATCGCGCTCTCGCCCTCGTGTTGAAAGCCGAGATAGCTCGCGGCGACGCCCTTGTTGGCCGCGATCTCCTTGGCCGTGCCGCTGAGCACGAACTCGCCAAGCTCCATCACATAGGCGCGATCGGCGATCTGCAGCGCGGCCTGCGCGTTCTGCTCGACCAGCAGCACCGAGACGCCGGCGGCGCGCAGCTCGCCGACGATACGGAAGATGTCGGCGACGATGATCGGGGCAAGTCCGAGGCTCGGCTCGTCCAGCATCAGGAGTTTCGGCGCGCCCATCAGCGCGCGACCCATCGCGAGCATCTGCTGCTCGCCGCCGGACAGCGTGCCGGCGAGCTGCTTGCGCCGCTCCTTCAACCGCGGAAAGAGCGCGTAGACCTTTTCGATCGAGATCGCCGCGGTCACCTTCGGAATCCGGAAGGCGCCGAGCTCGAGATTGTCCTCGACATTCATCGAGCCGAACAGTTCGCGATGCTCCGGCACCAGGCTGAGGCCGGCGGCGACGCGGTCCTCGATATCGAGCGGAGCCAGATCAGTGCCGGCGAAAGTCGCGCGGCCCTTCAGCGGCAAGATGCCCATGATAGCGTTGAGCAGCGTGGTCTTGCCGGCTCCGTTGGCGCCGATGATGGTGACGATCTCGTTGGCGGCGACATCGAGCGAGACGCCGCGTACGGCCTCGACCTTGCCGTAGGCGATGTGGACGTCGGCAACCGTCAACAGCGCGCTCATGCGGCGGCTCCGAGGTAGGCCTTGATGACGTCGGGATTCTTCTTGATCGCGGCCGGCGTGCCCTCGGCGATCTTGGTGCCGAAATCGAGCACCACGATGCGGTCGGCGAGGTCCATCACAAATCCCATGTCGTGCTCGACCAGCAGCACCGACATGCCGCCGTCACGCAATTGCCGCAGCAGCGCGGCGAGCCGCTGCTTCTCCATGTAGCGGAGCCCTGCCGCGGGCTCGTCGAGCAACAGCAGCATCGGATCGACGCAGAGCGCACGGGCGATCTCGACGATGCGCTGCTGTCCGAGCGACAAGGAGCCTGCAAGCTGGTCGATCTGCTCGGACAGGCCAACGCGTTCGATCTGCCGCGCGGCTTCCGCCAGCAATCTGGCTTCATCGGCGCGGTCGAGCCGCAGCATGCTGGCGATCGCGCCGGACGACCCGCGCAGATGCGCGCCGATCGCGACGTTCTCCAGCACGGTCATGTCGGGTACCAGCTTGACGTGCTGGAAGGTCCTGGACACGCCGAGCTTGACGATCTCCTGCGGCGGCGCGTTCTCGACCTTCCGGCCGAGCACCGAGATCGCGCCGCTGGTCGCCGTCAGGACACCGGTGATCAGGTTGAAGGTCGTGCTCTTGCCGGCGCCGTTCGGGCCGATCAGCGCGACGATCTCGCGCGCCCGCACGTCGAAGGAGACGTCGTTGACGGCCACCACGCCGCCGAACTGCTTGCGCGCCTTGTCGATCTGCAGAAGCGTCCCCGATGTCACGGGCGCCCCGCTACGGGCCTCAAGCTTCAGGGAGGTGTCCGGCGTCTTGCGGCCCGGCTTGAGCGGCAGCCACGACATCAGCCACGGCCACACGCCCGATGGCGCGAGCTGCAGCAGCAGCACCAGCAGGATGCCGAACACGATGGTCTCGAGCTGGCTTTGGCCGCCGAAGATGTAGGGCAGATAGCTTTGCAGCACCTCCTTCAGCACCACGACGATCCCGGCGCCGAGCACCGCGCCCCAGACATAGCCGGCGCCGCCGACGACGGCGATGAACAGATATTCGATGCCGGCCTGTGCGCCGAACGGCGTCGGGTTGGCGGCGCGCTGGAAATGCGCATAGAGCCAGCCGGACAGGCCGGCCAGAACCGCCGCATAGATGAACACCAAAAGCTTGGCGCGGGGCGTCTGCACACCGAAGGCTTCAGCCGCGATATGGCCGCGGCGAAGGGCGCGGATCGCGCGGCCGGTGCGGGAATCCAGCAGGTTCATGGTCAGCAGCGCCGAGATCAGCACGCCGATCCAGATCGCGTAATAGATCGCGTCCGGGCTCAACATCTTGAACGCGCCGATCGAGAGCGGCGGAATGCCGGAGATGCCGTCATTGCGGCCAAGGAATTCGAGCTTGCTGAACAGATAAAACAGGCCGATGCCCCAGGCGATGGTGCCGAGCGGCAGATAGTGACCGGAGAGCCGCACGGTGACGATGCCGAGCAGCACGGCGGCGATGCCGCTCACCAGCAGCGAGGCCGGCAAGGTCAGCCATGGCGAGACGCCGTAGGCCGTAGTGAGCACCGCGGTGGTGTAGGCACCGAAGCCGCAGAACGCGGCCTGGCCGAACGAGGTGAGGCCACCGACGCCGGTCAGCAACACCAGCCCCATCGCGACCAGCGAGGCGAGGCCGATATTGTCGAGCAGCACGATCCAGAACGGCGGAACGCCGGGGATGACCGGGATCACCGCCATCACGAGCGCGAAGATGAGGAGAGGAAGCCGCTGCGTCATCACGCTCAATCCTTCTCTTCCTCGACCGCGGGTGCCGCGAGCGAGCGCAGCACCAGCACCGGCAGGATCAAGAAGAACACGATGACTTCCTTGAAATTGCTGGCGTAGAACGAGGAGAAGGCCTCGACGATGCCCACCACGATGGCGGCGACCGCAGTCAGGGGATAGCTGACGAGACCGCCGATGATCGCGGCGACGAAGCCCTTCAGGCCGATCAGGAATCCGGTGTCGTAATAGAGCGTCGTGATCGGCACGATCAGGATGCCGGAGAGCGCGCCGATCACGGAGGCGAGCAGGAAAGCGATCTGGCCCGACAGCGAGGTGCGGATGCCGACGAGGCGGGCGCCGAGGCGATTAACGGCGGTGGCGCGCAGCGCCTTGCCGGTCCGGGTGTAGCCGAAGAACAGCCACAGCCCGACGATGAAGGCCACCGTCAGCCCATAGACCGCGAGGCTCTGGCCGGTGAAGCGCAGCGGGCCGGCGGTCACTGCAACGTTCGACAGCGCCGGCCCGCGCAATCCTTCGGCGCCGAAGAACACCAGCCCGAGGCCCTGCAGCGCAAGGTGGCAGCCGACGGCGGCAATCAGCAGCACCAGCACGGACGTGTGCGCGATCGGCTGGAAGGCGATGCGGTAGAGAAACAGCCCGATCGCGGCGACGATCAGCAGTGCCAGCGCGATGTTGACGGCCATCGGTGTCTTCGGGCCGACCAGCGCATAGGTGAGCGCCAGCAGCGCGACGGGAAAGACGACGTTGAGCGCCGCGGAGCGCAGCACCAGCCGCACCCGGAGCGCCTTGCGCGCAAAGAACAGGTCGAGGGCGAAGGCGACGATACCCATCGCGACGGCGAGCTGCACGGTGCCGGGCACCTGTCCGGTCGCGAGCATGGCGTAGCTCAGCGCGCCATAGGTGACGAATTCGCCCTGCGGAATCAGGATCACCCGCGTGACCGCAAACACCAGCACCAGGGCCAGCCCAAGCAGCGCGTAGATCGCACCATTGGTGATGCCGTCCTGCAGCAGGAACAGCAGAATCGTCGTGTTCAAGGCCGAGCGCTCCCCCTCAAGCGTCGGGCCGCCGCAGCCAGCTCGACTGGCCGGGTCGACCGATATCGGCTGTTGATAGCGGCCGATATTTGATATAACCGATAACAATTATCAAATATAATCTCAAGGTCCCCGAGCGTCGCGCGGGATCTTTGTATCGGGATTGCGAGCCTGGAGCGATGACTGTTTCCAAGACTGCCTCCGATGCCACCAGGCCACAGCGCGCCCTGCGCAGGGAACCGGTCGATCCTGCCGGTGACGACAGCATGCTGCAACTGGGCGAGCTGTCCGGATTGCTCGGCTATTCGTTGAAGCGCGCACAGCTCAAGGTATTCGAGGATTTTCTGCGCTGCGTCGCGCCGCTGCAACTGACACCGGCGCAGTTCTCGGTGCTGCTCCTGCTCGACAAGAACCCTGGCCGCAACCAGACCGAGATTGCCAACACGCTCGGCATCCTCAGGCCGAACTTCGTCGCCATGCTCGACGGGCTGGAGACCCGCGACCTCTGCGCGCGGATGCGCTCCACCAATGACCGCCGCTCCCACATTCTGGTGCTGACCGACAAGGGCCGCGCCGTGCTGGCGCGCGCCAAGAAGCTGGTTGCCAACAAGCACGAGGCGCGGCTGATCGAGGTGCTCGGGCCGTCGAATCACGCCGCATTGCTGGAGATGCTGGCAAAGCTCGCGCAGGAGTTTTGACGGGGCAGCCAATCTCTCGGCCGTCATTGCGAGCGGAGCGAAGCAATCCATTCCACCGCTCGGCGCGGAAGCATGGATTGCTTCGTCGCTACCGCTCCTCGCAATGACGAGGCGAGGGGGTGTCAATCCACCAAAATCACCCGCACATCGTTGACGTTGGTCAGCGTCGGTCCCGTCAGCAGCAAGTCGCCGGTCTTGGCGAAGAATCCCGTCGCATCGTTGTTCTCGAGATAGGCCTTGGGATCGAGGCCCATCGACTTCATCTTCGCGAATGTCGCCTGGTCGATCATGGCGCCGGCCGGATCGCTGGCGCTGCCGGCACCGCCGTCGGCACCATCGGTGTCGGCGGCAAGCGCCGAGATACCAGGCGTGTCCCTGAGCAGATCGGCGAGCGCGAGCGCGTATTCCTGGTTGGGACCGCCGCGCCCGTTGCCGCGCACGGTCACCGTGAGTTCGCCACCGGAGAGGATCGCGACGCGCTTGCCTTCGCTGCGGGCTCGCAGCGCCAGGCGAGCATGCTCGGCGGCGACGTCACGCGCCTCACCTTCGAGATCGGCGCCGAGCGCGATCGTCTCATAGCCGGCGTCGCGCGCGACCTTCACTGCGGCGTCGATCGAGGCCTTTGGTTTCGCCAGCAATTCGAACGTCGCATGCGCGAAGGCGGGATCGCCGGGCTTGCAGCTTTCATTCCTAGGGTCGTCGAGCGCGCGGCGAACGGCATCGTCGACCGAGAGATTGTACTTCGCGACCAGCGCGCGGGCGTCCGCCAGCGTGGTGGGATCCGGTACCGTCGGCCCAGACGCAATCGCGGAGGGATCGTCATGCGGCACGTCGGAGATCGCGAGCGTCACGATTTCGGCGGCGCGCTGGCCGGCGCGGGCGAGCCGTCCGCCCTTGATGCGCGAGAGGTGCTTGCGGACGGTGTTCATCTCGCCGATCGGCGCGCCGGAGCGCAGCAGCGCGCGGTTGACCTGCTGCTTTTGTGTAAAGCTCACGCCCTCAACCGGGGCGATCCAGTTCGCCGAACCGCCGCCGGTCAGCAGCACCAGCAGCAGGTCGTCAGGTGTCGCTTCCACGGCGAGCCGTAGCGTATCGTCGGCCGCCTTGAGACCGGCTTCATCGGGCACCGGATGCCCGGCTTCGACCACCTTGATACGCCGGGTCGGCACGCCATGGCCGTGACGTGTCGTCGCGATGCCGACCAGCCGCGACGGATCGAGCCCGAGTTCGTCGAGATAATACCGTTCGGCTGCCGCAGCCATCGCGCCGGCACCCTTGCCGGCGGCGAGACAGATGATCCGGCCGGTCGGCACCGGGCGCAGCCGCGACGCCAGCACGACGTCGGGATGCGCCGCGGCAACGGCGGCATCGAAGATCGAACGCAGCAGAGGACGTCGGTCAGTCATTGCAGAACTCACGAACGGTAAGGTGTGACGAGATGAGGCTGAATTGCGAGCTGCTGCATTTCCTCTCCTGCCTGCGGCGGGCGAAGGGGCGCTTGCGCGATTTCGGAATATTGGAAGAATGGCGCTGAGTTGCCCGACGTGTCAAGTTGCTTGGCCGAGCGCCGGCCGCCCCCGGCCTCCTTTGCATGGGGTTGTTTTCGATATTTTGGCAGCGCGCCCTTGCGGGGAGGTGGAACAAGGGTGCCTCCGCGTCGGCCAAAGCCCTAATTGCCCACGATTTCGCCGCTGATGACGTCGCCGAACAACTGCCAGCGCTCGCCCTTGAACTGCATCAGCTGAAGCTGCTCGATCGGCTGGAAGTCGTCGGGGCCGGTGCTCAGCGTCACGCCCGGCAGCAAGCCGCCTTGCGCGAACTGCTGCAGGCCTGCCGCCTGCTTCATCACATTGGCGCGGGTGAGATCGTCGCCGCAACGGCGCAGCACCTCGACCATGGTGGTCGCCATGTTGTAGCCGGTCATCGCCGAGGCATCGACGCGATTGGTCTCGGGCATGTATTTGGCGAGCAACTCGTCGAAGGCCTTCATGCCGGCATCGTCCTTCCACTGCGGATCGCTGGCGTCCTTGGCGTAGGCCGCCGAGATCACGCCCTGCGCGTTCTCGAGCCCCGCCGGCCGCATCACAGTCGCGGTCGAGGCCGAGACGTTGGAGACGATCGTGACCGGCTTCCAGTTCATCTCGCCGACCTTCTTGATCGCCTGCGCACCGAACTTCGGTGTCGTGAAGAAGATGATGACGTCGGGATTGGACGATTTCAGCCGCACCACATGCGAGTCGATGGTGGGCTCGGCGACCTCGTAGCTCTCCTCGGCGACGATGCGCGCGGGATCGCCGGCGAAGCCGTCCTTGAGGCCCTTCAGATAGTCCTTGCCCATGTCGTCGTTCTGGTACAGCACCGCGACCTTGGCGGCCGGCTTCTCCTTGATGAGATATTTCGCGTAGATGCGCGACTCGCTCTGGTAGCTGGGCAGCCAGCCCATGGTCCAGGGGAAGCTCTTCGGGGAGTTCCACTTGGTCGCGCCGGTCGCGACGAACAGCTGCGGTACCTTCTTGGCGTTGAGGTACTTCTGGATCGCGGTGTTCGAGGCGGTGCCGAGCGTGCCGAACAGGAACAGCACCTCGTCGCTCTCGACCAGTTTGCGGGCCTGCTCGACCGCCTTGGGCGGCGAATAGGCGTCGTCATAAGAGATGAAGTTGATCTTGCGGCCGTTGATGCCGCCGTCGTCGTTCACCTTCTTGAACACGGCGGCCATCGTTTTGCCGACCACACCATAGGCCGAGGCCGGGCCGCTGTAGGGCACGATGTTGCCGATCTTGATCTCGGTGTCGGTCGCGCCCGTATCATATTTCTTCTGCGCCAGCGCCGCGCTGCTCGCGGCTGCAACGGCGAGGCCGAGGAGGGCGGTTGCAATACGGCGTCGCATCGGCATGGACATGTCCAGAAAACTCCATTGTTCTTGCGCCTTGGGAGGCGTCGGCTTTTTATTGGCTCTGCCGCATCGATACCTAGCGCATCGTCAGCGGGAGTGTAAACGCTGGACCGTCCTTCGGTTTGCCGGATCAGACGACAGGAAGCGTCAGGCAAAGCAAAACTCCCTGCGAAAGTGTCGCAGGGGGCTGGATTTTCACGATGCGGGAAAGTTTCAGCCGCCGACGTCGGCGCTGATCACGTCGCCGAACAGTTCCCATTTCTCGCCCTTGAACTTCATCAGTTGAAGCTGGCTGATCGGAGCGAAGTCGTCCGGGGCGGTGTTGATCTTGATGCCGGGCAGCAGCACCTCGGTGCGGAAGTCCCGCAGGTTCGCCGCCTGCTTCATGATGTTCTCGCGCGTGAGGTTGTCGCCGCACTGCTCTTGCGGCCGTTGATGCCGCCGGCGTCGTTGATTTTCTTGAAGTAGGCAGCCTCGGTGCGGCCGATGATGCCGTAGGCGGACGCGGGGCCGCTATAAGGGCATGATGTTGCCGATCTTGATCTCGGTGTCGGTGACGCCGGTGTCGTATTTCTTCTGGGCCAGCGCCGAGTTGCTCGATGCAGCGGCGAGCGCGAGCGCGGCCGCAAGGGCCGCCAGTTGTCTGGTAGCGGACATTACGTCTCTCCCTGTTGTTGGACTGATGTGTGTCGCGGCCCTCTGTTTCGAAGGCTCTCTTGTTGGTCGACGTGATTACCATTTTACCCGGTCGGTCTCAATGAAAAGCCCCCGCGACATTGCCGCGGGGGCTTCCGTCTTTAGTCGACTGCCTCGAGTCTAACCGCCGACGTCGCCGCTCAAGATTTCACCAAAACGGTCCCAGGTCTCGCCCTTGAAGCGCATCAGTTGCAGTTGGGAGAGGGGCGCGAAGTCGGTTGCCGAAGTGTTGACCTTGATACCCGGGAGCAGCCCGTCGAACTTGAGGTCGTGCAGGCTTGCCGCCTGCTTCATGATGTTCGCGCGCGTCAGGTCGTCGCCGCAGGCCTTCAGCACATGCACCAGTCCCTGGGACACGATGTAGGCGTACATCACGTTTGCATCCGCGCGGTTGGCTTCCGGATAGTACTTATCCAGGAACTTATTCCAGGCGATCATTCCCTTGTCGGCTTTCCACTGCGGATCGGTCGGATCCTCGAGATATTGCGACGAGATGATGCCCTGAGCGTTTTCGAAGCCTGCCGGCTTGATCACGCTGCCGATCGAGGACGAGACGTTGTTGAGGAAATGCAGTGGTTTCCAGCCGAGCTCGGCGTTCTTCTTGATCGCCTGGGCCGCGAATTTCGGCGTCGTGATGTTGAAGAACACGTCAGCGCCGGAAGCCTTGAGCCTGACGATGTGAGAGTCGATGGTCGGCTCGGTCACCTCGTAGGCGTCCTCAGCGACGATCATTGACGCCGCCTTCGCGCCAAGCCCATCCTTGAAGCCCTTCAGATAGTCCTTGCCGTAATCGTCGTTCTGGTAGAGCACCGCGATCTTGGCGTCCGGCTTGTTCTTCAGGATGTACTTTGCGTAGATGATGGCCTCGCTCTGGTAGTTCGGCTGCCAGCCCATGGTCCAGGGGAATGTCCTCGGGTCGTTCCATTTGGTGGCGCCGGTGGCGACGAAGAGTTGCGGCACTTTCTTCTGGTTCATGTACGTCTGGATCGCCGAGTTCGGCGGTGTGCCGAGCGGGTTGAAGATGAGCAACACCTCATCGCTCTCGACCAGCCTGCGCGCCTGCTCCACCGTCTTCGGCGGCGAATAGTTGTCGTCATAGGTGATGAAGGTGATCTTGCGGCCATTGATGCCGCCCTCGGCGTTGATCTTGCGGAAATAGGCCTCCTCGGTCTTGCCGATCACACCATAGGCGGAGGCCGGTCCGCTGTAAGGCATGATGTTGCCGATCTTGATTTCGGTGTCGGTGGCGCCGATGTCGTATTTCTTTTGCGCGAACGCACCGGTGGAGCTGGCTGCGAGGATCGCGAGGGCAGCCGAAAAGGCCCCCAATCGCAAATGGATAGCAGGCATTTTGATCTCCCATGGATCACGGTGAATGTGTCACGATTTTTGGATTGGGAGCGCTTGGCGGCTCCTCGCGGCATTGAATACCTTTCGCTTGACGCCAGCAACAAAAAGCCCCCCGCGGCGGCACCGCGGAGGGCATCATTTGGTTGAAGACGCGGGCCGGCGAAGGCAGGGCCCGCAGAACGTCAGTGGCCCAGATTGGCCGAGATGATGTCGCCGAACAGCTCCCATTTCTCGCCCTTGAAGCGCATCAACTGCAATTGCTTGATCGGCGCGAAATCGGTGGCCGACGTGTTGATGGTGATGCCGGGCAGCAGCGTGTCGGGGGCAAAGGCCTGCAGGTTCGTTGCCTGCTTCATCACGTTGGCGCGCGTGAGGTCGTCACCGCACATCTCGAGCACCTTCGTCATGGTTTGGGCCGCGCCGTAACCAAAGACGACAGCCCCGTCGAGCCGATTGCCTTCCGGATAGTCCTGCTTGAGGAAGGTCAGGAATTTCTGCATGCCGGGATCCTTGTCCCATTGCGGGTCGGCGCCGTCCTTGAGGTAGGCGGCCGACAGGATGCCCTGCGAGTTCTCGAAGCCCGCCGGCTGCATCACGCCGCCGACCGAGGCCGAGACATTGGCAACGATCTGGAGCGGCGTCCATGCGATCTCGGCGACCTTCTTGATCGCCTGCGCGGCGAATTTCGGCGTCGTGATGCTGATGAAAGTGTCTGCGCCGGCGGCCTTCAGCTTGACGATATGGTTGTCGATCGCGGGCTCGGATGTCTCATAAGCCTCCTCGGCGACGATCATCACGGCCTTTTCGCCGAAGGCGGCCTTCAAACCCTTGAGGTAGTCCTTGCCGAAGTCGTCATTCTGGTAGAGCACCGCGACCTTGGCATCCGGCTTCTGCTTCATGATGTACTTTGCGTAAACCCGCGCCTCGTCCTGGTAGGACGGCTGCCAGCCCATGGTCCACGGGAAGTCCTTGGGGTCGTTCCATTTGGAAGCGCCGGAGGCAACGAACAGCTGCGGCACCTGCTTCTCGTTCATGTATTTCTGGATCGCGGAGTTGGTCGCGGTGCCGAGCGAGCTGAACACCAGCAGCACCTCGTCGCTTTCGACCAGCTTGCGCGCCTGCTCTACCGTCTTCGGCGGCGAATAGCCGTCGTCATAGGAGATGAACGTGATCTTGCGGCCGTGGATGCCGCCCTGTGCGTTGACCATCTTGAAATAGGCGGCCTCGGTCTTGCCGATCACCCCGTAGGCCGAGGCGGGTCCGCTGTAGGGAATGATGTTGCCGATCTTGATCTCGGTGTCGCTGGCCCCGGTGTCGTAGGTCTTCTGGGCCATTGCGACACCGCAACTCGCCACGATCAGCGCGAGCGCCGACAAGAGCGCCGTCAGGGATTGGCGTACAGTAGTCATGGTTTCCCCACCTCGTGTTCTTGGTCTGCGCATTCAATACCATCGGTCGAGGGCGTCGATAAAAAGCCCCCGCGACTGATGTCGCGGGGGCACGCGGTTCATTTTCTGCATTCCAACGTCATTCGGCAGCGATGTCACCCGAGATGGTCTCGCCGAACAGTTCCCACTTCTGGCCCTTGAAGCGCTGCATCTGCAATTGCGAGATCGGGGCGAAGTCGGTGGCGGAGGTGTTAATCTTGACGCCGGGCAACAATGTGTCCGGCGCGAAGTCCTTCAGGCTCGCCGCCTGCTTCATGACATTGGCGCGGGTGAGGTCGTCGCCGCACATTTCGAGCACCTTGGCCAGCGTTTGCGCCGCGCCATAACCGTAGACGACGCCGTTGTCGGTCTTGTCGGCGCCCGGCATGTATTTGTCGACGAACGCGGACCACTTCTTCATGCCGGGATCGGTCGCCCATTGCGGGTCGGAGCCGTCCTTGGCATAGGCCGCCGAGAGCACGCCCTGGGCATTCTCGAAGCCGGCCGGCTGCATCACGCTGCCGACCGAGATCGAGACGTTGGTGATGATCTGGAGCGGTTTCCAGCCGAGCTCGGCGGTCTTCTTGATGGTCTGGGCGCCGAATTTCGGCGTGGTGTAGATCAACAGCACGTCCGGATTGGCGGCCTTGATCTTGACGATATGGCTGTCGATCGAGGGCTCCGACACCTCATAGCTCTCCTCCATAATGATGGTGGAGGCTGCCTTGGCGCCAAAACCGTCCTTGGTGCCTTTGAGGTAGTCTTTGCCGAAATCGTCGTTCTGGTAGAGAATCGCGACCTTGGCGTCCGGCTTCTCCTTCATCAGCCATTTGGCGTAGATCTGTGCCTCGCTCTGGTAGCTCGGCTGCCAGCCCATGGTCCACGGGAAGGTCTTCGGGTCATTCCACTTGGTCGCGCCGGTGGCGACGAACAGCTGCGGGATCTTCTTGGCGTTGAGGTACTTCTGGATCGCGGTGTTCGACGGCGTGCCCAGCGGATTGAAGACGAGCAGCACCTCGTCGCTCTCGACCAGCTTGCGCACCTGCTCAACCGCCTTCGGTGGCGAGTAGGCGTCGTCATAGCTGACGAAGCTGACCTTGCGGCCGTTGATGCCGCCCTGATCGTTGATCATCTTGAAATAGGCTTCTTCGGTCTTGCCGATCACGCCATAGGCGGAAGCAGGTCCGCTGTAGGGCATGATATTGCCGACCTTGATCTCGGTATCGGTGGCGCCGGTGTCGTATTTCTTCTGGGCGAACGCGGCAGTGGAGGTCGCAGTAAAAGCGACGACCGCCGCGCAAGCCGCGGCGATCCGTAGTGCAGACAGCATAATGTCTCCTGGTTCTTCTTGGGGATTGTTAGCTCTTCTTGAGTTTTCCGATCAGTTGCTGGGCAATGATCGCAACTTGCCTGGCGCCATGCGGCACGAGGAAGATGACGAGGAACAGCAGCACGCCGAACACCGCGCCCGAAAGGCCTTTGGAGAAGCTCTCGGCGATGTTGGGCACGAAGATGATGAAGGCGGACCCGACGATCGAGCCGGGCAGCCAACCGACGCCGCCGACCACCATGCCGAGGAACAGCTGGATCGCGAGCGTGATGGTGTACCCGTCGGGCGCCACGAATTGCACCGCGATGGCACCGAGACCGCCGGCAACGCCGGTGATGCCGGCCGAGACGCCGAACGCCAGCGTCTTGTACAGCGCGACGTCGACGCCCATCGCGGAAGCCGCGATCTCGTTGTCGCGGATCGCCATGAAGGCGCGGCCCGAACGCGAGCGCAGCAGGTTGACCGAGGCGACGTAGATCGCGATGCCGACCGCAAGCGTGAAATAATACAGCCACATGTCCTGCGACATCGGCAGCCCGAACGGCGCGTCGGGCTTGGTCACGACCAGGCCCTGCACGCCGCCGGTCCAGTACTCGAAATAGCCGAGTTTCAATAGCTGCGGCATCGCCGTGGCCAGCGCAAAGGTCGCAAGTGCCAGATAGACCCCGCTGAGCCGCAGCGCCGGCTGGCCGAACAGGAATCCGAAGCCGAAGCAGACGATGCCGGCGACCGGCAGCGTCAGGGCATAGTTCATGCCCGCGTGCTCCATCAGGATCGCCGAGGTGTAGGCGCCGACGGCATAGAATGCGCTCTGGCCGAGCGAGAACTGTCCTGAGCCACCCGTCAGGATGTTGAGCGCCAGCACCGCGAGGGCGTAGATCAACAGCATCGTGAGCTGGAAGATGATGAAGTTCTTCACGAACAGCGGGACGATGATGAGTGCGGCCAGCACTACGAGCGAGGTGCCGTAGCCGAGCGTCATGGCTCGCTTGGGAACGGCCTCGACGGCCGGGGCTTCGGTGACGACGTCTTCAATGGCGCTCATGATCAAACTCGCTTCACGATGGGCCGGCCAAACAGCCCAGCCGGTTTGACGACCAACACGGTGATGATCAGCGCAAGCGCGATCGGGAGTTTCAGCTCGTTGCCCACGCCGGGGATATAGGTTCCGACCAGGTTTTCGAAGATCCCGACCAGGAAGCCGCCGACGACGGCACCGAACGGGCTGGTCAGGCCGCCGAGCACGGCGGCGGCAAAGCCGTAGATCAGCACGCCCAGCATCATGTTCGGCTCCAGGAACACCACAGGTGCGATCATCATGCCGGCGACCGATCCGATTGCGGCCGCCATGCCCCAACCCAGCGCGATCATCCACGAGGTGTTGATGCCGACCAGCCGCGCCGATTCAGGCAGCGACGCTGCGGCACGCATCGCGAGGCCGACGCGGGTGAAGCGGAAGAAGAAGAACAGCAGGACCAGCATCAGCAGCGTGATGCCGATCATTCCCGCCTGATGCGTTGAGATCAACTGGCTGCCGAGGAACGGCGAGGAACCGAACGGCGTCGGATACTGCTTGATGGTGAAATCCCAGATCAGGCCGGCGACGCTGTTGATGATCGCATACAGCGCGATGAAGCCGGCGACGTTGGTCAGGATCGGCGCCTTCGCCAGCGGCTTGAACAGCAATCGCTCGATCGCAATGCCTGCGCAGAACGAAAACGCGACGGTGAGGACGAAGGCTCCCCAATAGGGCACGCCCCATTGCATCAGCTGCCAGGAGACGAAGGTCGAGAACATCGCCATTTCGCCCTGGGCGAAATTCAGATGGTCGATGGCCTGGTAGATCATGACCACCGCGAGCGCCATGCAGGCATAGATTGCGCCGGTGGCGATGCCGGCCAGGACCTGGTTGACGAACAGCTCCATTGTCCTTGCTCCTCAGTAGCCGAGATAGGATTTGCGGACGTCTTCGTTGTTGGCGATGTCCTTGGCATTGCCCGACATCACGATCCGTCCGGTTTCGATCACATAGGCCTGGTCGGCAAGCTCGAGCGCGAGCTGCGCGTTCTGCTCGACCACCAGGATCGTGACCTTTTCCTCGCGATTGATCTTGCCGAGAATGCGGAACAGGTCGCGCACGATCAGTGGCGCGAGGCCGAATGACGGTTCGTCGAGCAGCATCAGGCGCGGCCGCAGCATCAGCGCGCGGGCGACCGCGAGCATCTGCTGCTCGCCGCCGGATAGCGTGCCGGCCTGCTGGGTGTAGCGCTGCTTCAGCACCGGGAAATGGTCGTACATCCGCTCGATGTCGGCGACGATGTTCTTCTTGTCGGTGCGGGTGATGGCGCCGAGCTGCAGGTTCTCCTCCACCGTCATGGTGGTGAAGGTGCCGCGGCCCTGCGGGACATGCGCGATGCCGAGGCGGACCACGTTCTCGGTCGAGCGGGTGCCGATCGGCTTGCCCTCGAACTCGATTGCGCCGGTCGAGCGCACCATGTTGCAGATCGCCCGCAGCGTGGTGGTCTTGCCGGCGCCGTTGGCGCCGAGCAGCGTGGTCAGCGAGCCCTCGTTGAGCTGGAAGGAGAGGCCGTGCAGGGCCTGGACCTGACCGTAATAGGCGCGCAGGTCCTTGACGTTGAGCATCGAGGTCATTGGTCCTTGCTCCCCAGATAGGCCTTGATGACATCCGGGTCGGCCTGAACCTGGGCCGGTGTGCCCTCGGCGAGCTTGCGGCCGAAATTGAGCGCCACGACATGGTCGGCGATCGACATCACGAGGCCCATGTGGTGCTCGACCAGCAGCACGGTGATCTTGCGGTCATCGCGGATTTTGCGGATCAGGTCGCCGAGCACATAGACTTCCTCGTGGTTGAGGCCGCCGGCCGGTTCGTCGAGCAGCAGGATCTTCGGGTCCGCGGCCAACGCGCGCGCCAGCTCGACGCGCTTCTGGGTGCCGAAGGGCAGGCCGGAGACCACGGTGTGGGCGACGCCCTCGAGGTCGAGATAGCCGAGGATCGCGTGAACCTTCTTGTTCATGTCGGCCTCGCCGCGCCTGACCCAGGCGAGCCGCAACGAGTCGCTGATGATGTCGCTGGAGCTGCGCGCATGCGCGCCGACCCGCACGTTGTCGATCACGGAAAGATTGGGAAACAATGCGACGTTCTGGAAGGTGCGGCCGATGCCGATCTCGGCGATCCGATGCGGCGGGCGCGTCAGGATGCTCTTGCCTTCCATCAGGATGTCGCCGGAG
The DNA here is from genome assembly GCF_049949265.1 of Bradyrhizobium genosp. P. Classification (NCBI taxonomy): domain Bacteria; kingdom Pseudomonadati; phylum Pseudomonadota; class Alphaproteobacteria; order Hyphomicrobiales; family Nitrobacteraceae; genus Bradyrhizobium; species Bradyrhizobium genosp. P. Next base: position 9,495,242 of record NZ_CP188195.1, on the reverse strand, counting down.
CTCGGCTGGTAGAGCCGCGACAGGCAGTTGAACAGCGTCGTCTTGCCGGCCCCGTTCGGTCCGATCAAGCCGAGGATCTGGCCCTGCTGCATGTCAAACGACACGCCATTGAGCGCGACGATGCCGCCGAACACGACGCTGACGTCGCGAACCGCGAGCAGGGGTGTCTGTCCCTGCGCGAGCTGTGCCTGCGTCATCTCGTCTCGCCCGCCATCTTCACGCGATGCGAGCGAACCTGCGAAGTCTTTCGCTGGTCGTGATGGAGGCTATCTGATCCCCTCGGCCAAACGTGCAACTTTCCCTCCTACTTTGGACTTTTTGCTTTCTTGTTTTTTTGATTGCGGCGCCATCCCACCGAGCGCCTGCTCGATGTTCCTTACCATCGCGACAAGACGAGGTCCAATGTCGTTGAGCAATCTATCTTCCGTGAAGCGGAATGCCGGTGCGCCACAATTGAAGGCATAGGGCCCAGTTCCGTCATTCAGCTTCAGCCCGACGCCGACCGCGGCGACATCGTCCTGCCAGTCGCCCGTCGACATCGTGAATCCGTACTTCGCCACCGTCTCGCCGGAGCGCTCGATGCCGTCGCGCATCTTGGGCCAGCGGCTGCCATAGTGATCGCGCAGTTCACGCAATAAAGCGGCGCGTTCGTCGGGAGGCAATGCCCAAATATAGGCACGTCCCATCGCGGTGGTTGCGATGGGTACCCGCGAACCGACGTCGAGTTGCACGCCGAGCGCCAAGCCATTCCGGCTTTGACCAAAGTAGATCATGCTGTGACGGTCGCGGCCGCCGACCGCGACGGCGCCGCCGGTCTGGCGCATCACTTCTTCTCGATAGGGTTCGGACAAATGCCGAACGCCAAGATTGGCGAGCGCCGCATAGCCCAGCGCCATCGCCGATGGCGCCAACTGGTACTTCTCGAACCTGGGAACGGGTGTAAGGTAGCCCAGCTTGGTCAACGTATAGGTCAGCCGGGAGATGGTCGGCTTCGGTAGTTTGGTGCGGGCCGCAATCTCCTGATTGCCAAGAAGCCCGTCATTGGGGTGGAATGCGCGCAGAACATCAAGTCCGCGGGAAAGCGCGACGACGAAGTTGCGATCGGTCGCTGCCTTCTTGCCAGAACGTTTCATTCCCTGCCGCTTTGTCATGCTCGTTGACAAGGCTCGTGCTTCAAAATAACCCTCCGTGTCAAGATGTGGAATTTAATTTCGCAGTGCGAAATTGGTCTAAAGCGCGGAGAACGTAGCGGCTCGACGCAAGTCGGCAGCTACTCAACACAAGTTCAAGAACAAGCATCCAGGGAGAGTCCCGGTGAGTGAAGTCGTCAAGCTCGAGCGTCATGACAACATTGCTGTCGTTACGGTTAACAGTCCTCCGGTAAATGCGCTGAGCGCTGCGGTGCGCGGCGGTATTTTCGAATGCATGAAGAGCGCGATCGCCGATCCGCAGGTTCAGGGCATCGTGCTGACCTGCGCCGGCCGCACCTTCATCGCCGGAGCCGACATCACCGAATTCGGCAAGCCGCCGAGGCCGCCCGGGCTCGCCGAGGTGCTGAACCTGATGGAGGATTCGCCGAAGCCGATCGTTGCCGCGATTCACGGCACCGCGCTCGGCGGCGGTCTCGAGGTCGCGCTGGCGTGCCACTATCGGGTCGCCACCAAGGACGCCAGGCTCGGCCTGCCCGAGGTGAAACTCGGCCTGTTGCCGGGTGCCGGCGGCACCCAGCGCCTGCCACGCGCCGTCGGGCCTGAACTCGCGGTCAAGATGATCGTCGGCGGTGATCCGATCAGCGCCGAAGTGGCGCTCAAGAACGGCCTGATCGAGGAGATCGTCGAAGGGCCGGCATCGGGCGGTGAGGCATTTGCGCGCAAGCTGGTCGCCGAGAAGCGCCCGTTGCGCAAGCTGCGCGATGACGATAGCAAGCTTGCCGCGGCCAAGGCCGACCGGTCGATCTTCACCAACGCCGTCGCTGCGATGACCAAGAAGTCGCGCGGGCTGGAAGCGCCGTTCGCGGCCGCGGATGCTGTCGGTGCCGCGATCGACCTGCCGTTCGATGAGGGGCTGAAGAAGGAGCGTGAAGGCTTCCTCAAACTGGTCGCGAGCGACCAGTCCAAGGCGCAGCGTTACGCCTTCTTTGCCGAGCGGGAGGCCGCCAAGATCGCGGGCGTACCTGACGGCACCAAGCCGCGCAACGTCGCGCGGGTTGCCATTCTCGGCGCCGGCACGATGGGCGGCGGCATCGCGATGTCCTTTGCCAATGCCGGTGTTCCGGTCACTCTGATCGAGACCGGCGAGGAGCAGTTGAAGCGCGGCATGGGCATCATGCAGAAGAACTACGAAGCGACCGCGGCGCGTGGCGGTATCCCGGCGGACGCGCCCGCCAAGCGGATGGCGCTGATCAGTGGCGTCGTCGGCATCGAGAACGTAGGTGACGCCGATCTTGTGATCGAAGCGGTGTTCGAGACCATGGCGGTGAAGAAGGAAGTGTTCGGCAAGCTCGATCAATACGCCAAGCCCGGCGCGGTGCTCGCCTCCAACACCTCCTATCTCAACATCGACGAGATCGCGAAGTCGACCAAGCGTCCGCAGGACGTGCTCGGCATGCACTTCTTTTCGCCGGCCAACGTCATGAAGCTGTGCGAGATCGTGCGCGCCGACAAGACCGCGCCTGACGCGCTGGTCACCGCCGTCTCGATCGCGCGCAAGATCGCGAAGGTACCGGCGGTGGTCGGCGTCTGTGACGGCTTCGTCGGCAACCGCATGCTGGCGCAGCGCGGCAAGCAGTCCGAGAAGCTGTTGTTCGAGGGCGCCTTGCCGCAGCAGGTCGACGCCGTGGTGACGAAATTCGGCATGCCGATGGGCCCGTTCGCGATGGGCGATCTCGCCGGCCTCGACATCGGCTGGCGCTCGCGCAAGGACCGCGGCATCAAGTCGGAAATCGCCGACGCGCTCTGCGAAGCCGGCCGCTTCGGCCAGAAGACCGGCAAGGGCTACTACAAATATGAGGCCGGATCGCGGTCGGCGCTACCAGATCCGGAGGTCGAGAAGCTGATCGACGATACCCTGGCCCGGCTGGGCCGCAAGAAGCGCGTCGTGACTGACGACGAGATCCTCGAGCGCATGATGTACCCGATGATCAACGAGGGCGCGAAGATACTCGAAGAGGGCATCGCGGCGCGCCCGAGCGATATCGACGTGGTCTGGCTCTATGGCTATGGCTGGCCGATCTATCGTGGTGGTCCGATGTTCTGGGCCGACAGCGTCGGTCTGAAGCACATTGCCGATCGTCTCGCCTTCTACGCCAAGGAGACCAACGATCCGTCGCTCGAGCCGGCGCCGCTGCTCAAGCGCCTCGCCGATGAAGGCAAGACCTTCGCCTCGCTCGCCGCGTCGTCGAAGGCGGCGTGATTGGCTTTAGCGACACGATGGCGGTGACAGGGTTCCCTCCCCCCTTGCGGGGGAGGGTTAGGGAGAGGGGTGGCCGCATCGGGACTTCCCGAGTGGTACCCCTTCCCCAACCCCTAAGAGCGAGCTTTGCTCGTCTCGACCCCGCAAGGGGGAGGGGAGCCTGCGCAGCGGTGCTCATCTCACGGAATCAAGAACCTTCATGACCCATCCCGGCGAACAATATTATCCCAAGGGCGTGCACTGGAGTGACGAGATCGTGCGCGGCACATTGCCCGATCTACTTTCCACCGCCGCTGCCGAGTATGGCGCGCGCCCGGTGCTCGAATTCCGTGACCGGCCAATCAGCTACGGCGAGCTGGAAGCCCTGGTTGAAACTGCAGCTAGCGCCTTCATGCGCGCCGGTTACGGCAAGGGCGCATCGATCGCGCTGTTTCTCGGCAACACGCCGGATCATCCCATCAACTTCTTCGGCGCGTTGAAGGCCGGCGCTCGCGTGGTGCACCTGTCGCCGCTCGACGGCGAGATCGCGCTGTCGCACAAGCTGTCGGATTCCGGCGCGCGGGTGCTGGTCACCAGCAATCTGTCGGCGCTGCTGCCGACCGCGCTGAAATTCCTCGCCAAGGGTTTGCTGGATCGCCTCATCGTCTGCGAGGACGACAAGTGGGGCAAGGCCGGCACGGCCCAGACCGCGCTGCCCGATAACCCCGCAATCATCACGCGCAGCCAGTTCATCGACGGCGCGACCAAGCCGTCGCAATGGCCGGCGATCGATGTCGAGGACGTTGCGCTGCTGCAATACACCGGCGGCACCACCGGCCTGCCGAAAGGCGCGATGCTGAGCCACGGCAATCTGACCGGCGCGGTGTCGATCTACGACATCTGGGGCAAGCCGGGGCGCCTCGAGCGCAACGAGATCGAGCGCGTAATCTGCGTGCTGCCACTGTTCCATATCTACGCGCTCACGGTCGTGCTGCTCTCGGCGATCCGCCGCGGCCATCTGATCTCGCTGCACCAGCGCTTCGACGTCGAGGCCGTGATGCGCGACATCGAGGTCAAGCGTGCCACGATGTTTCCTGGCGTCCCGACGATGTGGATTGCGATCGCGGGCTTGCCCGATCTCGACAAGCGCGACCTGTCGTCACTGGTCTCCTGCGGCTCCGGCGGCGCGCCGTTGCCGGTGGAAGTCGCAAAAATCTTCGAGCGCCGCGTCGGCATGAAGCTGAAGAGCGGCTGGGGCATGACCGAGACCTGTTCGCCCGGCACCGGCCATCCGAAGGAAGGACCGGACAAACCGGGCTCGATCGGGTTGATGTTGCCCGGCATCGAGATGGACGTGGTGTCGCTGGAGGATTCGACGAAGCTGATGCCGATCGGCGAAGTCGGCGAGATTCGCATCCGCGGTCCGAACGTCACCAAGGGCTACTGGAATCGGCCGAAGGAAACCGCGGAAGCCTTTGTCGGCGACCGCTTCCTGACCGGCGACATCGGTTACATGGACGCCGACGGCTATTTCTATCTGGTCGACCGCAAGAAGGACATGATCATCTCCGGCGGCTTCAACGTCTATCCGCAGATGATCGAGCAGGCGATCTACACGCATCCCGCCGTGCACGAGGTGATCGTGATCGGCATCCCGGACGATTACCGCGGCGAGGCGGCCAAAGCCTTCATCAAGCTGCGCGACGGGCAGGCACCGTTCTCGATCGACGAACTGCGCGCGTACCTCGCCGGCAAGCTCGGCAAGCATGAATTGCCTGTCGCGGTCGAGTTCGTCGCCGAATTGCCGCGCACCCCGGTCGGCAAACTGTCGCGCCACGAATTGCGCCAGCAGCAGCCGCCACAGGCGTCCCAACCCAAACCGCAACAAGCCGCATCAAGCAGTTGAATTTTCAAAGGAGGATCCGATGGATCTCGCTTTCACCAAGGAAGAGATAGCGTTTCGCGAGGACGTGCGGGCGTTCTTCAAGGCTAATGTCCCGCCGGACACGCGCCGCAAGCTGCAGGAGGGCCGCCATCTGTCAAAGGACGAGATGGTCACCTGGTGGCGCATCCTCAACAAGAAGGGTTGGGGCGTCACCCACTGGCCGAAGGAGTATGGCGGCACGGGGTGGACCTCGGTCCAGCACTACATCTTCAATGAGGAGCTGCAGTCCTATCCGGCGCCGCAGCCGCTCGCCTTCGGCGTCAGCATGGTCGGTCCTGTCATCTACACCTTCGGCAACGAGACGCAGAAGAAGCAGTATCTGCCGCGTATTGCGAATGTCGACGACTGGTGGTGCCAGGGCTTCTCGGAGCCGGGCTCAGGTTCGGACCTCGCCTCGCTCAAGACCAAGGCCGAGCGCAAGGGCGACAAGTGGATCATCAACGGCCAGAAGACCTGGACCACGCTCGCCCAGCACGCCGACATGATCTTCTGCCTCTGCCGCACCGACAACAATGCGAAGAAGCAGATGGGCATTTCCTTCATTGTGTTCGACATGAAGTCGAAAGGCGTCACGGTGCGCCCGATCCAGACCATCGACGGCGGCCATGAGGTCAACGAAGTCTTCTTCGACGACGTCGAGGTGCCCTACGAAAATCTGATCGGCGAGGAGAACAAGGGCTGGGATTACGCCAAATTCCTGCTCGGCAATGAGCGCACCGGCATCGCCCGGGTCGGCGTGTCGAAGGAGCGGCTGCGCCGCATCCGCGACCTCGCTTCTAAGGTCGAGGCGGGTGGCCGTCCGGTCATCGAGGATCTGGCGTTCCGCGAGAAGCTCACGGCCTGTGAGATCGAGCTGAAGGCGCTTGAGCTGACCCAGCTCCGCGTCGTCGCCGACGAAGGCAAGCACGGCAAGGGCAAGCCCAACCCGGCCTCTTCGGTGCTCAAGATCAAGGGCTCGGAAATCCAGCAGACCACCACCGAACTCCTGATGGAAGTGATCGGCCCGTTCGCCGCGCCTTACGATGAGCACGGCGACGCCGGCTCGAACGAGAGCATGGACTGGAGCGCGCAGATCGCGCCGAGCTACTTCAACAACCGCAAGGTTTCGATTTACGGCGGCTCCAACGAGATCCAGCGCAACATCATCAGCAAGGCGGTGCTGGGGCTTTGATCTCTCTTCTCCCTCGCCCCGCTCTTGCGGGGAGAGGGTTGGGGTGAGGGGCTCTCTCCGCGCAATCACTCGCGGTGAGACCTGTATCCCCTCACCCGGATCGCATCTGACGATGCGATCCGACCTCTCCCCGCAGGCGGGGCGAGGTGAAGAGGTCCCGGTTTCGGTAATGACTTTCAGTTTAAGGAAACGAACATGGATTTTGATCTGTCCGAGGAGCAGCGGCTTCTCAAGGAAAGCGTCGACGGGCTTCTCACCGACGCTTACGACTTCGATGCGCGCAAGAAATACATGAAGGAGAAGGGCGGCTGGAGCAAAACGCTCTGGGGCAAGCTCGCCGAGCAGGGCCTGCTCGGTCTGCCTTTCGCGGAGGCCGATGGCGGCTTCGGCGCCGGCGCAGTTGAGACCATGATCGTGATGGAGGCGCTCGGCAAGGCGCTGGTGGTCGAGCCGTACCTCGCCACGGTCGTCATCGCCGGCGGCTTCCTGCGCCACGGCGGCTCTGCCGAGCAAAAGGCGAAATACATCCCGGGCATCATCGACGGCAGCAAGACCTTTGCCTTCGCGCAGCTCGAGAAGAACTCGCGCTACGATCTTCACGATGTCGTCACATCGGCCAAGAAAAAAGGCGACGGCTGGGTCATCGACGGCGAGAAGTTCGTCGTGCTCAATGGCGAGAACGCAGACACCTTGATTGTCACTGCGCGCACCAAGGGTGGCCAGCGCGACAAGACCGGCATCGGCGTGTTCCTGGTGCCGGCAGACGCCAAGGGCATCACCAGGAAGGGCTATCCGACCCAGGACGGCCTGCACGCGGCCGACATCACCTTCACCAATGTCGAGGTCGGCGCTGATGCTGTGATCGGCGATCCCGAGAACGCGCTGCCGCTAATCGAACGCGTGGCGGACGAAGCCCGTACCGCGATCTGCGCCGAGGCGGTCGGTGCGATGGACGAGTCGCTGAAGGAGACCGTCGAATACATCAAGACGCGAAAGCAGTTCGGCGTTGCGATCGGCTCGTTCCAGAGCCTGCAACACCGCGCCGCCGACATGTTCGTGGCGCTGGAGCAGGCCCGCAGCATGTCGATGCTTGCGACCATGGCGTCGGACTTCGACAACGCAAAGGAGCGCGCCAACTCGGTCGCCGCGGCCAAGGTGCAGATCGGCAAGTCGCTGAAGTTCGTAGGCCAGCAGTCGATCCAGCTCCATGGCGGCATCGGCATGACCATGGAGGCCAAGATCGGCCATTACTTCAAGCGGCTGACCATGATCGAGAACACGCTCGGCGACACCGACTACCACCTCCGCCGCGTCAGCGAGGGTGGCGGGCTGTTGGGTTGATCTGTCGTTGCCGGGCTTGACCCGGCAACCCGTCGCTCCTGGGAGGATGGATGCGGGGGTCAAGCCCGCGCATGACGAGTCTTTGTAAAAGTCAGGGAGACAACAACAATGAAAAACACCCCGTTCGATCTCACAGGCACCGTCGCCGTCGTCACCGGCTCGAGCCGCGGCATTGGCCGTTCCTCCGCCGAACTGCTGGCAAAGCTCGGCGCCAAGGTCGTGATCTCCTCGCGTAAGGCGGACGCCTGCAAGGAGGTCGCCGACGGAATCAACAGCAATGGTGGCGATGCGATTGTCATCCCCTGCAACATCTCGCGCCGCGAGGAGGTCGAGGCGCTGGTCTCGGGCACGATCAAGCATTACGGCAAGATCGACACCCTGGTCTGCAACGCCGCGGTAAACCCCTATTACGGCCCGCTGCTCGACATCAAGGACGAGGCGTTCGACAAGATCATGGGCTCGAACGTCAAGAGCAACATCTGGCTCTGTGCGCTCGCGGTTCCGCAGATGGCCGAACGCGGCAAGGGCTCGGTCGTGATCATCTCCTCGATCGGCGGCCTGCGCGGCTCGACCGTGATCGGCGCCTACGGCATCTCCAAGGCGGCGGATTTTGCGTTGTGCCGCAGCCTCGCCGGCGAGTGGGGCCCGAAAGGCGTGCGCGTCAATTGCGTGGCGCCGGGCCTGGTGAAGACCGATTTCGCTCGCGCGCTGTGGGAAGATCCGGAGAACCTGAAGCGCCGCACCGCGTCCACGCCGCTGCGCCGCATCGGCGAGCCCGACGAGATCGCAGGCGCGGTCGCCTATCTGGCTTCCGACGCCTCGACCTTCATGACCGGCCAGACCATCGTGATCGACGGCGGCGTCACAACGGCGGCGACGTAACAGCTGACTTCACTTCGCCTCTCCCGCTTGCGGGGGAGGCCGACGTGCTCGGCAGCGCTCTTGCGCGCCAAAGCGCGGCGGGTGGGGGCTCTCTCCGCGATGTGACTCGCGGAGAGAGCCCCAACCCCAGCCCTCCCCCGCAAGCTGGAGAGGGAGTTCAGCTCGCTTCGGAGTTTCTACGCCAGCCTCAGACCTTCGCCAGTGCCTGATCGATATCCTCGATCAGGTCGTCGGCGTGCTCCAGGCCTGCTGAGAAGCGGATGAAGCCTTCGCTGATGCCGAGCTCGGCGCGGGCTTCCGGCGCCAGGCGCTGATGCGTCGTGGTTGCGGGATGCGTGACCAGGCTCTTGGAGTCGCCGAGATTGTTGGAAATGCGCGCGATCTTCAACGCGTTGAGGCAGCGGAAGGCGCCAGCCTTGCCGCCCTTCACCTCGAAGCCGACCAGCGTCGAACCGGCGCGCATCTGCTTCTTGACCGTCTCGGCCTGCGGATGGTCGGCGCGGCCGGGATAGACCAGGCGCGTGATCTTCGGATGGTTCGCCAGCACGTCTGCAATCTTGGCCGCGCTCTCGGTCTGCGCCTTGACGCGAATGCCGAGTGTCTCCAGTCCCTTCAGCAACACCCAGGCGTTGAACGGTGAGAGCGATGGCCCGGTCTGGCGCATGTAATTGTGGATGTGCTCGGCGATGAACGCTTCCGACGACAGGATGACGCCGCCGAGGCAGCGGCCCTGGCCGTCGATATGCTTGGTCGCGGAATAGACGACGACGTCGGCGCCGAGCGAAAGCGGGCTTTGCCAGATCGGCGTTGCGAACACGTTGTCGACGATCAACCGTGCACCGCCGCTGTGCGCAATCCTGGCAATCGCCGCGATATCGAGCACGTCGAGCGTCGGATTGGTCGGGCTCTCCAGGAAGAAGGATTTGGTGTTCGGCCGCAATGCGCGCTGCCATTGGTCGAGATCGAGACCGTCAACCAGCGTGGTTTCGATGCCGTAGCGCGGCAACAGGTCCTGCACCACGTAAAGGCATGAGCCGAACAGGGCTTTCGAGGCGACCAGATGATCGCCGGCCTTTAACGGCGCAAGGATCGCGGTAGTCACCGCAGCCATGCCGGTCGCGGTCGAGCGCGCGGCCTCCGCGCCTTCCAGTTCGATCATGCGGTTCTCGAACATCGCAATCGTCGGATTGGAATAGCGCGAATAGATGAAGCCTGGATCCTGACCCTTGAAGCGCGCCTCGCACTGCTCCGCGCTGTCGTAGACGTAGCCTTGGGTGAGAAACAGCGCTTCCGACGTCTCGCCGAATTGCGAGCGCAGTGTGCCGCCATGGACGAGGCGGGTTTCGGGACGATAGCGGGCGGTAACCTTAGATTCAGACATGTGACCTCCAACGCGACCGGTTTCCTCGAGAAAACGGCCACAAAAAAACCGGCCTGGAGCAAGCTCCACAAGCCGGGATCACACTGTCCCCGGCCTGTTTAGCGATTTATTTAACGTGGCTGCAAGCCGGCCGGCTCAAATCACCACGGGATAAGTGCTGCTGATATTCCCTCGCGCCCTTTCCGTCAAGGCGGTCATCGGATAACTCGTAAAAGCCCATATTTTGGGGCCTGGATGGCCGCCCAGGGTATGATTTGGGCCATCCCGAGGGACCGCGCCGTGTCGTTCACGCTGGAAGATGAATCCAACGGAATCCTGCCCGATCGCATGATTGCGGAGATGGCGGAGGCTGGCCTCATTCTGCCCGCGTACCCGTTTGTCGAGAGCCAGATCCAGCCGGCGAGCCTCGATCTGCGTCTCGGCGATATCGCCTACCGCGTGCGCGCGAGCTTCCTGCCCGGGCCGGATGCCACCGTCGCGGAGCGCATCGACCAGTTGAAACTGCACGAGATCGATCTGTCCGATGGCGCGGTGCTGGAGACCAATTGCGTCTACATCGTCCCGCTGCTGGAAAGCCTCGCGCTGCCGCCGGAGATCGTTGCCGCTGCCAACCCGAAAAGCTCGACCGGCCGGCTCGACGTCTTCACCCGCGTGATTGCCGACGGCACCCGCCGCTTCGACATGATCGGTGCCGGCTATCACGGCCCGCTCTACGCCGAGATCAGCCCGAAGACCTTTCCCGTGCTGCTGCGCGAGGGCTCGCGGCTGAGCCAGGTGCGCTTCCGAATCGGCGATGCCGTTCTCGACGCAGACGAGCTCGACGCGCTGCATGCGGCCGAGCGGCTGGTCGATATCGATGATGCCGACCTCGTGCAGGGCGTGGCGCTCTCGGTCGATCTCTCCGGCGAGAATTCGAACGGCTTCGTCGGCTACCGCGCCAAGCGCCACACCGGCGTGGTCGATGTCGACCGGCGCGCCGGCTACGCCGTCGACGATTTCTGGGAGCCGATCAAGGCGCGCGCCGACGGCAGCCTGATTCTCGATCCCGGCGAGTTCTACATCCTGGCATCAAAGGAAGCGGTGCAGGTACCGCCGGATTATGCCGCCGAGATGGTGCCGTTTGATCCGCTGGTCGGCGAATTCCGCGTCCATTATGCCGGCTTCTTCGATCCCGGCTTCGGCTATGCCGGCGCCGGCGGCAAGGGGGCGCGCGCGGTGCTCGAAGTCCGTTCGCGCGAAGTGCCATTTATCCTCGAGCACGGCCAGATCGTCGGCCGTCTCGTCTATGAGCGCATGCTCGAGCGACCCGACGCCATGTACGGCCAGCGCATCGGCTCCAACTACCAGGCGCAGGGCTTGAAGCTCTCTAAACATTTCCGCGTCTAGCGATAATTCCCTCCGTTGTCATTCCCCGCGAAAGCGGGGAATCCAGTACGCCGCAGCCTCTCAATAGATAACATCTGCCTCTGGAATACTGGATCGCCCGATCAAGTCGGGCGATGACACCGAATGTGTGTTTGGTTGCGCTGCCTCTGTGGCGATGACACACTCCGGCAAAACAACAATCGGGAACGAGCATGACCGGAGAGCAGGACGCGCGCGAGGCGCAATGGCTGAAATGGCGCAGTCTCGCCGATCTCTACCATGCCTTCTTCACCGGCCTCATCCTCACCGTGGTGACACGGCGGGGCACGGCCGATGCTGCTGAGTTTGTTTTCCGGGTGTTTCGCCGCCAGCAGCAGGAGCGCTTCCTGCCCGGGCTCAAGAAGCTTGGCCTTGAAGGCCTGCCACCGGCGGTCGCGGCTGCGCAATATCACTATCTCTCGAACTGGATCGGCGGCGTGCACGTCGAATACATGGTCGAGACCGACCGCAAGGCCTGGATCCGCTATCCGCCGCCGCGCTGGATCTGGAAGGGCACCGCGATCTGCGGTGTGCCCGGCGAAGTCTCGCGCGCGATGCTGCGCGGCTGGCACGCCAACAATGGTGCCGCGCTCGGCGATCTCAGGCTTGGCTTCGTCTGCACCAAACAGAGCGTCGACGGACAGGACGGGCTTGAAGGCTACTACTGCGAATATGATCGGCCGCTCGAACTCGACCAGCGGCTGGTCTTTGCGCGCCATCTGGAGGCGCCGCTGTTCGATCCGAACACTGCGCCGGCGCTGCCGGTCGACAGCTGGCCGAAGCCGCGGCTCGAAAAAGCCTATCGCAACTACGCGATGGAATATGTGAAGACTGCGGCACCCGTGCTTGTGCAGGTGTTCGGTCCGGAGGATGCGCGCTATCTGCTGCATCTGACGGGCAAGCTGATCGGCATGCAGTATTTCGACGAGGTTGCGAAGGCGCTTGGCGGTAGCCGTGGCCGCGCGACGGAATTTGCCGCGTTCTTGCGCGTGCTCTTCGAGTCACAGGACGATATCGCCGGGATCAGCTGTTCCGAGGGGCAGTTCGAAATCCGCCAACAGGGCTGGAAGCTGATGGCCGACGTTGCCGATTATCATCCGGCCTGTGCCAGTGTGCTGACCGGCCTGTTCGAGGGGCTGGCGGCAGGTTGCGGGCGGCATATTCCGGTGCACCTGAAGCCGAACGCAAGCGCCCGCGCGCCGTTCGTGTGGTCGGTCGGCTAGCGCCAAGGTTCAGGCCAAGGTTCAGGCCAAGGTTCAGGCCAAGGTTCACGCCAAGGTTCACGCCAAGGTTCACGCCAAGGTTCACCTGCAATCGCGCAGGCCCCCCTTGCGTCCCGCGCACGTGGAAACGGCTGCCACCATGGTAGGGAAACACCCATGGCGCGGCTCCCAGACTGCGCGCTGGGAGTAGAAATGTCCGATCTCGGCCTCGCCGAAATACCCGTCGACGAACACGAACGACCGCTGCCGCCACCGGCGACGAGGCCGTCGCGCAATGCGCTGCTCGACGGGCCGATCCTGCGTACGCTGCTCTGGCTGGCTTGGCCCAATGTGATCGCGCTGTCCGCCGGCACCTGCGTGGTGATCGCCGAGACATCGTATATCGGCCGCCTCGGCGTCGAATCGCTCGCGGCGATGGCGCTGTTGTTCCCCTGCGTGATTCTCACCATGACGATGTCGGGCGGCGCGATGGGCGGCGGCGTGGCATCCTCAATTGCACGTGCGCTTGGCGCCGGCGAGATCGAGCGCGCCTCGACGCTTGCGGCGCATGCGCTGCTGATCGGCCTTACCTTCGGCGTGACATTCATGCTGGGCATGCTGATCTTCGGCCCGCGGCTGCTTGAACTGCTTGGCGGCCGCAGCAATGTGCTGGCGCAGGCGATCGGCTATTCGCAGATCTTCTTTGGCGGCGCGATCCTGCCCTGGACCATGAACACCATGGCCGGCATCCTGCGCGGCACCGGCAACATGAAACTGCCGTCGACCATGATCCTGTCGTCGGCGGTGTGGCAGATCATGCTTGGCGGAACACTGGGACTCGGCCTCGGTCCGGTACCGCAATTCGGCATGCGCGGTGTCGCCGCGGGCTCGCTGATCGCCTATTCGATCAGCATCACCGTGATGGGCTGGTACCTGTTCTCCGGTCGCGCCCGTGTCGTTCCCAAACTGAAGGGCTTGCGGGTGCAGGGAGCGATGTTCATCGACATCCTCAAGGTCGGCGCGGTCTCCTGCTTCTCACCGCTGCAATCGGTTTTGACGATCTCGATCTTCACCCACATGCTGGCACAGTTCGGCACACCAGTGCTCGCCGGCTACGGCATCGGCGCGCGGCTCGAGTTCATGCTGACGTCGGTCGCGTTCGCCGTCGGCATCGCCTCCGTTCCAATGATCGGCATGGCTGTTGGCGCCGAGCGCATCGCGCGCGCCCGGCGTATTGCCTGGACCGCGGGCACGCTGGCATTCCTCTCGGTCGGTGCGGTCGGCAGCTTCATCGCCGTCTTCCCCGACCTCTGGGTCAATCTCTTCACCGATGATCCGCATGTGCGGAGCACCAGCCATCAGTACCTCTCCACCGCGGCGCCGATGTACGCCTTCATCGGGCTTGCGATGTCGATGTACTTCTCCTCGCAGGGCGCCGCCAAGGTGCTGGGTCCGGTGCTGGCGCAAAGCGCGCGGCTGATCTTCGTCGCCACCGGCGGCTGGTGGCTGTCGACGCATGACGCGACCGCGCAGAATTTCTTCGCACTCGCCGCCGCCTCGATGGGGGTGCTTGGCGTACTGTCCTGCGCAAGCGTGATCCTGACGCGCTGGGGCAAGCCAGAAGCTTCTCAACCCGTCATCCTGAGGAGCGCCAACGGGTCCGCGCGAAGCGCGGCCCGATGACAGGCTCCGCGCGTCTCGAAGGATGCACGGCCCAGATGCCTCGGCGCGCGATCACCGCTCTCGTGGATATGGCTGGGCCGCCGCCCTTCGAGACGGCTGCTGCGCAGCCTCCTCAGGGTGACGGTGATAGTAGTGTGTCGCCGTTGACCGTATCACCGATGCCGGTGCCGCCGGCCGTGACGTCCGCCGCCGCCGAAATTCGCCATCCGCATAATTTGCGGGATCATCCCCATCAGCTCGCCGCCACCGCCGCCACCGAGCATGCCCATGATGTCGCTGCCGCCACTGATGCCGCCCAGTCCGACGCCGTAACTCTCGGGCGCGCTCGGCACGCCGCCGCCAAAGCCTCCGGGTATGCCGCCGAGGCCGGGAATTCCCCCGCCGCCCATGTTCCCGCCGAGACCGCCACCGCCGCCATCCATCATGCGGCTCATCATCGGGCCCATGGTCTGCATCATCGCGGCGAAGCGGCGCTTGCCCATCTTCGCCTTCATCATTTCCAGCATCGGCGCCATTTGCGTCATCATGTCCTGGCCGCCGCCGCCGCCTCCCAGGAACTGCGCCTTCGCGGGCGTCGATATCAGCGCAAACAGCAGAAGCAGCGTGGCCGCCTGGCACACGACCTTGTCGGCTCCCGTCATGACAAAACCTCCGATGCGTCCACGGCCCGCGATTGCGGGCGAGGATCCGGACGCACGGGTTGAGGCCTACGGGTTGGCGGCGCGACCTTCCGTGAGAAAGATCACGCAACTTTCTCGTTCCTAGAGCATTTTCGGTTCTGATTGAATCAGAACCGAAGCTCTAGATTCTTATTTTGACGCGTTTTCTTCACGCGAACCGGCGTCCACTTCGCTCGAAAACGCTTTGGCCGATCGGGCCAGCGCGGTTTGCATCGCAGCCGCGCCGAGGTCCATCTGCGCGTCCATGTAGGGCGCGACGTCGTGCGGCAGCACATCGGCGATCCATAGCACGCGGCAGCGGCCGTCGGGTTCGGCGAACACCTGCACCGAGGCCGAGTGCTGCTTCAGCCGCTCGCGGGTGATCGTATAGACCAGCCGCTGTCGGCCGTCGTCGCAATCGACCAGCGTCTCGTGCGCCACGGTGCCGTTGGCGAAGCTGACGATGCGCACGTCGCCCTCGCGTCTGGTGTCAATGACGAAGCCCGGCACCAGCCGCGTATGCAGCGCGCCGAAATCGCGCAGCGCGTCCCAGACATGGTCGGCCGGCGCGTCGATCGGGATGTCCTTGTAAATCGAAGCCATGGGATTGGGTCCTTGCTTGATGGATTTAACGGTCGAGTTGGTGGCCCGCGCCTATGTGCACACCGCCTCGACATTGTTGCCGTCGGGATCGATCAAAAACGCAGCGTAATAAGTCGGGCTATAGTCCTTGCGATGGCCTGCCGCGCCATTGTCCTTGCCGCCGGCTTTCGCGCCTTCGCTGTGAAACTTCTTGATCGCGTCATGGCTCGGCGCGCGGAAGGCGACATGGGCGCCGCCGGCGGCCTTGCCCTTGTGCAGATGCAGCCAGAGCGCGGGCTCGCCCTTCGGGCCGAAGCCGGCGCCGCTGTCGTCGCGGGAGCAGAGCACGAAGCCGAGCGGAGCCAGTGCCGCCGTGTAGAAGCGCACGCTGGCGTCGAGGTCGGCGACGCGCAATCCGATATGGTCGTACATGAGAGGTCTCCAGGTGATAGGCGCGTCGGTGACGCGCAACCTGAAGAAACCCTAGCTATTGCAGCGCGAGACGTTCTTGGAAAATCTTGCGGTCCCCGCGGGAAGCCTGGCGGAATTTCAGCGGCGAGGCGCCGGCGGCGCGGTGGAAGCTGCGCACGAAATTAGAGAGATCGCCGAAACCGACATCATAGGCGATATCAGTGATCGGGCTGTCGTCGTCGGCAAGCCGTCGTGCCGCATGGCGGAGCCGCGAGCGCACGAGATATTGATGCGGGGTGACGCCGAGCACGGCGGAGAATAGCCGCAGGAAATGGAATGTGCTGAGGCCGGCCTGCTCCGCCGCATCGTCGAGATCGATGGCGCGATGTGAATTGGCGTCGATCCACAGCGCAGCCTCCACCGCACGGCGTCGGTCCCGCAAGCCGGCGGTGAGGGGTTTTGCCTTGCGGTCGGAGACCAGCTCGACAAGGCGGCTGGCAAGCAGGTGCCCGATCTCGTCGAGGCCGATGTCGCTGTTGCCACCTACCGCCGTTTGCGCGAGTTCGCCCAGCACCATCAGTTCCGGCAGCGGCGGCACCGAGCCGACCTGCCAGACCGCGGCGCGGTCACCGATCGTCTCGACGAACTCCGGATCGAGGAAGAACGACAGGCATTCGTCGCCGACCACGTGGTCGTGAGTGCAGGTGTATTCGTCACCGGGATGGCCGACCAGGATCGATCCTGCCACCAGTTCGTGGAAGCGGCCGCGGCAATGGCAGCCGAAGCTGCCCTTGCTCACATAGGATACAGAATGGCGGGCGAACTGCTCGGCAAACGGCTTCTCGCCAGGCTCCGCCGTGCAGCGAAACTCGTTCACAGTGATGCGATCGCGCTGCAACAGCGTCGTGCGGTTCATATTCTCGATTTAAGGATGCGGCCGCGGCGGCGCAACTGACAACAGCACATCGAACAGGGTCTTGCTGGTGGTCGTCTGCGCCCCCTCGATCGAGAGCAGCCGTCGCTTGGAGATGCTGCCGCCGTGCGGGGAGATCGGGTCGGCATAATGGCCGGCCTCCAGCACCCGGTGGCAAGGGACGATGATCATGAAGGGATTGCGGCTGATCGCCCGCGCCACCGGCCAGGCCGAGCCCGAGGCGCGTAACGCGCTCGCCACTTCGTCATAAATGCGGGTTTCGCCGCGCGGAATGGTCCGGGCAAACTGGTAGACGCGCTGGTTGAAGGCGGGGATGCCGGTCATGTCAAGCATGACGCCGGACAGGTCGCGATGGCCGCCGCGCAGAATCCCCGCGATGCCCTCGATCGCGACCTCGATCTCGTCTGGTGGCCGCATCTCGCGTGCGTCGGGATAAAGCTGGAACAGCCGCTTGCGGGTCTCGATCTCGCGGGCCTCGGGAAGCTGCACGCCGACCACGCCGATCTCGCCCCATGCGATGCCGCATCGGCCGACTGCCGTGTCGAAAATGGTGTACCCACGCCCCGCCATGCCACCACCAATCCCGGACGAGATGATAGCACCCTCGCCAGGGCGCGCATCCGGAATCTTAACGTTCGGTTAAGGACCTCGCCCGTGGTTTCGGGCCGTGTGGCTGACGTCCAAAGCCCCGCCTCCGGTCACGCATCTTAAAGGCATGGGAGCTATCTGTTCCTCACGATGCTGCTCCAAGAGGCTCGGGCCTCCCCCGATACGGTCGGCGAAACGATGACGAGAACCAGCGCCGATCCATCGCCTGGCACCAAGGGCGTGGTCGAACGATCGACCGGGCGCTTTCACCCGCTGGCGGCGTTGCTGCTGTTGGCCTTGGCCATACGCCTTCCGCTCGCCTTCTGGCCCAACATCATCCATCCCGACGAGATTTTTCAATACCTCGAGCCGGCCTGGCGGTTGCTCGGCCATGACGGCATCCTCACGTGGGAATGGCGCTACGGTATCCGCGGCTGGTTCTTGCCGACGTTACTGGCGGCGCCGGTCGCCGTGGGCGATCTTGTTGCGCCTGATGGCGCGGGGGCCTTCGTGGTGCCTCGTCTGGTCGCCGCGCTCGCGTCGCTGTCGATCGTGGCCAGCGCCTGGTTCCTTGGCGCGCGGGTCTCGCGAACCCACGCCGTCGTAGCAGCGTTTGTCGCCGCGATCTGGTTCGAGTTCATCCTGTTCGCGCCGCACACATTGAGCGAACCGCTGGCGACGGCCCTCATCGTGCCGGCAGCGTTGCTATTGACCGATGGCCCGTCGCAGCGACGCCTAGTCATCGGCGGTGCATTGCTCGCGCTCGCCTTTGTCTGCCGCTTTCAATATGCGCCGGCGATTGCCGTGCTGGCCATCGGCGCATGCTGGAGCTGCTGGCGAAATCTCGTTCCGATGGTCGCCGGCGGGATCGTCATCCTGTTGCTCGCCGCCATTGTCGATGTCGCCCACGGCGTCGTCCCGTTCCGCTGGCTGATCGCGAACGTCGAACAGAACCTGCTGCATGATCGCGCGGCCGAGTTCGGCGTGCAATCTGCTGCGACCTATCTCGTCAGTTTCTGGATGGTCTGGTCGCTGGCGATCGTGCCGCTGCTGTGGGCGATCTGGCGGGGCGCGCGACACACACCGCTGTTGCTCGCCGTGGCGCTCGTGAACCTCGTCTTTCACAGCGTGATCGGACACAAGGAATACCGCTTCATCTTCCTGTCGGTGGTCCTGCTCATCATTGTCGCGGCGCTTGGCTCGGCCGATTGGATTCGATCGCTGCGCGCGAAGCCCGCCTGGCGGCCATGGGCGTTGCCGCTGGTCGCGGCCGGCTGGGCTTTGGTCTCGATCGCGCTCGCCGGGGCGAGCGAAGAGATGCGTGACGACTGGATGCGCGGCGTCGGCGCTGCGCGGTTGGCGGCGGAATTGCGCGGCGATCCGCAGCTCTGTGGCCTCGCGCTTTACGATGTTCCCTTTCATCTGCTGCCGGGACGAGAACGATTGTCCGGTCCATCGCCACTCTACGCGCTTCAGCCCGGCGATCCCCTCGCGAAGGGACGCCTGCCTGCCACGGTTGAGGCGACCAAGCCAGCCTTCAACCGCATCCTCGCACGTCCGGCCTCGGCAGCTGATCTCCCTGTGGAGTTTTCACGGCGCAATTGTGCCAGCGTCGGCAACGGTGATGCCTGCATCTTCGCACGAAGCGGAGCCTGTGATGTTGCGACGGCCGCGGCGCCCTTTGTCATCAATGACGTGCTCGTGCGGCTGGATTATTAGCGGCCCCCGATCGATTTGAATGCACGCTTGATCCGTTGCCTCGGCCCGGGCTATGGTCGGGCAGGTCTGATTGGGTAAAATCGACCTAAGCGATTGAGATCGCGGGCGTAGTTCAATGGTAGAACGGCAGCTTCCCAAGCTGCATACGAGGGTTCGATTCCCTTCGCCCGCTCCAAGGCTCCTTGTACTCAATCGTTGATCATCGCACCAATTCGCCGACGGACGCCGGTGTTCAGCGTCTGCTCAGCGCCATCCCATCGCAGGCGCGATCTGGGTCAGGATGGTTTCGATCACATGCGCGTTGTAGTCGACGCCGAGCTGGTTGGGGACGGTCAGGAGCAGGGTGTCGGCCTCGGCGATGGCCTCGTCCGTTTTGAGCTGCGCGATCAGGGTATCCGGCTCGGCGGCGTAGCCGCGGCCGAAGATCGCCTGCGTCCTCTCGTCGATGAAGCCGATCTGGTCCTCCTCCTGCCCATTTCCGAAATAGGCGCGGTCGTGATCGTCGACGAGCGCGAAGATGCTGCGGCTCACGGATACCCGGGGCTCGCGCATATGACCGGCCTCCTTCCAGGCCGCACGGTAGGCCCGGATCTGGGCCGCCTGCTGGACGTGGAAGGCTTCTCCCGTCTCGTCGTTCTTGAGCGTCGAGCTCTGCAGGTTCATTCCGAGCTTCGCCGCCCACACCGCCGTGGCGTTCGAGCCGGCACCCCACCAGATTCGTTCGCGCAGGCCTTCCGAGAGCGGCTCTAGCCGCAGCAGACCGGGAGGATTTGGGAACATCGGCCGTGGATTCGGCTGCGCAAAACCTTCTCCACGCAGCAGGTCGAGGAAGATCTCCGTGTGACGCCGCCCCATGTCGGCGTCGGTCTGGCCTTCGGGCGGCCGATAGCCGAAATAGCGCCAACCGTCGATCACCTGCTCAGGGGAGCCCCGGCTGATACCGAGCTGCAGGCGCCCGCCTGCGATCAGATCGGCAGAGCCTGCGTCCTCGACCATGTACATCGGGTTCTCGTAACGCATGTCGATCACGGCGGTGCCGATCTCGATACGGCTGGTCCTGGCTCCGACCGCCGCCAGAAGCGGGAAGGGCGAGGCCAGCTGGCGGGCGAAGTGATGCACACGAAAATAGGCGCCGTCCGCGCCCAATTCCTCGGCAGCGACGGCCAGGTCGATGGATTGCAGCAGCGTATCCGACGCCGAGCGGGTCTGCGATTGCGGTGAGGGCGTCCAGTGCCCGAACGAGAGAAATCCGATCTTTTTCATACCGGCAATGTAGGCATGTCCGGGACGATTTGCGATCATCGATGTGCGCCATCATGCGTTCTGGTCGTAACGCCTGCGTCGTTGCGCGGCTTGCGATGACGTGGCCGGCCGCCTAGGTTTTGCTCCCGACCATTTCCCGCCAGCACGCTCCCGCCAGCACACTCCCGCAAGGTCCCGATGTCGCAGCCGCTTCTGTTTCAGCCGATCACGCTTCGCGGCGTGACCTCCCGGAACCGCATCCTGATTTCGCCGATGTGCCAGTATTCGGCGATCGACGGCGTCGCCAATGACTGGCATCTCGTCCATCTCGGCAAATTCGCGCAAGGCGGCGCCGGGCTCGTGATGGTCGAGGCCGCGGCTGTTACGGCCGAAGGCCGCATCACCCATGGCGACGTCGGGATCTGGAACGACGAGCAGATCGCGCCGCTGGAGCGCATCGCCGCCTTCCTGAAGGACAATGGCGCCGTGCCGTCGATCCAGCTCGCCCATGCCGGCCGCAAGGCCAGCATGCAGCGGCCCTGGTACGGCAACGCCGTGATCGACGTGGCCGACCGCGGCCGCGGCGATCTGCCGTGGCGGACGGTGGCGCCGAGCGCGATCCCGATGGACGAGGGCTGGCTGATGCCGCACGCGCTAGAGATCGCCGAGCTCGCTGCGCTGAAGGAGCAATGGCGTCGCGCGACTTTGCGGGCGTTGGAGGCCGGTTTCGAGTTCGTCGAGGTGCACTGCGCGCATGGTTATCTGCTGCACGAATTCCTGTCGCCGCTGTCGAATCGCCGGACCGATGCCTATGGCGGCGATCGCGCCGGACGGATGCGCTATCCGCTCGAGATCATCGAGACCGTGCGCGCCGCCTGGCCCGCGGAGCGGCCGCTGTCGGTGCGCATCTCCTCGGTCGACGGCGTCGATGGCGGGTTACAGCTCGACGACCAGATCGCGTTTGCCCGCGAAGCCAGGGCGCGGGGCGTCGATTTGATCGACTGCTCCTCCGGTGGCCTGCTCGGCTCGGCGACTGCGGCGCGGATTCCGCGCGGCTACAGTTTCCAGGTGCCCTATGCCGACGAGATCCGCCGCTCCGCCGACATCGCCACCATTGCGGTCGGCCTGATCCTGCATCCGCAGCAGGCGGAAGACATTCTGGCTGATGGCCATGCCGATCTCGTCGCGATCGGCCGCGAGGCGCTGTTCGATCCGAACTGGCCGCTGCATGCCGAGCTTGCGCTTTCGGGCGGAAGCGGCGAGGTTTTCGCGGCTTGGCCGAAGCAGTATGGCTGGTGGCTGGAGCGGCGCGAGCCGGGCCTGCGCAGGCTCGAAGGGCCACCGCTGCCGTTCCGCAAGGTGTAACCGATCGCAAGCGAGGTTTTGGCATGGCAGCTCCGGCACAGCGTCCCTATCGCGGCGTCTTCCCCGTGGCGCCGACCATCTTCGACGCCAACGGCAATCTTGACCTCGACGGGCAGCGGCGCTGCGTTGATTTCATGATCGATGCCGGCTCGCACGGCATCTGCATCCTCGCCAATTTCTCCGAGCAGTTCGTGCTGACGGATGCCGAGCGCGACACCGTGATGCATGCGGTGCTGGAGCACGTTGCCGGCCGCATCCCGGTCATCGTCACGACGACGCATTTTTCGTCGGCGGTGTGCGCGGCGCGGAGCCGTCAGGCGGAAGCCGCCGGTGCCGCCATGGTCATGGTGATGCCGCCTTATCATGGCGCCACCTTCCGCGTGCCGGAGCCAGGCATCTACGAATTCTACCGCGTGGTGTCTGACGCCATCACCATTCCGATCATGATCCAGGATGCGCCGGTCGCGGGCACGCCGCTCCCAGTCGACTTGCTGGCGCGGATGGCGAATGAACTCGCCAATATCAGCTACTTCAAGATCGAGGTGCCGATGGCCGCGAGCAAGCTGCGCAGCCTGATCGAAAAGGGCGGCAGCGCGATCGAGGGTCCATGGGACGGCGAGGAGGCGATCACACTGATGGCCGATCTCGACGCCGGCGCCAGCGGCGCGATGACCGGCGGCGGCTATCCCGACGGCATCCGCCAGATCATGGATCCGTTCTTCGCCGACCGCCGCGACGAGGCGATGGCCGCCTATGCGCGCTGGCTGCCGCTGATCAATTACGAGAACCGCCAATGCGGGCTGCAGGCCTGCAAGGTGCTGATGCGCGAGGGCGGTGTCATCAAGTCGGACATGGTGCGCCATCCGTTGCAGCCGCTCCATCCGGCCACCCGCACCGGTCTCCTCGAGATTGCGCGCACGCTCGATCCGGTCGTGTTGCGCTGGGGGCGCTGACCGCGCGTTCGGGGATACGCAGCCCGCGACATTCACATAACTGTCAACAAGGGTATCTACCGTTCCCGTCCGGCAACGGCGGTGGGGGCGTTCCCGCACGTCAATTCGGTGTATTTCGCAGCGGACCGGTAGGCAGACGACGGATGATCGAAACCTTCCGGATTGGCTCGTTTGCGATGCGCTACAGCCACTTCGTTCCGCGGCTTTACAATTATTGCCGTTCGCTTGGCTTCGAGCGCGAGCGCATGATGCCGTCTCGGGCGTTCTGCTCGGATGAAAGCCAGGGCTATCCGGTCATGCTGCTGGTCCAGCATTTCGGAACCTTTCCGTTCGACCACGGGCGTGTCGGCGGCAAGGTCGCGATCAATCGCCATGGGCCCTATGCCCATCACGGCGAGGATTTGGTCATCATCCAGGCCAGCCATGTCGGCTACGATCCCGACGATGGCCGCTTTGGCGTCTACCAGCGCCACCGAACCGACGGTTGTGGATTCGGCGATTGCTGCGGAAAGCTTTGCAGCGTTCTTGGCTGGTATCAGGACGAATACGCCCATGCCTGCCGGCAGGTGCAGTGTGGCCGGCTCGCTGGCGAGCCGGTTGTCCAGATCGACAATCAGTATCTGGATGACAGCCGCAACGAGGGCATCTTTCTTGCGCTCGACCGCATCGTCGAGGCGCCGTCGCAGCCGCTCAGTGTGCTCAGCACGTCAAAAGTCTTTCGCGCCAGTCCGCTGCTGCGCGAACGCCTCGGTGAGGCCGGCTTCCGGGAGAAGCCTGCACCGATCGGAGCGGCGCTGTCCTCGGATCTGTTTCATTTCCGCCGCGCGCCGGCCGAGGGTCCCGAGGGCCACGACATCCTCGAAGCGGCGCTCGGCCCGGCCATGCCGGTGTTGGTGACGTCGGCCAATCCGGCGCTGGATGCCGCCCGCTTCGTCACCCAGGCCGAGTTCGACCGCACCTATCGCAGCATCCTGCGGGAGCCTGCGTTCCGGACCAAGAATGTCTTGTTTATTTCCGGCGTGAATATCGACGTGTCGCCCCGTGAGGGATTTCCGTTTCCGTTCACCAAATTCGTGCCATGGGCCGCCTATGCCAGCCTGCGCGACGGGCGCTCGTTGCTGCTGGAGCAGGAAGAGCTCGTCGAGACATTGCGCCGGATGCCGGGCGAAAATCCGGATTGCCTCTCGTTCGACGATACGATCGAACGGATGACCGCTGCGCCGGAAATCCAACTTCCCGTCGGCTGACGCAGCATGACAACGCTTCCCGCCCTGCGTGAACACGCTCCTCCCGAACCTCGTCTTGTGCGTCTGGGATTCGTGGACCGCGGCCTGAGCTTGGCCCGCCGCCACTTCATGCTCGGCTGTCTTGCCTTGGTCGTAAGCAAAGTGGACAACCTGCTCGGCAGGCTGGGACAGCTGCGGCTGCTTCGCATTCGCTTCCCCTGATCGGGGCGCGCTAGTCTAAAGCGACATGAGTTCTGGTCGAATCGGTTCGCGGCGGTTTCGGTTCACCTCTCCCACCGGGGAGAGGTCGGCGCGAAGCGCCGGGTGAGGGTTCTTGCTTTCTCGATAGACCGTCACCCCTCACCCGATTTGCTGCGCAAATCGACCTCTCCCAAGGGAGAGGTGAATGTTCGGCGCCGTTCCAGCTCGACCTTATCTCAATAGCCGCTAGAACCACTTCGATACCGAGAAGATCAGAAGGCCGACGAGGCCGCCCACCACGGTTCCGTTGATCCGGATGAATTGCAGGTCGCGCCCGACCTGCAATTCGATCCGCATGATCAGCGTCTCGGTGTCCCAGTTCTCGACCACTTTCCGGATGAAGGCCGCGATCTCCTGCCGTCGCGACGCCACGGCACGAAGTGCTGCGACACGAAGCCAGCGGTTGATCCGATCGCGAAGATCGACATCGTCGCCGATCCGCGCCGCGACCGAGGTCAGAGCCGTTTCGATCGCCTCGGCGAGGGTTGCCGACGTCACGGCGGAGTTCAACCGATCCTCGATCGCGCCCCACATCGCGTCGATCTGGCGGATCACGGCGGGATTGTCGAGCAGCTGCTGCTTCAGCTCCTCGCCGCGCGCGAGGAACTCGGGATCGGTCGCGAGCCGGTCGATCATGCGCTCGACCTCGGCCTTGAGCTCGATGCGCCACGGATGGTTCGGCTCGCGCATCTCCTCCAGGGTCTGGCTGATGCCGTTGATAATCCGGTCCGAGACCATGCCGTCAACCCATTTCGGCATGAAGCGATAGGACCGCTGGGAGATTTTCTTTCGGATCGTTTCCCGGTTGTTGGCGAGCGCCGAACTCGCCGCGACGATTAGCCTGTCGATTAGCGCCTGTGCGCCGCCATGCGCCCACAACAGCGACAGCAGGCGCGATGCGAGCGGTGCGGCCTGAAGCGCGGCGAGCCCCTCTCGCGTCCGGCGGGTCAGAAAGGCATTGACGTCGTCGGTCGGCGTGGCCTGCAGCGCCTGATGCAGCGTCGAAACCGCGCGCTGTGCCGCGCTGTGGGCATTCGACGGCCGCTCGATCCATTGCGCAGCCCATCCGGCGATGTCGACGTCCCGGATGCGGTCGCCGACCACGCGCGGCGACAGGAAATTGTTGGCGACGAAGCGGCCCAGCGCGATGGCGATGCGTTGCTTGCTCTGCGGGACGATCGCGGTGTGCGGAATTGGAATACCCAGCGGATGACGAAACAGGGCGACCACGGCGAACCAGTCGGCGCAGGCGCCGATCATCCCGGCCTCTGCGAAGGCGCGCGGATAGACCAGCCACGGCCATTGCTGCTGCAGCATCGAGGTCGCCACGAAGAGCACGAACATGAGCACGAGCAACGCCGTGGCAAGGGAGCGCATTCGGCGAAGATCGCGCAGCCTGGTGTCTTCACGCGGGAGCACGACGTCGCTGTCCACCGCTAGAGCATGATCCGGAAAAGTGGAATCCGCTGTTCCGAAAAGATCATGCCCAAACAAAAAGATGAGGTCATGATGCGATTCCTTGTAATCGCATCATGAGCTGGCAACTGATGTCATCGCGACGCCTCGCGTCATCGCAAGCCCGCTCGCAATCGTCGTATAGTGGTGTCGAACGTTGGCGCCGCCATGGATCCGCTCCAGCCTGCGCAAGGTGAAATGCGCCTTTGCGATTCGCTGGAAGTGATCCATGAAGATGACATTGATGGTCGCGCCGAACATGGCGCCGATGATCGGCACGGCACCGGCGGCGACCTTGTCCGAGACCACCAGGCCGAACCGGGAGACGATCTCGCCGACCAGATTGGATATCACGGGAGCGGAGGCATCCACGGCGCCGCGCTCCAGGATGAAGGCCGCTGCGTCGGTGGTGTATTTGCTGATCAGCGCCCGCGCAGCGTAATAGCCCACGTCGACGCTCTCGCCGGTCTTCTTTGTGCCGTAGGCGAAGACCTCCAGGCAGGCGAGCCTTGCCTCGAGCTTCGAAAGGTCCTCGCCCTCGTGCCGGGCGATCTCGGCAATCGCACGAAGCATCAGCGTCGTCGTCAGCGGCAGTTCGACCGCGAGCGCGCCGAAGCCGAACAGGCCGCTCACCCCTCCGGTCACCCCGGCAAGGAAGGACGAGAAGCCGACCGCGGGCGAGGGCGGTGGCTTTTCGTTCAGCGTATCGACGGCAACTTCGAGCCCTGTCATGACCGCCGAGCGCACCAGCCCGCTGAGCTGGCGGTTGGCGGCCTTCGGCAGCATGTTCAGGACACGATTGATCGGAACCCCGGCATAGTCGGCGATCTTGGCTGCCAGATTGGGGCGCTCGAGGGCCTTGACGGCAATTTGCAGCGCGGCGTGATCGCCTGGAGGGAGAAGAAGCTGGGTGACATCCTGACTCATTGATACCGCAGAATTGGCCGTATGCCATTCAGGCTCGCCAGGATTGCCGAGCCGTTGCTGATCAGGGCCGTCACCTCGGGCGTGATCAGGCCGCCAGGCAACGCCAGTCCGAGCGCCAGGGTATTGAGCGCCGCGACGATGGCGTAATTTTGCCTGATCAGGCTGACCGCACCTTGCGAGATCTCGACGGCCTTGACGAGTTTCCACAGCGAATCCTCCATCAGGATGACATCGGCGGATTCGTGCGTGACCTCGGCGCCGTGCTTCATCGCGATTCCGACGTCGGCGAAGCTCAGCGCGGGAGAATCGTTGATGCCGTCGCCGACCATGGCAACCCGGCGGCCTGCGCGCTGCAACTCCTGGATGATTTCGGCCTTGTCGGCCGGCAGCATGTCCGCGAAGTGCTCGGTCAGCCCCAGTCTGTTGCAGACGGCGCGTGCCACGACGGCATTGTCGCCGGTCAGCATGATGCTGTTCTTGACCCCCAGGGCGTGCAGGCGCTGGATCACGGCACGGCTCTCCGCACGGATCTCGTCGGAGTAGGGCACGAGGCCCGCGAGCTTGCCGTCCACCGCGATGTAGAGGCTCGAATAGCCGCGCTCGTCCAGCGCGGCGCGATCATGCACGGCGGCGTCGACCACGATCTCGCTCTGGCGCATGAAGCGCTGGTTGCCGACATGGACGTAATAGCCGTTGACCTGGCCCTCGACGCCGAGGCCGAGGCGGTAGTTCGTTTCGTTGCATGGCGGGATATTGACGGCCAGCTGCCGGGCCCGGTTGCGCAGCGCCTCGGCGACCGGGTGCTGCAGCTTGGTCTCCGCGGCGGCGGCAAGCCCGAGCAGATGATTCGGCGTGATGTTCCTTTGATACGAGATCACGTCGATGACCGCCGGCGTGCCATGGGTCAGGGTGCCGGTCTTGTCGAACACCATCGTATCGATCCCGGCGAGCTTCTCCATGTGGCCGCCGCTCTTGATGATCATGCCGCTCCGGGCGGCCTGTGTCATCGAGGACAGCACGGAGGTCGGCGCAGCGACGCGGATGCCGGTGCCGTAGTCGACGATCACGAGCGACAGGAAGCGGTTGAAGTCGCCGGAAACCATAGCTGTGCCGGTCGCCAGCGCCAGCGTCGGCGTCACCAGCCGGTCCGCGAAGCGCTCGGCATGGTTCTGCATCCGGGTGTCGCCGATCGGCGCTGACTCGATCAGATGCACGATCTGGCCGGCGGTGGTGGCCGATCCGACGCGGAGTGCAAGCAGCGTGATCTGGCCTTCGCGGATGACAGTGGCGGCGAAGGCGGCTTCGCCCTTGCCGCGATGCACCGGCAGACCTTCACCGGTGATGGTCTTCTGGTCGATGGTGGCGGAGCCTTCGAGAATCTCGCCGTCGACCGGGATCATTTCACCCGGATACACCACGACGATATCGCCATTCTGCAGCTCGATCGCGGGAATCGACACGACGTCACCATCGCGGAGCACCCAGGCCGTCTTGGTCTGGAATTCCAGCAACTCGTTGATGGCCCGTCGCGAACCCGCCGCCGTGAGGTCGCGGATCCAGTCGCCGAGCTTGATCAGCCAAGTGACAATGCAGCCGGCCAGCGGGTTGCCCTGGAGCATCGAAGCGCTGATCGCGAGCGTATCCAGCACGTCGATGTTCAGCCGGCTTTCGTTTGCCCACACCTTCCAGGCCCGCTTGGCGATCGGGATCGCGTTCCAGAGCATCAGCGGCATGTTGATCGCCATGATCACCGGATTGGCGCTGAATGCCATGAACAGAGACAGCGTCGGCAGCGCCAGTGGCGATCGCTTCGAGACCTCCGGCACGCCGGCGCGTGGCGCAGCCGCGTCCTGCGCGGTACGACTGCTCAGTGCCTTGAGTTCGGCCAAGCTCATGTTCTTGAAGTGACCGAGCAGCAGGAGGAGCCGCTGCTCCTGCGCCGGATCGTATTCCAGCACGAGGCTCGCGCAGTCGTAATTGATCCGCACGCTCCTGACGCCGTTCTGCGCCTTCAGCCACGCCAGGCAGGCCTCGCCCAACCGGCGGTTATGTCCGAGCGCGGGGATGCTCAGGCGAAGGCGGCCTGGCATCGAATGACGGAAGCAGAAGTCCATGAGGTTGCACTCTCGCCGGTCGCGGTCAGGCCGTCGCGCGCGCCAGTTCCGCTTCCGCTTTTTCCGCCTGGGCCATGTTCGCCTGGATCATGTGGTTGAGCGCAAAGACCGCCAGCGTGACCCACACCGGAGTCGCCGCGCTGGCACCGACCTCGAAGATCGTGAATCCAGCGATACCGGTGGCGAGCACGATCTTCAGATCGACCACGTTTCCGGTGGCGACCTTGATCCCGTCGTCGAAGCTCTTGAAGAAATCGACGATGACCCTGGCCGTGTGCGAATGCTCGGCGAGATACTCCGCTTCCTGCTCGATCTTGCTCGCCAACGCGTCGATTTCGTCGGCCGGCGGCTTGTGGTGGCCGCCGGTGTGGTGTTCCAGCCGGTCATGAAATTCGTCGTGCCGGTCGGTGTCGTAATGGAGCACCACACTTCCGGTCGCGGGATTGACCGTGACCTGCTCGACGCCGGGAATGACCTTGAACGTTTCCTTGATCTGTTCGAGAAGCTCGGGGTTTTCCTTGGCTGACGGTATCTTCATGCGAATCCGGCCGGGCACCTGATGCGCAATCTGCAACTTCATCTTGGTCATCGTAGTCCTCTGGCAACTCGATAGCCGGCGTGCGGGAAGCGAATGCTGCCGTCGTCAAGCGCAATTGCTTGCAGCGCCGCCGTCCACGTCGCAGAGACAGCCGTTCCGGCCGTCTCGCCTGGGCCCGGTCCGGTGCGGTTCAGGCCGCGTGCGGAGCCCGGCCTTCCGCAGCCTTGGCGTCCTGCGCGCCTTCGGCCTTCACTTCCGCGACGATATCGTTGACCTGCTCATGCGCCTCGGCAAACATCTCGCGCGACTTCTGCGCGAACTTGTAGGTGCCGCGAACGGTGGATTTGAAGAGCGGGTTGAGTGCCCCGGCGAGCTTGGGCAGGTATTTCGGCGCCGCGACCGCGGCAACGCCGAGTGCAAGTCCGGGAAGCAGGGCAGCTTCGAACACCGCAGCACCCACGGCCACCACCGCGACAACCGCCACCGTCTTGCTCAGCCCGTTGCCTTCCTCGGCATGCTCATCGGCCACCTCATCGTGATGGTCGGCATTCTGGGCGCTACCATTATGGTTCGGGTTCATCGCTAATCCCTTATGACGGCACAAATTTACTGTACTTCCACCAATAACGGCGGATTGAAATGGATTCATGACAGTTCGATGACAGCTGTCCGAGCGGCCGTCGGCGCGGCGTGGTTCGACGCATAAGCAAGTATTCTCTACGCATTTCGTAGCGTATCTTTGTATTTCGGCGTTTCTATATTTGTATATTCTTTTGGTGCCGACGGCCTGTTCTGGGCGTCGGCTGGCTGTGACGGGCCGATCCTGGGAGCTACCGATCCCAAAACCTACCGATCCCAGGTCACCGGCAGGTCCAACAATCCCCGGAAGGCCCAGCCACCGATCCGCGCTGGCCGATCCGCAATCAGCCGTAAGTTCTTCAGCCGCTTGAAGATCGCGGGCAGCGCGACGTCAGCAACCATGGCGCGGGAGGCCCAGGCGCCGGCGCAGAAATGCGGACCGGCGCCGAACGCGATGCTCTTGCTGGCGTCGCGGCGCACGTCGAAGGTGTCGGGCTTGGCGAAATGCTTCTCGTCGCGGTTGGCCGAGCCAAACATCAGGAACGCGCGCTCGTTGGTTTCGAAGGCGATGTCACGGATGGTCCAGGGCTTTGCGATCCGCCGCGGCGACATGCCGATCGGCGAGATCCAGCGGGCATATTCCTCGAACGTCTGCAACCACGGGATCGCGCCGCTGGTCGCCAGCGTGAGCTGGTCCGGATGGGTCAGGAGCGCCCATATCGTGCCCGCGATGGCGTCGCGCGGCTCGTTCTGGCCGCCCGAGATCGCAAGCTTGATGTTGGCGCGCACGCTGTCCATCGGCATGCCGGACTGCAGCATCACGCCGAGCAGGCTGAGGTCGGGCGCCTTGCTCAGCACCGGGACCACGTCGTCGATCGCGGCATCGATGCCTGAGGTCGCGGCGCGGCAGCGCGCTTCGATCGCGGGATCGGCGGTATAATTGGCGATGCCGTCGATCATGCCCTGTGACCACGCGTTCATGTCCTGGAAACGCATGTTGGTGAGGCCGGTGATCGACTTCAGGCATTCTGCCGAGAACGGCAGCGCGAAAGCCTGCACGAAATCGACCACGCCATCCGGCTTCAGCTCGTCGATGATCCGCATCGCATGCGTTTCAAACTGCGCGGTCCAGTGCGATCTCACGGTCTTGGGTGAAACCGCCGGAAAGATCGCCTTGCGCTCGTTCATGTGCGCATCGCCGTCCTTGCGCATCATGTTTTGGCCCATCAGCCTGTTCATCAACCCTTCGGGCTGGTGCGACGAGAACACATCGATCTGCTTCTCCGAGACGAAGATGTCGTCGCGGCTGCATAGCAAGGTGCTGCCAAGCTGCGGGACGAAGGCGATCGGTGCCTCCTTCCGCATGCGCGCAAGCGCCGGGTAGGGGTCATGCCAGAACGCTGACACGTCGATATCGAAATGTGGCGCAGTGCTCACGGCTGGGCTCTCTTGTCCTGCTGCAGGATAAGCGAGCCAGCCGCCACTGTCTGTCCCCACGGTTGGGGACAGCGGCTTGGGATAGTGGTTCGAGGCAGCCTTGGTCGGAGGCAGTTTTGGTCAGTTCAGCTGCGGCGCCGAGGCCACCAGGCGCAGTGCGATCGCGAACAGCTCGTTCTGCGAGGAGATGCCGAGCTTGTCATAGGCGCGCTTGCGATAGGTGAGGGCGGAGTGCAGGCCAATGCCGAGCTCAGCCGCGATCGCCTCCGAACTGAGGCCGGAGAGGATGCGCAGGCAGACCTCCTTCTCGCGCCGGGTCAATTTGGCGAATGTCTCGGCGGTCGCGAACAGGGTTTTCAGCCGGCCCATCGGATCGGCGTCCGGCACGGCGTCGCGCTGGAAGTGGCGCGCCACCGCGGCGCTCACCGCCGGCGCCACCGCGGTCAGGCGCTGGATTTGGTCGCGGGTAAAGCGACCCTGTTTGGTGATGCGGTAGAAGTTGACATAGAAGCAGGTGTCGTCGACCCAGATCGCGGACGCGAATTTGTCGACGATATCGGAATCGTCGAAGAACATCTTGCGATAGCTGTCATTGTACATGCGGCGGGCAAAGGCCGGCAGCACGATCGGCACCGGTAGCGCCTGCCCCTCGAACACGGCGTCGCGGTTCGGGTCGGCGCGGTGGAAATGCTCGGAATAAGCGATCCCGAGGTCGCGCCCGGTCGGGATGTTGCCGACGTCGAGCAGGCACGCGGCGGAGCGCGGGCCTGCGAACGAGAACACCATGCAGTGGCCGACATCGGCGACGCGGCGCAGTCCGCCGATCAGCGCCTGCGGAAAGCCGTCACGGCCGATTGCCAGCAGCGCCGGCGTGATGTCGCTGATAACAGACCTCGTGAAGGCGAAATCGGCCTTCATGGATGTCCTCCCGATTTGTTTCGGCAAGACTATCAGCGACATCGCCGGTGTGGAAGCCGCGGCAGAGCCGAAGCTCAGGCCCCCGGCACCTGGTCCAGAAAGCCCGTGATGCTCCTGATCCGGCCGTCCTTCAGCACGGCGAAGTCGGTGCCCTTGATCGGGCTGTCGACGTCATCAGGGCCGAGCCCCCAGGAGAAGCGGACATGATCGCCGTAACCGTTGGGTTCGCCGATCAGCGTGAACCGGAAGTCGGGAAACTTCTGCTGCACGCCCGCGATCAGCGCATCGACGCCCTCATGGCCGTCGCCGCTCATCAGCGGGTCGAGATAGCGTGCGTCCGCGGTCCAGTTTTCGCTCAGCAACTCGCGGCGGCGGCTCGGTGTCCGTTCGTTCCAGAGGTCGATATAGCGGCGGGCAATGGTGGCATGGTCGGTCATTCTGCTCTCCTTCGATGGCGCCGGACTGTTCGGCTGTCGGCACTATCGAAGCTTCGCGTGCACCGATCGATTACCTCGGAGGTCATCGCGCTTGCTCCCGTGATGCATGCTACGGCTTGATATAGGCCTCGGGATCACCGCGCGCGTGAGCCTCCATCGCGTCGAGGAAGCAGCGCGCCTTGGCCGGGACGAATTGCCGCGCCGGCAGCAGCGCATGCACATTCAAGGGTTCGCAGGCATGGTCCGGCAACAGCCGCCGCAACTGACCGGCCGCGACCGCGGCGCGGGTGTAACTCGCGGTGACCCGCAGCACGCCGTGGCCCGCGAGCGCCGCCTGCAGGCGGACATGCGCATTTGAACTGGTTAGGCGCGCCTTGTCGACCGCGAGATGCTCGATCGCGCCGCCAGGCGCGGTGATCGCCCATGGCGGGTCGCTCGGGCCGGTGAGCAGCGGCAACATCTTCAGCTCCTCCAGCGTGCGAGGTTCGCCGTATCTCTCCAGCAGCGCCGGAGCGGCGAACAGGCCGCGCTCAAGGCTGAATACGCGGCGGATCACGATGCCGGCGGACGGCAGCGGCGCTTCCAGCATCGCGAACACGATGTCGTAGTTCTCAGTGATCGGATTGACAATGTCATGCTCGACATCGATCCGGATCGCGAGCTCCGGATAGCGGCTCATCACATCGCAGGCGACCGGACCGGCGTGATGCGCACCGAATTCGTAGGGCGCCTTGATGCGCAGCGTGCCGGCGACGGCGCTGCTCATCGCCAGCGCCTCGCTGTGGGTATCATGCAGCGCCGTGAACAGCGGGCGCACCTTGCGATAGATGGTTTCGCCGGAATCAGTCAGCCGCAGGTGCCGGGTGGTGCGCTCGATCAGACGCAGCCCGAGATTGGCTTCCAGTCGTTGCACCGCAGCACTGAGGCTCGATTTGGGATGCCCAAGCACGCGCGCGGCGGCCGTGAAGCCGCCATGCTCGACAACCTCGCAAAACAGCTCCCAGTCGCGCCACTCCATGGCCGATTGTCCATGCAGCGGTACAGTGTGTCCAGCCAAATCGGATTATCGGATAGACCGCGATCACCTAACGTCGCTGTAACGAACATTGCATCGGGAGGGTGAGATGGCTGATGACGACGGAATTTTCCTGCGCAACGCCTGGTACGTCGCGGCGTGGAATCACGAACTGATCGACGGCAAGAAGCTGGCGCGCACCATCCTGGAGCGGCCGATCGTGTTTTATCGCGGCTCGAGCGGACAGGTCGTCGCGCTCGACGACCGTTGCTGCCATCGCGCGGCGCCGTTGTCGATGGGGCGCGTCGAGGGTGACGACATCAGGTGCATGTATCACGGCATGAAGTTCGCGGCTGACGGCAAATGCATCCAGATTCCCGGCCAGGACGTCATTCCCGCCAAGCTCGGCGTGCGCAGCTATCCCGTGGTCGAGCGCTATAACATGATCTTCATCTGGACCGGCGATCCCGAGAAAGCCGATCCGAAGCTGGTCCTCGACTATCCGCCGCTTGCCGATCCCAAATGGCGGGGGTTGCCGGGCTACATGCACTACAAGGCCAATTGGCTGTTGATCGTCGACAACCTCAGCGACTTCGCCCATCTCGCCTTCGTGCATACCAACACGCTCGGCGGCTCCGAGGAATACGCCTACAAGACCAAGCCGGTCGCGATCGAGAAGCTGGACGACGGTTTTCGCGTCGAGCGCTGGCATATGGGCGCCGAAGCACCGCCCTACCACAAGAAGGTGATCCCGAACAAAGCCGACCAGGTCGACCGCTGCAACATCGGCCGCATGATCGTTCCCGGCATCTTCACGCTCGACACGACGTTCGCCCCCGCAGGCGCAGGGGCGGAGAAAGGCGTTCAGGTCCCGGGCATGCGGCGATACCGCAACGCCCAGTTCATGACGCCGGAGACGCGCTCGACCACCCATTTCTTCTGGAATTATCTGCACGACTTCGACGTCGATAACCCGAACATCGCGCTGTCGCTGCGGCATTCCCTCGAGGAGGCCTTCAACGAGGACAAGGACTTCATCGAGGCGCAACAGAAGGTGCTCGACGCCGATCCGAACTACCAGCTGTTGGCAATCGGCGCCGATGCGCCATTGACCTATTTCCGCTGGCTGTTTGCGCGGAAGGTCGAGGCGGAGAGAAACGCCGCGCGCGCGGCCTGACTCTTGACAAGAGAATGGCGCGGCAGCGGTCGGCTGCGGCGCCATTCAAAGAAGTCGATCGTCGCCTTACTTCGCCGCGACCACCATGATCTCGACGTTGTATTGCGGGGCCGCCAGCTTGGCCTCGACGGTGGCGCGTGCCGGCGTGTTGCCGGGCGAGACCCAGGCGTCCCACGCCGCGTTCATCTCGGGGAACGTCTTCATGTCGGTGATGTAGATCGTCGCGCTGAGGAGCTTCGACTTGTCGGTGCCGGCCTTCGCCAGATGGCCGTCGATGATCGACAGGATGTCCTTGGTCTGATCGGTGACGCTGCCGCCGGCGGTCTTGCCGGCGACGACGCCAGCGAGATAAACGGTATTGCCGTGCACGACGGCCTGGCTCATGCGCGGGCCGGTCTCAAAACGCTGAATGCTCATTTGGGTCTCCACTTGAAGGGCGCGCACTCTCTACCGCGTCAGGACGGCCGCCACCACTGCGCAATTTGCAAGCCGCTTCACGGAAATCGCTTGAAGAACGCCCAGATGGTCTCGACGCCGTCGATATCGTGGCCATCGCGCCGACGCCGCAGATTCAATCACTTCTAGGCTTCACGCACCGTGTTGGCCGGCCCAGCGCTCGAACAGCGCAATGCGCTCGGCCGGCCAGGCGCCGTCGCAGGGCATGGACCCGGCCCGCAGCCGCGTCAGGATCGCCTGACGATGCGTCGTCACGTCCGCTTCCTTCCAGAGGTCGAACGCGAACAGCATCGAGTTGCGGTCCATCGGCCGGAACAGCGGTTGGATATGGCGTTCGAACTGTACCGCCTCATCGGGACCGGGCAATGCGGGGCTGAGATCACCCGCCGTCTGCGCATCGTCCGGCATGGCCGATGGCCGCGCGCCGGGTGTCGCGTTGCAGACCCACCACCAGCGCGGCACCGGCATGTTCGGCGGCGGCTTGGCGTCGGCACCGGAATTCTCCATCGCGATCCGCGAGCCCCATTCGATATAGGCGACGAAGGCGGCGCGGAATTCGGGATCGGACGGCAGCCCGGCATCGTCGGCACTCTGCACCATGTAGGTCGCCCACAGCGCGCGCTGCACCGGCTGGATCTCTTTGCCGATATGCTGCGAGACCATCCGCCGATAGCCGCCATACCGCTCCGTATAGAAGCGCGGGCCGCCGAACACTTCGCTGAGCCACGCCGCGACCCGTTCCGGATGATCCGGCGACATCCCGGCGAACAGCGGTCCGAGCAGCGGGTCCTCCGGCACGTAGCGGCTGTAGAAGATGCGCGTCATGTCGAGCAGCGCCGGATAGCCGCCGGCCCATTCGAACAGCGTAGGCTCGCGCAACGGATCGGGCATAGGATCGTGAAACGCCACGTTCCAATGCATGCCGCTGCAGAACGGCTTGTTCAGCGACGCGCCGCAGCGGCACAGGCTGACATGCTCCTGCGACGCGCCGGCATTCTGCGCGATGGCGACACCGTCCTCATCGACCAGCTCGACATGGCCGGCGATGCGGTAGGGGCCGTCCTTGGACACTTCGATCTGCGGCGGCCGGCTGATGTCAGACAGGTTGGCGTCACGCTTGGGCCCAATGCCGATGCCGAGCGCGCCCGACGGACATCTGCGCACCGCGTTGACGAGGTCGTCGAGCCGCGCGCCGCTTGGCGAGACGAACGGCTCCTCGCCGAGATGAAACACCGATTGGAGGCGATCGGTGCAGAAACCGGAATGCGCGCAGGTGCCGCGATTGTCGAACACGAACGCCTGCTGTCCCGCATAGACGTCGAGCTTGTCGGGCACTCGCCTCGGGTCCTTGGCATCGGTGAAGCCGCGCCTGATATGGCTGTCGTCGCAGAACGGCTTGGTCTGCGATTGCCCGCAGCGACAAAGTCTAACCGGCACATCCGCTGCGATCGGCACGCCGAGATGATCGACGATCGGAATGCCAGGATCAGGTTGGTAGGGCCCGTTGCTGATAACGACGATGCGTGGGCGCGTCGTGTCGCGGCCGCCTGCGGCGGAACTGTCCTCTGTCATGCCTTGCAATGGTCCTGCTGTGCTCCCAACCCGCGCAAAGCGTGCTTAGATGGATCGATGGCGGCCCTCAACGAACCAGATGGAAAGTGCCGCAGGAGAGCGGGATGATGCGCAAGACCAAGCGCAAATATGGCTGCCCGGTCGAATTCTCGATTGATCAGCTCAGTGGCAAATGGAAGACGGTGATCCTGAGCCGGCTGAAGATCCGCCCGATGCGCTATGGCGAGTTACGCCACGACATCCCGCAGCTCAGCGACAAGATCCTGACCGAGCGCCTGCGCGATCTCTGCAATTCGGGCTTTGTCAGGCACGAGCGCGCCGGCAGTAACTCGCGCTATAGCCTGACCAGGCGCGGCGAGATGCTGAAGCCGATGCTGCAGGCGCTGTACGATTGGGGCGAGGCCAACGCCGAGCCGTTCGGCGTCCGCTTCCTCGGCGCGGAGGCGGATGAGAGATGAGGGCGCAGGGGTGCGTTGCCAAAATATCGAAAACAACCCCATGCAAAGTAGCCGACGGCGGCGGCCGGCGTTCGGCCATGCAACTTGACACGTCGGGCAAATCAACGATATTATTCGAATATTCCGAAATCGCGCTGGCGCGCCCTCATTCATAATCGGCGAGTTCGTAGCGCATGGTTCGAG
This sequence comes from Bradyrhizobium genosp. P, assembly GCF_049949265.1. NCBI lineage: Bacteria > Pseudomonadati > Pseudomonadota > Alphaproteobacteria > Hyphomicrobiales > Nitrobacteraceae > Bradyrhizobium > Bradyrhizobium genosp. P. The sequence goes on along the minus strand of NZ_CP188195.1, from coordinate 9,457,637 downwards.
CCCCAGTTCGGAAGCTTGAATCACAGGGATCTGGCCAGATCGAAGCAATGCAGACCCGCGCCGAGCTTTACGCGACGCTCGGCGTTCACGATTATGAGGCGCTCGATGCCTCGATCGTGCAGACGATCATTCCAGAAGGGATGCCGCAGAAATAGAGGTCGCGGAGCGGGTAGCGATGATGGTCGCGACCGGGATTGGCAAGATCGTCGTTGAGATTCTTGGTCAGGTGTCCGCGCGGGCTGGTTTGTGGGAAGAGCGGACCAGGGCCGAGTTCTTCGCCCGAAAGCGCCTGAGCAACCATGAGCGGGCCCCTATTCGAAGATGCATGCTAATTGAGATTTGTCGCCTCTGTCATTTTTGGATCACTCGGCAGATTTGGTCGAGATGTCGCGGCCGGTCGTAGCGCGGCTCTCGACGACGATGCGAGCAGCCGAGACGTATCTTTTGCGACGACCGCGATAAAGGCCTGGACGCGTACGGTGCGACGAAGCTCTGGATGCGTAAGCAGCCACGCCTTGTTCGTCAGCTCGTCAATGCTCGCGGACATAGGCACAAGCCCAGCGTCCGCGTCGCCCACATATGTCGGTAGCAGACCGACGCCCGCGCCGGCGCGCAACAACGACAGCATGCTGGAAAAAGTTTCTACTTGGAACTTGACGTTCTGGCTGGGAACATTCCGTCTTACCCATCGCGAGCAACGATTTTCAGGGCTGCTGAAGTCGATCCAGGGCTGCTCCAAGAACAGGTCGGAGATGTCAGCTTGTTTTCGGCGCCTTCCTCCGCCCGCCGCCGAATAAGCGCGGTATCGAACTGAGCCGATCTCGCGTCCGACCCAATGTTCCGGAGGTTCATTGATGAAACGCAGGGCGACGTCGGCTTGCCGGCCGCCGATTTCAAGCAATTCACTGCTCTCGGAAAGCTTGACGACGATGTCGGGGTGCAGAGCGCTGAAGCGCGCCAAGGTATTTGCCAGGAGATAGGGCACGGCGGTGACGGTCGTGGTGAACCTAATGGTTCCCTTCAGACTGAGGTCGCGTCCTTGGAGTCTGCGCTCAATCTCGTCGATGCGCGGCGCGAAGCTTCGGGCTTCATCGAGCAGGAGTTCGCCCGCCTCGGTCGGTATGTAGCCGGTGCGGCGCCGTTCAAAGAGGCGCGCGTTCAGTTCTAACTCGATCTGATCGAGGCGTCGCATCGCCGTTGACACGGCCCAGCGAAGATCCCTCGCAGCGCTAGCCAGCGACCCAGACTCCGCGACAGTCAGCACGAAACGCAAGTCGTCCCAGTTCATGTCCTAGGTTCTCCTCGACGTCGCCGCTCGTGAGCGTGCGGTCGCCGCGATCCTACAAGTGCGGCGTAGAACTTGCAATTTCGAAACTTGCGATTGCGGTAAATTGTATTTTCGGAAGGTCGAGGGGACGCTAGAGATCCTTGGCGCGGTCGAGGAAGACCGTCGATCTCACGGAAGCATTCGAAATTTGGAGCCGTCATGACCGTGTCTCTGCCCGTCCTCTTCACCACGAAGGCAAAAGCCAATGAAGGGAGAGTCGCAGACGGAAGAAGCGCATTCCGTTCGATCGCCTCCGCGGCTGGCTTGACGCTCGCTCTTTTGGGCGGGCTGGCGGCGGCCGAAGCTGGAACCGCCGACGCCTTCACTTTCAGCAGTTCCGACCTTGCCTCTGGCAAATTCGACAAGAAATTCACTCTGAATGCCTTCGGATGTACCGGGGCGAATATCTCTCCTTCGCTGGAGTGGCGGCACGCTCCGGCAGGCACAAAAGCATTCGCGATCCAGGTCATGGATTTGGATGGCCCCGGAGGGATCACGATCGCCCATTGGGCGATATACAACATTCCCGGAACTGTGACCGAGTTGTACCAAGGCGCTGGTAACTCGCCTTCGGGGCTGCCGGCTCCCGCCTTCGGCGGCAACACCGATTTCTTGGACACCGGCGTCGGAGGCGGAAACGGTAACTATGCGGGTCCTTGCCCGCCGGCCGGCGACAAGCCGCATAAATACCAATTCACGATTTACGCCTATGCGATGCCGGACGTGCAGGCCGCGGCAGGCGTCCCCAAGACGGGAGCGGCGGGGCTCTACGGATTTGTTCTGAACAAAGGCATCGGTAACGCCTTGCTTGGCAAGGCCTCCTTCGTCGCCGAATACGGTCGCTAGCGGCGCGTGATTGATCAAAAGCTCAGCAACGCGGGCATCGCGCGAGAGGCGAAGACGATGCGTAGGCTTCGGATACTGTGTTTGCACGGTCATCAAGGAAGCGCGATGATCTTGCGGCAGCAGATGAGCGGACTTACGCAGAAGCTTCCGCCACAGTTCGAATGGGACTACGTGGACGCGCCTTCGCTTGCCGAGCGCGATCACGGGTGGTGGCGGGCGATCGAACCTTCGCCGCAGGCGTCCGCGTCCGCGGCGAAGGGATCAGTTCATTATGTGGGGTGGGAAAAGAGCAGGGAGTTTCTTTCCGAGCGGTTAGCTCGCGGTCGCTACGACGGGGTCTTCGGTTTCAGCCAGGGTGCGGCGATGACGTCCCTGCTGACGGGTCTGAGAAGCCCGGAACGATCAGGAAGCGCGCCGTGGTTCAACTTTGCAGTGATGGTTGGCGGCTTCGAAAGCCGGGATCCGTCGCATGCCCAAATCTATGCGCAGCAGGAACTCTACGCTCTCCCGACCCTTCACCTTATAGGGGCCACGGATCAGATAGTGGCTCCAGACACCTCGCTCGCGCTTGCCGCGAGATTTCAGCGCGCCGAAGTCGTGATGCATCGTGGCGGGCACATTGTGCCATCGGATCAGAGTTCCTCTGCAAAAGTGGCAGCTTTTTTAGACGCATGCGTGCTGATGACGGAGCAGATCGAGCGCTCGGCCTGACGTGAACATTCGCTACATCACTCAGCGCAAGCTATCGGAGTTGGGGAGCGCAACGTTCGAAGGAAACTGACGTGATCCAGCCGAAAGTTGTTCGACGACCCAACGACGCCGGATCACTGCGAAGCCCCGAGCCGTATCCGAGCGTTTGACACGCTCGTCGATCTGCAAGCAGTCGCCATGGAATATGGACTTCAAGGGCTTTTGCCTTCTGAGGCTTGAAGGAACGGCGGCGCTCAAGGGATCGAATCTGCTCGTCGCGATGCTCGAAAGTGAAGGCGCGGATCAAATCCTCGGCGCTCCTGGGGAAGAGAGTCTTGACGCTTTCACGGGTAGTCGAGGCTCAGGGCACCAATTCGACTGCGCAGGGAGAAAGGTGTATGGCGTGGACTTCGACCGATAGGGGAATAACTTGGTCTGCGGCTCCGGTTGCAGATTGGCTTCTCGGACCTGGACGTGGGACAACAACCATCGGTCAACTGGTACGAGGAGTCGGCGATTCTCTTGCGGCAGGTCGTGCACCGATCTCGCGCATGCGCGTGGCGACACGAATTCTCCATCCGCTGGTTGCCGCTTGGAGCGCGACTTGGCGCGCCGGCGAGCCGGTCGAACAGGCCGAGTTCGGCTTCGAGATGTTTGGGTCCGGCCAGTACCAGGGCAGTCCAGGCCAAACAATCATGGAGCGCAATGCTCCGCTGCGCATAAGATTGGACGGACCTCGGTTAGATAGCGAGCATGATCTTTTCAGGGAATTGCGATCGATCGGACTAATCGACTACTACGGGCTACCGCTTCGAAGCGTCGCCGGCACTTTCGGCTACTGCGCCTTCGCGACCTCGTCACCCGAAGGCTTTGTTGATGTAGACCTGCCGGGCTTTGACGACGTTGTCGACCTCGTCTGTCCCTTCGTTGAAGCACTTAACATGCGGAAGATCACCGCCGTTCTGCTCGACACTTATGTCGGCCAGTGGGCGGGAGCGCGAGTTCTTGGAGGGCAGATCAGACGCGGCGATTGCGATCTCATTCGCGCGGCGTTCTGGTATTCAGATCTTCGCGATTTCACCGGTCTGAATGAGCGCCTGACAGCCGACGAGGTCGTAGATCTTTTGAACTGCTACTTCGACGTTGTCGATTGTTCGATTCGCCCACGAGGGGGTGAAGTGCTTCAGTTCATCGGCGACGCCATACTGGGTGTGTTCGAATCAGATGGAAGCGCAGACGGCGATCGCACGGCGTGTCAAAATGCCGTGGACGCTGCCGTCGACGCGCTCGCCGAGATGGAAAGACTTAATCTAAGCCGTAAAGCTGACGAAAGGAGCCCGATCCGTTTCGGCGTCGGACTTCATCTTGGGAGCGCCACCTGTGGGAATGTCGGTGCGGAGAAGCGTCTGAGCTTTAACGTTGTTGGCTCATCGATCAACCTGGCGGCTCGGCTCGAAGCCCTATCGAAGGAGACGCCGTACGCGCTAATCGCCTCTTCAACCATGGAGCGCGCCGTACCTGGCTGCTTGATCAGCATTGGATCATTCCGCCTTAAGGGCGTGGAGGCTCCGCAACCGGCGTTCACGGCTCGCGCTCCGACAAATTAGGTTGAATATTTGCGCCTGTCGCTCAACCCGACGGTTGCGCTTTAACTCTACAATCGCGCTTCACGTCGCTCCGGACCGAAGACCTCATTGCCGAAGAAATAGGGTGGCCATTTCGGCTGGGCCTTTAGAGCGTTTTCATGGTTGGTGACGATAACCGGCATCGGCGAGAAAGTTCAGGCATTCTGTTGGCGAGAAGCGGGTAAGGGCGTCGGCGATTGCGTTGTCGAGGGCTTCGAGAGTTCGTGCGCCTGCCTTGCGCAGCAGGGACTTTAATTTGGCGAAGAACTGCTCGATCGGATTGAGGTCCGGGCTGTATGGCGGCAGATAGCGCAACATCGCACCGGCCGCCTCAATGGCTTCGCGGACGCCCCTGACCTTGTGGCTCGACAGATTGTCCATCACGACAATGTCGCCCGACCGCAGCGTCGGAACGAGGAACTGCTCGACCCAGGCGAGGAATGTCTCGCCGTTCATCGGGCCGTCGAAGACGCACGGCGCGGTCATGCCGTCCTGGCGCAAAGCTCCGACGAAGGTGGTTGTTTTCCAATGGCCGTGCGGGACTGTGCAAACGAGCCTCTTGCCGCGCGCGCAGCGGCCGTAAAGCCGGGTCATTTTGGTGGACGCGCCGCTCTCGTCGATGAAGACCAGGCGCTCCGGGCTCAATTCCGCCTGACCGGCGCGCCATTCCACACGCGCCTCGGCGACATCGGCCCGATCTTGCTCCGCAGCTCTCAGTGACTTTTTTTGAGCGTCAGGCCGAGCTGGCGCAGGCGCTTCCACAAGCAGCCGATACTGACCTTCACGTCGTGCGTGGCCAGCAGCCACGCCCGGATCTCCTCCAGCGTGGCGTCTGGCTTGTGCACGATCCGCTGGCGCAGCGCTTCATCGTGAGCAGCAAGTTTCGGAGCCGGCCCGCGGCCCGACGGGCGAGCCGTCGTCTCGCCAGTCGCCCGCCAACGCCCCAGCGCCTTGTAAATGTAGGAAACGCTGACCCGCAGCAGCGGCGCTGCCTGATACGCTCCCATTCCGCCGTCGACGACGGAAATGACCCGTTCACGCAAATCTTGAGAATAAGGTGCTCCCATCAAAGCCTCCGCCTCGAATCAATGCGGAAACTGAATCATGGAGCAACCGCGCTGGGAATCCTCCGATTCCACCAATTGTGAAAATGCTCTAGAGCTGCGTCGTCGATCGCAGCCAGGACCTCCGTTGGCAACGGACCTTCGGTCACGGCCGTGAGATTGTGCCGGAGATGCTCCAACGACGAGGCGCCGATGATAATGCCATCATTGCGCTCGGCCTTTAGTTGTGAGTGATGAATCAGCCAGCGCAGCGCCACGGAGATAGCGTCAAGACCATGGCCTTCACAAGATCGGTGAATTTCCGCCAAAGCATTGAGATAGGCGTCGTTCATATAGCGATCGCGATATACCTTGCCTTGAGCAGTTGAGCTGTCGAAACGCGAACCGGCGGCTATCGCAGCGCTATCGGCAAAATTCCTGCTGAAAGCACCGCCGGCCAGCGGATTGAAGGCATGGAAGCGGATGCCATAGTTGCCGAGGCATTTGAACAGTTCCGGTTCAACCGCACGCGTGATCGCGTTGTACATTCCCTGGTAGACGCTCGGCCTTATCAATCCATGGCGCGCAGCTATTTCCGATGCCTCCGCCACTTGCCACGCGCTGAAGTTGCTGACGCCGAACTCCTCAAACAGGCCTTCGTCATGAAGTTCCTGGACGGCTGACAGCGTCGATTCGATCGGCGTCGCGGTGTCGCGCGTCACCAAATAGAAGATCTTGACCTTGTCGGTCTTCAGGCGCGCTAGGGACTCCTTGAAGACTCGCTTCAGGTTCTCTGGTTCGTGGCCGCGAGTGTTTCCGGAAGGAATCCGCGTGGCGATGCCGAACCGTTCGGCGGCGCGGAGATCACCCAACATCTGTTCGCAGGTTCCATCGCCATAGAGAGAACACGTGTCGAGTTGCTCGTGGCCAAATTCCAAGACGGCGCCGAGCATTGCTTCTGCGATCGCGGCGTCATGAACCCGGGCTCCGTATCCGCGGTAGCCGAGCGTCATGGTGCCGAAGGTGAAGTTGGTGATAGGGGCTTTGGGCATTCCAAACCGCTTTGTGTCGTTGATGGTCGTTGCACCATAACGGGCTTTGATCGTCGCGATAATTGAGATAAACCGCGATATCGTATCTAGAGAATCGTGACAATGTACAAGAGTGGGTTGATGGAACTCGAGGCCGTCGTCGCCATCGTCAGGCTCGGAAGCTTCCGTGCGGCGGCCATCGATCTGGAAGTGTCGCCGACAGCGATTGGCAACGCCGTCGCCAGTCTCGAGAACCGCCTTGGCGTTCGCCTCTTCAACCGCTCGACTCGCAACGTCGCTCTCACCAGTGCTGGCCGCGAATACGTCGAGGCAATCGCGCCGGCGCTGTTGGACATCCGTAACGCCGCCCGGGCGGTCGCCGATCACAGCCGCAAACCGACAGGCGTGCTACGGTTCAGTTGCTCGCTCGGCGGGGGACGCCGGCTGCTGATGCCCTTCGTCTTCGAGTATCTTCGTCGCTATGACCGGATGAAGGTCGAAATCGCAACCGAGGGGCGGCTGATCGACATCATCACGGACGGGTTCGACGCCGGGGTGCGCCTGGCTGAAGCGGTTCCACAGGACATGATCGCGGTGCCGCTTGGTCCAAACGCGCGGCATGTTGTGGTCGGGGCGCCGAGCTATTTCGCAAACAGGCCCCTGCCGATCGCGCCGGCCGACCTGACGAATCATGAATGCATCCGCGCTCGCTATTCAAGCGGCGCTCTTTACCGCTGGGAGTTTGAACGTCACGGCGAAGCAATGAAGATCGATGTGCCGGGGTCCCTCACGCTCGATGAGCCCGAGATGATCGCGCAGGCGAGTAGGGCCGGTATCGGCCTTGCCTATTTAGGCGAGTGGATGGTTGCTGATGACATCGCCTCAGGCAGATTGGTTGAAGTTCTAAGCGAGTGGACGCCCCCTTATCCCGGATATTGCCTCTATTATCCAGGACGCCGCCACATGGCCGCGAGCTTGCGCGCCTTCGTCGATCTGGCCAAGGAGATTGTCTTTCGGAAACCCGCGAAGGCCTCTTGACGGGTACCGGACGGGTGGTCCGATCGCGGCGCGTGCGCAGCAACCGGCCGCGCTGACAAGGTGATCGAATGAAGCGACGACTTCCGAGTTTGGCCCATCGCGACATACTGCGCTGCCGCACGAACTTGGTACTATGGGAGCAAAGCGGACGCAGTCACCAGTCACATGACGCCGCCGGGTTTATAGATACACGGCCTAGCCCACGGCCTTCGCCGCCGCGCGCCCCGCATTGCGTCCCGAGAACAGGCAGCCGCCGAGGAATGTGCCTTCCAGTGAGCGATAGCCGTGCATGCCGCCGCCGCCGAAGCCAGCGGCTTCGCCGGCCGCATAGAGGCCGCGGATGATCTCGTGGTCGCTGCCGAACACGCGGGAGTCGAGATCGGTCTCGAAGCCGCCGAGCGTCTTGCGGGTCAGGATGTTGAGTTTGACGGCGATCAGCGGGCCATGCTCGGGATCGAGGATACGATGTGGCTTCGCCGTGCGGATCAACCTGTCGCCGATATAGCGGCGCGCATTGTGCAGGTTCATCACCTGCGCATCCTTGACGTAAGGGTTTGTGATCTCGCGGTCGCGCGCCTCGATCTGCGCCGTGATGGCGTCGAGCTTCAGCAGGTCGTTGCCGGTGAGTTTGTTCATCGCACCGACGAGATCGGCAAGATTGTCGCGCACGATGAAATCGGCGCCGTGCTGCTTGAACGCCTCCACCGGCGCCGGCGCGCCCTTGTTGGTGGCGCGCTTGATCGTCATGCGCCAGCTCTTTCCGGTGAGATCGGGGTTCTGCTCCGAGCCCGAAAGCGCGAATTCCTTCTTGATGATGCTCTGGGTCAGGATGAACCACGAATAATCGTAGCCGGTGCTCATGATGTAGTGCAGTTGCCCGAGCGTGTCGGAGCCCGGGAATAGCGGTGCGGGCAGCCGCTTGCCTGACGCGTCGAACCACATCGAGGACGGCCCCGGCAGAATGCGGATGCCGTGACGCGGCCAGATCGGACTCCAGTTCTGGATGCCCTCGACGTAATGCCACATCCGGTCGCGGTTGATCAGCCGTGCACCGGCGGCTTCCGTAATGCCGATCATGCGGCCGTCGACATGTTCGGGCACGCCTGAAATCATGAACTTCGGCGGCTCGCCGAGCCGCTTCGGCCAGTTCTGCCGCACCAGATCATGATTGCCGCCGATGCCGCCGGAGGCGACGATCACCACGGCTGCGCGAAGTGCGAAATCACCGATGACCTTGCGCGAGGAGCTCTGGCCGCGCTCCACATGGGTCGGTTCCAGGATCGTGCCGCTGACGCCGTCGACGCTGCCGTTGGTCATGCTGAGCGCATCGACGCGATGGCGGAACTTGAAGATCAGCCGACCACTTTTTGCGGCCTCGCGCGCACGCCGCTCGAACGGCTCGACGATTCCGGGGCCGGTGCCCCAGGTCACATGAAAACGCGGCACCGAATTGCCGTGGCCCATCGCGTCATAGCCACCGCGTTCGGCCCAGCCGACCACCGGGAAGATGCGATGGCCCATCGCGCGCAGCCAGCCGCGTTTCTCGCCCGCGGCGAAAGCGAGATAGGCCTCCGCCCATCGGCGCGGCCAGTGATCGTCGTCACGATCGAAGCCCGCGGTGCCCATCCAGTCCTGCAGCGCCAGTTCGACGGAATCCTTGATGCCGAGCCGGCGCTGTTCCGGCGAATCGACCAGGAACAATCCGCCGAACGACCAGAATGCCTGGCCGCCAAGGTTTTGTTCCGCTTCCTGGTCGAGCACGATCACGCGCTTGCCCGCGTCGGCGGTCTCGTTCGCGGCGACCAGACCCGCCAGTCCCCCGCCGACCACGATCACATCTGCATCGTCAGCCATGTTGCAGTTCCCCCCGCCCGGCGCGATTGAAGACCACGTCATCGTGCGCGGTCAACGCCAAATGGCCCTTATTGGCCCTTGCCTGTGGCGGCGACGCATCAAGCGGTTGCAGTAGATTGTTCCAGTTTGGGACCTTGCGGCAGCCAACTGCAGCCTGCGCGCAACACCCAATTTGAATTTGTTTTGATGTGCTTCGCTCGGCTGGACAAAATTCCGGTCAGGCAACACGCTCACGTTCGACTGCATCACCAAGACAAACAGATTCGGTTTCGACTGGGGCTGGCCATGAAGTTGATGACGGGGTTGCTCGCTGCGGTTCTCCTGCTGGCGGGAATGGGCGCGTCCCATGCGGTGGTCAGGATCGCCGATGATCGTGGTGGGCGGATCGGAACCTACGTCGACAGATATCAGGGACTGCGCACATCCGGTGAAACCGTGATCATCGACGGCCTCTGCGCCTCGGCCTGCACGATCGTGCTCGGTGCGGTTCCGCGTGATCGGATTTGCGTCACGTCGCACGCCAACCTCGGCTTTCACGCCGCCTGGGACTTCGGCGACAATGGCCGCGCCGTCACCAATCCCGAAGCCACCCAGATGCTCTATTCGATGTATCCGCCGGCGGTGCGGAAATGGATCGCGGCGCGCGGCGGCCTGACCCCGCACATGATCTTCCTGCGCGGCAAGCAGTTGCAGGCGCTCTACAAGCCCTGCTATCTCGACGCCCAGGCCTCCGCGAACAGGCCGTTCTCGCACTGAGCGCAAGCGCCTCTCGTCGTCATGGCCGGGGAAAAGCGCGAAGCGCGTCTTCGCGCTTTTGCCCGGCCATGACGAGTTGAGGGTGCCAGAGAAACCCTCCGCATGACGTGATCGGGCAGGCCGCCATTCTGCTTGCCGCCCGTCGGAACCCGGCTTATCTCAGCGACATGGTTCAGCCGATCGCGACCCAGCCTCACCTCGTTGCCGCGCCACAGGGGCGGGCAGCGTCCGTGATCGTCTGGGGCGCGGCTGGCATCGGCGGTCTTGCCGTGGTTGCCGCTGCCGCACTCTGGTTCCACTACGGATCCACCGTGTTCTTCGAGACCATCGCTGCCGGCATTTCCGCCTGCTTCTGACCGACAAGGAACTCGCGACATCATGCCCCGGACCGCTCGCCCGCTGGTGATCTTCACTGCCTTCGCTGCCAGCTTGATGGTCGGCCTGGTCGTCATGCTGTGGGCCGTCGGGGGCTTGCGCAGCGTCACCGCGCCGGCCGCGATCGGCGGCCCGTTCCAACTCACCGACCAGTCCGGCCAGATCGTCACCGACAAGGATCTCAAGGGCAAGCCGACGCTGATCTTCTTCGGCTTCACCCATTGCCCTGATGTTTGCCCGACCTCGCTGTTCGAGATGTCCGAGGTGCTGAGAGCGATGGGCAAGGACGCCGACCGCGTGAACACCTATTTCGTCTCTGTCGATCCCGAGCGCGACACCCAGGCTGCGATGAAGGATTACCTTTCGAGCTTCGACCCGCATTTGAAGGGCCTCACCGGCGATCCTGCCGCCATCGCCAAGGTGCTGTCGGAATATCGCGTCTACGCCAAGAAGGTACCGCTGAAGGATGGCGACTACACGATGGATCACACCGCGCTGATCTATCTAATGGATCGCGATGGCCGTTTTGTTTCGCCGTTCAACCTGAAACGAACGCCGGACGAAGGGGCGACCGATTTGAAACGGTATCTCTGACCCTGTTTTCGGGTTCAGAATTAACCCAATCGGCGCTCGCATCGCGTCCCGGATGGTCTATAAGGCCGTCCAATTCCTTTCAAAATCACCTGTTTATGCCAGATTCATCCACCCAGCCTTTTGCCGTCCGGTTGCGCCAGGCCGTCCATTTGGTTCCGGGGATGATGGCGGCTGTCTGGCTGGTCTCGGTCGGGTCTGCGATCGCGCAGACGCCGCCGGCGAAAACTCCGCCGGCCCGGGCTCCGTCCGCAAAGACCGCCCCTGCGCCAGCAGCGCCGCCGGCGGCCGCCCCGGCAGCGACCCCGCCCGCGGAGCCATCGGCGCAAACCGCGCCACCCAAGGCCGCCGCTGCGGCCGCCCCGCAGGCGGTGCCGGGCTTCTGGGACCCACGGCGCCGGCCTGATCGGCCGGACCTGTCGCGGCTGACCGTGATCCGCTTCCTGACCGAGACCGATTATCCGCCGTTCAACTTCACCGGCCCCGACGGCAATCCGGCCGGCTTCAACGTCGATCTGGCCCGCTCGCTCTGCGACGAGATCAAGGTCACCTGCACCATCCAGATGCGACGCTTCGAGACCCTCGTCGATGCGCTCGCGACCAACCGCGGAGATGCCATCATCGCCTCGCTCGCGGTAACGCCGCAGCTTCGCGCCAAGGTCGATTTCACCGATCCTTATTATCGCGCGCCGGCCCGCTTCGTGTCGCGCCGCGACGCCGTGATGCCGGAGATTCGCCCCGAATATCTCGAGGGCAAGAAGGTCGGCGTCATCGCCGGCACCTCGCACGAGGCCTATCTGAAGGCGATGTTCACCGACGCCGAGATCCATTCCTACCCGAATGACGATGCGCTGCGCACCGCGCTACGCCGTGGCGAGGTCGACTTGATCTTTGGCGACGCGATCGCGCTGGCGTTCTGGATCAACGGCACCGATTCGGCCGAATGTTGCGCCTTCTCCGGCGGTCCCTTCGTCGAGAGCCGCTATTTCGGCGAGGGCATCGGGATCGCCGTGCGCAAAGGCAACGACTTGCTCCGGCAATCGCTCAACTGGGCGCTGTTCCGGATCTGGGAAAAAGGCCGCTTCACCGATCTGTGGCTGCGGTACTTCTCGATCAGCCCGTTCTGAGGGCTGCAACCTATCGCTCACCGTCATTGCGAGGAGCAAAGCGACGAAGCAATCCATGCCCCGACAAGCGGAGAAATGGATTGCTTCGCTTCGCTCGCAATGACGATCGGGGCAAAAGCGCCCCAAACTTTGCATTTTGCCGCGAAAACGCTAGTTTCCGCGTCCCCTTGGAGAAAGCCTGAAGAATGTCCGTGATTGATCCTGCCTTCAGCCCGAGCGATTTGCGTGCGCTCGCCGAGCAATCCAACGCCTGGCCGTTCGAGCAGGCGAAAGCGATCGTGGCGCGGCTGAAGAAAAATCCGAAGGAGGAGGTGCTGTTCGAGACCGGTTACGGTCCGTCGGGCCTGCCGCATATCGGCACCTTCGGCGAGGTCGCGCGCACCACCATGGTGCGCCACGCCTTCCGTGTGCTGACCGAGGACAAGATCAAGACGCGCCTGCTCGCCTTCTCCGACGACATGGACGGCCTGCGCAAGGTGCCCGACAACGTGCCGAACAAGGAGCTGCTGGAGAAGCATCTCGGCATGCCGCTGACCAAGGTGCCGGATCCGTTCGGCACCCATCCGAGCTTCGGTCAGCACAATAATGCGCGGCTGCGCGCCTTCCTCGACCAGTTCGGCTTCGACTATGAATTCGCGAGCTCGACCGAGTATTACACCTCGGGCCGGTTCGACGCAGCGCTCTTGCGCATGCTGGAGCGGATCGAGAAGGTGATGGCGATCATGCTGCCGTCGTTGCGCGAGGAGCGCGCGGCGAGCTATTCGCCGTTCCTGCCGATCTGTCCGCGCACTGGTCTCGTGCTCTACGTGCCGGTCACCGCGCATGACGCCAAGGCCGGCACCATCTCCTACGAAGATCCTGAAACCAGGGAGAGCGTCACCGTTCCCGTCACCGGCGGCCGCTGCAAGCTGCAATGGAAGCCGGATTGGGCGATGCGCTGGTATGCGCTCGGCGTCGACTATGAAATGGCCGGCAAGGACCTGATCGACTCGGTGAAGCTGTCGGGCAAGATCTGCTCGGCACTGGGCGGCACGCCGCCCGAGGGCTTCAACTACGAACTCTTCCTCGACGAGAAGGGCCAGAAGATCTCGAAGTCGAAGGGCAATGGCCTGACCATCGACGAATGGCTGCGCTATGCCTCACCGGAATCGCTGTCGCTTTTCATGTATCGCGAGCCGAAGGCGGCGAAGCGGATGTATTTCGACGTCATCCCGCGCAATGTCGACGACTACCAGCAATTCCTCGACGGCTTTCCGAAGCAGGGAGCCCGGCAGCAGCTGCAGAATCCGGTCTGGCACATCCATTCCGGCAAGCCGCCGCAGGCCGACATGCCGGTCACCTTCCAGCTGCTGCTGACGCTGGTGTCGTCGTCGAACGCGGAGAATGCCGAGACGCTGTGGGGCTTCATCGGCCGTTACCGGCCGGGCGTGACGCCCGAGAGCCATCCGAAGCTCGACGACATGGTCGGCTACGCCATCAACTATTATCGCGACTTCGTGGCGCCGACGAAACAGTTTCGCGAGCCGACCGAAGGCGAACGCGCCGCGCTGCAGGATCTGCGCGACGCGCTCTCGAATCTCGCCGCGGGCGCGACCGCCGAAGACATCCAGAACGTGGTCTACGAGATCGGCCGCCGCGAGCCGTTCCTCGACACCGTCAAGAAGGGCAAGGACGGCCGTCCCGGCGTCTCGCTCGACTGGTTCAACATGCTCTACCAGGTGCTGCTCGGCCAGGAGAAGGGCCCGCGCTTCGGCTCCTTTGTCGCGGTCTATGGCGTGCAGAACGCGGTGAGCATGATCGACGGTGCGCTGGCGCGGTCGTCGTAGGTCGGCGGGACTTTCAACCATGGTCGTCCCTGCGAAAGCAGGGACCCATATGTGGACGGCCCCCGTGGCACAAGAGCTTTTTGAGCGGATCGGATCGCTTGCATCCATATGTCCGGCCTTTTGAGTGCGATCGGATGGATCGCTGGCCAAGATGGTTTGCGCGATGCGAGTTCCAAACAACCACGCGGCCTGTTGACGGCCGATGGGTCCTACGGACTGTCTCGCATCGTTGCTCGATCGATCGCTCCATCTGCTCCTGCAGCTCCGGGTCGGCTGACGAGCGAGCCCGCCAGCCGGCCAATCTGTTAGACGGCGACTGCCGCGGTGGCATTGATCCGTGCGGCGTCATAACTCTCGCCGGTCGCCATCAGCTTCCAGGCGATGCGGGCCACCTTGTTGGCGAGCGCCACGGCGGCAAGCTTCGGTGGCTTGCGCTTGATCAGGGCCAGCAGCCAGCGCGAGTGATGGCCGCGCCCGCGTCTGGCCTGCTGGATGACCGCCGTTGCCCCGATCACCAGCAGGCGGCGCAGGTCCTCGTCGCCCGCCCGCGTGATCTTGCCAAGCCTGGTTTTGCCGGCGGTGGAGTGATCCTGGGGGGTGAGGCCGAGCCAGGCTGCGAAGTGACGGCCGGAGCGGAAAGCATGGGGATCGGGTGTCTTCATCACGAGCGTCGTTGCAACGATCGGCCCGACAGAAGGGATCTGCGCCAGACGCCGGCCCACGGCGTCGGAGCGGTGCCAGGCCATCAATCTGGCTTCGATCTCCTGCAGCTCGCCCACGAGTCTGGTGTAGTCGCGGCCCAGCACCGTAAACAGCTCGCGTGCCAGGGCAGGAAGCGTCTCGTCCTGCGCAATCCGCGCCAGCAGCGGCTCGATCTTGTCGGTCCCTTGGGCCCCGATCAGGCCAAACTCCGCCGCATGGCCGCGGATCATATTGCCGAGCTGGGTGCGCCGGGCGATCAATCCAGCGCGGACACCCGTCAGCATCAGCGCGGCCTGCTGCTCGACCGTCTTGACCGGCACGAACCGCATGCTCGGCCGGCTCATCGCTTCACACAGCGCCTCCGCATCCCGACCGTCGTTCTTGTTCCGCGACACATAGGGCTTCACCAATTGCGGCGCCATCAACTTCACCTCGTGGCCCAGCTTGCGAAGCTCCCGTGCCCAATGGTGCGAGGCCCCGCAGGCCTCCATCCCGATCACGGTCGGCGGCAACTTGGCGAAGAACTCCAGCACCTGCTTGCGCGTAAGCTTCTTGCGCAACACAGGCTGTTCCGCCGCATCAACCCCATGCAGCACAAAAATATACTTCGACGTATCCATTCCAATGCGGATAATCTCTCTCACGGACGGCTCCCTTGTCTGAGATTTGCAACAACCTCATTCTGGCACACTGATGCCGTAGGGGGCCGTCCACACCATCAACCACCGCTGCAAGTCGATGAGGCGCGCTGTGGCCCCGTCCGCGCAGCACGGAAACATTTGTGGGTTTGTGGGTATGGGTCCCGACTCAAGGCCGGGACGACAGCGGTGTTTGCGGCGCCTACAGCGGCTCGCCCGTCTTCGTGATGAACTTGTACACGCCATCGTTGCCGAGTACGGCGTGCATGTCGACGTCGGGGTAACTGATCTCGTCATTGGCCGTGCGGTCGCCGACCACCAGGAGCTTGACGTCCTTGTCGGTGCGGTTGACGAAGCGGTGCGCATCGCCGCAGCCGGCGGGGAAACCGGCGCACATGCCTGACGTGAGCAACTGCGCGCCGCCATTGGTCTCCATCACCACCTCGCCTTCCAGCACGTAGACGAATTCGTCCTGGCGCGAATGGGCGTGACGGTAGGAGGACTGGCCGCCCGGAATGATCCGCGTCAAGGTGACGCCGAAATTTGTCAGGCCGGCGTGATCGCCGAGCCGGCGGTTGTAGCGTGTCTGGTTGGCGGCGCGGTGCAGCGGCGGATAGCTGGTGAAATTGCTCTCTGCCAGGGTGTCCGGATCAAATGCCGGAGGTTTTGGCGTGGTGTCATCGGTCATTGCAGTCGATCCATTCACGATTTTCTTCGCGTTGCATCATTCCACACTTCCGGTGAGCTCGCAAAAATGGGGATGGCAGACCATCGCCAATTTCACCGACGGGCACTGCCGAATTGCGCTACAATCCTGCCCATAAAATCAATTTGGCCCCACGGACGGGCCGGCACAGAGGGGAGCACGCGCATGCAGTTCAGGGTTTCGCCGTCATCGCTGCAGAACGACTCGAGCGCCGAGGAATGGCAGGCGCGGGTCGATCTCGCCGCCGCCCATCGGCTCGCCTTCAATCACGGCTTTTCGGAAGGCATCTTCAACCATCTCACCCTCGTGGTGCCCGGCCGCACTGACCGCTACTACCAGATCCCGTTCGGCATGCACTGGTCGGAGGTGACGGCGTCGTCCTTCATGGAAGTCGGCATCGACGACGCCGAGGTGAAGCGCGGCGAGGGCGAGGTCGAGCGTTCCTGCTATTGCATCCACGCGCCGATCCACAAGGCGCTGCCGCAAGCCAAGGCGGTGTTCCACACTCATATGCCGTTTGCCAGCGCACTGACGCGGCTCGAAGATCCGCGCATCAAGGAGATCGGCCAGACCGAGGTCGGGCTGTCGGAATCGATTGCCTATGACGACGTCTACACCGGCCCCGCGCTCGATCCCTCCGAAGGCGCGCGTCTGGCCAGCGTGATCGGCAACAAGACCGTGCTGTTCATGGCCAATCACGGTATCTCGACCGTCGGTGAGACCATCGCTGATGCCTACGACCGGCTTTATTACGTCGAACGCGCCGCGCAGGTGCAGATCTACGCGATGTGGACCCATCAGCCGCTGAAGCAATTGCCGCCGCCGGTGGTCGAGAAGACCAAGCGCGATTTCCGCGACGATCACCTCTACAAGGGCCCGACCCCGTCGCAGCGGCATTTCGATGCGCTGAAACGGATGCTGGACCGGAGAGAGCCGGATTACGCGACGTAATTCTCATCGTCGTCCTGGCGAAAGCCAGAACCCATTACCACAGGGTGATGTTGTAAAAGCGAGCTGTGGCCCCAGCCCGCACGACGTCTCCGATTGGTGGATATGGGTCCCGGCCTGCGCCGGGACGACACTGGAGTGCGTGGCGGCCGGTTCGTCCTTCTACTGGCTCGCCCACACGATCCTTGCAATCCACGCAACCTCCTCGGCATCGAGCATGCGGTCGGGTTGTGCCGGATTGAGCGAGGCGAGTTCCAGCACCTTGGCGGTGCGGCGCTTCAATTCCCTGACCATCACCTCGCCGCCTGACGTGCGTACCACCACGCGGTCGCCGCGGCGGATCGCGGTTGCCGGCGAAACCACGATGACGTCGCCCTCGCGATAGGCGGGCTTCATCTGATCGCCCTCGATCTCCAACGCGTAGGCGTGCTCGTCGCTAACCGCTGGTAGCGCCGCCTCGTCCCAGCCCTTGCCGGTGGGAAAGCCGCTGTCGTCGAAATAACCGCCGGCGCCGGCCTGGGCGAAGCCGAGCAGCGGCACCGACTGGTCGGCGCGCCCGCTATCACCGATCAACTGCACGAAGGTGTCGATCGAGGCGTTGGTCGCGGCCAGCGCCTTCGAGACCGACTCGGTCGATGGCCACCGCTCGCGGCCGCCGCCGGTGACGCGCTTGGACCGGTTGAAGGTGGTAGGGTCGAGGCCGGCGCGTTTGGCGAGGGCCGACGGCGACAGGCCGGCGCGTTCAGCGAGCCGGTCGAGCGCGGCCCAGACCTGGCTGTGGGTCAGCGGTCGGGGGGTTTTGGGCTGTTTGGCCATCGAGAACGTCCCCTGTGGAACTCTAGGAATTATTGCCTCAATCGGGCGGCTTCCGCAATTCTGCTCTCACTGTTGCGGCTCAGGCGCTTGAGTTGCGGCGCCGCCGCCGATACGGTCACTGGCTCGCCCGGTGTCGTCTGCGGTATCCCCGCCAAATCCGGACAAAATCCCAAGAGACTCAATGACAAAAGGGAACGCCGGCACGTGCCTATGATCTACAAAATCACCCCCGCCTCAGTCTGGCGCGAGGCCGAGCGGCAGGGCGTGTACCGGGGCAATGCGGACGACAAGCGCGACGGCTTCATCCATTTTTCGACCGCGTCCCAGGTCGCCGAGACCGCGCGCAAGCACTACCACGGGCAAACCGGCCTGTTCCTGGTCGCGGTCGATGCCGATGCGCTCGGCAATGCGCTGCGCTGGGAGCGGTCGCGCAATGAGGAGCTGTTCCCGCATCTTTATGGCGAACTCGACCTCGGTGCGGTCACCGAAATCCTCGACCTGCGCGCCCGCTCCGACGGCGGTCACGACGTCCCGGAACTCAAGCCGTGATTCGCGCCTTCGATGCCTTCTCTCTGCCGCTGCTGCGCTGGTTCGACGCCGAAGATGCCCATCGCATGGCGATCCAGGGCCTGAAGCTGCTGCCGCCGATCCGGCAGCGACCGGAGGATCCCAAGCTCGCGGTGCGCGCGTTCGGGCTGAACTTCCCGAATCCGATCGGAATGGCGGCCGGCTTCGACAAGAGCGCGGAAGTGCCCGATGCGCTGCTGCGGCTCGGTTTCGGCTTTGTCGAGATCGGCTCGGTGACGCCGCGCCCTCAGAGTGGCAATCCGCGGCCGCGGCTGTTCCGGCTCGAGCGCGACGAGGCGGTGATCAACCGCATGGGGTTCAACAATGACGGTGAGGAAGCGGTACTGCGGCGGCTGGTCTCGCGCGCCAGCCTTGGCGGCATTGTCGGCGTCAATGTCGGCGCCAACAAGGATTCCTCCGACCGCGTTGCCGACTATGTGAAGCTGATCGAGACGTTCGCGCCGGTCGCAAGCTATTTCACCGTCAATGTCTCCTCGCCGAATACGCCGGGTCTGCGCAATCTGCAGCAATCGGCGGCGCTCGACGATCTGCTGTCGCGGGTCATCGACGTCAGCGAGCGGGTGCGCAAGAACGCCGGTGATTCACCGGTTCTGCTGAAGATCGCGCCGGATCTCAGCCTCACCGAGCTCGACGACGTCGTGCACATCGCGCGCTCGCGTCGCGTTGACGGCATGATCGTCGCCAACACCACGTTGGCGCGGCCGGCGACGTTGCGTGAGGAAAACCGTGCCCAGGAGCAGGGCGGCCTGTCGGGCCGGCCGCTGTTCCGCCTCTCGACGCGGATGGTGGCCGAGACGTTTGTGCGCGTCGAGGGCGCATTCCCCCTGATCGGCGTGGGCGGCATCGATTCCGGCGGCGCCGCGCTGACCAAGATCCGCGCCGGCGCCAGCCTGATCCAGCTCTATTCGTCGCTGGTCTACAAGGGCCTCGGGCTGGTCGATGACATCAAGCGCGACCTGACGTCGACCTTGCTGCGGACGGGACGCGATTCCCTGTCCGAAATCGTCGGCGCCGATGCCGCAACCATCACGGCCGAAGACTGGCCGGTGAGATAGGTGCTTTCGCCTCGCCCGCTTGCGGGGAGAGGTCGGATCGCATCGCAGATGCGATCCGGGTGAGGGGGAGCTTCCGCGAGCGCAGCTGTGACCATCCTTGCGGAGACTCCCCCTCATCCCGACCTTCTCCCCGCACGCGGGGAGAAGGGGAGGAGAAAATTGTCACGATTTGAACGTCTTGCGCAGCAACGCCGGATAGCGCGCACCCTGCAATCCGGCGCGCGCGACGTAGAAGCCGAGCATTGCCGTCCACAGTCCGGCATTGCCGAACGAACGCGTCGCCCACCAAATGGCGAAGAAGATCGCAAGCGACAGCAGCATCAGATTGCGCATCTCGCGCGCCCAGGTGGCGCCGACATAGATGCCGTCGAAGCCGAATGCGAACACGCCGGGCAGTGGCGCCAGGATCACGAATATCAGGAAGTCGCGTGCCGCGCGGCGCACGGCGTCGCTGGTCGTCATCAGGTCGATCAGATCGGGACCGAACAGCGCGAACAGCACCGAGACGGCGAGCGCAAAGCCTAAGCCCCATATAAGCACCAGCCGTGTCGAATCGGCAAAGCCCCTGGTGTCGCGGGCGCCGAAGGCGCGGCCGCAGAGCTGCTGGGCGGCGTTGGCGAGGCCGTCGAGGAAGAAAGCCGAGACCAGCAGGAAATTGTTCAGCACCGAATTGGCCGCCAGCGTCACGTCGCCGGCGCGCGCGCCTTTCGCGGTGAAGAACAGGAACGCGACGATCAGGGCCGCGGTGCGGATCATGATGTCGCGGTTGACGGCCAGCATGCGCATCAGCTTGGCGCGATCGAACAGGGTGGCGCGCGGCACCGCGAAGCCGCCCTGGGCAATCCGCCATGCAACGGCGATGCCGAGCACGAACCCGACCGCTTCGGCGAGCACGGCGGCGATCGCGGCCCCCGCGATACCGGCGCCGGCGCGGGACACCAGCAGCACGGTAGCGGCCACATTGATGACATTGATCACGATCTGCAGCACCAGCGCCAGATTGGCGCGGGCCTGTCCGACCAGCCAGCCGAGAATGACGTAATTGGCGAGCGCCGGCGGCGCCGACCAGATCCGGATCATGAAATAGATCTTGGCGGCGCGGGTCACGCCCTCGCTGCCACCCATCAGGTCGAAGGTCATGGCGGCGAGCGGGACCTGCAGCACGATCAGCGCCGCGCCGATCAGGCCGGCAACGATGAAGCCGCGCACCAGGATCGCGGAGAATTCCTGCGTCTCGCCGGCGCCCAGCGCCTGCGCGGTGAACGCCAGCGTGCTCATGCGCAGGAACGCGAACAGCCAGAACAGGCAGTCGAAGATCACCGACGCCATCGCCACGCCGCCAAGCAGCGCGGCATCGTCGAGGCGGCCGATCGCCGTGGTCGAGACGATGCCGATCAGTGGCGTGGTCAGGTTCGCGACCATCGCAGGTCCAGCGATGGCGAACACCTGGCGCGTCGTGATTTTTGGATGGACGGGCGCGTGCATGGTCAGAGCTCGATCGCCATGCCGTCGCTCGCATCGCCGCAGCCGGCAAATCGCAATCGCATCGGCTGCACGCTCTGCTCCGGGTCAGCGGCCGCGCGGCGCGCCGAACAGCCGCGACAACAGCCAGATCGGGACCACGATCACGGCGCCGAGCAGGAAGTAGCGCCAGGCCCAGTTGATCGCGTCGAACCCGAAATCCCAGATGCGCTGGAACAGCACGCGGATGCTGTTGAGGATGTTCCAGGGATCAAAGCCGATCGTGGCAAGCACGACCCCGACCAGGATCGACAGCAAGATCAACCGGAACGCCACGGCAAGGGGCGAGCCGCCGAGAAAACGGTGCAGCCCGTCGGCGTTGCTGGCCGGCAAGTCTCTGACGTCGTTTTGCATCACTATCTCCTGGCGGAATCGCCCGCCTATTATAGGTCACGGCGGGGCACATGGGGAACCCGGCAACCGCGGTCAATGGCTGCCATGCGACGGTCGAGTTAATTCGGTGTCACAGTCATTAACATCCGTTCAAGTGTCTCCAGCCGGTCGGCCTCGCGCGGAGGCTTGTCCCAGCGCAGCCGGTTGATGCGGGGAAAGCGCATCGCGACGCCGGATTTGTGACGCGGCGAGCGTTGCAATCCCTCGAATGCGACTTCCAGCACCAGGCCTTGGTCCGGCTCATGCACGACATGACGGACGGGACCGAATTTCTCGGTGGTATTGCGGCGAACGAAGCGGTCGATCTGCAACAGCTCCTCGTCGGTGAAGCCGAAATAGGCCTTGCCGACCGGCACCAGCTCGTCGCCGGCTTCGCCGTTTGTCCAGACGCCAAACGTATAGTCGGAATAATACGACGAGCGCTTGCCGTGGCCGCGCTGCGCGTACATCAGCACCGCGTCGATGATGTGCGGATCGCGCTTCCACTTCCACCACGGCCCCTTCGGCCGTCCGGGCAGATACGGTGCGTCGCGGCGTTTGAGCATCACGCCTTCGACCGCGTCGGCATCATCGCCGGCGCCGGCGCTTTTCGGATCGGCACGCGCGGCGGCGAGTTGCTCCCAGCTCGCGAACGGAATCGTCGGCGACAAATCGATGCGCGGATCGTCCAGCCTGGCGATGAAGCTTTCGAGATGCGCGCGGCGCTCGA
Source organism: Bradyrhizobium genosp. P (assembly GCF_049949265.1). Lineage (NCBI taxonomy): Bacteria > Pseudomonadati > Pseudomonadota > Alphaproteobacteria > Hyphomicrobiales > Nitrobacteraceae > Bradyrhizobium > Bradyrhizobium genosp. P. The sequence goes on along the minus strand of NZ_CP188195.1, from coordinate 9,435,432 downwards.
CAAACGGCAGCTCACGCAGATCGTTCTCGTCATCGCCGAGCAGGTCGTAGGCGCGCAGGTGAATCGGGAATTCCTTGATCAGCTTCGGCGAGACCACCTTCCGGTTCAGCCGCTGCTGCAGCACGTTGAAGGTCTGCACACGACCCTCGCGCAGTACCAGTAATTCGCCGTCGATCGCGCCGGGCAGATGCAGTGACGGCACCAGGTCCGGGAAGCTGCCGGTGATATCCTCGCCGGTGCGCGAATAGAGCCGCCCCTGGATCTGGCCGCGCGCGTCGCGCCCGGACACTGCCTGCACGCGGATGCCGTCCCACTTCCATTCCGCGCTGAAATCGGCGGCGTCGAGATTGGCGAAATCCGTGTCCTCGATCGCATGCGCCAGCATCACTGGACGAAATGGCGTCGGATCGCGGTTGACGGGTTTCTCGCCGCGGCCCTCCAGCCAGGCGAACAAATCGAGATAGGGCGGCGTCAGCCCCGGCCACATCAGCTCGATTTCGTGCGGGTCCTTAGTCCCGAGCGCAGCCGCCGCGGTCTTCGCCAGCCGCGCCGAAATCCCGATCCGCATCGCGCCGGTGACGAGCTTCAGCAGCGCCCACCGCCCGGTCTCGTCGAGTTCGTCGAGCCAGCGCGCAAGCTGTGCCGGCAGCTCGGCCTTGCCGAGCGTGCGCAGCGTGGTGACGACCTCGGTGAGGGTGGGTGGGGGCGGGTTGTTGTGGAGATTGAGCGGCCGGTCGTCCTCACCTCTCCCGCTTGCGGGGGAGGTCGGACCGGCGGACGGCGCGTCAGCGCGGTCGGCCGATCCGGGTGGGGGCTCTTTCCGCTTGGTGATCGCGTGGAGAGACCCCCACCCCGACCCTCCCCCGCAAGCGGGAGAGGGAGAAGATTTCGGCCACATCAGCGCGACCGTCTCCGAGAGATCGCCGACATAATCGTACGACAATCCGAACAGCACCGGGTCGGCGCGTTCGGTGATCAGGTCGCGGATCAATCCTGGCTTGGCGTGCTTGAACGACAGCGCGCCGGTCAGTGCCGCCAGCGCGTAGCCGCGGTCGGGATCCTCGGTCTCGCGGAAGTACGCGACCAGCAGCTTGATCTTGTTGTTGCGGCCGGGCTCATAGGCGAGCCGGTCCAGTAGCTGGGCAAAACGGTTCATGTCTCAGCCTCGCCGGCGGACTCGGTCACGTCGGTCGGCGCCGCCTCGCCTTCATCCTCGTCGCCATAGCCGACGAGATCGAGCGGCCGCGCCGCAAGGCCTCTGGTCTTGCACCAATGCACCAGCGCGTCTTCCTGGCCGTGGGTGACCCAGATTTCACCGGCGCCGGTGGCGCCGATCGTCGCGGTCAAGCCGTCCCAGTCGGCATGGTCAGAGATCACCAGCGGCAGTTCGATGCCGCCTTGCCGGGCGCGGGCGCGCACACGCATCCAGCCCGAGGCAAAGGCGGTGACCGGATCGGGAAAGCGCCGCGTCCAGACATCGGATGTTGCGCTCGGCGGCGCCAGCGTGATGGTGCCGGCCAGCTCAGCCTTCTTCATGCCGCGCGCGGGCTTGAGCTCGCCGAGCGGGATGCCGCGCTCCTGATAGTAGGAGGTGATCTTCTCCATCGCGCCGTGCAGGTAGATCGGCGCGTCGTAGCCGGCCTCGCGCAATAGCGCCATCACGCGCTGCGCCTTGCCGAGCGAGTAGGCGCCGACTAGATGCGCACGCTCCGGAAACAGCTTTACCGAGGCCAGCAGCTTCTTCACCTCATCGGCCGCGTCGCCATGGCGGAACACCGGCAGGCCAAAGGTCGCCTCGGTGATGAACACGTCGCAGGGCACCAGCTCGAACGGCGCGCAGGTCGGATCGCGCGCATCCTTGTAGTCGCCAGAGGCGACGATGCGGGTGTCCTTGCAGGTCACGGCAATCTGCGCCGAGCCCAGCACATGGCCCGCCGGATGGAACGTCACGGTGACATCGCCGAGCCTGATTTCCTCGCCGTAGCTGACGGCCTGCGTCGAGCCGGCGAAATTGTCACCATAGCGCAACCGCATCATGTCGAGCGTCTCTTGCGTGGCGAGCACCGCGCCATGACCGGGGCGGGCGTGGTCGGAATGGCCGTGGGTGATCAGCGCGCGCTCCACGGGCCTGACCGGATCGATATGGAAGCCGCCGGGCTTGCAGCACAGGCCGGCCGGAACGGGCATCAGGATGTCTTGCGGGCGCATCTTTTGTATATAGGAGCTGTCGCGGCGACTTTTACCTCTCCCCACCGGGGAGAGGTCGCCGCGCCGAAGCGTAGCGAAGGCGTGGCGGGTGAGGGGTCTTGGTTCCTCGATAGACTTCAGCCCCTCACCCGGCGAGACGCTTCGCGTCCCGCCGACCTCTCCCCTGCGGGGCGAGGTGAACCGTGAGTCAAATAGAGAGACTATGCCCGCGCGCCTGTTCCTGTCCTCCGGCGATCTCGTCGCCGACCGTCGCTACGAATTCGCGCGCGACCTGCAATTGAAGGGCGACCTGCCGGCGGCTGCCGACCTGTTCGAACAGGCGATCGAGCTGGCGCCGAAATTCACCTCCGCCTGGTTCACGCTGGGCGAGATCCGCAAGCAGCTCGGCCAGCGTGAGGCTGCGATTGCGGCGTTCCGGGCCGCGCGCGATGCCGACCCCGAGGATCACCACGGCGCCAGCATGCGCCTGATGCAGCTCGGCGCCGAGGCAGTCAACTCGATGCCGACGGCCTATGTGCAGACGCTGTTCGATCAATATGCACCGCGTTTCGAGGCCGCCCTCGTCGGTGGTCTCGACTATCGCGGCCCGGCGCTGTTGTTCAAGGCCGTGCTGTCGGTGCGGGCATCCGCCAGGAAGCCGGCCTTCTTCAAGCGCGCGATCGACCTCGGCTGCGGTACCGGGTTGGCGGCGGGCGCATTTGCGAAAAACGTCGATCGCTTCATCGGCATCGACATCTCGCCGCGCATGATCGAGAAGGCGCACGCGACCGGCCTCTATGCCGAGCTCGAGGTCGACGACATGCTGAAGGGCATCGGTAGCAAGCCCGACGCCAGCGCCGAACTGATCCTCGCCGCCGACGCGATGGTCTATGTCGCCGATCTCGCGCCGATGCTCGCCGAGGCGAGGCGCGTGCTGGTCCCCGGCGGCGTGCTCGCCTTCACCACCGAAACCCATGACGGCGAGGGCGTCATCGTCGGCGACGGGCTGCGCTACGCGCACGGTGCCGCTTGCGTGCGTACGGCCGTCGCTGCGGCAGGGCTGGTCCTGGCCCAGCTCGAAGACCTTTCGGCGCGCAACGAAGACAATATCCCGGCCCCCGGCCTCGTCGTCGTCGTGCTCAAAACTTGAGTCTACACGCTACGGATTTCCCGTAACGCGGCATTGTGGGGCGACGCCGCGAGTTCGCGCTTGCCCGGCACGAGGCGGAATGCGACAGCTTGTGTTCCAGGGAGAGAAACAATGAAAAAGCAGACACGGCGCGAGTTCGGCGCCACCGCGTTGTCGGCCATCGCAGCCTCCGTCTTGCCCGCGCCGTTCGTCTGGGGCGCCGAGAAGAAATACGATCCCGGCGCGAGCGACACCGAGATCAAGCTCGGCCAGACCGTGCCGCATTCCGGTCCAGGTTCGCTCTATGGCGTGCTCGGCCGCGTCGGTGAAGCCTATTTCCAGATGCTGAACGAGAGCGGCGGCATCAATGGCCGCAAGGTCAAGTTCCTCACCATGGACGACGCCTACAGTGCGCCGAAATGCGTCGAGGCGACGCGCCGGCTGGTCGAGCAGGAGGAGGTGCTGGCGCTCTACGGTTCGCTCGGCACCGCGCCGCAGACCGCCGTGCACAAATATCTCAATTCCAAGGGCGTCCCCCAGTTGTTGTTGAATACCGGCGCCTCGAAGTGGAACGACCCGAAGAACAACAAATGGACCATGGCGGGCCTGCCGCTCTATCCGACCGAGGGCCGCATCCTGGCTAAGCACGTGGTCGGCGTGAAGCCGAATGCCAAGGTCGGCATCCTCTACCAGAACGACGATTTCGGCCGCGACTTCCTCGGCCCCTTCAAGAAGGTGCTGGCCGACGCCGGTGGCACCGCGCAGGTGATCATGGAGCAGACCTACGATCTCACCGATCCGACGATCGACTCCCAGCTCATCAACCTCTCGAAGTCGGGCGCCGATGTGTTCTACAACATCAGCACCGGCAAGGCGTCGTCGCAATCGATCCGCAAGGTCGCCGAACTCGGCTGGAAGCCGCTGCAGCTGTTGTCGGCAGGCTCGACCGGCCGCTCGATCCTCAGCGCCGCCGGTTTCGAGAACGCCAGGGACATCGTCGCGATCCGCTACGCCAAGGAGGCCGGACCGGGCCGCTGGGAGAAGGATCCCGATTCGCTGGCGTTTGAGGATCTGCGCAAGAAGTACCTGCCTAACGTCGATCCCGATAACACCATCGCCTTCGCCGGCTATGGCCAGGTGGCGTCGATGGCGGAAATCCTGCGCCGCTGCGGCGACGAACTGACCCGTGCCAACGTGCTGAAGCACGCCACCACGCTCGCGGGCTACCACTCGCCGTTCTTCCTCGACGGCGTCAATTACGCCTACACGCCCGACGACTACACACCGATGAAGACGCTCTACATCTCGATCTTCAATGGCAAGGACTGGGATATTTCCGACAGTCCCGTGGTGGAGTAGGGGGGCTCGCTCTTTCGTCCCCCTCGCCCCGCTCTTGCGGGGAGAGGGCGGGGTGAGGGGCTCTCACCGCGAGGTATGCGCGTGGCCAGGCCGGTACCCCCTCACCCGGATTGCATCTAACGATGCAATCCGACCTCTCCCCGCAAGCGGGGCGAGGTGAGCGGCGGCAGTGCCACCTGCCGCCATCTTCGCCCACCCTCGACGAAGCGCCGTCAACCACTTACCTCTTGGGCGTGTCGACGCTCGATCTCTTCTCCGTCCCGCCGCCAGAGGCGGCCGATCTGCTGCCGCGCCGGTTTCGCGACTGGTTCGCCACGCGTGGTTGGTCGCCGCGCGACCATCAACTCGCATTGCTCGCGAAAGCGCGTGAGGAGCGTTCCGCGCTGCTGATCGCGCCCACGGGCGCCGGCAAGACGCTGGCGGGGTTTCTGCCGACGCTGGTGGAGTTGAGCGGTGGATTGGATCGCAGGGATTCCGATCACCTCCCCCTGAAAGGGGGAGGTCGGCGCGCTCCGGCGCGCGATAGCGCTGCCGGGCGGGACGGGTGGGGGTCAGCCGCAGGCGCGGAGCAAGCGGCTGACCCCCACCCCAACCCTCCCCCTTTCAGGGGGAAGGAGCCCGACGAACTCGCAAGTGGTAAAGCAGCTGCGGCGGAGAAGACGCGCCCCACCCTCATCTCCACCGGCCGCGACGTCCGCCGCAGCGGCGGGCTGCACACGCTCTACATCTCGCCGTTGAAGGCGCTCGCGGTAGACATCGCGCGCAATCTGGAAACGCCGGTGGCCGAGATGGGGCTGCCGATCAAGATCGAGACCCGCACCGGCGACACGCCGGTGTCGCGGCGGCAGCGGCAGCGGCGCTACCCGCCGGATATCTTGCTGACCACGCCGGAGCAGCTCGCGCTGCTGCTGGCATCCGACGATGCGCCCTTTCTGTTCGCCTCGCTGAAGCGCATCGTGCTCGACGAGCTGCACGCGCTGGTCACCTCGAAGCGCGGCGATCTGCTCTCGCTCGGACTCGCCCGTCTCTGGAAGATCGCGCCGCAGCTGCGCGCGATCGGCTTATCGGCGACCGTGGCCGAGCCCGAGCAGCTCGCGCGTTTCCTGGTGCCGCAGCCGGGCGGCGAAAGCGCCTCTGCCGAAATCGTCATCGCCGGTGGCGCCGCGCCGCCGGTCGTCGAGATGCTCGACACGAGGGAGCGGCTGCCGTGGTCCGGCCACGGCGCGCGTCATGCGCTGCCCGAAGTCTACGAGCTGATCAAGCGCAACAAGACCACGCTGGTGTTCGTCAACACCCGCAGCCAGGCCGAGATGCTGTTCCAGGATCTCTGGCGCATGAATGACGACGGGTTGGCGATCGCGTTGCATCACGGTTCGCTCGACGTCGCGCAGCGCCGCAAGGTCGAGGAGGCGATGGCGGCCGGTAAGCTGCGCGGCGTGGTCTGCACCTCCTCGCTCGACCTCGGCGTCGACTGGGGCGATGTCGATCTCGTCATCAATATCGGCGCGCCAAAAGGCTCGTCGCGGCTGATGCAACGAATCGGCCGCGCCAACCACCGCTTCGACGAGGCCTCCCGCGCCGTGCTGGTGCCGGCCAACCGCTTCGAGGTGCTGGAGTGCCGGGTCGCGATCGACGCCATCGCCGAGAACGCGCAGGACACGCCGCCACTTCGGACCGGCGGCCTCGACGTGCTGGCTCAGCACGTGCTCGGCTGCGCCTGTGGCGAGCCGTTTTTGTCGGATGAGCTCTATGCCGAGGTCAAGACCGCCGCGCCCTACGCCGGTCTTGCCCGCGCGGACTTCGACGATGTCGTCGACTTCGTCGCGACCGGCGGCTACGCGCTGAAAACCTACGAGCGCTTCGCTCGCATCAAGCAGGACAAGCAGGGCCGCTGGCGCGTCGCCAATCCCAGGGTGCGGCAGAGCTATCGTCTCAACGTCGGCACCATCGTCGAAGACACCATGCTGAAGGTCCGTCTGGTGCGCTCGCGCGCCGGCGGAACCGGGTCGACCGGCGCGATCGCGCGCGGCGGCCGCATGCTGGGCGAGATCGAGGAAGCCTTCATCGAGGGCCTCGTGGTCGGCGACACCTTTGTCTTTGGCGGCGAGGTGGTGCGTTACGAGGCGCTGATGGAAGACCACGTCTATGTCTCCCGCGCCAACGACAAGGATGCGAAAGTACCGTCCTACATGGGTGGCAAGTTTCCGCTCTCGACCTATCTCGCCGAACGGGTCCGCAAATTGCTCGACGACCGCAGCGCCTGGAAGGGATTGCCGGACCAGGTGCACGACTGGCTGTCCCTGCAGCGAAATTTCTCGCGCGTGCCGGCGGTGCGCGAACTATTGGTCGAAACCTTTCCGCGCGGCGGCAAGCATTATTTTGTCTGCTATCCCTTCGAAGGGCGGCTCGCACACCAGACGCTCGGCATGCTCTTGACGCGGCGGCTGGAGCGCGCCCGCGCCCGTCCGCTGGGTTTCGTCGCCAATGAATATGCGCTGGCGATCTGGGGCATCGGCGATCTCTCCTTCATGATCCGCCACGGCAAGCTCGATCTCAACGCCCTGTTCGATCCCGATATGCTCGGCGACGACCTCGAGGCGTGGCTGGCGGAATCCGCGCTGATGAAGCGCACCTTCCGCAACTGCGCCATCATCTCCGGCCTGATTCCGCGCCGCTTCACCGGCGAGGAGAAATCCCGCCGCCAGGTGCTGTTTTCGACCGACCTGATCTATGACGTCTTGCGCAAGCACCAGGCCGACCACGTACTGCTGCGCGCCGCGCGGTCCGATGCCGCCACCGGTCTGCTCGATCTCCGCCGCCTCGGGGACATGCTGTCGCGTATCCACGGCCGAATCACCCACAAGGAACTCGATCACGTGTCGCCGCTGGCGGTACCCGTGATGCTGGAAATCGGCCGCGAGTCAGTTTATGGCGAAGCATCCGACGAACTTCTGGCCGAAGCGGCCGAGGATCTCGTGCGGGAGGCGACGACATAACGCTGGAGCGTTTTCGAGCGAAGTGGACACCGGTTCGCGTGAAGAAAACGCGATAAATAAAAGGATAAGAGTATGATCCGATTCGGATCATACTCTGGGGATTGAGACGTGACGGCAAGCGCGCAGGTTTCGGGGGACTCTGACGAGATGCGCGTTTCGACGATCACCGTCGCGGATGTCACCTTCACGGCCGATTTCTCCGGCGCGCTGTTCTGGGATGAGCAGCGCCTGCTCGTCGTCTCCGACCTGCATTTGGAAAAAGGCTCGAGCTTCGCCGCGCGCGGTGTGCTGCTGCCGCCCTATGATACGGTCGCGACGCTCAGCCGGCTGTCGGCCGTGATCGCGCGGCACGACCCGCGCATGGTGATCGCGCTCGGCGACAGCTTTCACGACCGCAACGCCCATGAGCGGCTGTCGGCACCCGACCGCGAGGCGCTCGCTGCGCTGCAGGTCCGGCGCAACTGGATCTGGATCTCCGGCAATCATGATCCGGCGCTGCCGTCCGATCTCGGCGGCGTGGTCGCAACCGAGGTCGCGATCGGTCCGATCAAGTTTCGCCATGAGCCGACGGGTGAGACCGGCGAAATCGCCGGCCATCTGCATCCGAAGGCCCGCGTACCCACTCGCGGCCGCTCGATCGAGCGCCGCTGTTTTGCCAGCGATGGCGAACGCGCGGTGATGCCGGCGTTCGGCGCCTACACCGGGGGCTTAAGCATCCGCGACGCGGCGTTCGCAAAAGTGTTCGGCTCGCCCGGCTTCATGGCCCACGTCCTCGGCGACAACCGCGTCCACGCGTTCGCCGCCGCGCGGTGTTATTGACGAACGGTTCGTCCAACACACTCGGTGTTGTCCCGGGCAAGCGAAGCGCGACCCGGGACCCATATGTGGACGGCCCCCGTGGCACAAGAGCTTTTTGAGCGGATCGGATCGCTTGCATCCATATGTCCGGCCTTTTGAGTGCGATCGGATGGATCGCTGGCCAAGATGGTTTGCGCGATGCGAGTTCCAAACAACCACGCGGCCTGTTGACGGCCGATGGGTCCTACGGACTGTCTCGCATCGTTGCTCGATCGATCGCTCCATCTGCTCCTGCAGCTCCGGGTCGGCTGACGAGCGAGCCCGCCAGCCGGCCAATCTGTTAGACGGCGACTGCCGCGGTGGCATTGATCCGTGCGGCGTCATAACTCTCGCCGGTCGCCATCAGCTTCCAGGCGATGCGGGCCACCTTGTTGGCGAGCGCCACGGCGGCAAGCTTCGGTGGCTTGCGCTTGATCAGGGCCAGCAGCCAGCGCGAGTGATGGCCGCGCCCGCGTCTGGCCTGCTGGATGACCGCCGTTGCCCCGATCACCAGCAGGCGGCGCAGGTCCTCGTCGCCCGCCCGCGTGATCTTGCCAAGCCTGGTTTTGCCGGCGGTGGAGTGATCCTGGGGGGTGAGGCCGAGCCAGGCTGCGAAGTGACGGCCGGAGCGGAAAGCATGGGGATCGGGTGTCTTCATCACGAGCGTCGTTGCAACGATCGGCCCGACAGAAGGGATCTGCGCCAGACGCCGGCCCACGGCGTCGGAGCGGTGCCAGGCCATCAATCTGGCTTCGATCTCCTGCAGCTCGCCCACGAGTCTGGTGTAGTCGCGGCCCAGCACCGTAAACAGCTCGCGTGCCAGGGCAGGAAGCGTCTCGTCCTGCGCAATCCGCGCCAGCAGCGGCTCGATCTTGTCGGTCCCTTGGGCCCCGATCAGGCCAAACTCCGCCGCATGGCCGCGGATCATATTGCCGAGCTGGGTGCGCCGGGCGATCAATCCAGCGCGGACACCCGTCAGCATCAGCGCGGCCTGCTGCTCGACCGTCTTGACCGGCGCGAACCGCATGCTCGGCCGGCTCATCGCTTCACACAGCGCCTCCGCATCCCGACCGTCGTTCTTGTTCCGCGACACATAGGGCTTCACCAATTGCGGCGCCATCAACTTCACCTCGTGGCCCAGCTTGCGAAGCTCCCGTGCCCAATGGTGCGAGGCCCCGCAGGCCTCCATCCCGATCACGGTCGGCGGCAACTTGGCGAAGAACTCCAGCACCTGCTTGCGCGCAAGCTTCTTGCGCAACACAGGCTGTTCCGCCGCATCAACCCCATGCAGCACAAAAATATACTTCGACGTATCCATTCCAATGCGGATAATCTCTCTCACGGACGGCTCCCTTGTCTGAGATTTGCAACAACCTCATTCTGGCACACTGATGCCGTAGGGGGCCGTCCACACCATCAACCACCGATGGTTGTTGTTGAATGACGCTGGGGCCACCACTAACTTCAGCAACACAGCCCTGTGATTATGGGTCCCTGCTTTCGCAGGGACGACAGCGGAGGTTTGCGTCGCCCTCTCGCTACGCCGCCTTCGCTTGCACGGTCTCGCAGAACTCCGCGAGCCGCTCCGCCAACCGCAGCGTTGCCGGACTGGCATCAGGGGCTGCAACCAGGGCCACTTCCGTCTTGTCGATCGGCGCGAAGCCGTCCTTCGCCGTCAGCACGCGGTGATCGGCCTGGATTGCGATCTCGGCAAGGATGCTCAGGCCCATGCCGGCGGCGATCGCGGCCTGGATGCCGGAGAGATTCGACGACGTGTAAGCCATGTGCCAGTTGCGCCCGGCGCTCTCCAGCGCATGGATCGCACCGGCGCGGTAGAGGCAGCCCGGCGGAAAGCCGATCAGCGGCACCGACCCCACCGTTGTGTCGCGCGGATGGTGCTTGCTGGTGACCCAATGCACGCGCTCCGGCCACGACGCGATGCCGCCTTTTTCGCCGGCCGCACGTTTGAACAGCGCAAGGTCGAGATCCCCGCGTTCGAGGTCGCGCCGCAGCTGCGTGCTCTGGTCAGTGCGGACGTCGAGCCGCAGCGCCGGATGCGAGCGCGAGAATGCGGCGAGCAGCTTGGCCAGCCGGAAGGCGGCGAAATCTTCGGGAACCCCGAGCCGGATCGCACCCTCATTGTCCGGCTGCGACACCACATCGCGCGCCTCTTCAGCCAGCGCCAGCAACCGACGTGCATAGGACAACAGCCGCTCCCCGGCTTCGGTCGGCGTCACGTCCTTGCCGCTGCGGATCAACAGCGGCTGGCCGACGTCCTCCTCCAGCCGCTTGATCTGCTGGCTGACCGTCGATTGCGTGCGGTGAACGCGCGCGCCGGCGCGGGTGAAGCCGCCGGCGTCCACCACCGAGACGAAACTGCGCAACAGCTCCAGATCGAGCATTGGAAGCCTTCCATTCGAAAATCCACTGCATGTCAGTTTATCATTTAATTTCCAAATATCAACGCGCGGACCTAGATCAGGGGGAAGGAGAATCTCCCATGTCAGTCGCCCCCGCCATCGCGATGCCCCGCAGCCGTTTCAACGCCCTGCCGTTCCTGATCGCCCTGTTCTGCCTGCTCTGGAGCTTCGCCTTCGTTGCCGGCAAGATCGGCGTCACCGAATGCCCGCCGCTGATCCTGTTGGCCGCGCGCTTTTCGCTTGCCGGCATTCTGATCATCGCTATCTCGCTGGTGCGCAGGGATGCATGGGATCTCACCTGGCGCGATGCGGCCGTGTTCGCCGCGCTCGGCGTCGCAAACAATGCGCTCTATCTCGGCCTCGGCTACACCGGGCTGAAGACGGTCTCGGCCGGTCTCGGCGGCCTGATCGTATCGGCCAATCCAGTGTTCACGGCCGTGCTGGCCGCGCTGTTCCTCGGCGAGGTGCTGACCTGGCGCAAGGTGGCGGGGCTGCTGCTCGGCATCGCCGGCGTTGCGTTCATCGTTTGGCACCGGATGTCCGCCGGGACGGACAGTCCGCATGGCATCCTGTTCACGCTGGCCTCACTCGCATCGATCGTCGCCGGCACCATCTTGTTCAAGCTATTGGCGCCGAAGGGCAGCCTGTGGATCGGCAACGGTATCCAGAATATCGCCGGCGGCCTTGCCGTGATGCCGTTCGCCTTCACCCTCTCCAGCGTCAGCGACATCGTGCCGAGTGCGCGGCTCGCCGGCGCCTTCGCCTTCCTGGTGGTCGGCGGCTCGATCGTCGCCTATCTGCTCTGGTTTCATCTCCTGAAAGTGTGTGGCGCCACCGCCGCAAGCGCCTATCACTTCCTGATGCCGCCGCTCGCGATGCTGTTCGCGTTCCTCGTGCTCGGCGAACACGTTGAGTTTCGTGACCTGCTCGGGATTGTTCCGGTCGCGATCGGCATTTATCTGGTGACCCGCCCCGCGGCCACCGCATCGCTCAAGAGGAGTGTCGCATGAGCATCACCATCACCCTGATCGGGGGGCCGACCGCGTTGATCGAGATCGACGGGTTCCGCCTGCTCACCGATCCGACCTTCGATGCGCCCGGCGACTATCAATTGCCGCATGTGAAACTGGAGAAGCTGACCGGACCGGCACTCAGCGCGCGCGATGTCGGCGAGATCGATGCAGTGTTGCTGAGCCATGACCAGCATTCCGACAATCTCGACCATTCCGGCCGCGATTTCCTCGGCAGTGCGAAGCGCGTGCTGACCACCAAGGCCGGCGCCAAGCGGCTCGGCGGCAACACCGAGGGCTTTGCGCCATGGGCGTCGACTGAACTGCAGAAGGGCGGCGCCACGCTGACCATCACGGCGACACCGGCGCGGCACGGGCCGGCCGGGATCGAGCCATTGTCCGGCGACGTCATCGGTTTCGTGGTGCAATCACGCCAAGCGGGCCGCCGCCCGGTCTATATCAGCGGCGACACCACCTGGTTCGACGGCGTCGCCGAGGTCGCGCGGCGCTTCGATTGCGGCGTGGTGCTGCCGTTCGCCGGCGCGGCGCAGACCCGTGGTCCGTTCCATCTCACCATGGATACCAACGACACGATCGAGACCGCGCGCGCCTTTGCCGACGCCGTGATCGTTCCGGTCCATACCGATGGCTGGGCGCATTTCCGGCAGAACGCAAAGGATCTGCGCGCCAGTTTCGATACGCTCGGCTTCGGCCGCCGCCTCCGCATCCTCGAGCCGGGTGTCGCCACCGTCATCGAGCAGCCATCGGGAGGCTGACCCTCAGCCGGGTTTCATCGATGGAACCATGCTGGTATCCGTCCGTTGTCGAGACGGCCGGAACCGGGCATGACGCAACGTAGGAAAATCTCGAGGAAGCATCACGACACGCCCGGCACCGCGTCCGTGGCGAAGGCGCAGCGCAAACCGTTCAGCCCTGGCGATGTCGTGAAGGCGCTCGGCCCCGGCCTGATCACCGGCGCCTCCGACGACGATCCATCCGGGATCGGCACTTACAGCCAGGCCGGTGCGCAACTCGGCTACGGCATCGGCTGGACCATGTTGCTGACGTTTCCGCTGATGGCGGCGATCCAGGAGATTTCCGCACGCGTCGGCCGCGTCACCGGGCACGGCATATCGGGCAATGTGTGCCGGCACTATCCCGGCTGGTTGCTGGTCATCGTCGTGGCGCTGCTGTTTATCGCCAACACCATCAACATCGCGGCCGATCTCGCCGCCATGGCGGATGCGACCAAGCTTCTGATCGGCGGCCCGGCGATCATCTACGTCGTGCTGTTCGGCGTCACCTCGGTCGCCGCGCAAATCTTCATGGACTACAAGCGCTACGTCGCGGTGCTGAAATGGCTGACGCTCAGCCTGTTCGCCTATGTCGCGGCGCTGGCTTTCGCCAAGGTCTCATGGAGCGAGGCGCTGGCCGGTGTGCTCGTGCCGCGTCTCACCTGGAGCGCGGACTACTTCACGACCATCGTCGCGATCTTCGGCACCACGATCTCGCCCTATCTGTTCTTCTGGCAGGCCTCGCAGGAGGCCGAGGAGCAGCGGGTCGATGTCACGAAACGCCCGCTGATCAGAAAACACTTCGGCGCGCGGCAGGAATTCTCCCGCATCCGCGCCGACACCGTCGTCGGCATGGCGTTTTCCAACCTGATCGCGCTGTCGATCATCTTCACCGCCGCCGCAACGCTGCACGCCGCGGGAAAGACCGACATTCAGACTTCGGCGCAGGCCGCCGAGGCGCTGCGGCCGATCGCCGGGCCGTTCGCGGAAGTGATTTTCGCACTCGGCATCGTCGGGACCGGATTGTTGGCCATTCCGGTGCTGGCGGGCGCCACCGCCTACGCGGTCGGCGAGGCGGGGCGATGGTCGGTAGGCCTGGCGCGCAAGCCAAAGGAAGCGATCGTGTTCTATTCGGTGCTGGCGCTATCAGGTGCGATCGGGATCGCGCTCAACTTCACCTCGATCGATCCGATCTCGGCGTTGTACTGGAGTGCGGTCGTCAACGGCGTGCTCGCCGTGCCGGTCATGGTGCTGCTGATGTTGATGGCGCGCCACAAGAATGTGATGGGCCGCTTCGTGATCGGTGGCTGGCTCTATTGGCTCGGCTGGCTCTCCACCGGCGCGATGGCGCTAAGCGTGATCACGATGGGAGCGGGGCTGATGCTTTAGGAGTTGTAGGATGGGTGGAGCGCAGAGATACCCATCATATTCACCACTACTCCGAATGTTGGGTATCGCTGCGCTCCAGCCAACCTACGCACCGAACATCGATCAGAACAGGTTGGTATCGATCTTCGTCGTGGATTTGACTTTTTGCAGGATGATGGTGGTGCGGTAGCTCGCGATATCGGTGTCAGGATGCATGAGGCGGTCGAGGATGAACGATTGATATCGTGCGAGGTCGGATGACACTACCCGCAGCGAATAATCCCAATCGCCGGCAATCATGCAGCACTCGACAACCTCCGGCAGGTCGATGACTTTCTTTTCGAAGCGCGCGAAGGAGTCTCTCGTCTGTTGCTTGAGACGGACTTCGACGATCACGTCGAACCCGAGTCCAATTCGCGCAGGGTCCACCAGCGCCACATAGGAGCAGATGACGCCGGTCTCTTCGAGCGCCCGGACGCGTCTCATGCAGGGTGCCGATGAGAGCCCGATCTTTTCGGCCAGTTCGAGATTGGTGATGCGCCCTTCGACTTGCAGCACGTCGAGGATCCTTCGGTCGATCTCGTCAAGCACGATCATGGTTCTCATTTCTTTCGTGTTTTCTGCATTCGGCGCAATTAGTTGCAGAAAATGCAGTCAGATGCATCCCGAATCGCAATGTCATTGCGACCGTGCCGGCATAGAATGAGCTGTAAGCCCGTGAAATCGGGGCGCCCCTGCAGCAAGGAAACCGGCATGGCTGGAAATGACGACAAATCCTTTTGGGAGCGCGCGCGGCGTCACCTCATCCGGTATGGCGGGACGTTCGCGCCTGTGATCATCGAGCGCGCCTCCGGATGCTTCGTTTATGACGCCGATGGTCGCTCCATCCTGGATTTCACGTCCGGCCAGATGAGCGCCGTGCTCGGTCATGGTCATCCCGAGATCGTCCAAACCATCAGCGAGCATGCCGAAAGGCTCGACCACCTCTTCAGCGGCATGCTGACGCGCCCGGTGGTCGCGCTGGCCGAAAAACTCGCGGACCTGCTGCCGCCGGGGCTCGATCGCGTGATGCTGCTGAGCACGGGCGGTGAATCGAACGAGGCTGCGATCAAGATGGCCAAGCTTGCGACCGGCGGTTTCGAGACCGTTGCATTCGCGCAGTCCTGGCACGGGATGACATCCGGCGCGGCGGGGACGACCTATTCGGCCGGCCGCAAGGGTTATGGCCCTGCGCCGGTCGGTTCTCTCGCGATCCCGACGCCAAGCCTCTATCGCCCTCGCTTCGGAAATGCGGCCGATTGGCGGGCCGAGCTGGCCTACGCCTTCGATCTCATCGACCGCCAGTCAACCGGATCGCTCGCCTGCATGATTGCCGAACCGATCCTCTCCTCCGGCGGGCTGATCGATCTGCCGGAGGGCTATCTGGTTGCGCTGAAGGAGCTGTGCAGAAAGCGGGGCATGCTGCTGATCGTCGACGAAGCGCAGACCGGCCTCGGCAGAACCGGCGCCATGTTCGCCTTCGAGCGCGACGGCGCCGTGCCCGATATCCTGACGCTGTCGAAGACGCTCGGCGCCGGCCTGCCTTTGGCCGCGGTCGTCACGTCAGCCGAAATCGAGGAGAGGTGTCATGAACGCGGCTTCCTCTTTTACACCACGCATGTCTCGGATCCGATGCCGGCCGCCGTCGGGCTGAAGGTCATCGAGATCATCCTGCGCGATCGATTGGTCGAGCGTGCCAGGATAGCGGGGGCACGGTTGAGGGACGGGCTGCTCGCACTTCAGAACCGGTTCGAATGCATCGGTGATGTGCGTGGCAGGGGGCTGATGCAAGGTATCGAGATCGTACGCGACCGGTACAGCAAGGAGCCTGACGAAGCGCTCGGAACGCTTGTGTCTCAGCGCTGCCTGGAGCTCGGGCTGAGCACCAACATCGTGCAATTGCCCGGCATGGGCAGCGTATTCCGCATTGCTCCGCCGCTCACGATCAGCGATGACGAGATCGATCTCGGCCTCTCGATCCTGAGCGAGGCTTTCGAAGGCGCATTGCAACGACCGTAGGATGGGTGGAGCGCAGCGACACCCATCGTGCTCGCCGCGGCTCCGTAGGTTGGGTATCGCTGCGCTCCACCCAACTTACGTTCATCAATCCTTGCGGAACACGATGGACGCCATCCAGCCCGTCATCAGCGCCATGAACGCGGTCACGAGGCCGTAGACAAGGCCGTTCTGCCGCGCGGTGGTGGCGACGAATTGCTCGAAGCCGACCTTGACGATCTCGAAGGCGGTCTCGGTCTTGGTCACCAGCGCGCCGTCGGCGAACAGCCTGATCTCGACATCGTATGTGCCAATCGGCACCTCGGCCGGCAGCGGAATGCCGGTGCGGAACAGGGTCGGCGTCAGGAACGTCACGGCCGAGGTCGCCTCGCGATAGAGGCCATGCTCGGTGTGCAGCCGTACGAAGGCGCTGCGGAACGCGTCGTTCGGCACCACGTCGGCAAAATCAGGGCCGACGCGCTGCATCAGCAGCACATTGTTGAGCCCGAGCTGCTGGCGCCGCTGCACCTCGGGCGAGGCGATCTCGTCGAACGGACGGTTGGCGAACAGCGCGAGATAGCCCGGCACCTGCAGGAACTGACGGGAGTCGGTGTTGATCCAGATCCCAAATTTGCGCTCCTTGCGCCGCGTCACCATGTCGGCGCGCGGACCGGAGACGGTGACGACGAGGTCGTAATTGCTGCGGTTGGCGGGCGTGCCGGCGTCCTTCTCGACCGAGCCGAACAGCACGAGTTCGCCACCGGAATAATTCGGCGTCACCGTGACGCGGTGGTTGGAGACCGACACGATCAGCCGCTCGGCACGCGCGGGCGCGACCGCCAACGTGGCGGCGAGGAGGCCCATGATTGCGAGCAGCCTACGCAGTCTCATGGCGGGCCTCCGCCGCCGCTTTCACGGATGCTGAAGAGATCCTGTGGCCGGATCACCAGCTCGACCGCAAAGCGAATGCCGACCGCGAGCACCAGGAGACCAAGCAGCAGGCGCAGATGCTCGCCGCGGATCTTCTGACCGGCGCGCGCACCGAACTGCGCACCGGTGACGCCGCCGATCATCAGGATCAGCGCCAGCACGGCGTCGACCAGATGGTTGGTCACCGCGTGCAGCATGGTGGCGAACACCATGGTGACGAGGGTCAGGACCATCGAGGTGCCGATCACGGTCGAGGTCGGCACCCGCAGCAGATAGATCATCAGCGGCACCAGGATGAAGCCGCCGCCGATGCCCATGACCGCGCCGATGAAGCCGATCACGAGGCCGACCGCGACGACCGGAATGACCGACAGATAGATCTTGGAGCGCTTGAAGCGCACTTTCAGCGGCAGGCCGTGGATCCAGCCATGGCTGCCCGGCTTGCGCAGCCTGACGGGGCCGCCGCGGTGGGCGCGCAGCATTGCGCGCAGACCCTCCCAGAACATCAGTCCGCCGACGGTTGTCAGCAGGATGACATAGGATAGCGCGATCATCAGGTCGAGCTGGCCGAGCGAGCGCAGGTAGGTGAAGGTCCAGACGCCGAGTGCGGTGCCGATCGTGCCGCCTGTCAGCAAGACCGCCGCCAGCAGCGGATCGATCGCGCGCCTGCGCCAATAGAAGATCGCGCCGGAAAACGACGAGGCGGCGATGTGGCTGGCGACGGAGGCGACCGCGACCGCGGGCGCGATGCCGACGAAGATCAACAGCGGCGTCATCAGGAAGCCGCCGCCAATGCCGAACATGCCGGAGACGAACCCGACCGCCGCGCCCATCGCCAGGATGAGGAAGACATTGACCGGAATGTCGGCGATCGGGAGGTAAAGCTGCACGCGCGTCGCTTCTTGTTTCGTCGCAAAGCGGGCGCAAGGCCGCGTCACGGCGTGGTGTCCTGGTCGGGCATGGTCCGGCAGAACAATCCGGTTGGCGCGCTGGGATGCAGGCGAACGCGGGTCGATTGCCGCGCCCCTGCATAACCGAATTCGGCAGCAGGAGGGATTAAAGAATCCACCTCAAGCGGCTTTTTTGCCGCACATCGCAGGGGAGCTTCCGGCGTGGTTGATGATTCAGATTAATGACAGCGTGACTTCAGGGTCGTTCGAGTGGCGTGGTGATGAGATTCATCGCCAGCGCGTCCCGCAGGTTGAGCCAGCGGATGTCCGAGGTCTGCGACATCACTTCGACAATTCTGGAAGAGACGCCCATCTTCGTCATGTAGCTGAGCAGTCGACCTTGGGTGCGCTGGCCCTCTGCAAGGGCATCCTTCACCGGTCCGTCTATGGTGAAGCGGTGGACCCCGAGCAGCGATCCAAAAACGCCGTAGCGGGTTTTGCCGCCGGCGTAGACCAGCACACAGGCGCTGGCGCAGGATGCCGCGTGCACTTTGCCTGATGCGTCCGCCGTGCCGACCGCAGTGGCGAGCCCGCGCAAACGGATGACTTCACCCATGATCGTGCCCTGGTTCAG
Organism: Bradyrhizobium genosp. P; assembly: GCF_049949265.1. Taxonomy (NCBI): domain Bacteria; kingdom Pseudomonadati; phylum Pseudomonadota; class Alphaproteobacteria; order Hyphomicrobiales; family Nitrobacteraceae; genus Bradyrhizobium; species Bradyrhizobium genosp. P. The sequence continues at coordinate 9,416,844 of NZ_CP188195.1, read as the reverse complement.
CTTGCCGCCGTCCGACGACAGCAGGATCACATCGCCGGGCGACAATTGCGCCTGCTTGACCTGGTCGGTGAACCAGCCTGCACTGGCCGGGCCGATTTCGCCACTGATCGCAAGCGCCCGCCGCCCTCGGCCCGAACCGTCGAGATCGACGCTGGCAACGACCGTCGATTTCATGCTCGGTGCAACAAAGGTCTCGCGCGAATAGTCCCAGGCTCCCGGCCGCGACATATCCCGATAGGCGCGAATCCCGATACCGGACAGCAGCAGCACAAAGATCACCACGGACCAGACGGAGGGCCTGAAGATGCCGTGCTGAGGTGGCACGGTTGCGCGAGGCGGCGGGGCTTCGCGAGGCGGCGCCTGACGCGGTGGCGCTATCCGGGGACCGGTTGGCGATGAACGGTGCAGTCCCGCCCTTTCATCCTGGCGGTCATCGGCAGACAAGCGCGATCCCTTCTGGCATCAGGTGCCGTTCGCGGTTCGTGCCTGTCTACACGATCGGGCAGGGTCAGGACAACGACGCCGCGACGCCTTAAAGTATGATGAGATAAGGTCGAGCTGGAACGGCGTCGATGGTTCACCTCTCCCTTGGGAGTGGTCGATTTGCGAAGCAAATCGGGTGAGGGGTTACGGTCTATCGAGAAGCAAGAGCCCTCACCCGGCGCTTCGCGCCGACCTCTCCCCGCCGGGGAGAGGTGAACTGAAATCGCCGCGAACCGATTCGACCAAAACTCATCACGCTTTAGTGGGCGAGCAGCGCTGCAGTCCGCTTCGACGGTTGTTTGGCGGGCTTGGCGGGAGCCGGCTGCGCGGCGGCGCTGTCCCAGCCGCCGGCCGGGGCCGGCACATTGACCGCGTCGCTCGGTTGCGGCTCGGGGGTGAAGGTCTGGATCGCGAGCTTTGCGGCCGCCAGCGATTGCGGATCGAGCCGCTTGGCGATGTCGTCGCGCTTGTGGCCGGAGTCGGCATCGCCCTGGGCCGCCGCCAGGCTGAACCATTTGAACGATTCGGCAAGGTTCTGTTCGACGCCGATGCCGCGGGCATAGAGAATGCCGAGGTTGAACTGGCTGTCGGCGACGCCGCGGTCGGCGGCCTTGCGGAACCACTGCGCCGCGCTCTTGTAGTCGGCGCCCTTGCCGCCGCCGTCGGCGTCGAGCACAGCGAGGTTATGCATCGCCTTCGCGTTGCCGCGCTCGGCGGCCTGCACGTAATAGCGCCGCGCGATATCGACGTCGCGCTTCACGCTGAGCCCCTTCTCATAGAAGGTGCCGAGCCGGAAGATCGCGGGGATCACGCCGGCCTGCGCCGCGCGGCCATACCATTTGGCGGCCTCGTCGAGATTGGCGGCCACGCCCTTGCCCTCGGCATAGCGCAAGCCGACCTCATAGGCCGCGGTCGGATCGCCCTTGATCGCGGCGGCACGCAGTGCCGGTCCACCGATCGCATCGGGCAGCTTCTCGCCCGGCGGAATCTGGATCGTGGCGAACTTGCCGGTGACGGCCGGCACGAGCGGAATCGAACCGGTGACGTCGTTGGCGCTCACGGGAGATGCCGCGACGGGAGCCGCCGCGGGTGCCGGGGCCGGCGCAATCGTGACCTGTGCGCTGTCGAGGGTGTTCGGCGCATCGCTGTTGTTGGACTGCCGGCCGAGCGGGGTCGGTGAGGTCATGGACGGCGCGGGCACCGCAGATGGTGCAGCCGGCGCCGGTGCGGCGGCAGGAGGCTGCGCTGCAGCGGCGGCCGGCTCGCTGCTTTCCACCGCCGGCGCTTGCGGTGCGCTGCCGGTGTCGAGCAGGTTCATCGCCATCTTGATGGTGCCGAGCAGGATCACGACCACACTCGCGCTGACCAGCAGCGAGCGGATCTTCGAGGTGATGGTCGAGGGCTGGCCCTCGGCGGCGTCGGCCTTGATCGCAGGCTTGTCCGGAGCCTTGTCGGGATTCTTGTCGAGATTCTTGGCCTTCTCGGCCTTTTCCTTGGCCTTGGCGGCAGCCTTGCTGGTGGCGCGCGAAGCCTTCTCGTTGATGGGTTGCGTGGCGGCAGCCTGCGCCGCGCGGCGCGCCGCGGCGATGAAGCTCGACGTCGAGACCGGCTCCTTCTTGGCCGCAGGAAGATCACTGATCGCACTCTCGGACGCGGCGATCCGCTCCGACGGCGACGACGTGCGCCCGGTCGGACGCGTGCCCGGCTCGAGCGGATGATCCGGCGGCAGTTCCGGCGCGATCACGGCGCGGGCGGGCGCCGCAAGCGGCTCGAGAATCTCGCTGATGGCGCGCGGCGGGGCAGGCGGCAGCGGCGGCGGGGCGGTTACTTGCGGCTGCGCGGCGTGGAATTCGCGCGGCGCGGCTGCGAAGTGCTCTTGGAAGTGCTCTTGCGCCAGGGCAGGATTGGGCAGTTCGGGCTTGTACGCGGCAGGCTTGTATTGGTCAGGCTCGTACGATTCAAACTTGAACGATTCAGGTTTGGGTTGTGCGATCGGCTGCGGCATCGCCGCGCGCGGCATCTCGACCCGCGTTTCGACCGGCGCTGGCGCCGCTGGTGCCGGGGATGGCACGGTGCGCACCGCGCGCAGATCGTTCTCGATCATCGACAGACGGTCGACGACATGGCCGAGAGTGTTGTGAACGGTTTCCAGCGAGTCCTGGGTGCGGCGATCGGTCTCCGACTGGCTGAAGCGGATGTCGGACAGCTCACGCTTCATGATGTCGACGAGGCCCGAATCCATCGCCGGTTGCGGCGAGGGGACATTGATGTTGCGGGTGGCGTCGGCGAGTGAAGCGATATGGGCGTGCTGGGCCTCAAGGTGCCGCATGATGTCATGCAGGCTTTCCTCGACCCGGCCGAGATTGCCGGAGCGCTGGTCGGACGGAGACGTCTCCAGGCGCTCGAGCAGATACGACACGCGCTGCTCGAGATGGGCGAACGCCGATCCACTGTCGTTGCCGACCTGCAGGCGATCGATCCGTTCCGAGAGCGTGCGCACCGCCCCTTCAATGGCGTCGGTATTGTCGGTGCCGGCCGGCCGCTCGCGGTTTTCCAGCGTCGAGGTGAGGGCGGCGATGCGCTGTTCCAGCACGGCGAACGCCTCGCCCGGGCCTTCGGAGCGTGACATCCGCGAGAGCTGGTCGACCCGCCCCGACAGCGTCTGCACGTCGTCGGAGAGCCGGACCAGCGCGTCGTTGGAGGCGACGTTGGAGACGATGGCGCGCAGCGCGGCGATCGCGCCCTCGAGCTGATGCACCGTGGACGGATCGTCATTGGCGCGCAGGATCATGTCGAGCTTGGCGCCGAGATTGCGGATCGCCTCGTCGTAGCCGGTGAGCTGCTCGGCCGGGGTCAGCGTGCGCAGCGCCTCGCGGATTTCGGACAATGCGCGCTCGATGCCGGCGATCGCCTGGTTATTGCCGTTGCCGGTCTCCTCGCGGATTTCGTCGATGCGACGATGCAGCGAGCGGACTTCGTTCTCGATCGATTCGATCGCCCGGCGCGGCATCGCTTCGGTGATGGCCTGGCGGATGTCGGCAAGCTCGCTGCGGAACGCGGCGATCGATTGCTCGATATGCTCCGGGCGCTGCAGCGCTTCGATCTGGCTCGTGATCTTGAGCAAGTGCCGCTCGAGCGAGGAGAAATCGGGGCCGGCAGGTGCACTGGGTGCAGCCGGCGGCGCATAGGCGGCCATCGGCGGCGGCGCGGCCGCCATTGGTGCAGCCGCGGGCGCCATCGGCGGGGCGTTGCGCGGCGGCATCTGCCGCGGGGCGGCGTCGTCGAGTTCGTTCTGACGCGCGGCAATCTCCGCGATCGCGGAATCGAACGAGGCCGGGCTCAGCGGCGGCGAAGGGCGATAGACCTGCGCGGCGGCGCGCTCGACCACGTCCTCCTGGCGCTGCCGGTCTTGCTGTTGCCGGTCTTGGGTCTGCCGGTCTTGGGTCTGCCGGTCTTGGGTCTGCCGGTCTTGGGTCTGCCGATCCTGGGTCTGGCGTTCCTGGATCTGCCGATCCGGAATCCGCTGCTCCTGCGGCTGCGTTGCGCGGGCTTGCTGCGGCCGGGAAATCTGCGATAGCCGTGCATCGAGGCGCGAAATGGCGTCGTTGAGCTGCCGGGCGACGGTCGGCTGGCCGCGCGGCACGTCGGGGCGCGTATCGCTGCGCGGGGCGGGGGCAGGCGTGGAAATCTGTTCGATCTGGCGGGTGATCGCGTCGAGCCGCTGATGGATGTCGGCGACGTCGCTTCGCTCGCGGCTCGGCATCGGTGGCCGTTGCGGCTGTTCGTAGGCCGCGCGGTAATCCGGCGGGCTGGCTTCGCCGACGGTGGAATTGAGCCAATCGTTCAGCGACATGCCGGCACGGCGCGCAGCCGCCTCGGCCCTTTCGCGGACGGAGGGATCAATGCCGTCAACACTCCACGATACGCGCGAATTCATGATTCCGTCCGGTCCCGACTCCGGCGCCACACCCTGCGCCTGCAGCCTCCCCGCGCATCCCATCTAAGAGACAATCGAATTCTGCGCGGGTCGTCTGCCTCAGCTGCCGACTTTTTCCCGTCACGGTAAATAACGGGTTAAGGAATGCGGCTGAGGAGCCTTAAAGTTGGGAATCCGGGAACCGGATGCGCCGGATCAGGACAGCTAGCCGCTGCTTCCGCGCTTGGTCTCGTCGAGCGGCAGTACGTTGCCGCGGTGGGAAATCGCGGACAGCGCGTCGAGCGCCTCCTCGCACCATTCGATTACCACCCGTTCGTGGCGCATCCCGATGCGAAGCCCGAGCATCTTGCCGAGATCGGCCGGCGGTGCTGCGCCGTCGGGAAAGCGCTTGTTGAGCAGGCGTTCGTAGCGCTCATAGCGGTCGCGGTGATGCTCCAGCCGCGCCATCAGGTCGGTCCGCAGCGGCTCGATGTCGACGCTGTCGAGCGCGTAGAGCCGGACCAATAGATCGTCCTTGATCGAGGGCGGGACGCTCGGGCGCGCCGCCCAGTGCTTCAGCGCCGCGCGCCCCTCGGAGGTGAGGGTGTAGACCAGCTTGTTGGGCTTGCCCGATTGCACCACCTCGCGGCCCTGGACATGGCCCTTGTCGCGCAGCCGGGACAGCTCGCGGTAGATCTGCTGGTGGTCGGCTTTCCAGAAGAAACCGATCGAGGCATCGAACGTCTTGGCGAGCTCATAGCCCGTCATTGGACGTTCCGTGAGGCATGCGAGGATTGCGTCACCGAGCGCCAACACCCACCTCCATTTGTGTTCCCGAGGGCATTCTGAAGTCCGCTTGACTTTATGCGTTGCTGTGCATATGCGTCAATATGCATATAGAGATCGCGTCTGCCCCGTTGCGGGCGCGCGGATCGGTGTTCAGGCTTCCCAACCCGCCGCAGGAGACGTCCGATGAGCAGTCCGGGCCTCGACAAGTGGTACGCCTACATGAAGTCCCACGATACCGCAGCGTTGTGGGATCTGCTGCATCCCGACGCGGTGTTCGAAAGCCCTGTCGTGCACACGCCGCAGCGCGGGCGCGACATCACCTTCAAATACCTGACCGGCGCCGCGACAGTGCTCGGCGGTCCGACATTCAAATATACCGGTGAATGGCAGAACGATCGCGGAGCCGTGCTCGAATTCGAGAACGAGATCGACGGCATCAAGATCAACGGCGTTGACATCATCTCTTTCGATGCGGAGGGCCGGATCGTGCATTTCAAGGTGATGGTGCGCCCGCTCAAGGGCGTCAACCTGCTGCATCGGCTGATGGGAGACGAACTGATGAAGCAGGGCGGCGCATCGTCGCAATCACGTTCCCGATAGTTACTGCCGCGGACCTCCGGAACCGGATAAGGTCCGTTCCAACAAACAAGTACAAATGCGCTGCGTCGGTTGCGAATGCGACCGCGAGCCAGCCGGGAGACCAGCATGCCGACCTACAAAGCCCCTGTCGAAGACGTCAACTTCCTGCTCAATGATGTCTTCCAGATCGATCGCTATGACAACCTTCCCGGCTTTACCGATGCGTCGGCCGATGTCCGCGAGGCGATCCTCGGCGAGGCCGCCAAGCTAGCTGAGGAGGTGTTGCAGCCGCTGAATCGTGTTGGCGATCTCGAAGGCTGCAAGCACAACGACGACGGCAGCGTCACCACGCCGAAGGGCTTCAAGGACGCGTTCAAGCAGGTCGCCGACGGCGGTTGGCTGGGGCTGGCGGCGCCGGCTGAGTATGGCGGCCAGGGCCTGCCGGTGACGCTCTCGCAGGCGGTCAACGAATTCCAGATCTCCGCCAACATGGCGTTCTCGATGTATGGCGGCCTCACCATGGGTGCGACCGCAGCATTGCTGGTGCACGGCACCCCCGAGCAGAAGAAGACCTACGTGCCGAAGATGATCGCCGGCGAATGGACCGGCACCATGAATCTCACCGAGCCGCAATGCGGTACTGATCTGGGCCTGTTGCGCACCAAGGCGGTGCGCCAGTCCGACGGCAGCTTCAGGATATCAGGCACCAAGATCTTCATCTCCGCCGGCGAGCACGACCTCACCGACAACATCATCCATCTGGTGCTGGCGCGCATCGAAGGCGCGCCTGCGGGCATCAAGGGCGTCTCACTGTTCGTGGTGCCGAAGGTTCTGGTCAATGCCGACGGTTCGCTGGGGCAGCGCAACGGCGTGTCCTGCGGGTCGATCGAGCACAAGATGGGCATCCACGGCAATTCGACCTGCGTGATGAACTACGACAACGCCACCGGCTGGCTGATCGGCGAGGAGAACAAGGGCATGGCGGGCATGTTCGTGATGATGAACGAGGCCCGTCTCGGCGTTGCCGTGCAGGGCCTCGCGCAGTCCGAAGTGGCCTATCAGAACGCGGTCGCCTATGCGCGTGAGCGCCTGCAGGGCCGTTCGCTGACCGGCGTGAAGGCGGCCGACAAGCCGGCCGATCCGATCATCGTGCATCCCGGCGTGCGCCGCACACTGCTCACCATCCGCGCCTTCAACGAGGCGGCGCGCGCGATGGTGATGTGGACGGCGCTGAAGAGCGACGTCGCCCATCGCTCCAGCGATCCGAAGGACCGCCAGGAGGCCGACGACCATATGGGTCTGATGACGCCGGTGCTGAAGGGCATGCTGACCGATACCGGCTTCGCCAACACAGTCTCGGCGCAGCAGGTGTTCGGCGGCCATGGCTACATCGCCGAGCAGGGCATGGAGCAGTTCGTGCGCGATGCGCGCATCGCCATGATCTATGAGGGCGCCAACGGCATCCAGGCGCTCGATCTGGTCGGCCGCAAACTGCCGCGCGACGGCGGTCGCGCCGCGATGGCGTTCTTCGGCGAGGTCGGTGCCTTCGCCAAGGAGCATGGTGGCGACGAAGCGATGAAGCCGTTCGTCACGCCGCTTTCGACGGCGCTTGGCCATCTGCAGCAGGCGACCGGCTGGCTGATGCAGAACGCGCTGACCAAGCCCGACAATGCCGGCGCCGCCGCGACCGACTACATGAAACTGTTCGGCCTCGTGGCGCTGGCCTTCATGTGGGCGAAGATGGCCAAGGTGGCGCAGGACAAGATCGCCGCCGGCGCGACCTCCTACCTCAACACCAAGCTCGTGACCGGGCGCTTCTTCATGGAAAAGCTGCTGCCGGAGACCGCTGTGCATCTGACCCGGATCCAGAGCGGGAGCGCGACCACGATGGAACTGGCCGCGGAAGCGTTCTGAAAAATAGCCGCCGCCCCCCCCTGCGGCGGCGCTTCGTTTCGTTATATATTATGATCCTCATATAAGGAGGGCATCATGCCTGAGGCCTATATCTACGATCACGTTCGCACCCCGCGCGGCCGCGGCAAGACCGATGGCGCGCTGCACGAAGTCACCGCGCTGGCGCTCGCCACGGTGCCGCTGAAAGCGCTGAAGGACCGCAACCATCTCGGTGAAGACACGGTCGACGACGTCGTGCTCGGCGTGGTCGATCCGGTCGGCGAAGCCGGAAGCGACATCGCGCGCTTCGCCGCGCTGAACGCCGGCCTCGGCGAGAAGGTGCCGGGCGTGCAGATCAGCCGCTTCTGCGCCTCCGGCCTCGATGCCGTGAATTTCGCCGCGGCCCAGATCATGGCCGGCCAGCATGAACTCGTGATCGGCGGCGGCGCGGAATCGATGAGCCGCGTCGGCATCGGCGCCTCCGGCGGCGCCTGGCCGATGGATCCCTCGATGGCGGTGCCGGCCTATTTCATGCCGCAGGGCATCTCGGCCGATTTGATCGCCACCAAATATGGCTTCTCGCGCGACGACGTCGACGCCTATGCGGTGCAGAGCCAGCAGCGCGCGGCCAAGGCCTGGGACGAGGGCCGCTTCAGCAAGTCGGTGGTGCCGGTGAAGGACTTCAACGGCCTCACCATCCTCGCCAAGGACGAGCACATGCGCCCCACCACGACGATGCAGTCGCTGGCGCAGCTGCAGCCATCATTCGCCGCTGTCGCGGCGATGGCGGGCTTCGATGCCGTCGCGACCCAGTCGCATCCCGAGGTCGAGAAGGTCAATTACGTGCACCATGCCGGCAATTCGTCCGGCATCGTCGACGGCGCCGGCGCGGTGCTGCTCGGCAGCAAGGAGGCAGGTAGCAAACATGGTCTGAAGCCGCGTGCAAAGATCCGCGCCTTCGCCAATATCGGCTCGGAGCCCGCGATGATGCTGACCGGGCCGGTCGACGTCACCGAAAAGCTGTTCGAGCGCTCCGGGATGAAGAAGTCGGACATCGACCTGTTCGAGCTCAACGAGGCCTTCGCCTCCGTAGTGCTGCGCTACATCCAGGCCTTCGACATCGACACTGCCAAGATCAACGTCAATGGCGGCGCGATCGCGCTCGGCCATCCGCTCGGTGCAACCGGTGCGATGATCCTCGGCACCGTGCTCGACGAGCTAGAGCGCACCAACAAGCAGACCGCGCTGGTGACGCTGTGCATCGGCGGCGGCATGGGCACCGCCACCATCATCGAGCGGGTTTAACCGCAAAGGCAGCGTCATCCTGAGGTGCGAGGGCGAAAGCCCGAGCCTCGAAGGATGGAAAAATTCATCGGGTCATCCTTCGAGGGCCTCGCAAGAGCGAGGCCGCCTCCAGCGACAAAGGCAAAGCCTTTGCGCGGGGATGACGGAGAGACTGGGAGCGACCAACATGGCTTACAAGAATTTCAAGTTCGAAACCGACGCCGACGGCATCGCGCTGGTCACCTGGGACATCCCGGGCCGTTCGATGAACGTGTTTGACGAGACCTCGACCCTGGAGATCGGGGAGATCATCAAGCAGACCACCAACGATGCCGCGATCAAGGGCGTCGTGATCACCTCGGCCAAGGACGCCTTCTGCGCCGGTGCTGACCTTTCGATGCTCGAGGGCATGAACCGCGGCTATGCGCAGCTTCTGAAGGAGAAGGGCGAGGAAGCGGCAAACCAGATGCTGTTCGACGAAAGCCGCCGCATGTCGCAGCTATTCCGTTCGATCGAGACGTCGGGCAAGCCTTGGGTCGCCGCCATCAATGGCCTGGCGCTCGGCGGCGGTTTCGAGATCACGCTGTCCTGCCACTACCGCGTCGCGGCGGAGAATCCGAAGACCCGGCTCGGCCTGCCCGAGATCAAGGTCGGCCTGTTCCCGGGCGCCGGCGGCACCCAGCGCGTGCCGCGCATCGTGCCGCCGCAGGATGCGATGACGCTGCTGCTCAAGGGCGAGGCGGTCAATCTCGCGAAAGCAAAAGCGCTCAATTTGATTCACGCCATTGTTCCTGCCGCCGACCTGATCAAGGCGGCAAAAGACTGGATCAAGGGCGGCGGCAAGGCCGTTGCGCCGTGGGACGAGAAGGGTTTCAAGCTGCCCGGCGGTCCGGTGTTCTCCAAGGCCGGCATGCAGATGTTCCCGGCCGGCAACGCGATCTATCGCCGCGAGACCTACGACAATTATCCGGCCGCGCGCGCCATCATGAGCTGCGTCTATGAGGGCCTGCAGTTGCCGATCGACGCCGCGCTGCGCGTCGAGTCGCGCTACTTTACGAAGATACTGCGCTCGAATGAAGCCGCCGCGATGATCCGCTCGCTGTTCATGTCGATGCAGGAGCTGAACAAGGGTGCGCGGCGTCCACCGAATGTGCCGCCGACCAAGGTCAAGAAGCTCGCCGTGATCGGCGCCGGCTTCATGGGCGCCAGCGTCGGCTTCGTCTCGGCGCAGGCCGGCATCGACGTCGTGCTGGTCGACCGCGACCAGGAGAGCGCCGACAAGGGCAGGGGCCATGCCAAGACCGTGATCGACGGGCTGATCGCGAAGGGACGCATGAAGCAGGAGGCGGGCGACGCTATCCTGTCGCGCATCTCGGCGACATCAGACTACAACGCGATCGGCGACTGTGATCTGGTCATCGAGGCCGTGTTCGAGGATCGCAAGATCAAGGCGGACACCTATGCCAAGGCGCAGCCGCTGCTGAAGGCGGGCGCGATCTTCGCCTCGAACACCTCGACGCTGCCGATCAACTCGCTGGCGGAGGAGTTCAAGGACCAGGGCCGATTCCTCGGCATCCACTTCTTCTCGCCGGTCGAGAAGATGATGCTGGTCGAGATCATCAAGGGCAAGAACACCGGCGATGCCGCACTGGCGACCGCGCTGGATTACGTGCGCGCGATCGGCAAGACCCCGATCGTGGTCAATGATAGCAGGGGCTTCTTCGCCAATCGCTGCGTGATGCGCTACATCGCCGAGGGCAACGAGATGCTGCTTGAAGGCGTGCCGCCGGCGATGATCGAGAACACCGCCAAGATGGCCGGCATGCCGGTCGGACCGCTATCGCTGCAGGACGAGGTCGCGCTCGACCTCGGGCTGAAGATCACCAAGGCGACGGAAGCCGATCTCGGCCCCAATGCCATCGACCAGGCGCAGAAGAAGCTGATGGTCGAGATGGTCGAGAAGCAGGGCCGCTTCGGCCGCAAGAACGGCAAGGGCTTCTATGACTATCCCGAGAAGGGCAAGGGCCAGAAGAGCCTGTGGCCCGGTATCGCCGATTTGCAGCCGAAGCATCTCGACCCAGATACGCTCAGTGTCGAGGAGCTGAAGCAGCGCTTCCTGGTGGCGCAGGCGGTGGAAGCCGCGCGCACCGTCGAGGACCACGTCATCACCGACGTGCGCGAGGCCGATGTCGGCTCGATCCTCGGCTTCGGCTTCGCACCGTTCACTGGCGGCACGCTGTCCTATATCGACTTCATGGGCACCAAAAAGTTCGTCGATCTCTGCCACACCTTCGAAGCCAAATACGGCTCGCGCTTCACGCCGCCGAAGCTTCTGGAAGAAATGGCTGCCAAGGGCGAGACCTTCTACGGCCGCTTCCCACCGAAGAAGCCCGCAGCGCAAGCGGCGGAGTAGTTCCTGATCGCGGTCCTCACCTCCCCTTGAAAAGGGGAGGTCGCTTTGCCCGCCAGGGCAAAGCGGGTGGGGATCATGTCCCACCGTGAGCAACGGTGCGTGCGGCTGACCCCCCATCCCGACCTTCCCCCTTTCAGGGGGAAGGAGAAGAAAAAAGGGCCGGATCATCGATCCGGCCCCTCGCAGCTTTGTGAAGAAGGCTTACGCCGCCTTCAACAGGCCTTCCTTCTTCAGCGCTTCCTGCACCTTCGGACGCGCGGCGACGCGCGCCTTGTAGGCCATCAAATTGGGCAGGCCGGAGAGATCGAAGCCGAGCCGCTCGGTCGCCCACATGATCATGGTGAAGAGATAGCCGTCGGCGACCGTGAACTGGTTGCCCATCAGGTAGTCGTGACCGCCAAGCTGGCTCTCGACATATTTGAACTTGCCCATGGCGCGGTCCTTGAAGAAGGCTTTGGCGTCGTCGGCGAGAACCGGCGAGAACATCGGGCCGAGGTTCTTGTGCAGCTCGGTCGTGATGTAGTTCAGCCATTCGAGCAGCTTGTAGCGCTCGTTGGAATCGCGGGCCGGGGCGAGGTTTTTGCCGGCGGCCTTGTCGGCGATCATCTGGACGATGATCGGCCCTTCGGTGACCAGTTCGCCGGAGTCGAGTGCCAGCGCCGGCACATGGCCCTTGGGGTTCACTTTCAGGAAATCGTCACCGTTTTCGAGCTTCTTGGCGCGCAAATCGACCTTCACGAGGTCGTAGGGCAGGCCGGCCTCGAGCAGCGCGATATGGGGCGAGAGGGAGCAGGCGCCGGGCGAATAATAGAGCTTCATGGGGTATTTCCTTCCCTTGTTCTTGGCATCCGGAGGGAGATTGCCTACATGCACCTGCATGAAATAGTCAAGATTGATGCAGATGCATTCAGTGGGGTACACTCGGTTCCGGGACCTTATGGGCTAGACCATGAAACGCAAGCTATCGACCGAGGCGACCGCCGCCTGGATCCGCCTCATGCGGGTGCCGAGCCGGGTGCTGGACTGTGTCGAGCATGATCTGAAGAAGGCCGGCTATCCGCCGCTCGCCTGGTATGACGCGCTGCTCGAGCTGTCGCGCGCGCCGTCGGGCGAACTGCGTCCGGTCGAGCTCGAACGGCAGATGCTGATCCCGCAATATTCGACGTCGCGTCTGATCGACCGCCTCGTCGACGAAGGGTTGGCCGCCCGCCGCGAATGCAAGATCGACAAGCGCGGCCAGTTCGTCGAGATCACCGATGCCGGCCGCGAGCTGCAGAAGCGAATGTGGAGCGCCTATTCGGCCGCGATCGACAAGCATGTCGGCTCCAAATTGTCCGACGCCGATGCAACGAAACTCTGCGGCCTGCTCGACCGGCTCGGCTGCTCTTGCGATGACGCCAAGAGCGATGCAAAGAGCGATGCCAAGACCGATGCCAAGACCGACTCAAAGAGCGATGGCAAGAGCGAGACCAGGCCGGCCTCCGCGCGAGACGGCGTGCCTGCCCGATGATATCCTTGATCCCATCATCCGCGCCCGTTCGGGCCTGCGGCTGTCCCTGCCACCACGCGCATTCGATCGAAGCGCCCTTGAGTTGGAATTCGTATGGCGCGTGACCAGATCGATATGACGCCGCTGCAATCGCGCGACGAACTCGTCGCGTGGTTCGAGGCTGGCTCGAAGCCGGAATCCGAATTCCGCATCGGCACCGAGCACGAGAAGACGCCGTTCACGCTCGAGGGCCACAGGCCCGTGCCTTACGAGGGCGCGAAGGGCATCGGCGCGCTGCTCGAGGGCATGAAGCTCCTGCTCGGCTGGGAGCCGATCATGGAGCGCGGCAACATCATCGGCCTCTATGACGTCACCGGCGGCGGCGCGATCTCGCTCGAGCCGGGCGGCCAGTTCGAACTGTCGGGGGCGCCGGTCGAAACGGTGCACCAGACCCAGGCCGAGCTGATGGCGCATCTGGCGCAGGTGCGGGAGATCGCGACGCCACTCGGCATCGGCTTTCTCGGCCTCGGCATGACGCCATCCTGGTCGCGCGCGCAGGTCCCAGTGATGCCGAAGGGCCGCTACAAGATCATGTCGAACTACATGCCGAAGGTCGGCAAATACGGCCTCGACATGATGTACCGGACCTGCACGGTGCAGACCAATCTCGACTTCTCTTCTGAGGCCGACATGGTGAAGAAGCTGCGCGTGTCGCTGGCGCTGCAGCCGGTCGCGACCGCGCTGTTCGCCAACTCGCCATTCACGGAAGGAAAGCCGAACGGTTACCTGTCGTTCCGCTCCGAGATATGGCGTGACACCGACAATGCGCGCGCGGGCATGCTGCCCTTCGCGTTCGAGGACGGCATGGGTTTTGAGCGCTATGTCGACTACGCGCTCGAGGTTCCCATGTATTTCGTCAAGCGCGGCGACGAATATATCGACGTCGCCGGTTCTTCGTTCCGCGATTTCTTCGCCGGCAAGAACAAGGCCTTGCCGGGCGAGCGTCCGACGCTGTCGGACTGGGCCAACCATTTATCGACGATTTTCCCCGAGGTGCGGCTGAAGCGTTACCTCGAAATGCGCGGCGCCGATGGCGTGCCGTGGGGCCGCCTGCCGGCGCTGCCGGGCTTCTGGGTTGGCCTCCTCTACGACAATGACAGTCTCGATGCGGCCTGGGACATTGTCCGCCACTGGAGCGCGCCGGAGCGGCAGGCCTTGCGTGACGACGTGCCGCGTTTCGGCTTCAAGGCGCGGATCAAGGACCGCTATCTGTTCGAGGTCGCCAAGGAGTGCCTGATCCTGTCGCATGCCGGACTGCGGCGGCGCGGCCGGATCGATCATCTCGGACGCGACGAGAGCCGCTACCTCGAGCCGCTGGAGCGGATCATCGAATGCGGCCGTTCGCCGGCGGAAGAGATGCTGGAGAAGTTCAACGGTCCCTGGAAGGGCTCGGTGGACCCGGCCTATCAGGAATACGCGTTCTAGTCCGGCCGGCTCCGCTGCACCTCTCCCGCTTGCAAGCGGGAGAGGGAGCGCACCGCCGCGACTGCTACTCAACCTAACCTCATCGCGCTTTGGGGCATTTTTCGTTGCGTTGGAATCGGGTGTCCGAGGCGATGTCTCGGCCCGCGGTTCCGTGCCGTTCATCAGCCGTACAGGTTCGTGGCGCTCAAATGACCGCCCGCGGATGGCGCGGGGCGCAAAAATTTGAAAGCAATCTCATGGGGATGGGCCGCCTGTTCAGGGCGTGTGTGGTGACGTTCGCCGCCTTCGCGGCCGTTGCCGTCGCGCGCCCGGCGCTGGCACAAACCAATTTCGACCGCCCCGGTGGCGACTATCAGAGTTCGCCGGTGACATCGGGCGATCCCGCCGATTGCGCGCTCACCTGCGAGCGGGACCGCCGTTGCCGCGCCTGGACCTTCAGCTATCCGACCGATTTGACCGCAGGCGCGGTGTGCTGGCTCAAGAGCTCGGTGCCGCCGCGCGTGCAGGACACCTGCTGCGTCTCCGGCGTTCGCGGTGCCGGCGTGGTCGAGCCGCGCAACGGCGCGATCGAAACCTCGATCGATCGTTTGGGCGGCGACTACAAGAACTTTGAATTGAAGAGCAGCGACGGTGACGAAGCCTGCCAGGCCGCTTGCACCGCCGACAACAAATGCCGCGCCTGGACCTACGCGCGCCCCGGCTACGCCGGTCGCGACGCGCATTGTTTCCTGAAAAAGGAAATCAAGCCGCCGCGACGGAAGGCCGGGTTTACCTCCGGCGTGGTGCGGTAAGGCTTTCTCTGCCGTCGTCGTCCTTCACCGCCTTCTTCGATGCCAGCGTGCGCCAGTGCCGGCGCAGCAACGGCTCGACGGTGGCGCGCTTCGCCTTCGACAGGCGGACCAGCACGATCGGGTAATCGCGGTAGTGATCGGTGAAGTAAAAGATCTTCGGCTGGCTCTCGACCAGCATCTCGCGTTCGTCCGGCGGCACGCCCGGCATCACCGGGCTGTCGCCGTCCTCCTTGAGCCGCGTGCCCCGTTGGCTCCATCCGGGCCACGGGCTACGTCAATGGCTCAATGCACGGATGTAAAAAACCGTGCGAGGCGGAAGCCGGAGAGCCAGGTCCACATCGGCTGGCTGCGGATGCCCATGTCCCAGGAGCCGACCACCGCGTCGGCGCGGCCGATCAGATTGTCGATCGGCAACAGGCCGACGCCGCCGTCGCGCACCGGCACGCGGCTGTCGGCGGAATTGTCCCTGTTGTCGCCCAGCACGAACAGTTTTCCGGGCGGCACCGTCACCTCGGCGGTGTTGTCGAGCCGGCCATTGTCGCGCATCTTGAAGATCGCGTGGCTGACGCCGTTAGGCAGCGTCTCGATATAGCGGTTGGCGTCCTCGCCGCCGCCGCGATCGTCCTCAGCAAAGCCGGCGCCATCGGACTTCAGCGCTGCCGGATGGTCATTGATGAAGAGCTGGCCCTGCCGCATCTGGATGCGGTCGCCGGGCAGCCCGACCACCCGCTTGACCCAGGCCTGCGAACGGTCACCCGGCCAGCGGAACACGACGACATCGCCGCGCTTCGGCGTCTCGCCGAACAGGCGGCCGGTTTCCGGCAGTGTGATCTGGATCGGCAGCGAGGCCGCGCCGTAGCCGTAAGGGAATTTCGAGGCGACCAGCGCGTCACCGATCAGGAGCGTCGGTTCCATCGAACCCGACGGCACATAGAACGGCTCGGCAATCGCGCCCTTGGCGAGGAACACGACGGCCACGATCGCGGCCAATTGCACGGCCTGGCCGCGCCAGGTCGACGGCTTGGCCGCCATTGTCTCGTTTCCGCTGCTCACTAACCCGTTCCTCCGACCGTAATCCGTTCCATCCGCAGCGTCGGCTGGCCGACGCCGACCGGCACGCCCTGGCCGTTCTTGCCGCAGGTGCCGATCCCGGTATCGAGTGCAAGATCGTTGCCGATCATGGTGATCCTGTGGAGATCGGTCGGCCCGTTGCCGATCAGCATCGCGCCCTTCAGCGGCGCGCCGAGCTTACCGTTCTCGATTTTGTAGGCCTCGGTGCACTGGAACACATATTTGCCCGAGGTGATATCGACCTGGCCGCCGCCGAAATTGGCGGCATAGATGCCGTTCTTGACCGAGGCGAGGATCTCGGCCGGGTCGCGGTCGCCCGAGAGCATGTAGGTGTTGGTCATGCGCGGCATCGGCACATGGGCATAGCTCTGCCGCCGTCCGTTGCCGGTCGGCTTCATGCCCATCAGCCGGGCGTTCTGGCGATCCTGCATGTAGCCGACCAGGATGCCGTCCTCGATCAGCACGGTGCGGTTGGTCGGCGTGCCCTCGTCGTCGATCGAGAGCGAGCCACGGCGGGAGGCCATGGTGCCGTCATCGACCACGGTCACGCCCTTGGCCGCGACCTGCTTGCCCATCAATCCTGCAAAAGCCGAGGTCTGCTTGCGGTTGAAATCGCCTTCCAGCCCGTGGCCGACGGCTTCATGCAGCATCACGCCGGGCCAGCCGGCGCCGAGCACCACGTCCATCTCGCCGGCAGGCGCCGGCACCGATTCCAGATTGACCAGCGCCTCGCGCAGCGCGCCGTCGGCCGCATTGCGCCAGGCCTTGGTCTCGATGAAGCGCGCATAACCCTCGCGGCCGCCATAGCCCATGCTGCCGCTCTCCTGCCGATCGCCCTGACCGGCGACCACGGAGACATTGACGCGCACCAGCGGGCGGATGTCGCGATAGCTCTCGCCGTCGGGCCGCACGATCTCGACCACCTGCCAGGTCGCCATCAGGCTGGCCGAGACCTGCCGCACCCGCGGATCCTTGTCGCGGATATAGGCGTCGATCTCGCCGAGCAGCTTTACCTTGGCCTCGAACGCCGGCCCGTCCAGCGGGTTCTCGTCGCCATAAAGCTTGACGTTGGTATGCGCCGGCGCCGCGGCGAAGTTGCCGGAATAGCCGCCGCGCACGGCCGCAACCGCATCCGCCGCGCGGATCAGCGCCGGGACCGAGACATCGGAGGAATGCGCATAGCCGACCGCGTCGTCCTTGACCGCTCGCAGGCCAAAGCCCTGCGAGGTGTCGTAGGTCGCCTGCTTCAGCCTTCCATTGTCGAACACCAGCGCCTCGGTCTGCCCGTACTCGAGAAACAATTCGCCGTCATCGGCCCCTTCAAGCCCGCGCGCCACCTCGCGGCGGACGGCATCGCGGTCGAGATTGGCGCGGTCGAGCAGGGAGGTTGTGGCAAGATTGGTCATGGTCACTCCAGCGAGGCTTTCGGCGATCTAAGCAGAGATGAGCACCGAACTCATCTTACAACCCGGACACCTGCGGCCGTCAGTGCCGGCCCTGAGGCCCCGGACGGCAATCATGAAAGATAGTGTCAATGACTGCAAATCGGGAGAGGCCCGCGGCAATACAGCCGATCACGGCAGCTTGTCATATCCATCCGCCAGCCCGTTCAGGCTGAGCGGGAAGCCGATGCCCTCTTCCGGCGTCTCAAAGATAATGAACGTGGCGGTTTTGGCGGTCTTGAGCTGCCCCAGCAGCTTGTCGTCCATCACCACCTCGGCCACGCAGCCATTGGGCAGGCAACGCACAAAACCGGCGCGGCCGACGTCCTGGTTGTCGAGCTTCAGGCCGAGGCCGGAGGGCAGAAGCACGCCGAGCGGGGCGACCACGCGCATCAGGCGGCTCTTCTGGTCGGCGGTCTTCAGCACGATCACGGTGAGGCCGGCATTGGAGCGATCTTCCGCTACCACGCTCTGGATCAGGGCGCATTGCTCGGCCTGGGCGCCGGGCGGGGTGTCGCAGCGGATCTGCCAGTCGCCATGGACCGAGCGCACCGCGCCTTGCGCGTTCGCCGCCTGGGTCAGTCCCAGCAGGAGGCCCGCAGCAAGCAGGCCGCCCAGCCAACGGGCCGGTGCGGGACGTCTTGCCTGACTATTCGAAGCGCCCATCCGCGTCGATCCTCTAGAAAATTCGGTCAGGTACGGCCGTCCATTCGCCGCCGGCCGCACGCGCCCGCCGACTGATACCGCAATGACGGCGCCTTGAAGGCGACCTTCAAGCAATTCCCGCGCCGGATCAGGGCGTCCCGCAGCGAATCAGGATTCTGCAAGGCACCCCGTCTGTGGGTACATCCAGTAATCCCGCTGTCAACTGCGGCGGCTACGGTTTGCGCGACTTTCGCTTGATTTTGCGGGAAAATTCGAGAGCGGCAGATTAGTGGCGCACGCATGGCTTCCGATCTTACTACTGCATTGCGAGCGCCTGCGAATTATGGTTTGAGAGGCTGGATTTCGACGCGTTCTAGCGATCTGGCTCCCGTACCCTCCTTGACTTCGAAGACGGGTACGTCCGGTAGGCCGTTTGTCAGGGCGGATCGTGCTGCATTTCCGGCCACGCGCCGGAGGTGCTTTGGGGAACTATCAAGGGAGCGCGGCGGCATGAAGGTGTCGATTGGCCAAATTGGCCGTCAATTGCTGGGTTTTGCGGTGGCCGGGATGGCGCTTGCCGCCGGCGGGACCGCCTTCGCCGAGATGGGACAGCCGGCGCCTTGGGAGTACAAGCTGCAGGAGGGCGCGACCCCGGTGATGGAAAACATCATCTGGTTCCATAACTTCCTGTTTGTGCTGATCACCGTCATCACCCTGTTCGTGCTGGCGCTGCTCGTCATCGTGGTGGTGAAGTTCAATTCCAAGGCCAATCCGGTCCCCTCGCGGACCACCCACAACACCCTGATCGAGGTGGCCTGGACGCTGATCCCGGTTCTGATCCTGGTCGGCATCGCGGTGCCGTCGTTCCGTCTGCTGTTCCTCGAGCTCGACGTGCCGAAGCCGGACATCACGATCAAGGCCACCGGCAAGCAGTGGTATTGGTCCTACGCTTACCCTGACAACGGCAAGTTCGAATTCGATTCGCTGCTCGACAAGGACAAGCAGCCTCGCCTGCTCGGCGTCGACAACGAGATGGTGGTTCCGGTCAACAAGGTGGTGCGGATCCAGACCACCGGCGCCGACGTGATCCACTCCTTCGCAGTGCCGGCCTTCGGCATCAAGATCGACTCGATCCCGGGCCGCCTCAACGAAACCTGGTTCAAGGCCACCAAGACCGGCGTGTTCTACGGCCAGTGTTCGGAATTGTGCGGCAGGGACCACGCCTTCATGCCGATCGCGGTTCGGGTCGTCAGCGACCAGGAGTTCGCGACCTGGGTGGACGGCGCGAAGAAGAAATTTGCGACCAACCCGGCGAATTCCTATGCTTCGGCTGGTCAGGCGGCGGAGTAAGCTAAGGCTTACGGCGCAACTGGACTAAGGGCGACGGGACCGCGAGGTCCGAGAGGGACTGCAAGGCAGGATTTGGAACATGGCTACTGGCGCTGCGACACACGACGATCACGCCCAAGATCACGGACATGACGATCACGCCCATCATCCGACCGGATGGCGGCGTTACGTTTACTCCACGAACCACAAGGACATCGGTACGATGTACCTGATCTTTGCGGTGATCGCGGGCATCATCGGCGCCGCGATGTCGATCGCGATCCGCGCCGAACTGATGTATCCGGGCGTCCAGATCTTCCACAACACCCATACCTACAACGTGTTCGTGACGTCGCACGGCCTGATCATGATCTTCTTCATGGTGATGCCGGCGATGATCGGCGGTTTCGGCAACTGGATGGTGCCGCTGATGATCGGCGCGCCTGATATGGCGTTCCCGCGCATGAACAACATCTCGTTCTGGCTGCTGCCGGCCTCCTTCGCGCTGCTGCTGATCTCCACTTTCGTCGAGGGTGAGCCGGGCGCCAACGGTGTCGGGACGGGCTGGACCATGTACGCGCCGCTGTCGACCTCGGGCCATCCGGGACCGGCGGTCGATTTCGCCATCCTCTCGATCCATCTGGCCGGTGCCTCGTCGATCCTCGGCGCCATCAATTTCATCACCACGATCTTCAACATGCGCGCGCCGGGCATGACCCTGCACAAGATGCCGCTGTTCGTGTGGTCGATCCTGGTGACGGTGTTCCTGCTCTTGCTGTCGCTGCCGGTGCTCGCCGGTGCGATCACCATGCTGCTCACCGACC
Organism: Bradyrhizobium genosp. P; assembly: GCF_049949265.1. Lineage (NCBI taxonomy): Bacteria > Pseudomonadati > Pseudomonadota > Alphaproteobacteria > Hyphomicrobiales > Nitrobacteraceae > Bradyrhizobium > Bradyrhizobium genosp. P. Next base: position 9,396,411 of record NZ_CP188195.1, on the reverse strand, counting down.
GCAATTTCGGCACCACCTTCTTTGCGGCCGAGGGCGGTGGCGATCCCGTGCTGTTCCAGCATCTGTTCTGGTTCTTCGGCCACCCCGAAGTGTACATCCTGATCCTGCCCGCCTTCGGCATGGTCAGCCAGATCGTCTCGACCTTCTCGAAGAAGCCGGTGTTCGGCTATCTCGGCATGGCCTACGCCATGGTCGCAATCGGCGGCATCGGCTTCGTGGTATGGGCGCACCATATGTACACGGTCGGCATGTCCAGCGCGACCCAGGCCTATTTCGTCGCCGCCACGATGGTGATCGCGGTGCCGACCGGCGTGAAGATCTTCTCCTGGATCGCCACGATGTGGGGCGGCTCGATCGAGTTCAAGACGCCGATGCTGTGGGCGATCGGCTTCATCTTCCTGTTCACGCTCGGCGGTGTCACCGGCGTGGTGCTGGCCAATGCCGGCGTCGATCGTGTGCTGCAGGATACCTATTACGTCGTGGCGCATTTCCACTACGTGCTGTCGCTCGGCGCCGTGTTCGGCATCTTCGCCGGCTGGTACTACTGGTTCCCGAAGATGACCGGCTACATGTACTCGGAGACCATCGGCAAGCTGCACTTCTGGTTCACCTTCATCGGTGTCAACCTGGTGTTCTTCCCGCAGCACTTCCTCGGCCTCTCCGGCATGCCGCGCCGCTACGTCGACTATCCGGATGCGTTCGCCGGCTGGAACCTGGTCTCGTCGTACGGCTCCTACATCTCCGGCTTCGGCGTCCTGATCTTCATCTACGGCGTGATCGATGCCTTCGTCCGCAAGGAGCAGGCTGCGAACAATCCGTGGGGTTCGGGTGCGACCACGCTGGAGTGGACGCTGACCTCGCCGCCGCCGTTCCACCAGTTCGAAGTACTGCCGCGCGTGCAGTAATTCCAGAAAACGCGCGGCGCACCCAAAGTGCGCCGCGCTTTTGAGAGAAGCGAGACCTGATCTTGTCCGTTGTCGATCACAACGCCATCGAGTTGCCCCGGATCTCCGAGGCCGAAGTGGGCGACTACATCGCGCTCCTGAAGCCGCGCGTGATGTCGCTGGTGATCTTCACCGCGCTGGTCGGCTTGATGATTGCGCCGGGTCACATCCATCCGGTGCTGGCCTTCACCTCGATCCTCTGCATCGCGGTCGGCGCCGGCGCCTCCGGCGCGCTCAACATGGCCTATGAGGGCGATGTCGACGCCCTGATGTCGCGTACCGCGAACCGGCCGATCCCGCGCGGCCGCATCACCCAGGCCGAAGCGGCCGCGTTCGGCATCACGCTCGCCTTCTTCTCGGTGATGACGCTCGGCATCCTCGTCAACTGGGTGGCGGGCGCGCTGCTCGCCTTCACGATCTTCTTCTATGCCGTGGTCTACACGATGTGGCTGAAGCGATGGACCGCGCAGAACATCGTGATCGGCGGCGCCGCCGGCGCGCTGCCGCCGGTGGTGGCGTGGGCGGCGGCCACCGGCTCGCTCTCGGTCGAACCGATCCTGCTGTTCCTGATCATCTTCTTCTGGACGCCGCCGCACTTCTGGGCGCTGGCGCTGTTCCGCAGCGACGACTACGCGCGCGCCGGCATCCCGATGCTGCCGGTTGTCGCCGGCCCCGACGCGACCCGGCTGCAGATCCTGCTCTACACCATCGTGCTGGTCGCGGTCGCGTTCGCACCGTGGCCACTCGGCTATTTCGATGCCATCTACGGCGTCACCTCGCTGGTGCTTGGCGCCGGCATGCTGTGGCTTGCGATCGACGTCTATCGCCGCCGCGAGGGCACGGCCGCCAATCGTGCCACCCGCAAGCTGTTTGCCTTCTCGATCCTTTATCTGTTCGCGTTGTTCGCCGTTCTCCTCGCCGAGGTCGTCGTCCGCGCAATTGCGCCCGCTATCATCGGGTAGGGGGCGCAAGGGGCGTATGGGGGCGCAAGGGTTATCAATGGACGAGAATCGCGAGCCAGAAGGAATCGTCCTCACCGCGGCGCAGCTCAAGAGCCGCCGCCAGCGCTCGATCGCCATTGCGCTCGCGCTCGGCGTCCTCGTCGTGCTGTTCTTTGCGGTCACCCTGGTCAAGGGGCCGGCCGTGCTGGTGCGGCCGCTATGAGTGAGATGGCGAACCGACCGACCCCGCAAGGTCCGCAAGCCGCGACGACCAAGCTGTCGCGGCGCGGGCTGACGCGCGATGCGCTGGTCGCCTCGATCTGCGGTTTTGTCGTGGTGCTGATGATCGGCGCGTCCTACGCCGCCGTGCCGTTCTACAACTGGTTCTGCCGCACCACCGGCTTCAACGGCACCACCCAGGTCGCGACCTCGGCGCCGACGGGCGCGCCGCTCGGGCGCACCGTCTCGGTCAGCTTCGATTCCAACGTCGCGCCAGGCCTGCCCTGGAAGTTCGAGCCGGAAGAGAACCAGATCGAGGTCAAGATCGGCCAGGTCGTCACGGTCTATTATACCGTAACCAACCAGTCGGCGCGGACCACCACCGGACAGGCCGCCTATAACGTCGCGCCGCTGACGGTCGGCGCCTATTTCCAGAAGATCAACTGCTTCTGCTTCACCGAACAGACCATGGCGCCCGGTGAAAAGCGCGAGATGGCTGTCGTGTTCTATGTCGATCAGGCGCTGGCCAGGGACAGCGAGAACGACACGCTGAAGAACATCACATTATCCTACACATTCTTCCCCGTGCGCGATCCCGCGCCGAAGCCCGTGGCGGCGGGCGAGGCGGATCAGCGCAAGGGCGGTTAGTGGCTGATACGGGCATGATCCGGAAAAGTGGGGTCCGGTTTTCCGAAGAGATCATGCTCAAGTAATGGAATTTTGAGACGATACGTGCCTGACGGCACGCGAATGGAGAGGCGGCAATGGCTGAGGCGCAAGTCAAGCATCACGACTATCATCTCGTCGACCCGAGCCCGTGGCCGGTGGTCGGCTCGATCTCGGCCTTCATCATGGCGGTCGGCGCGATCGGCTGGATGCATCATCTGTATTCGGCCGCGCCGTTCGTGTTCGGCGTCGGCACCATCGGCGTGCTGTACACGATGGCGAGTTGGTGGGGCGACGTGATCAAGGAAGCCCAGTACAAGGGCGACCACACCCGCGTCGTGCAGATCAGCCACCGCTACGGCATGATCCTGTTCATCGCCTCCGAGGTGATGTTCTTCGTCGCCTGGTTCTGGGCGTTCTTCAACTCGGCGCTGTTCCCGGCCGATGCGGTCCACGCCACCCGCGACGCGGTGTTCGGCTGCGGCGCCGGCACTGTAATGGGCGCCTGCAACGTGCCGGGCACCTGGCCGCCGCACGGCATCGAGACGTTCGACCCCTGGCATCTGCCGCTGCTCAATACCCTGCTGCTGTTGACCTCGGGCACGACGGTCACCTGGGCGCATCACGCGCTGCTCGAGAACGATCGCCAGGGCCTCAAGCAGGGCTTGATCCTGACCGTGATCCTCGGCGCCTGCTTCACCTGCGTGCAGGCCTATGAGTACGCCCATGCGACGTTCTCCTTCGCCGGCAACGTCTATGGCTCGACCTTCTTCATGGCGACCGGGTTCCACGGCTTCCACGTGCTGGTCGGCACCATCTTCCTGCTGGTCTGCCTGTTCCGCGCCTATGCCGGCCACTTCACGCCGAAGCAGCATCTCGGCTTCGAGTTCGCGGCCTGGTACTGGCACTTCGTCGACGTGGTCTGGCTGTTCCTGTTCATCTGCATTTACGTCTGGGGTCACGGCGCCGAAGCCATGGCCCACGGCGCGGGCTAACCGCCCGTTCGACGTGTTAGACAGGGGGGCGGCCGGACTGGCCGCCCCTTTTGCTTTCGAAGAGAACTGATGACAGAAACGCGACCCACCGTGACCGAGAGCGCCTTGCGCGGCATTGCCTGCAAGTGTCCGCGTTGCGGCAAGGGCAAGCTCTATTCCGGCTTCCTGACGCTGGCGCCGCGCTGCTCGAATTGCGGGCTCGACTACGCCTTCATCGATGCAGGCGACGGGCCGGCGGTCTTCGTCATCATGCTGGCCGGCGCGATCGTGGTCGCATCAGCGCTGATCGTCGAGGTGAAGTACCAGCCGCCGTTCTGGGTGCATGCCGCGCTGTGGCTGCCGCTGATCTTGGTGACCACGCTGTGGCCGTTGCGCGCGATGAAGTCGCTGTTGATTGCCCTGCAATTCCACCACAAGGCCTCGGAAGGCCAGTTGATCCGGCGCGACCCGACATGAGAGACACTGTAGCTCGCCGGCCCAGCACCGCCGGCTTCGGCGTCTTCACCCTGATCATGGTGGCGGCTTTTGTCGGCCTCGGCGTCTGGCAATTGCAGCGCCGGGTCGAGAAGCACGCGCTGATCGCGGCGCTGGACTCGCGGTTGGCGGCCACGCCGGATGCATTGCCGCAGCCGGCGGCATGGCCCACGCTGACCTCGGCGAAGGACGAATTCCGCCGCGTCACCTTTACCGCGACCTATGCCAAGCTGCCGGATGCGATGGTCTACAGCTCAGGCTCCGCGGTTCGCGCGGATGTCAGCGGTCCCGGCACCTGGGCGTTCCTGCCGGCGAAGCTTTCGAGCGGCGAGACCGTCGTGATCAATACCGGCTTTGTCCAGAACACGATGCAGGACCGTGGCTTTGAGGATCGCGTCGTTGGCCGTCTCGTCACCGGCGCGTCGTTCGCGCTCACCGGCTATATCCGTTTTCCTGAGTCCCCGGGCCGGCTGACGCCGTCGGAGGACGTGCCGAAGCGGCTATGGTTCGCGCGCGATCATCGCGCGATGGCGCAAGTGCTCGGCTGGGGTGAGGTGGCGCCGTTCTATATCGACCTGGAAGCGCCGCTGCCGGACAGCGGCACGCCGAAGCCCGGACCGCTCGAGGTGCACCTCAAGGACGATCACATGCAGTATGCGATCACCTGGTTCTCGCTGGCCGCCGCCGTCGTGATCGCCTTCGGCGTCTGGTGGCGCGGCCAGCGGCGCCAGGGGGCTTGAGGGGGAGACCGTCTCTACAGCCCTTCCGACGACTGCTGTATACTGGGGCAGCGGTGGAGCGCGGCCGATGACGGAATACTCGATTAGCGACCTTTCAAAAAAGCCGGGGGACATTATTGCAGGAAGCCCTGCGCCGGCCCGTGGCCATCACGCTAGGGAACGAGCCGCGTCTGGTGCTGCTCAGCATTGAGGATTACCGAAGGCTCGCAAACAGCGCCGATGGACGAACGGCAGACCGCCTCGAAAGAATGCCCGACGATTTGTTCGAAGACCTCAAGAAGGCGGTGAGTGCCTATGAGCAAGAGGGCGACGAGACGTGAGTCTCGACGAACAACGTTCCGGTTGCGGGGCGCTTTGCGATCGCCGGCGTAACAAAACGCTGCCGCGAAGATATCGGGTACTGTTACTTCAATCAAAATCGATGCGCCCGGCCGAATCTACGGCGTGAGCGCATCGCTGGGAGCAGCGACGCGGACCTTCATCGCATCGCTCATCGGCAGCTGCAGGTTCTGTCCCTTCGGCGGAATCGGCTGCTCGAACCATTTGGCGTAGAGCTTGTTGAACTCGCCCGATGCCATCGTTTCCTTGATCGTGGCATCGACCAGCGCCTTGAACTCCGGATCCTCCTTGCGCATCATCAGCCCGTAATAGGTCGGCGCGTAGGTCGCCGCCAGCATCCGGTAGGCCTTGGGATCGGGCGCGTTGGCGACCATTCCGGCAACCAGGATGTCGTCCTCGAACCAGGCCGCCGCGCGGCCGGTGCGCAGCATCAGGATCGACTCGGCGTGGTCCTTGGCCTGAACGATCATCACCTTCAGCTTCTGCTCTGCAATGATCTTCTGGACAACTCCGAAATTCAGCGAGCCTTGCGTGACGACGATGGTCTGCCCCTCGAGTGACTTCAGCTCGGTGACCGGCGAGGCGGCGGCGACCAGCCAGCGTGGCGATGCGACGTAGGTCGCAATCGAGAATGACACCTGCTTCTGCCGTTCGGCGGTGTTGGTCGTGCTGCCGCACTCGATGTCGACGGTGCCGTTCTGAAGCAGCGGAATGCGGTTGGAGGCATCCACTGCGACGGTGTCGATCGCGAGCTCCGGCCGCCGCAATGCGGATCGGACCTTGTCGGCCACCGCGGAGCATAGGTCGAGCGAAAGCCCGGTCGGCTTCTGATCCGCGCCGAGATAAGCGAACGGAATTGAGGCCTCGCGATAGCCGAAGGTGATCTTGCCGAGCTCCCTGATCTTTTCGAGGGTTGGACTCGCCGCCCGGCTCGCATGAACATCGAGCATTGCGAGCGACAGGACGGCGAGAGCGAATGTCGGAGAGCATTTGCGGATCAATTCAGCCTCCCTGTGCCGCTAGGCGGCGTTGTTTCGCGACAGCTCGTCGAGACTTTCCCTCAAGGACCGATCCAGGATTTCGACGGCCCGGTCGATTTCGGCAGTGGAGACGGTCAATGGCGGCGCGATCCGCCACACCGATCCGCGCTCGGGACGGCGGCGGATGTTCATGCTCAGGCCATGCTCGAAGCACTTTTGCGTCGTCAGTCCGCCGAGCTGGTGCGCCGCGCGGCGGCTGTTGCGATCGGTAACCAGTTCGACGCCGAGCAGGAGGCCCGCGCCCCTGATGTCGCCGATCTGCTCGTATTTCTGCTGCAGCCGCTCGAACTTGTCGCGCAGGTATGCGCCCATCACGTTCGCGCGTTCGACCAGCTTCTCCTCGGCGATCACCCCAAGCACCGCCAGTCCGACCTCCGCGAGCAGCGGATCGGAGACGTGGCTGGTGTAGTAGGTGAAATGATCGTCGTGGAGCTTGTTCTCGATCGTCTCGGTGGTCGACACGGCGGCGAGCGGCAGCCCGCCCCCCAGCGTCTTCGACATGGTCATGATGTCGGGGACGACGCCGAAATATTCGGATCCCGTTTTCTTGCCGATGCGCCCGAACGCGGTTTGCGCCTCGTCGAAGATCAACAGCATGCCGCGATCATGCGCGGCCTTGCGCAGCGCCTCCATGAACGCTCTCGGCGGCACCAGCACGCCGCCAGCGCTGATGATCGGTTCGGCGATAATGGCCGCCCCGCGTCCGCTCGACTGCATGTCGAACATCTTCAGCGCGAGATCGAGATTGGCGAGCGCGGATTCTTCGTCGCTGCCTTTGGTGATGTAGGGTCGATAGGCATTGGGTTCCGGAATCACGAAGACGCCGGGAGCCGGCACGCCGTAACCCTTGCGGTCGCTCGCCATCGACACCGAGGCCGCGCCGCCGGTGATGCCGTGCCATGAACCGCCGAGCACGAGGACTTCGTAGCCGCCGGTGTACATCTTGGCCATCCGCAGCGCGACTTCGGTGGCCTCCGATCCGGTGTTGATGAAGATCGAGCGCTTGAGATCGCCGGGCAGCCAGTCCCTGGCGAGAGTCTGGGCGAGCTCGGCGACGACCTCGGGGATCATGCCGCTGAACAGATGGAACGCCTTCTTGCCGGCGCGCTCTACTGCGTCGACGATGGCGGGATGGTTGTGACCGATGGTGGCGCACATCTGCCCCGACGTGAAATCGAGATATTCACGTCCATCGCTGTCCGTGACGATCGTTCCCTTCGCCGAGGTGAAGAGGTTCGGGAAGACGTCCCCGCCATATCTGACCAGGAATTCGTCGGCAGCGGCTTTCAGCGCTGAAGTCATGAGCTCTCCTCGGGCAGGCGGCATCGCGCGCTGTCGCGAACGGCAATGCGGCGCGGCAACGGTGAATACGTCGGGGGGGCGGTTTTGGGCAGGAATCGGTCGAGTATCGGTTGCGTCAGGGCTGTCGCGGTACGAGAATTGCCTGAGCTAACGGCGATATTCGTAACCAGCGGCCACCATGAGCGCCACATCAAAAAACTCAACAGCCGGTGAGGCCCAGTCAACTCACCGGCCGAGAATGCCGCCGCTCAAGGCGCTGCTGGCGTTCGAGGCGGCCTCGCGGCATGGCAGCTTCAGCCGTGCCGCCGAGGAGCTCGGGGTCACGCCGTCGGCCGTGAGCCACCACATCCAGAACCTCGAGGACTTCCTGGGCGTTCAGGTGTTCTCCCGGCATGCCGGCCGCGCCGTACTCACCAATGCTGGCCGCGTCTATGCCAGCGAGATCGAGCGCGCGTTCGGAACGATCGTGGGTGCGACCAGACTGGTGGCGCCGCAGTCCCAACGCGACCATCTGTTCATCGCCAGCGGACCGAGTTTTGCCGCCAAATGGCTGCAGCCGCGGATCGGCAATTTCATCGAGCAACACCCGGGGATCGGGATCAGGCTGTCGACGATCGCCGACTTGCGCGATCTCGAAACCATCCGCTTCGACCTCGCGCTTGCCTATGGGTGCCCGCCCGCCGGCAATGGCCGGCAGATTGAACCGCTGCTGGCGGAACGTTTGCGCCCCCTATGCAGTCCGCGACTGATCGAACAGCTCAAGCTGCGCGAGCCGGCCGATCTCGCCCGAGCCACCTTGATCCATTCCTCCAACGCCCTGACCTGGACCGATTATTTGCGAAAGGTCGCAGGCTCGGCCATCAAGGCACGTCACGAACTCTGGTTCGATCGGTCGACCATGGCGATCGACGCGGCGGTCGAAGGTCTAGGTGTGGTGCTGGAGAGCGAGCTTCTTGCCGCCGACGAGCTGAAGAAGGGCACGCTGGTCGCGCCGTTCGACCGTCTCAGCTTCGAGGTTGAGACGGTCACCTACTATCTGGTGCGGTCCGCTGAAGCCAAGGGCCGCAGTCATGTTGCGGCGTTCGAAGCCTGGCTGCGGAGGCAGATTGCCTCCGCAGATCTTCGCATGACTGCGACGTAAGCGCGACGTTCAATGGCCGACATGAACGGCGCCGCCGAGCTTGACCTTGCGCAGCGTCAGCGCGAGCGGCACGGCCGACAGCGAGATCAGCATCAGCACCCAGAACGCATCCATATAGCCGAGGAATGACGCCTGGTTTGCCACCTGCTGCCCGATCCACTGGATCGCCTGATCATGCGCCTGCGCCAGCGAGCTGCCGTGGCCGGCGAAGAAGGTCGTGATCTGCTGCAGCGTATCCTGATATTGCGGGCTCGACGGGATCACCTGCTCGACCAGCCGGTTCTGGTGGAACTGCTCGCGATGCGTCAGCACGTTGGAGACGACGGAGACGCCGATCGAGCCGCCGGTGTTGCGCGCCGCGTTGATCAGGGCGGAGGCCTGGTCGGTCTTGTCGGGCGGAATACCGTCATAGGACGCCGCCATGATCGGGACGAAGATCAGCGGCAGGCCGAGGCCGAGCAGCATGCGCGAGCGCGCCATGAACCAGAAGCCGAGATCGCTATAGACGTTGGTCATGCCGTACATCGAGAACGCGATGACCACCGCACCGGCGACGATCAGATATTTCGGCTGCACCTTGGCGGCGATGCGGCCGACGGCGAACATCATCACCATGGTGACCACGCCGCCAGGCGAGAGCACGAGACCGGCCCAGGTCGCGGTGTAGCCAAAATCCTGCTGCACCAGCTGCGGCAGGAACTGGGTGGTCGCGAGCAGGATGGCGCCGGTCGCCAGCATCACCAGGAAGCAGGCGCCGAATTGCCTGGACGCCACCATCCGCAGGTCGATCATCGGATTGCGGCGGGTCATCTCCCACGGGATCATCAGCACGAACGCCATGCCGCAGATCACGGCGAAGGTGACGATGAAGGGGGAGGCGAACCAGTCGTCCTCCAGGCCACGGTCGAGCATGACCTCGAGTGCGCCGAGAAAGGTCGCAACCAGCATGAAGCCGATGAAGTCGAACCCGATCTTCGGCTGTTGCGTTGCATCCTTCTTCGCGGGCTCGTGCAGCACGGCTGCGATCAGGGCGATCGCAAACACGCCGACCGGGGCATTGATCAGGAAGCACCAGTGCCAGGAAAGATTGTCGGACAGCCAGCCGCCAAGGGTCGGCCCGACCACGGGCGCCACCACCACGGCAACGCCGAACACCGCAAACGCCTGGCCGCGCTTGGCGGGCGGGAACGCATCGGCCAGGATCGACTGCGCGACCGGAACCATGCCGCCGCCGCCGAGGCCCTGCAAAATCCGGAACATCAACAGCGCGTTCAGACTGGAGGCAAAGCCGCACAGGATCGAGCTGACGGTGAAGATGCCAAGGCAGATCAGGAAGAACCTCTTGCGCCCCAGCATTCTGGCGAGAAAGCTCGAGGCGGTGAGGATGATGGCATTGGACACCAGATAGCTGGTGACCACCCAGGAGGCTTCGTCCTCGCTCACCCCCATGCCACCAGCGATGTAGGGCAGCGCCACATTGGCGATGGTGGTGTCAAGCACCTCCATGAAGCTCGCAAGCGCAACCACGATGGCGATCAGCCACGGGTTGGGGGCGGGGATGCTTGGAGCGGAAAAGCCTTTGGCGTCGATCGCGGCGGCGCTCATATCAACCTCCCCAAACGCTCGATCAGCGACGGCGAGGGATCGATCCGCACCGACGGCACCACCGACATGCCGGGGCCGAGCGCGACGTCGGTCGGCGGGTTGTCCATCACGATCTTGACCGGCACGCGCTGCACGATCTTGACGTAATTGCCGGTGGCATTCTGCGCCGGCAGCAGCGAGAACGCGGTGCCGGATCCGGGTTGAACGCTCTCGACATGGCCATTGATGACGCGTCCCGGATAGGCGTCGATCCTGAGAGTCACCCTCTCGCCGGGCCGCATCCGGTTGAGCTGGATCTCCTTGAAGTTCGCCGTCACCCAGATCTCGTCAGGCACGAACATGGTGAGGTTCGCGCCGGTTTGCGCGTACTGGCCGACGGCGGCCGAGAGGTTGGCGACACGGCCCGGCTGCGCGGCCGTCACCGTCGTATAGGACAGATTGAGTTGCGCCTGGTCCTGCTGGGCCTGGGCTTGCGCGAGGCTCGCAACCGCGCTCTTGCGTTGCGCCTTGAGCGATTCGAGCTGCCGCTGCGCCAGATTCAGGGTCGCCTTCGCGCTCAGCAGCGAGGCCTGCTGCTGATGCAGTTGCGAGGTGTACTGCTCGGAATTTTGCACCGTGCCGTAGCCGGTTTGCTCGAGGTGCTGGTAGCGCGTCGCCTGTTGCTGCGCGAACGTCAGCGCCGCGTCCGCTTGGTCGACCTGCGCCTGGTTGGCGGCAATCTGCGCCTGCTGCACATCGAGCTGGGCGTCGACATTCTGGATGCTGGCGCGCGCGGCCGCGACCTGGGCCTCGGCCTGCGCCAGCGCCACGCGGTAGTCGCGGTCGTCGAGACGGGCGATCACGTCGCCGGTGGCGACATGCTCGTTGTCGGTGACCGGAACGGCGGTGATGTATCCGGACACCTTGGGAGCGAGCGCGGACTGCCGGGCCGCGATGAAGGCGTCGTCGGTGGACTCGAAATGTTCGACATAGTCCATGTAGAGATAGCCGCCGCCGAGCGTGGCGGCGAGCAGCACAGCGCCGATGGCGGAGACGACGGGACGGCGGCGCAGGAAGCTTGCCTGGCGGCCTTTGCCGGTCGTCTGATGTTCAGCGGCTTCCGGCTGAACGGGCGAGGCAGGCTCTTTGCCAACCGGGCGTTGCTGCGGGGACGGAGCCCGCGCGGTGGGCCCCTGGCTATCGGATTTGAGGTTGGGCTGATCCGAGGGCGCAACAAACGGCGGGCTTTCAACGCCCTCGGGCCGCGATTCGCCCCGTTCCAAAACACTGTCTTCGAACATGATAGCTGCTCCTGCTGCAGGGCGAGGTCTACAGAAGGGCCTCGCATAAAGGAACGGTACCGTTCCGTTCTATTCGACAAATAACCCTGCTGAGCGTGCGCGTCAATAGGAACGAGACCGTACCGTTCTATTTACAACAAGACGTGATGTAGGTATATTAGGGTGCTCGGCCGGCCCGCCGGCAGGATGGAACCGGAGCAACCGATATGAACACCAGCGATTTGACGAAGACACCACCGTCGAAGCCCAGGCGCGCCAAAGTACGCTTCGGCCGCCCGCCAAAGGAGCTTGCCGGGGAGGTCGATACGCGCATCCTCGATGCGGCACGCACCGTCTTCCTGGAACGCGGGTTCGAAGGTGCCAGCATCGACGAGATCGCCGAGGTCGCTCGCTCCGGAAAACGTACGATCTATGCGCGCTTCCAGGACAAGCGAGCGCTGTTCAGCGAAGTGGTGACGCGGGACATTTTGCGCATCGCGGAGTTCAAGATCGAACTGCTGACCGGTGCAACTATCGAGGAGCGCCTTACGAGCGCGGCAGCCACCCTGCTGCACTGGACGTTCGACCCCGACCGGATCGGATTGATGCGGCTGGCGATCGCAGAAGCGCGCCGCTTCCCCGATCTGGCCGCCAGCGTCAATCGGAGAGCGCGTGAACTCGCCACCGAACTAGGGGTTCATCTGCTGCGCGACCTGACGCGGTCCAACGAACTTGGGTCGCTGCCAGCGTTCGCTCCCGAGCGCATTGCGACAACGGCGCGGTTCTTCCTTGATATCGTCGCCGTGCCCCTGCTGTTCAGAGCGCTGTTCGAGGTGAACCTCGCGGCGCTCGACCCGGAGATCGACGCGCATGTGGCGCACGGGGTTGTGTTCTTTCTTGCGGCCTGCCGGAACGGCGGTGTTGAGGCTCACAACCAATAAGCAACGCCGGCGCGACACCTCGACGCGATGTCACGCGCCTCAATCCGGCTCCGGCCGGTGACCGATTGTGCGCAGCATCGGGTCTAGCTACATTGGTGGGTTTCCGGGATTGGTTGATCGAAGAAGCCGGTCGGACCCAGCAAGTTCTCAACGCCGATGGTGAAGTAGTGTTTCAACTTCGGTGGTGACGCCATGCGGCGGTCTCGTCCGCCAAGCCGGTCCGGAATCCGTCAATTTCGAGTCGTGAGTGAGTAATGAAGCTCGGGCGGCCCGCCCATCGAGTAGCGGTGCGAGGGAGGGTGCGATCCGTCGATATCGGTAACGCCAAGCAAAGCTCCGAGCTCTGCGCCGATCAAGGCGCGTCCCGATAGCGTCATCCTTTGATCGGAGCCATAGAGCGCTGCAATCACTCTGCCGGTGAACTGCGGTGATTCACGCTTCACGGTCGGGTGTGCCTCTGGAGGCAGGGTTGCGAGATAGGCGCGAGCGCGCTCCGTATCGAGGCCGGCCATCCAGATGGAGACAGCAGCGACATTGTGAGGTCGCAGTTCCTTGGCCATGTCGGCCGCCATCTTGTCGGCCCCAGCCTTCTGCGCGCCGTACACCGGACCGTGATGGTAGCATACTGCGCCATAGTGCCCGGTATTGACGATCAGACCCGCGCCGCTGGCGATCAGCAGCGGCGCGGCGTGATAGCTCGCGACGAAATGGGAACGCAAACCAACGTTGATGAGCTCCACGGCTTCCAATGGCCTTTCCCAGAAGCCGCCGGATGCTGTCGTTGCGATCAGGGCCGCAGCGTTGTTGACCAGGATATCAAGTCGTCCGTGCGCGTTCCGGATCCCGTCGAACAGTGCGGAGATCGCATGGTCGTCAGTATGATCGACGGCAACCGCAACACCCTTCCCGCCAGCTTGAGTCACGAGTTCCGCCGTCTCCGCGACCGTGCCGCCGTAGGGCGAGTCGGTCGCTGCGACGCTTCGGCCTGTGACGTAGACGGTCATTCCGGCCTGACCGAGCGCAATCGCTATTCCTTTTCCGGCTCCGCGGCTCGCGCCTGTCACAACGGCTATCGTCTTCATGCTCTCGTCCTCAATCCGATCTGACTTTGGAGGATGGAGCCTCGGTAGGCTCCCATGGGCGATGCTGCATGAGCCAGTCAGCAGATGTGACCCGAGCCAAATATGGGATTATCTATGTCGAACGCGCAAGAACGCCTAACGACAGGACGTAGTCACATGGATAGGACTGCCTCGAAGGACCGAATTCTGAGAGACAGCCGCAACGTCGGAAGGGTGCTTGGGCGCCTCGGCGACAAATGGAGTGTGCTCGTCATCGTACTTCTGGGCGGTGGGGTCCACCGCTTCAACGAGATCAAACGGAGCATCGAGGGCGTCTCGCAGCAGATGCTGACAAGAACACTGCGAGGGCTCGAACGTGACGGCATTGTCAAACGGAAAATACTTCCGGCCAGTCCCCCTCAGGTTGAATATGCGCTGACAAGTCTTGGTGGTTCTCTAAGCAAGCCGGTGCTTGCCCTCGGGCAATGGGCGTGTGAGCACATCGAAGAGGTTGACGAAGCACAGAAGCTGTTCGACGAGCGACAGCGGCAGGCCGACTAGTGGTTCATCACAGTGATTTTGACGTTTTGATACCGAGCCATTCGAGGATCGGCAAGTTTTCGGGTGGCAGGAGAATCTCGATGCTTCGGGGAACGCCGGGCTGACGGCGAATGAAACCGTTTCGTTCGAGGGTGACGATCATTTGGTGGACTGACGGCGGGCTGACGCGGAAATGGCGCTGAATGTCGGCTTCGGCGGGCGGCTGTCCGAACATGTACGAATAGGTATGGATGAAAGCGAGGTAGTGACCCTGCTTCTCGGTTAAGCGCGCGCCTGATTTTTGACTCATGGATCGATTCGTCCCGGCCTCCGACAAGGAGGCAAAGCATGAATGTACGTTATCGGGTCGAATTGAGCCAAGCCGAGCGCGACGAACTGACGGCGATGCTCGGCGGCGGCAAGCACGCCGCCCGCAAGCTCAAGCGGGCGCAGATTTTGCTGGCGGCCGATAGGGGCCGCAGCGACGAGGAGATTGCCCGGACCGTGAGTGTCAGCCTTTCCACCGTCAGCCGGACCAAGCGCCGCTTCGTGGAAGGCAATCTGGAGCGGGCCTTGAGTGAGGAGCCGCGTCCGGGCGCAGAGCGCAAGCTGACCGGAAAGGAGGAGGCCCTGCTGGTGGCGACGGCATGCGCCAAGCCGCCTGCCGGCCGCAAACGCTGGACGCTGACGCTGCTGGCCGACACGATGGTCAAGCTCACCGATCACGACAGCCTGTCGGGCGAGACCGTGCGTCGCCGGCTGGCCGAGAACGACCTCAAACCATGGCGCAGGGACATGTGGTGCATTCCCCATGTCGACGGCGAATACGTCGCCCGCATGGAGGACGTGCTCGATCTCTACGCCGAGACGCCGGATCCCGCCCGGCCGCTGGTCTGCTTCGACGAGACCCCCGTCCAGCTGATCGGCGAGGTGCGCCAGCCGGTCCCGGCCCAACCGGGACAGCGCGAGCGCTACGATTACGAGTATCGCCGCAACGGCACCGTCAATCTCTTCGTCACCTTCGATCCGTATCGGGGCTGGCGCAACGTCAAGCTCACCGACCGCCGCGCCGCCGTGGACTACGCCCACTGCATGCGTGAGCTCGTCGACGTCCATTATCCCGACGCCGCCTGCATCCGTGTCGTGCAGGACAATTTGTCGATCCATAAGCCTGGGGCGCTGTATGAGGCCTTCGCGCCCGCCGAGGCCCGACGCATCCTGTGCCGCCTCGAATTCCACTACACCCCGAAGCACGCCAGTTGGCTCAACATGGTTGAGTGCGAGATCAGCGTGCTTCAGCGCCAGTGTCTCGGCCGCCGCATCGACGACCCCAAAAGGCTCCGAAATGAGATCACAGCATGGCAACGGCGGCGAAATAAAACCCGAGCCCGAATCAAATGGATGTTCACAACCGACAAAGCCCGCGCCAAACTCGGCCGCGCCTATCCAGCCACCGCCAAAGAGTCAAAATCACTGTGGTAGACCACTAGCACCCGGGAGAAGCTGGAGCGCCCAGGTGTCCACGACCCTAATCGAACCAGCCGCGCCGCCTGAACCAGAGTAACGGCAGGATTCCGCTGGCGATGATCGCCGCGCAAGCCAGCGGATAGCCGAGTGTCCAGTTCAGCTCCGGCATGTTCTTGAAATTCATGCCCCAGACCCCGACCAGAATGGTTGGAGGAACACCGACGACGGAGACGATCGTCAGGATCTTGAAGAGGTCGTTCTGCTGGATGTTGATGAATCCCAGAACGGCGTCCAGCAGCAACTGGATCTTGTCCGAGAGACGGGATTCATAGTCGCTGAGCGAGACGACATCCTTGGAGACGGCTTCAAGACGCCGCTTCGACGCGGGCGTGATCCATTCATTGCCGACGTCGTCGGCGAAACTTGCGATGCGGCCGACGCCGAGCAGGACGTCGCGCGCCTTTGCCAGCCGATCGGCCAATTCGCCGACGCTCTCCAACGCCTCACGCAATTTACGGCTGGAGCGCACGGGGCGCCGGGTTCGCACCAGGCCGCCCTTGAAGACGCCTCTCGACAGCTCATCAGCCTTGGCACCGAGGTGTTCCAGCACGTCGGCGCCACGATCGACCATGGCCTCGAGCAATGCGGTAAACACGCACATGCCGTTTTTCAGGCTGTCGTCCGAACCGACCCGTTTCATGACGGTGTCGAAGGCCGGCAATGCTGCAAACCGTACCGTCACCAGCACGCGCGGGCCGATGACGAAACCGACATTGGTGATCTCGGCCTCGTCGTTGGCATCGAGCCGCACCGCCGGCGAGCTCAGATAGAGCCGATCATGTTCGGCGATCAGGCGGCTGGATGCCTCGATCTCGCCCAATGATCCTTCGGCCGGGACGCGTATATTGAGCCGGCTCTCGACGAACTGCTTTTCGTCCGCGGAAGGATCGAGGAGATCCAGCCAGATAATCTCCGGCGGCAACTCCGCGCCGATGCTGTGCCAGTCATGGGTCGCCCACCTGTACAAATTCAGCACGCATCGAACTCCATGCACGGGGTATCCTGGCCCACGACAATAGCGAGGCGCGGAGGGCGGTTCCATCTCTTGTCATTCCGGAACGGCGACGGGGTGGAGGGTCGCCCCATGCCACTGATTTGCCCGACGTGACAAGCCCTCGCAGCAAAAATATTTCGTTTTATCAGAAGCGCAATTCAGTGTATAGATTTGCCCGTCTCACCCGATTGAGGGGCGCTTCGCGGTCGTCACGAACGCGCGGTGGGATGCGGTGGACGCCGATGTCATGATTGACGATCGTGGCAGATAGCGGACGGCGAAGTCGTGCAGGCCTGACGCCCTAGTGGCAGGTGTCCTGTCACAAGAGACTGACGTCTCTTGCTGACGGCGGTGACAAGCAAGCCCAGTCTCACCGGGGAGAGCACGTATAAGCCGTAACCCATCGCGCAGGGAAAGCCGGGTTGTTTCCGGTTACACCTGTGGTCCTACCCCGGTGCTTTCTGTTGCACCGGCCCATGGGTGCAATCGGCACCCGGCTTTCCCTGCGCCCTCTGCATGATAAGAGGGCGGAACGAAATGCAAGACTCGGGCAAATCATGTCGCGAGAACGCGAAGCTGCATCCCCATCCACTGTGTCATCGCCCGGCCTTGTGCGCAATTGCGCACTGGGACCGGGCGACCCAGTACGCCGCAGCCTATCAGCTCAATCGCAACTGTCTCTGGAATACTGGATCACCGCATGCGCGGGTGATGACACCGCGATGGTGGATAGCGAATCGAGAACCATCCCCAACGTCGTCCTGGCGAAGGCCAGGACCCATATGTGGACGGCCCCCGTGGCACAAGAGCTTTTTGAGCGGATCGGATCGCTTGCATCCATATGTCCGGCCTTTTGAGTGCGATCGGATGGATCGCTGGCCAAGATGGTTTGCGCGATGCGAGTTCCAAACAACCACGCGGCCTGTTGACGGCCGATGGGTCCCACGGACTGTCTCGCATCGTTGCTCGATCGATCGCTCCATCTGCTCCTGCAGCTCCGGGTCGGCTGACGAGCGAGCCCGCCAGCCGGCCAATCTGTTAGACGGCGACTGCCGCGGTGGCATTGATCCGTGCGGCGTCATAACTCTCGCCGGTCGCCATCAGCTTCCAGGCGATGCGGGCCACCTTGTTGGCGAGCGCCACGGCGGCAAGCTTCGGTGGCTTGCGCTTGATCAGGGCCAGCAGCCAGCGCGAGTGATGGCCGCGCCCGCGTCTGGCCTGCTGGATGACCGCCGTTGCCCCGATCACCAGCAGGCGGCGCAGGTCCTCGTCGCCCGCCCGCGTGATCCTGCCAAGCCTGGTTTTGCCGGCGGTGGAGTGATCCTGGGGGGTGAGGCCGAGCCAGGCTGCGAAGTGACGGCCGGAGCGGAAAGCATGGGGATCGGGTGTCTTCATCACGAGCGTCGTTGCAACGATCGGCCCGACAGAAGGGATCTGCGCCAGACGCCGGCCCACGGCGTCGGAGCGGTGCCAGGCCATCAATCTGGCTTCGATCTCCTGCAGCTCGCCCACGAGTCTGGTGTAGTCGCGGCCCAGCACCGTAAACAGCTCGCGTGCCAGGGCAGGAAGCGTCTCGTCCTGCGCAATCCGCGCCAGCAGCGGCTCGATCTTGTCGGTCCCTTGGGCCCCGATCAGGCCAAACTCCGCCGCATGGCCGCGGATCATATTGCCGAGCTGGGTGCGCCGGGCGATCAATCCAGCGCGGACACCCGTCAGCATCAGCGCGGCCTGCTGCTCGACCGTCTTGACCGGCACGAACCGCATGCTCGGCCGGCTCATCGCTTCACACAGCGCCTCCGCATCCCGACCGTCGTTCTTGTTCCGCGACACATAGGGCTTCACCAATTGCGGCGCCATCAACTTCACCTCGTGGCCCAGCTTGCGAAGCTCCCGTGCCCAATGGTGCGAGGCCCCGCAGGCCTCCATATGTGGACGGCCCCCGTGGCACAAGAGCTTTTTGAGCGGATCGGATCGCTTGCATCCATATGTCCGGCCTTTTGAGTGCGATCGGATGGATCGCTGGCCAAGATGGTTTGCGCGATGCGAGTTCCAAACAACCACGCGGCCTGTTGACGGCCGATGGGTCCTACGGACTGTCTCGCATCGTTGCTCGATCGATCGCTCCATCTGCTCCTGCAGCTCCGGGTCGGCTGACGAGCGAGCCCGCCAGCCGGCCAATCTGTTAGACGGCGACTGCCGCGGTGGCATTGATCCGTGCGGCGTCATAACTCTCGCCGGTCGCCATCAGCTTCCAGGCGATGCGGGCCACCTTGTTGGCGAGCGCCACGGCGGCAAGCTTCGGTGGCTTGCGCTTGATCAGGGCCAGCAGCCAGCGCGAGTGATGGCCGCGCCCGCGTCTGGCCTGCTGGATGACCGCCGTTGCCCCGATCACCAGCAGGCGGCGCAGGTCCTCGTCGCCCGCCCGCGTGATCCTGCCAAGCCTGGTTTTGCCGGCGGTGGAGTGATCCTGGGGGGTGAGGCCGAGCCAGGCTGCGAAGTGACGGCCGGAGCGGAAAGCATGGGGATCGGGTGTCTTCATCACGAGCGTCGTTGCAACGATCGGCCCGACAGAAGGGATCTGCGCCAGACGCCGGCCCACGGCGTCGGAGCGGTGCCAGGCCATCAATCTGGCTTCGATCTCCTGCAGCTCGCCCACGAGTCTGGTGTAGTCGCGGCCCAGCACCGTAAACAGCTCGCGTGCCAGGGCAGGAAGCGTCTCGTCCTGCGCAATCCGCGCCAGCAGCGGCTCGATCTTGTCGGTCCCTTGGGCCCCGATCAGGCCAAACTCCGCCGCATGGCCGCGGATCATATTGCCGAGCTGGGTGCGCCGGGCGATCAATCCAGCGCGGACACCCGTCAGCATCAGCGCGGCCTGCTGCTCGACCGTCTTGACCGGCACGAACCGCATGCTCGGCCGGCTCATCGCTTCACACAGCGCCTCCGCATCCCGACCGTCGTTCTTGTTCCGCGACACATAGGGCTTCACCAATTGCGGCGCCATCAACTTCACCTCGTGGCCCAGCTTGCGAAGCTCCCGTGCCCAATGGTGCGAGGCCCCGCAGGCCTCCATCCCGATCACGGTCGGCGGCAACTTGGCGAAGAACTCCAGCACCTGCTTGCGCGCAAGCTTCTTGCGCAACACAGGCTGTTCCGCCGCATCAACCCCATGCAGCACAAAAATATACTTCGACGTATCCATTCCAATGCGGATAATCTCTCTCACGGACGGCTCCCTTGTCTGAGATTTGCAACAACCTCATTCTGGCACACTGATGCCGTAGGGGGCCGTCCACACCATCAACCACAAATGCCGGTTGTGACATGACGCTGGGGCCGCGATCGTTCTGCCAACAAACCGCGGTGGTTATGGCTCCTGGCTTTCGCCAGGACGACAATCGGATGGAGCAGCGCGCCAACTCATCACCCCCGAGACGCAATCGTTCGGGCTACCCTTTGCCGGCCTGATCTTCTATGGTGCCCCATCGGTTCGCATCATGCGAACACGATAATTCCAATCTATCAAAGGCTTAAGGCTGGGATCGAAGCCTTTGGAGGACCGTTTGACGCGCTATATTTCGACCAGGGGCGAAGCTCCTGCATTGGGCTTCTGCGATGTGATGCTGACCGGGCTTGCCCGTGACGGCGGGCTCTACGTGCCCGAGACCTGGCCGCAGCTTTCGCCGGAGACCATCGCCTCGCTCTTCGGCCGGCCCTATTGGGAGGTCGCGGTCGAGATCATCCGCCCGTTTGCCGCCGGCGAGATATCCGACGCCGATCTCGGGCGCATGGCGAACGAGGCCTATGCCGCCTTCCGCCATCCGGCGGTGGTGCCGCTCGACCAGATCGGGCCGAATCAATTCCTGCTCGAGCTGTTTCATGGGCCGACGCTGGCGTTCAAGGACGTCGCGATGCAGTTGATCTCGCGGCTGATGGATCATGTGCTGGCCAAGCGGGCGCAGCGCACCACCATCGTGGTCGCGACATCGGGCGACACCGGCGGTGCCGCGGTCGATGCGTTCGCAGGCCTCGACAATGTCGATCTCGTCGTGCTGTTCCCGAACGGGCGCATCTCCGACGTGCAGCGTCGCATGATGACGACGACGGGCGCCGCCAATGTGCACGCGCTGGCGATCGAGGGCACGTTCGACGATTGCCAGGCGATCGTGAAGGCGATGTTCAACCATCATAGCTTCCGCGATGCCGTCGCGCTGTCGGGCGTCAACTCGATCAACTGGGCGCGCATCGTGGCCCAGGTGGTCTACT
The DNA here is from genome assembly GCF_049949265.1 of Bradyrhizobium genosp. P. Taxonomy (NCBI): domain Bacteria; kingdom Pseudomonadati; phylum Pseudomonadota; class Alphaproteobacteria; order Hyphomicrobiales; family Nitrobacteraceae; genus Bradyrhizobium; species Bradyrhizobium genosp. P. The sequence goes on along the minus strand of NZ_CP188195.1, from coordinate 9,375,420 downwards.
ACTTCACCTCGGCGGTCGCGCTCGGCTCACCGCAGCGGACGGTCGATTTCACCGTGCCGACCGGCAATTTCGGCGATATCTTTGCCGGCTATGTGGCCAAGCGCATGGGGCTGCCGATCCGGCGCTTGCGGATTGCCGCCAACGTCAACGACATCCTGCCGCGCACGCTGAAGACCGGAATCTACGAGGTGCGCGAGGTTCACGCCACGGCCTCGCCGTCGATGGACATCCAGGTGTCGTCGAATTTCGAGCGGCTGTTGTTCGAGGCTGGAGGCCGCGACGCCGGCGGCGTCCGGCGCCTGATGGATTCGCTCAAGCAATCCGGCCGCTTCGTGCTGCCGGATGCGACGCTCGCTGCGGTGCGCCGTGATTTCGACGCCGGCCGCGCCGACGAGACCGAAACGGCGGCCGCGATCCGCGCCGCCTGGCGCGAGGCCGGCGACCTTGTCGATCCCCATACCGCGGTGGCGCTTGCAGTCGCCGACCGCGACACCTCCGACTCGAAAACCCCCAACATCGTGCTATCGACCGCGCATGCGGCGAAATTCCCGGACGCGGTCGAAGCCGCCTGCGGCGTGCGTCCGCATCTGCCGGCCTGGCTTGACGGTCTGATGACCAAATCCGAACATATGACTGTGATGAAGAACGACGCTGCGGAGGTCGAACGATTCGTGCTCTCGGTCAGCCGTGCCGCCAAGCAAGGAGTTGCCGGATGAGCGTTGAAGTCACCAAGCTCGCGAGCGGTCTCACTGTCGTCACCGACACCATGCCGCATCTGGAAACCGCGGCGCTCGGCGTCTGGGCCGGCGTCGGCGGCCGCGACGAGAAGCCGAACGAGCACGGCATCTCGCATCTTCTGGAACACATGGCATTCAAGGGCACCAAGCGGCGCTCCTCGCGCGAGATCGTTGAGGAGATCGAGGCGGTCGGCGGCGACCTCAATGCCGGCACCTCGACCGAGACCACGGCCTATTACGCGCGGGTGATGAAGGCGGACGTGCCGCTGGCGCTCGACGTGCTCTCCGATATCCTCGCCAATCCGTCCTTCGTGCCCGATGAGCTGGAGCGCGAGAAGGGCGTGATCGTGCAGGAGATCGGCGCGGCGCAGGATACGCCCGACGACGTCGTGTTCGAGCATCTCAACGAGCTCTGCTATCCGGACCAGCCGATGGGCCGCTCGCTGCTCGGGACCGCCAAGACGCTGAAGAGTTTTACCCGCGACATGCTGAGCGGCTATCTGTCGACGCATTACCGCGGGCCGGACATGGTGGTCGCCGCCGCCGGCGCGGTCGATCACAAGCGCATCGTCGAGGAGGTCACCGAGCGGTTTGCAAGCTTCGAGGCGACGCCGGCGCCGAAGCCGCAAGTCGCGATGTTCGGCAAGGGCGGCTCCCGGGTGGTGCATCGCGAGCTCGAGCAGGCGCATCTGACGCTGGCGCTCGAAGGCTTGCCGCAGAACGACCTCGCGCTGTTCTCGCTGCAAGTGTTCACCAATACGCTCGGCGGGGGGATGTCGTCGCGGCTGTTCCAGGAAGTGCGCGAGAAGCGCGGGCTCTGCTACTCGATCTACACCTTCCACGCCCCCTACAGCGACACCGGCTTCTTCGGCCTCTACACCGGGACCGATCCCGCCGACGCGCCGGAAATGATGGAGGTTATCGTCGACGTCATCACCGATGCCGTGGAAACCCTGACCGAAGCCGAGGTGGCACGGGCCAAGGCGCAGATGAAGGCCGGCCTCCTGATGGCGCTGGAAAGCTGCTCATCCCGGGCCGAACAATTGGCACGCCATGTGCTAGCCTATGGCAGGCCGCAGACGGTGGAAGAGCTGGTGGCGCGGATCGACGCGGTCAGCGTCGAATCGAGCCGCAACGCCGCTCGCGCCTTGTTGTCGCGCAGCCGCCCGGCCGTCGTCGCCCTCGGCAGCGGCAGGGGTCTGGACACGGCGGTATCTTTTGCGGAAGGATTGACGAAGTCGAAGGCAAAGACGTTGCTGCATTAAGATTCACCTCGCCCCGCGTTTGCGGGAAGAGGTCGAAGCCGAAGGCTTCGGGTGAGGGGCCCTATCCGCAAATCGAATCTGCGGAGATGCCCCTCACCCCAACCCTCTCCCCGCAAGGGCGGGGCGAGGGGGTACGGGGAGTGTCGGGCCATGGCCCTGTTTCGATTGCCATCCAGCGGACCGGCCGCGCTGATGCCGCGCGGCCATGGGCTGCTGCTGCGCGCGCCGCAAATGTCGGATTTTCCACAGTGGGCGCAATTGCGGGAATTCAGCCGCGCCTATCTCACGCCATGGGAGCCGATTTGGCCGTCCGACGACCTGACCCGCGCCGGCTTCCGCCGCCGGCTGCGCCGGTATTCCGAGGACATCGCGGCCGACCGCTCCTATCCGTTCGTCGTTTTCCGCGAATCGGACGGGGTGATGATCGGCGGCATCACGCTGGCCAATGTCCGCCGCGGCATCGTGCAGGCGGGCACCATCGGCTATTGGGTCGGTCAGCCCCATGCCCATCGCGGCTACATGACGACGGCGCTGCGGGTGCTGCTGCCCTCGCTGTTCGGCGAACTTAATCTGCATCGCATCGAGGCGGCCTGCATCCCCTCCAACGCCCCGTCGATCCGGGTGCTGGAGAAATGCGGCTTCAGCCGCGAGGGGCTCGCGCGGCGCTATCTCTGCATCAACGGCATCTGGCAGGACCATTTGCTGTTCGGCCTCCTACATGAGGATTTCCGCGGTTGATCGCCGTTGTTGCGTTTGAATCGTCGGCTTGTTCGTCGCCATTATTCGTCGCCTTGGGTTCGCCGCCATTGCCCTGCTATAAGGCGCGCGGAACAGGGAACTTCGGTTGGAGGTTTGAGGATATCGCATGGGTGACAGACGAGTGATCAGGATCGCGATGATGGCGGCCGCGTCGATCAGTCTCGGCGCCGCCCTGATGCCTTCGGCCGGCGTGGCGCAGTCCCTGAGCGACCGCTTCAAGAGCCTGTTTGGCGGCGGTTCGTCCGACACCGCCAAGCCGGCCGCGCCTGCGGGGCCAAAGCAGCTCGACGACGCCGACGCCGAACTGACCTGTCCGCCGGTGCAGATCCGCGCCGGCGCCTCCACCTATTCGGTGGCCGTGGCCGGTAAGGAGGCGGTCGGCAACGACGTCAAGTTCCTGGCGTCGATCACCAAGACCGCGCGGCAATGCACCCTCAACAACGGCGAAATCACCGCCAAGATCGGGATCCAGGGGCGGGTGATCGTGGGCCCGTCGGGCGCGCCGCCGACGATTCAGGTGCCGCTTCGCGTCGCCGTGGTGCTCGGCGGCGTGGGGGAGAAAACGATCGCGACCAAGGCCTATCAGACCACGGTCCAGATCGACGAGAGCGGCAGCGTGCCGTTCAGCCTGGTCGCCGAAGACATCGTCTATCCGGCACCGACGGCCGCGGACAACGACAATTATGTTTTCTACATCGGCTTCGACCCGCAGGCCATCAAGCCCGAACCCAAGCCGCGCGCGCCGAAGAAAAAGTCGTCAAAGGCCGGCGCAACCGAGTGATGCCGGCGCACTGGGCGCCAACAAAAAAGCCGGCGCGATCGTCTCGGGCCGGCTTTGTGCTGGAGGGGAAGCGCCTCAGTTCAGCTTGGAGCGCACTTCGGCAATGCCCTTGTTGACGAGATCGTCAGCGACCGAGCCCTTGACCGACTGCGACAGGATGATCGAGGCGGCGGTGATGGCGGCGTTGGCGGCGGCGGCGCGGACATCGGCCACGGCCTGGGCCTCGGCCAGCGCGATCTTGCTCTCGGCGGTCTTGGTCCGCCGCGCGACAAAATCTTCCATCTTGGTCTTGGCCTCGGCCGCGATCCGTTCGGCTTCGGCCTTGGCGCTCGAGATGATGTCCTCGGCCTCGCGCTCTGCGCTGGCACGGCGGGCCTTGTACTCGCCGAGCAGCTTGGTGGCTTCGTCCTTCAGACGGCGGGCGTCGTCCAGTTCGGCCTTGATGCGCTCGGCGCGGTGGTCGAGCGCGGTCAGCAGGGTGCGATGGACGCCGAGATAGCCGAACACGATCATCAGAATGACGAACGCGACCGCGACCCAGGTTTCCGGTTCGTAAAGCATCGGTCTATCCCTTCAGCGAAGCGTCGACGGCGCTGTTGACCGCATTCGCATCCGGCGTCATGCCGGACAGCCGCTGGACGATGGCGCCGGCAGCATCCGCCGCGATCCCGCGGACGTTGCTCATGGCATTGGTCCGGGTCGTTGCGATCTGCTTCTCGGCGTCGGCAAGCTTGGCCGCCAGCCTCTCTTCCAGCGTCTTGCGTTCGGCTTCGGAGGCCGCGTTCAGCTTCTCGCGGGTCTCGTTGCCGATCGCCTGCGCGTTGGAGCGCGCGTTCGCCAGCTCGGTTTCATAGGCCTTCAGCGCCGCGTCGGACTCGTCCTTCAGCTTTTGCGCCTCGGCCAGATCGCCTTCGATCTTGTTCTGGCGTGCATCGATCGTACCGCCGACGCGCGGCAGTGCGATCCGCGACACGATCAGATAGAGGGCGACGAATGCAATCGCCAGCGACACCAGCTGCGAGGCGAAGTTGGAGGAATCGAACGGCGGAAAGGCTCCGCCGTGATGTCCGCCATCGGCCTCGGTATGGGCGTCGGCATTCTGGCCTTTTGCCTCGCCATGACTCTCAGCCATGGTGTTCTCCTGTTGCTGTCATGCGCGCCGCCTTCGAAGGCGGCGCGACGGGTTGCCGCAGTGCGGAACCGGGTTGCCGCCAGTGCGGAACCGGGTTGCCGCTCAGAGCGGAACGAACAGCAGGAGCAGCGCGATCAGCAGCGAGAAGATGCCGAGCGCTTCGGTCACGGCGAAGCCGAAGATCAGGTTGCCGAACTGACCCTGCGCGGCTGACGGGTTGCGCACCGCTGCGGCAAGGTAGTTGCCGAAGATGATGCCCACGCCAACGCCCGCACCGCCCATGCCGATGCATGCGATGCCCGCGCCGATAAGTTTAGCTGCTGCCGGTTCCATTTTTAGCTCCTTGAGGAAAGATAGACAGATTGTGGGTGGAGAGATTCTCCGGACCGCTTAGTGTCCCGGATGAATGGCGTCGTTGAGGTAGATGCAGGTCAGGATCGCAAACACATAGGCCTGCAGGAACGCAACGAGGAGTTCGAGGGCGTACAGCGCAATCGTCAGCGCCAGCGGCAGCACGCCGCCGACCCAGCCGAGCGCGCCCAGCGAGAAGCCGAGCATCGCGACGAAGCCCGCGAACACCTTCAGCGCGATGTGGCCGGCCAGCATGTTGGCGAACAGACGCACGCTGTGCGAGACCGGCCGCAGGAAGAACGACAGGACCTCGATGAACATGACCAGCGGGAGGATGTAGATCGGGACGCCGGAGGGGACGAAGATCTTGAAGAATTTCAGACCGTTCTTGTAGAGGCCGTAGATCAGGACGGTGAAGAAGACCAGCAGCGCAAGGGCCGCGGTCACGATCAAATGGCTCGAGATCGTGAAGGTGTAGGGGACGATGCCGACCAGGTTCGAGACGCAGAGGAACATGAAGATCGAGAAGATCAGCGGAAAGAACTTCATGCCCTCCGAGCCGGCCGTGCTGCGGATCGTGGAGGCGACGAACTCGTAGGAGATCTCCGCGACCGACTGCAGCCGTCCCGGGATCAACTCCCGGCCGCTCGCCAGCATCAGCAGCGCGATCAGGAGGACCGCGATGAACATGTACAGCGACGAATTGGTGAAGGCGATCGTGTGATTGCCGATATGGCCGAGCGTGAAGAGGGGCTCGATATTGAACTGATGGATCGGGTCGATTTTCATCCGCGCGGCTCTTGGTCCACCGGCCGTCCTGCCGGTAATCGAATTTCAAATGTCGTGACTTCCCGCCAGCGCCTAGCGCTTGCCCGAGGCCACGCCCGCAGACCTCACCACGTTGACCACGCCGGCGACAAAGCCGAGCAGCGTGAACACGATGAAGCCGAATGGCGATGTCGACAGCAAACGGTCGAACCCCCAGCCAATCGCCGCTCCGACGGCAACGCCCGCGACCAGCTCCGACGAAAGACGAAAACCGAGCGCCATCGCCGAAGCTCTGGCCTCACGGTCCCCGCCTTCAGTACCGGATTGATCAGTCTTGCTTCTCCGGCTGTCGCGAATTTCTGACAACCGATGATCGAGACTTCCGAGCCTTGCGGAAAGCGCAGCTTCGTCGGGAGGCGATTGATCGCGACTTCCACTTGCGTCGTGGTTGGTGTTTTCAGCCATGCTGCAAACACTAACCGATGCCGCGGATGATGGAAATTGCGCCTGCCCCCGTCAAAAGCCGCGCGGACCATACTGACCGCGTCTAATCAAGTCAAGATTGCGTCGTAACCAGTTATGACGTTGATTTCATTGAATTTATTCGAAGATATTCAAGGGCAGAGTAACGCAGCATTCGCAGTGCAGCAGCTCGCATGCAACGAAGCGATCCTGCGCGGGTTTTGCCGCTCTGTTGGGATGGTCGAAAGCTCTATAGCGGGACATCCGCATGCGACTCGCTGCGGTCGCCGTGGGCCTATATCGGCCACAAGCCGTTCGTTCGGCTCGTAAGTGATTACGATCTCAAGGTAAACTACAAGCCCGTGCTGCTGGTCGATCAGTTCTCGGGCCAAGGTCGGATCGAATTACTGGACGACGCGTTGAAGTCGGGCCGCAAGCCCTATAGCTCAGGCATTTAGGGGCGGGATCTGGTTGAGGCGGAGCAAGCCCATGCCAATAGCGACATCGCTCTCGAGATTCTCTGTTACGGTTGCTGCAGCCCTTCTGCTCACTTGCGGCGACGCGATTGCGCAATCGGCACCCGACACCGAGAACGGCCGCTATACCTTGGCCCCGGCGGGCGACGGCTTCGTGCGGCTCGACACGCGCACCGGCGCGGTGTCGACCTGCACCAATTCCAGCGCCGGCTGGGCCTGCTATGCGGTGCCCGACGAACGCGCGGCAATGGATGCGGAGATCGGCCGCCTGCAGGCCGACAACGACAGGCTGAAGGGCGCACTCGCGGCGCGCGAACCCGCCGTGTCAGGCAAGACCGACGAGGCGCTGCCGAAGGGGGACTCGCTGAAGCCGCTCGAGCCGAAGACCGCCGAGGGGGAGCGCAAGATCGAGATTCCACTGCCGAGCGACCGCGACATGGACCGCGTGATGTCCTTCGTGGAGCGCGCCTGGCGGCGCCTGATCGAGATGGCCAATCGCGTGCAGCGCGACGTCAACGGCGGCAAGATTTGATCTGACGTTGTTGAGGGACCGTCCATGACCTCGGCCAAAGTTGTCACGCGCTCGGCGCCATCCTCGGTCGCTGTAACCAGCATCGTCTCGTCGCTTCTCACCGTGCAGACGTCGCGCGCAGGCTTTACCGACATCACCAGTGAGATCGCAAAGTTCCTGCGCGAGGCGCGCGCCGGCGAGGGCGCGGTGAGCTTGTTCATCCGCCACACATCGGCGTCGCTGACGATCCAGGAGAATGCCGATCCGACGGTGCTGATCGACCTGATGACGGCACTCGATCGGGCCGCGCCCGAAAATGCCGGCTGGCGTCACGACACCGAAGGGCCCGACGACATGCCGGCCCATATCAAGACCATGCTGACGGCGACCTCGCTGCAGATTCCGGTGCTCGATGGCGAGACGGCGCTCGGCACCTGGCAGGGCATCTATTTGATCGAGCATCGCGCCCGCCCGCACCGGCGCGAGATTGTGCTGCAGTTCATCGGCGCCACCAAATGACATCGGCCGCGGATCGCTCCGCGGCCGATGTGTTTGAAGCATAGTGTCGACCGATCAGGTCTTGGTGATGTCTACGTCCTTGGTCTCGGGCAGGAACAGGAATCCGACCACAAGGCTCATCAGGGCGATGACGATCGGATACCAGAGACCGGAATAGATATTCCCGGTCGCGGCTGCGATCGCGAACGCGGTCGCCGGCAGAAATCCGCCGAACCAGCCGTTGCCGATGTGGTACGGCAGCGACATGCCGGTGTAACGGATGCGGCTTGGGAACAGCTCGACAAGCCAGGCTGCGATGGGCGCGTAGACCAAGGTCACGTAGACCACGAGGAGCCACAGCAGAATCGTGGTCATCACGTAATTGATCTCGTTCGGATCCGCCGCCGGCGGGTAGCCGTGCGCCTTGATCGCTGCCGGCAACGCCTTAGCGAAGTCGGCACTGTCAGCCGCGAGCACCTGATCGCCGATCTTCACCTTTGCCTTGGTGCCAGCCGGAGCGGCCTCATTGGTGTAGTTGACCGACAGGTTGACCAGCGCCGACTTCGCGACGTCGCAGCTCGTCGTGAACTTCTCCGTGCCGGTTGCCTTGAACTGGAACGAGCATTCGTTGGGGTCTGCCACGACCGTCACCGGCGACGAGGCGAGCGCCTGTTCCAGCTTCGGATTGGCGAAATGGGTGATCCCCTTGAAGATCGGGAAGTAGGTCACCGCAGCGAGCAGGAAGCCGGCCAGGATGATCGGCTTGCGGCCGATCTTGTCGGAGAGCCAGCCGAACAGGACAAAGCCCGGAGTGCCCAGCGCCAACGCCACCACGATCATGATTTGCGCTGGGACGCCAGGTACCTTGATGGTCTGGGTCAGGAAGAACAGCGCATAGAACTGCCCACCGTACCACACCACGGCTTCGCCGGCGGTGGCGCCGAACAGCGCCAGGATCGCGATCTTGGCGTTGGACCATTCGCCGAACGCCTCGCCCAGCGGCCGCTTCGAGGTCGTGCCTTCCTCCTTCATGCGCTGGAACACCGGCGACTCGTTCAGGCTCAACCGGATCCAGATCGATACGACCAGGAGGACGCTGGACAGCAGGAACGGGATTCGCCAGCCCCAATCGCCAAACGACGCCTCGCCCATCCATGAACGGATGCCCAGGATGAGCAATAGCGCGATGAACAGACCAAGGGTCGCAGTGGTCTGGATCCAGGACGTGTAGTAGCCGCGCTTGCCCTGGGGCGCATGTTCGGCGACGTAGGTTGCCGCACCACCATATTCACCGCCGAGCGCGAGGCCCTGGATGAGGCGAAGTACGATCAGGACGATGGGAGCCGCGATACCCCAAGTGTCATAGCCGGGGAGCAAGCCGATGAAGAAGGTGCCGACGCCCATCAGGGTCATCGTGACGAGGAACGTGTACTTGCGGCCGATCATGTCGCCGAGACGGCCGAAAATCAGCGCGCCAAACGGGCGAACGGCGAAGCCCGCCGCGAACGCCAGCAACGCGAAGATGAAGCCGACGTTTGGAGGCACGTTCGAGAAGAAGTACTTCGCCAGGAATGCGCCGAGCGTTCCGTAGATGTAGAAGTCGTACCACTCGAACACGGTGCCAAGCGAGGAGGCGAAAATGACCTTTCTCTCCTCAGCGGTCATTCCACCTGTGCGGACGCCTCCGCCCGCGGCTGCAGCCATCGTCATTGTGTTTCGCTCCCCGACTTGTTTCCTCGCGTCCCAAAATGGCTCCGGAATCTCCGGATCGACTTTGGACTTGCCACCAAAAGTAACATCGCGGTGAAATGTGCCCCAATAAGACTTTTGGCTTTTGCACCGTGTCGGCTTAACGTCAGCCAAGGTGAATGGGATTCTGCGCGGCAACTCGCGTCTATTGCAGCGCACAAGGCGGGCGCAATTAACTGCATTGGCATGTGGTATTATCGAGTGCTTGCGTGGTACTGCGGCCCGGGAGACAACCGGACTTCGCGGGATTGCCAAAGCCCGCTTGTGGGACTGAGATGACTGCTATCGCCAATACTCATCTTGTCATCGCCGATGACCATCCGCTGTTCCGCGATGCATTGCGCCAGGCGGTGTCGAGCGTCGTGAGTTCGGCCGCGATCAGCGAGGCCGGATCGTTCGAGGATTTGACCGGGCTCTTGGAACGGGACTCCGACGTCGACCTGATCCTGCTGGACCTGACGATGCCGGGGATCAGCGGTTTCTCCGGCCTGATCTATCTGCGGGCGCAATATCCCGCGATCCCGGTCGTCATCGTCTCCGCCAGCGACGATGCTGGAACCATCCGCCGCTCGCTCGATTTCGGCGCCTCCGGCTTCATTCCCAAGCGCTTCGGGGTCGAGACGCTGCGCGATGCCATCATGAAGGTAATGGAGGGGGACGTCTGGGTTCCGCCGGACACGGATCTCTCGGCAGCGGCCGACCCCGACATGACCCGGCTGCGCGACCGCCTCGTCACGCTGACGCCGCAGCAGGTGCGGGTGCTGATGATGCTGTCGGAGGGGCTGCTCAACAAGCAGATCGCCTACGAGCTCGGCGTCTCCGAGGCGACCATCAAGGCGCATGTCTCGGCGATCCTGCAGAAACTTGGTGTCGAAAGCCGGACCCAGGCCGTGATCGCCGCCGCCAAGATCGCTGGCGGCCAGTGGCGCCAAGGCACGCCTACGACCTGACACGCCGACGACCTGACGGGATCGTAGATGGGTGGAGCGCAGCGATACCCATCGCCTGGCAGACCGGGCGTATCTCTCATCCCATGAGGCCGCAGACCTACCGGGGACTGATCCCATGAAACTGCTTTACCAGACTCATTCCCCTTATGCGCGAAAGGTGCTGGTCTTTGCGCACGAGACCGCGCTCGTCGGTCGGATCGCCATCGAGCACAACGAGACCAGCCCGACCAATGCCAACGCAACCGTCTTCGCGGAAAATCCGTTGGGGAAGGTGCCGGTGCTGCTGCGGCCAGAGCAGCCGCCGCTATTCGATTCCGATGTGATCTGCGCCTATCTCGATACGCTGCACGATGGTCCACGCTTGATCCCTGGGGAAGGCGAAGCGCGCTGGCGTGCTCTACGGATGCAAGCCGTGGCGCAAGGCCTAGCCGAGACCGGCATTCAGTTACGTTGGGAGACGGTTCGTCGGCCGGAAGCGCTGCGCTATCCACCGTTGATGGATGGTTATGCCCGCAAGCTCGACGCAGGCTATGCCTGGTTGGAGGCGCAACTGGATCATGCCGAACCACTCCACATCGGGCATATCGCGATTGCCACCGCCCTCGACTGGCTGGAGTTTCGTGAGCTTCCTTCTTTCAGACGGTATGCCCAATTGAGCCATTGGTTCGAACAATTCCGTGGCCGTCCATCGATGCTACTCACGCCACTTTCCGGTGATACGGTCGATTGAGCTGAAGGTCGCCGGTGCGGCGGCATGCGGCGAGGTGATGGGTATCGCTGCGCTCCACCCATCCTACGATCGCAATCGAAGTCGCTACTCCGCCGCCACCATCTGCTGGGTGCGCCATTGCCCGAGCAGCGCGCGGAGCGAGGCCGGCTTGACCGGCTTGTTCAGCACCGCGATGTTCTCCTCGCGCGCGGCGGCGCGCACGGGCGGGCTGCGGTCGGCGGTGATCAGGATCGCCGGGATGTTGTCGCCGAAGCGGCGGCGGATCTCGCGGATCGCGGCGATGCCGTTGCCGCGGTCGAGATGGTAATCGACCAGCACGCCGGTGATGCGACCGCCGGCGGCCTCGATCGCGCCCATGGCAGCGTCGGGATCGGTCACCGCGATGACCTCGGCGTCCCATGCGGTCAGCAGCGTTTTCATGCCGTCGAGGATCGCGAGATCGTTCTCGATGCAGACGATCAGCGCGCCGCTCATCGGCGTCTTCGACAGCGGAGTGGCGCTGGTGACGGCGGCGGTATGGTTGACCGAGGTGGCGACCGGCACCGTGACCGAGAACACCGAACCACCGCCGGTGTTGGCCGATATCGCGATGTGATGGTTGAGCACCCGCGCCAGCCGTTCGACGATCGACAATCCGAGGCCGAGGCCGCGCGCGATCCGGGCGCCCTGTTCGAGACGATGGAACTCCTTGAAGATCTCGCCGCGCTTCTGCACGGGGATTCCGACGCCGGTATCGTAGATGCTGATCTGCAGCTGTTGGCCGCGGCGGCGGCAGCCGACCAGCACGCGGCCGCGCGGGGTATATTTGATCGCGTTGGAGATGAAGTTCTGCAACAGCCGGCGCAGCAGCGAGCGGTCGGATTCGACCGGCAGCGAGCAGGGCACGAAGTGCAGGTCGAGGCCCTTGTCACGGGCGATCGGCGCGAATTCGATCTCCAGCGAGCGGGTCAGGTCGGCCATCCTGAAGCTCGTGATCGACGGCGTCATGGCGCCGGCATCGAGCCGGGAGATGTCGAGCAGCGCGCCCAGGATGTCCTCGATCGCCTCGAGCGAGTCGTCGATGTTCTCGACCAGGCGCGAATCCTCACCGCCGTTCTGGCGCTCGACCAGGCTCGTCACATAGAGGCGCGCCGCATTGAGCGGTTGCAGGATGTCGTGGCTTGCGGCTGCGAGAAACCGCGTCTTGGAGGCATTGGCATCCTCCGCGGTGCTCTTGGCGAGCGCGAGTTCCGAGTTCAGCCGCGTCAACTCCTCGGTGCGGTCGCGGACGCGCTTTTCCAGCGTTGCATTTGCGCGCTCCAGCTCTTCCGCCGCCTCGAAGCTCGGTGTGACGTCGGAGAAGGTGATGACGAGGCCGCCGCCCGGCATGCGGTTGGCGCGTACCTCGATCACCAGATGGCGATCGGTGAAGCGTTCCAGATAGGGTTCGCCCGCGGTGGTGTAGGCGCTCAAGCGCTGCTCCAGCAGGCTATCGCTGCTGCCGGCGGGGGGCGGGCTCACCGCACTCATGAATTCGAGGATTTCGGGCAGCGGGATGCCGAGCTGCACCAGATGCGGCGGCAAGGACAGCAATTCGCTGAACTGGCGATTGGAGCAGATCAGCTGCAGGTCGGCGTCGAACACGGCGATGCCCTGGCGCACGTGGTTGAGCGCGGTCTGCAGGATTTCGCGGTTGAAATGCAGCGCGGCGTGGGAATCGTCGAGCAGCTTCAGCGCGGCCTTGGCCGATACGGTGCGTCGGCGCAGCAACAGCGACATCACGAGGCGTGACGACGCCGCCCCGATCGACGAGGCGATCAGCCGCTCGGCGTGCTGCAGCAGCTCGAAATCCGCGGTCGCTGCCGGGTCGAGCGTGCCGTTATGGTTGGCGGCGAACGCCGCGAATGCCTCGCGGGTGCGGTCGGGACCGAGATATTGCGTGACCGTGCTCTGGATGTCCTGCACCGTCACGGTGGTCCGCCAGCGCCGCAAGCTTGGCGCGATCGGGGTCAGCTCAGTGGGCACGAACACGTTGGCTTGCAGCAGCTCGATCGAGGACGGCGCACGTGCGAGCGAGAACACGACATAGGCAAGGATGTTGAGCGCGAGGCTCCACAGCGTGCCATGCAACAATGGCGGCAGGTCGCCGCCGAGCAGCGCCTGCGGCCGCAGCGCCTCGATTCCGAATGGCCCGTGCTGCAGTAGCATCAGGCCCGCGGTCGAGTTCTCGAGAAAGCTAGGTATGAATAGCGTGTAGAGCCACATCGCAAAGCCGACCAGCATGCCCGCCATGGCGCCGCGCGCCGTGCCGCGGCGCCAGAACAGGCCGCCGAAGAATGCCGGCGCAAGCTGCGCGATCGCGGCAAAAGACAACAGGCCGATCGCGACGAGCTGGGTGTTGCCGAGCGCGCGGTAGTAGAAATACGACATCACCATGATGGCGAAGATCGAGAAGCGGCGGGCCTTCAGCAGGAAATCGCCGAAGTCCTTCTGGCCGACGCGGCCATCGTCGCTGCGCGGCAGCACCAGCGGCAGCACGAAGTCGTTGGAGACCATGATCGACAGTGCGACGCATTCGACGATCACCATCGCGGTCGCGGCCGACAGGCCGCCGACAAAGACCGCGAGACTGAGCAGTTGGGCACCGCCTTCGATCGGCAGCGCCAGCACGAACATGTCGGCGTCGACGGCGCCGAACGGGAAGATGACCAGGCCCGCGATCGCGATCGGAATCACGAACAAATTGATCGCGACAAGGTAGAGCGGGAACAGCCAGCGCGCCCGGCTGACCTCGGCGCTGTTCGAATTCTCCACCACGCTAACGTGGAACTGGCGCGGCAGCAGCATGATCGCGCAGAACGACAGCAGAACCATGATCAGGAAGTTGCCGATCGACGGCACATATGCGATCGCGCGCACCGCCTCCGGCGTCTTCAGGGCGCGCTCATAGAGTTCGACCGGAGAGAACATCCAGAAGGTGACGAAAGCGCCTGCGGCGATGAAGGCGACCAGCTTGACGATGGATTCGGTCGCGATCGCCAGAATCAGGCCATGCTGGTGCTCGGTCGCGTCGGTGTGGCGGGTGCCGAACAGCACCGCGAAAACAGCCATCGCCAGTGTCACCATCAGCGCGATATCGCCGATGATCGGAATCTTGGAGAAGGCCTGGTCCTCGCTCAGGATCGTCTCCAGCGACGAGGCCATCGCCTTGAGCTGCAGCGCGATGTAGGGCACCGAGCCGATGATCGCGATGCCGGCCACCGTCGCTGCCACCGCCTGGCTCTTGCCGTAGCGCGCGCCGATGAAATCGGCGATCGAGGTGATGTTCTGCGACTTGGCCAGCGCGATCACCCGGCGCAGCAGCGGCGTGCACAGCCCGATCATCAGGATCGGGCCGACATAGATCGCAAGGAAGTCGACGCTGGTGCGGGTCGCGAAGCCGACCGACCCGAAGAAGGTCCAGGAGGTGCAGTAGATCGCGAGCGACAGCGGGTAGATCCACTGGCTGGCACGGCCGCGCTCACCCGCCGGCATCCGGTCGCCGCGGCTGGCCACGTAGAACAACAATCCGATGTAGGCGAACGCCGTGGCGATGACGCCCCAGTCGTGCAGCATTGCTGCCTGTCTCCCGTCCCGGCCCGGGAAAGGGCCGGATACGGGACTATAAACGCATTGGGCCGGCCGCGCATCGCGCGACCGGCCCAATTTCAGGACCAGGACAGGATAGGGTTACTCGGCCGCCAGCTGCTTGTTGCGGAGCGGCAGGCCGAGCCGTTCCCAGACCTGCAGCAGCGCTTCGGCCAGGGCGTCGATCAGGCCGTCCTCGTGATAGGGCGAGGGCGTGATCCTCAGCCGCTCGGTGCCCTTGGCGACGGTCGGATAGTTGATCGGCTGGATATAGATGCCGTGCTCTTCCAGCAGCATGTCGGAAGCGCGCTTGCACTTCTCCGGGTCGCCGACGAACAACGGCACGATATGGGTATCGCTCGACATGACGGGCAGGCCAGCAGCGTTCAGGATCGCCTTGGTACGGGCAGCGCGGTCCTGGTGGCGCTCGCGCTCCCAGCTCGAGGTCTTGAGGTGGCGGATCGCAGCGGTCGCGGCCGAGCAGATCGCCGGCGGCAGCGCGGTCGTGAAGATGAAGCCCGGCGCGTAGGAGCGCACGGCGTCGATCATCGCGGCGCTGCCTGCGATGTAGCCACCGAGGCAGCCGAACGCTTTCGCCAGCGTGCCCTCGAGGACATCGATCCGATGCATCACGCCGTCGCGCTCAGCGATGCCGCCGCCGCGCGGGCCGTACATGCCGACCGCATGGACCTCGTCGACATAGGTCATGGCGCCGTACTTCTCGGCAAGATCGCAGATCTTGCCGAGTGGGGCGACGTCGCCGTCCATCGAATAGAGGCTCTCGCAGGCGATCAGCTTGGGCCGGTCGGGGCCCGCAGCGATCAACAGCTCTTTGAGATGCGCGACGTCGTTGTGACGGAAGATCTGGCGCTCGCAGCCGGCCTGGCGAACGCCCTCGATCATCGAATTATGATTCAGCGCATCCGACAGGATCAGGCAGTTCGGGATCAGTTTTGCCAGCGTCGAGATGCCGGTCTGGTTCGACACATAGCCCGACGTGAACAGCAGCGAGGCTTGCTTGCCATGGAGGTCGGCGAGCTCGGCTTCGAGCTGGACCAGCGGATGGTGGGTGCCGGCGATGTTGCGGGTGCCGCCGGCGCCGGTGCCGACGCGGGTCGCGGTCTCGACCATGGCGCCGACCACTTTCGGGTGCTGGCCCATGCCGAGATAGTCGTTGGAGCACCAGATCACGACGTTGCGCGGGCCCTTTGGCGAATGCCAGGTCGCGTGCGGGAAGCGGCCCGCGATCCGCTCGAGGTCGGCGAACACTCGGTAGCGCCGTTCCTCATGGAGGCGGGCGAGGGCGGTATTGAAGAAGTGGCTGTAATCCATCGGCGAACCCAGAAACGGAACCTGATCGGCATAGATGGCTCTTTTTAGAGCTTTTCCAGCTCTAATGTCTATGCGGTATCCCACATTTGGCCATGCCGCGGCATGTGGGCAAAATGCCCTAGCAGCAGCGTCTTCGGCTTGATTTCGATCAAATCGGCGGGAGCGAGGAGCCTGTCGGGCTCCCCGTCTGGTTTGCCGTGTCAGGTGGTGCGGAAGCGCAGCACGCCGTCGGCCGTCTCGGCCGTCTCGGCCGTCAGCCGGCCCTCGACCAGCATATAGTTGACGTGGGCGACCAGTTCGCCGGAGGCGAAGCCCATCTGGTGCTCGTCCAGCACGTGTTTGTTGAACACCACGGGCACCAGTTCCTTCGAGGTCCGCGGCACCTCCTGACAGGCCTCTGCAATCAGCCGGCAGCGCTCCTCGTGGTGATCGGCGAGCTGCTTGATCCGGGTCTTCAGCCCGTAGAACGGCACGCCATGGCCGGGCAGCACGATCACGTCATAGGGCAGGGTGGTGGTGAGGCTCGCCAGCGAGGCCAGATATTCGCCAAGCGAATTCTGCTCGGGCTCGACCGCCCAGACGCTGACATTGGGCGAGATCTTGCTCAAGACCTGGTCGGCCGAGAGGAACAGCTTGTCGGCCGCGCAATACAGCATCACCTGGTCGAGCGCATGTCCGCCGCCGGTGATCACCTTGAAGCGCCGCGTGCCGATCACGACCTCGTCGCCATGGGTGAGGCGGTGATAGGACGGCGGCAGCACCGAGACCCGCTTCAGATAATCCTGGCCGCGACCGAGCAGCTTTTCGGTCAGGTCCTCGTCCATGCCGTGGCGGCGGAAGAACAGTCGCTGCGCGTTGCGCCGTTCCTCGGTGCCGCGGTTCTGGTGATAGACCGACTGCAGATATTCCACCTGCGACATGAACAGCGGGCAGTCGAAGCGCTCGGTGATCCAGCCCGCCAGGCCGACATGGTCGGGATGCGAATGCGTCACGATCAGGCGAGTGACCTTGACGTGCTTCAGCGGCCCCTCGAACAGCGTGGTCCAGGCTGCGATCGATTCCTCGTTGCCGAAGCCTGCATCCACCATGGCCCAGCCGTCGCCATCGGCGAGCAGATAGATGTTCACATGGTTGAGCCGGAACGGCAGCTTCAGCCGCGCCCACAACACACCGGGCGCCACCTCCACCACCTGGTCGTGGCCGGGATGGTTTTCCCAAGGGTATCGCAGTGCCTCCGCCGAGGAGGCGATGCTGGTGGTCTTCGTATCCATGCTACCGGCTTAACGGCACATCGGCCGCCGCGCCAGCCGAAAAATCAGGATGGCGGTCCGGAGAATGGACGGGAATTCCGTGGCCCGGATGGAGCGAAGCGCAATCCGGGGACCTCTATCCTCGGAGCGCACCGTCCCGGATTGCGCTTCGCTCCATCCGGGCTACGGAAGCGGACCTACGCCGCCCTGATGTTCGACAGGAAGCTGTCGATCTCCGAGCGCAGCACGTCGGCCTCGCGGCGCAGGGCGTCGGAGGCGTTCAGCACCTCGCCTGCGGCGGCGCCGGCTTCCGAGGAGGCGTTGCTGACGCCGACGATGTTGCTCGACACCTCGCTGGTGCCGCCGGCGGCGTGCTGGATGTTGCGGGCGATCTCGCGGGTTGCAGCGCCCTGCTCCTCGACCGCGGCCGCGATCGCGGTGGTGACGTCGTTGATCTCGCCGATCGTGCTCGAGATGTTGCGGATGGCGGTAACAGCCGTCGTCGTCACATTCTGCATGCTGACGATCTGCTGGCGGATCTCTTCGGTTGCCTTCGCGGTCTGGCTCGCCAGGTTCTTCACCTCGGAGGCGACCACGGCGAAGCCGCGGCCGGCCTCGCCCGCCCGCGCCGCCTCGATGGTGGCGTTGAGCGCGAGCAGATTGGTCTGCGAGGCAATGGTCTGGATCAGGTCGACGACGACGCTGATGCGCGCGGCGTTGTCGGCAAGCCCCTGCATCGTGGTGTCGGTGGCACTGGCTTCCTCGACCGCCTTGCGGGCGATTTCCGCCGAGGTCACGACCTGGCGGCCGATCTCCGAGATCGACGACGACAGCTCTTCGGTGCCGGCCGATACGGTCTGCACATTGACCGAGGTCTCCTCGGCGGCAGAGGCAACGGCGCTGACCAGCGCGCTGGACTGGTCGGCGGTCGCCGACATGCTCTGCGCCGTGGTCTGCATCGAGCTCGCCGAAGACTGCAGGCCGCCGAGCGCGCTGCGGACGGTCGATTCGAACGCGACGATCTGCGTCTCCATGCGCGAGGCGCGCTCGGCCTTGGCGATGCGGTCCTGGTTCTGGCTGGCCGAGAGCTCGCGGCCTTCGATCATGCTCTCGCGGAAGATCTGCAGCGAGTCGGCCATTGTGGCGATCTCGTCGCGCTGGCGGCTCTGCGGGATCTCGGTCTCGAGGTCGCCGTCGGACAACAATTGCATCGAGCGCTGCAGGCCGCGGATACGGCGCAGGATGTTGCGTCCGACATAGAGCCACACGAACAGGAACGAGCCGACCAGGGTCAGCGCACCGAGGGCGATCATGACCATGGTCGCAAACGCGATCTGCTGCCGCGCCTGGAAGGTCGAGCTGTCGGTATCCTTCTGGACCGCGTCGACGAGCTGTTGCACGCTGATGCCGAGGCCGACATTGAGCTTTCGCGTCTCGTCCAGGATGGTCTGGCCATAGTCGATCGAATCGAGCTCCTTCTCGCGGAGCTTGAATACGCCGGTCTTGCCTTCGCCGAGCACCAGGAGCTTCTGCACGGTATCCCGCACGGCGACCAGCGACGGGTTGTTGGGCAGGTCTTCCAGGTTCGACTTGATGCGTTCGCGGCCGGCCTTGACCTCCTTTTCGATCGCATCCAGCGTGTCGCTGGAATTGGCCGAGAGTGCCGCAGTCATGTCGGCGGCCATCAGATTGCCGACGGCGAGCACATTGCCGATCTGGCCGACCGTGCGGGCCGCCTCGGCGGCGTCATCCGCCGACACCTCGGCCGATGCCAGGATGGCGTTGAGCCGCGTCTGCGCGTCGAGCATCGCCGGGTTTGCCGCGGATACGAACGCCGCCTGCGCCTTGCGCAGCGTGGTGTATTGCTTGTCGCGCAGCGCGGCGATCCCCAGCCGCTCGCGTGCCGCCGAGATCAGGCTCGTGGTGGCGTCGTCGGTGTTCTTGACGTTCTCCTGGAGCGCGCTGACGACGGTTTTGTCGGCGCCGAGTTCGATGATCTCGCCTAGCTTGGCCGCGATGAGTTGGGCTACGTCCTTCACACCCTTGGTGCGGTCGTTCAAGGCGTCTTCGCTCTGCACGGCGAGCAGGCCGGGCCCCTGGGCTGCGAGCGAGGCGCTCTGCGCGGAGAGCTGCAGGCTCGCGGCAAGGCGCGGAATGTCGCGGCCGCTGAGGTCGGTCATGGTGTTGCCAAGCTGATGCAGCACCATCCCGGCGCCGGCGCTGATCACGAGCGCCATGCCTGCGATGACCGCGAATGCCGCGAACAGGCTGCCCCGGACGCCCATTTGCGGTAGGCGGATATACTGGAAGAGTTTGCCGAGCTTGAACCGAAACGCCATTACCCCGTGCCCCCGTACTACCCTTGGATGTTTCCCGCGCGGCAGTATCGTTGGGGCGGGTTAATAAAATTGGGAAAATTGCGGCAATGCTGCGCGATTTTTGGGCGTCGCCGCGCGCTGACGTTTTCTTCCGCGCGAGACCCACGATGCATGCAAAAAGGCCGGCGCGAGCCGGCCTTTTCCACGCCTGGTTGTGCTGCCTGGCCTCAGTAGCGCGCGGCGACCGGGCCGCCGAAATTGCCGAGGTTGAAGCGGTAGTTGATGCCGGCCTTCACTGTGTGCTCGTCATTGTGGAAGGTGCCGAACGGGACCAGCGCGCCCGGCCCGGTGAAGCGGCTGTCGCCGAAGTCGTAGTACTGATACTCGACCTTCGCCGACCAGTTCGGGGCGAACATGTATTCGGCGCCGCCGCCGAGCGTCCAGCCGTTCTGGTGGTTGTCGCTGAGCGCGAAGGCGACCGGCAGGCCACCGAACGTCACGCTCTCATTGTTGTCGGAATAGGCATAACCGCCCTTCACATAGATCAGGCCGGGACCCCAGGTGTAGCCGAACCGGCCGGTGACCGATCCGATGCCGCGCTGATTGTTGTTGTAGACGAGGCCGCCGGGGAAGATGGCATTGAGCTGGTGATTGCCGATCCAGGAATACTGGCCTTCGACGCCGATCACCCAGTTCGGCGACAGCTGCCAGTCGTAGCCGGCCTGCACGC
Source organism: Bradyrhizobium genosp. P (assembly GCF_049949265.1). Taxonomy (NCBI): domain Bacteria; kingdom Pseudomonadati; phylum Pseudomonadota; class Alphaproteobacteria; order Hyphomicrobiales; family Nitrobacteraceae; genus Bradyrhizobium; species Bradyrhizobium genosp. P. Next base: position 9,355,015 of record NZ_CP188195.1, on the reverse strand, counting down.
CGCCCATGAAACGGGCGCTGGAATCGGTGAGCGCCAAGCCGTTGAAGGTGTTGTTGCCGGAGAACACACCGCCGAGATGACCGCCGATATAGAAGCCGGTCCAGTTGTAGAGCGGCGCCGCATAAACAGGTGCCTTATTGTAATACGGGCGGGCGCCGAGGTCGGCGGCCTGGGCGGTCGCGCCGAAGGCTGCGACGGCGGTGGTTGCGAGCAGGAACTTCTTCATGGGTCAGTCTCCGGACAAGTCACGTAAGCGCCACGCAAGGGCGCCATCCATGACGGCGAGTTAGACCGCATTTGAATAAAAAGCTGTCACTCGAAGACGACAGCGACCGTTAACCCAACCCGTTGGCGCGGAAACGTTTTCTTGTGCCTAACGGAAGCTTAACGAGGCGTGAAGAGGGACTTAATGCGCACCTCGTGCGCGCGATGCTTTCTTAACCAAGCGGCTTTCTTAACCAAGAGGCTTTCTTAACCAAGCCGCCGGCGCACGTCGTCGCGCATCTGTTCGCGGAACGCCTGCCGGCGCGCGGGACGTTCCTTCACCGGGACGTCGTGGCGATCGAAGATGTCGAACTTCTCCAGGATCGGATAGCGCTCGCTCGCCATCGCCAGCACGCGCAGCACTTCGGCGACCTTCGCGGTCGGGCCGGTCACTTCCCATTTGCGGAGTTTCTCGGCGCCGCCTGCGGCCGGCAGTCCGCACAGCTTCGCCATATCCGCCGCCGTGAGCGGCCGGCCGATCGCCTCGGCGAGATCTGCGCGCAATTTCTTGAGTTCTGGGCCGGTCACTCTGGTTCCGCTCCGCGTCAAGTGTGAAGTGGGTCACGCGAAGAACTCTCGGCCAACGATATACGGCGCGCATGCGATCCCCGAAGGAGACGGCCATGCACGGCATCATCGAAAGCCTTAGTCCCGAAAACGGACAGATCGACTGGAAATGGGTCGGCAGTGTGTTCGTGTTTTACGTCGTGCTGATGATCGCAGCCGCGGAGATGGTGATTGCCCATTGAGATTCTGCGTTCCCGGCGAGACGCTCAAGCTTCGTCGCCGCCGCTGCTCAATGACCCGTATCGCCGGGGGCTACGGTCAGCGGCGCGCCGCCGGTCGAAATGGGGCCCGAAGATTTCGGAGCCCGAGGCGGTGGCCTCGGCCTTGGAGCAGCCTGCGCAACCGGTGCCCGCGGCGGCTCGGTGGCGATCGGAGGCTGTATCGGAGCCGGGGCGGGGCGCTGTAGGGCATCCACCTTAGATGTCAAGGCTGCCAACTGGTCGATGACGGTCTTCAGCTGCTCCTGCTGGTCGGCCACCGACCGGCCGAGGGCCGCGACGTCTTCCCCCAGTTTCTGCTGGGTCGCGAGAAGATCCGGCAGGGCTTCCTTATCGTCGTCGGCCACTTTACCGCTAGATGCCTCGTGGCCCAGCGACGGGACGAGCGGCCCGATGAGAGGCCAGGCGTAGACGCCACCGGCGCCTGCCAGGACGAGGACGACCAGCAGAAGGATCCATGGCCAGCGGCGGCGGGGGGCCGGCAGGGGAGTTAGGGGTGAATGGCCTTGCCAGGCGTGGTCGGAATCATTGCTCATAAGGCTTCCTAATCGGCCTCGTCCGCCGTTGCAATCCGGCTCAGGCTTGGCCACGTTGGCCAGCATACCCCTTCGTCTGGATCCCCATTGGCACCCACCCATACCTCGGAACTCCTGGAAGAGCTCGTCGCGAAAGCACCGGATGGTCCCGTCGACCTGGAATGGCTTCTCGGCCATCTCGACAAGCGTTCGTTCGGACTTCTCCTCCTGCTGCTGGGGCTACTGGTCATCATCCCCGGCGTTGCGACGATCGCGACATTGGCGCTGTTGTTTCCCGCGGTGGAGATGATGCTGGGCCGGACTGCTCCCTGGTTTCCCAGTTTCCTGTCAAAGCGGCAGTTCGACTTCAAGCGCTTCAAGCAGTTCACGGTCCGGGCCCGCCCATTGCTGAAAGCGATCGAGAGCGTCAGCCGGCCGCGCTGGAACGCGCGTCACGACGTGATAAATCGGCTCGTCGGATTGGTCGTCTTTTTGCTGGCTCTCTCCGCTGGTTGGCCGCTGCCTCTGGTGAACGTCATTCCAGGGATAGCGGTCGTCTTGATCGCGATCGCCTACCTTCAGGAGGATGGTTTGCTGCTGACCATCGGGATGGTGGCCGCCTTGATTTGCTTGCTTGGCCTTGGTTGGACGCTTTGGACGTCGGTGGGCGCCTTGATCGGCTGGATCGGGCTCTAAAGACCCGCATCTACTTTCAGGTATCCGCGTTTGTACTCGCCGGCGCTTTTCAAGCAGTACGCGGCCAAGCCGTTCATTTCGAATGAGGAAAATGGTGCTGCCAGACAGGATTGAACTGTCGACCTCTCCATTACCAATGGAGTGCTCTACCACTGAGCTACGGCAGCATGCCCGGGAAAAGTGAATCGGCCCCTCGGGGGCTCGTCCAAGCGGGCGGTTCTTGCCACAAGGCCCCCTCCGGCGCAAGCACAAGGGCGCCTCCGTCGGCGGCGAAAACGGCGGAAGTTGACGTTCCGCGCCAATCGTGTCGCCGATCTGGCCGATTCCGGCCTGATTTGGCTTCCGATCTCGCCGGGATGGCCTTGTTCCGTCATTCACAGCCGAATCATCGGTCCGCGGCATCTGCAACTGGCCGGCCGGCTAGGGTGCGCAAGCGTTGACCTTTGGCTATTCTGTTTGGCGCGCGACGTCGGCGGTTACGAGTTCGAGAATGACAGGCGATCAGGGCAAGGATGGTGGGCAGGCCGGATCCCGCGTGAAGGATTCACGACAGGATCGCCTGAAGCTTGCGTTACGCGAAAATCTGAAGCGGCGGAAATCGCAGGCGCGCGGTCGGGATGAGGCTGCATCTTCCGAAGCGGGCGATGACGCCCTAGATGACGCGGACGGAAACGGTCCGGCGCGTTAGCTCGTTCGAAATTGTTCTCAAGGGGAATTGGGTCGCCAAAGATGGCTGCAGACGAAACCAAAATCGATCGACTGAACGCGACCGCCTACGCCTTCCCGCGTCTCGAACAGACCTTCCCGACGTTGACCGCGCACGAGATCGAGCGCATGCGCCGCTTCGGCGAGCCGCGCTCGTTCAGGGATGGTGACACGCTGTTCGAGACCGGCAAGCCCGCGCCCGGAATGTTCGTGGTGCTGTCGGGCAATGTCACGATCACCCTGCGCGACGGCCTCGGTGTCGTTACGCCCGTGATCGACCAGGGGCCCGGCCAATTCCTCGCCGAAAGCGGCCAGCTTTCCGGCCGCCCCGCGCTGGTCGACGGTCATGCCGATGGCGACGTCGAGACGCTGTTGATCCCGCCGGAGCGATTGCGCGCACTGCTGGTCGCCGAGGCCGACCTTGGCGAGCGCATCATGCGTGCTCTGATCCTGCGCCGCGTGAGCCTGATCCAGGGCGGAGCCGGCGGTGCCGTGCTGATCGGCTCGGCGTTGCACGGCGACATGGCGCGGCTGCAGAGTTTCCTGTCGCGCAACGGCCAGCCGCATCATTTCCTCGATCCCGATACCGACAGGGACGCTGCCGATATCGTCGCGCGCTATGCGGCGTCCCGCGCCGAGCTGCCGCTGGTGGTCTGTCCCAACGGCACCGTGCTGCGCAATCCGTCCGAGACCGCGCTGGCGATGGCGCTCGGCATGATCGGCGGCAAGACCCATGACAGGCTTTATGATGTCGCCGTGGTCGGCGGCGGACCGGCCGGGCTCGCTACTGCGGTCTACGCCGCCTCGGAAGGCCTCTCGGTCGCAGTGTTCGATTCCCGTGCCTATGGCGGCCAGGCCGGCGCCAGCATGCGGATCGAGAACTATCTGGGATTCCCGACCGGCATTTCCGGTCAGGCGTTGGCCGGTCGCGCTTTCAACCAGGCGCAGAAATTCGGCGCGGAGATGCTGATTCCGGTCTCGGTGCAGTCGCTCGACTGCTCGAAGGCCTCAGGCGCGTTTTCGCTGCTCACCGGATGCGGACACACCCTGCGCGCCAAGTCGATCGTGGTCGCGAGCGGCGCACGTTATCGCAGGCCTACGATGGACCATCTCGACGCATATGAGGGGCGCGGGGTCTGGTACTGGGCCTCGCCGATCGAGGCGCGGCTCTGCGCCAACCAGGATGTCGTGCTGGTCGGTGGCGGCAATTCCGCAGGGCAAGCCGCGGTGTTCCTCTCGGCGCATGCCCGCAAGGTCCACATGATGATCCGCGGCGGCGGGCTGGGGGCCAGCATGTCGCGCTATCTGATCGAGCGGATCGAGGCGACGCCGAACATCGAGCTGATGTTCAACGCCGAGGTGATCGGGCTCGAGGGCGCGGAGACGCTGGAGCGCGTGCGCTGGCGCAGCCGGCTCGCGCCCGATGAGTTCACGCTCGATATTCGCAATCTCTTTTTGTTCGTCGGCGCCGATCCGGCGACCGGCTGGCTCGATGGCTGCGGCGTGCAGGTCGATCGCGGCGGCTTCGTGCTGACCGGCGCCCAGAGCAGCGGGAACGCGCGCCCGGTGCTGCAGCTCGAGACCACGGTGCCCGGCGTGTTCGCGGTCGGCGACGTCCGCTCCGGATCGGTCAAGCGCGTCGGTGGCGCGATCGGCGAGGGCGCGCAAGTGGTCGCCGCCTTGCACGGCTACCTCGCCGACGATGGCAGCCCGACGCTTTAGGAGATCAAATGTCGAAGGGCTGCAATCATATCGCCGGCATCCAGGACGTCACGCCGAGCGCGCTCGGCTGTGAGGAATGCCTGAAGAGCGGCAGCCCCTGGCTGCATTTGCGGATCTGCCGGAGCTGCGGCCATGTCGGCTGCTGCGACGACTCGCCCAACAAGCACGCGACGGCGCATTTCCATGCCACCGGCCACCCGATCATCGAGGGTTACGATCCTCCGGAAGGCTGGGGTTGGTGCTATGTCGACGAGGTGCTGTTCGACCTGTCGAAGCGCAAGACCCCGCATAACGGGCCGATCCCGCGCTATTATTGATTCAAATCCTCATCAGGCGGACGTGGCCCGCGATCCATGATCCGCCCCGAATGCATTTTTGCATGAAATGTTGACCGTCCTGCCACCGATGCATGTGGCAATTTCCGGAAGCGCATCGTAACTTGAGGTCGTGGTTTCATTGGGGAGTGCATCACATGGTCCTGGGAATGAGCCTGGCGACGTTCACGCTCGTGCACGTCATCATCAGCCTGATTGCAATCGTCACCGGCCTGATCGCAATGATCGGCCTGCTCGGTTCGAAGCCGATGCCCGGGATCACGGCGATCTTTCTGCTCTTCACGATCCTGACCAACGCCACCGGATTCCTGTTTCCGTTCACGCAACTGCTGCCGTCGCACATGATCGCGATCCTGTCGCTGGTGCTGCTCGCGATCGCCTGTATCGTGCTCTACGCGATGCGGCTCGCCGGCGTGTGGCGCCCGGTCTATGTGGTGACGGCGCTGATCTCGCTCTACCTCAACGTCTTCGTGCTGGTGATCCAGAGCTTCCTCAAGGTGCCGGCTTTGCAGGCGCTGGCGCCGGCCGTGCCGCCGAACCCGCCGTCCGGGCCGGTGTTCGCCGTCGTGCAGGGCATCGTGCTGCTGTTCTTCGTGCTGGTGATCATCGGCGCCTGGCGTCGGTTCAGGCCGATGACACTTGCCTGATCGGACCAGGTCTCGTCATTCCGGGGCACGCGTCAGCGTGAACCCGGAATCAAGAGATAATTGATCGAGATTCTCAGATGTGCAGTGCACATCATCGTTCGACGCGTCGCGTCGCCCCGGAATGACGCCATCCAGTAAAGGAGCAAGGCATGCCCACCATCACCACCACGGACGGCGTCGAGATCTTCTACAAGGACTGGGGTTCGGGCCAGCCGATCGTGTTCAGCCATGGCTGGCCGCTGTCGTCCGATGATTGGGACGCCCAGATGATGTTCTTCCTCAATCACGGCTTTCGTGTCATCGCCCATGACCGCCGCGGTCACGGCCGCTCCAGCCAGGTCGGCGACGGCCACGACATGGACCACTATGCCGACGACCTCGCGGCGGTCACCACGCATCTCGACCTCAACAACACCATTCACGTCGGTCACTCCACCGGCGGCGGCGAAGTGGTGCGTTATCTGGCGCGGCACGGCGAGAGCCGGGTGGTGAAGGCGGCCTTGCTCTGCGCGGTGCCGCCGCTGATGGTGAAGACCGCGGCCAATCCCGGCGGACTGCCCAAGGATGTATTCGACGGATTTCAAACGGCGCTCGCCGCCAATCGCTCGCAATTCTATCGCGACGTCGCCTCGGGGCCGTTCTATGGCTACAACCGGCCGGGCGCCAAGGTTTCCGAAGCCGTGATCCAGAACTGGTGGCGCCAGGGCATGACCGGCGGCGCGAAGGCGCATTACGACGGCATCGTCGCTTTTTCGCAGACCGACTTCACCGACGATCTCAAGAAGATCACCGTGCCGGTGCTGGTGATGCACAGCGAAGACGATCAGATCGTCCCTTACGCCGACGCCGGTCCGCTGTCGGCAAAGCTCTTGAAGAACGGCACGCTGAAGACCTACAAGGGCTTTCCGCACGGGATGCCGACGACGGAAGCGGAGACCGTCAACGCCGATCTGCTGGCGTTCATCAAGGGCTGAGTCGAAGGCTACGACCTTACTTGGTCTCGACTGCGCTCACGTAAGGGACGCACCGGCGAGTGGTTTCCTTCCCTCAGGTTTTCTTTCGAGGGAGCGGTTTCTCCCGCGCGGTGACGCGCTATAAAGGTGGCCATGCCGCCGTTCGCTCCCCTGAAACTGATCGCGCTCGACGCCGATGACCTCGCGGTCATCTCCGCCCATGTCCAGGACGCCCGCGTCCAGCCCTCCGATATCGTCTGGCGCCAGGACGAGAAGCGCCTCGTGGTCGGCCTGAACAGGCTGGACTGGGAGCAGACCCTTGCGGGCGGGACCTGCTCGCGCCGCCTGATCGCCGCGCTGCGCTTCGACCGGGTGCTGGCCTGCAAGGCGCGAAACATCGACCTGGACGATCCAGAAGCCGACCTGGAACTGCTCGGAATCGAGTTTCACGCCTCCGATCCGCCGGGCGGCAGCGCGCTCCTGATGTTCGGCCACGGCGGAGCGCTGCGGCTGGACGTCGAATGCCTGGAATGCGAGCTGACCGATCTCGGGACCGACGATCTGGGTACGGCGGGGTAGGGGCTTTTGCGGGTCATTCCGGGGCAGTCCGCAGGACCGAACCTCAGGGGCGCAGTTGCGCCGCGGGGAATCTCGAGATTCCGGGTTCGATGCTTTGCATCGCCCCGTAATGACCTTTTCCAAGGGTTGACGGCCATTGGCTGCCGCGCCATTGAGCAGGGACCTGATCCCTTGAGTTTTCCCAGAAAGCCGCCATGCCCGTTCGCCTGGACCGACAGAGCGCCGATTTCGACCAGCGATTCCGCGATTTCCTGGCCGCCAAGCGCGAGGTGTCTGCCGACGTCGAGCGCGCCACCCGCGCTATCGTCGACGACGTGGCGGCGCGCGGTGATGCGGCGCTGCTCGAGGCAACGCGCAAATTCGACCGGCTGACGATCGAGGCGTCGCAGCTGCGCGTGACCGCGGCCGAGATCGATGCCGCCGTGGAGGCCTGCGACGGCAAAACCGTCGACGCCCTGAAATTCGCCCGCGACCGGATCGAGATCTTCCACCGCCGGCAGCTGCCAAAGGACGAGCGCTTCATTGACGCCGAAGGCGTCGAACTCGGCTGGCGCTGGAGCGCGGTCGATGCGGTCGGGCTCTACGTGCCCGGCGGCACGGCAGCCTATCCGTCCTCGGTGCTGATGAACGCGGTGCCGGCCAAGGTCGCCGGCGTGCCGCGGATGGTGATGGTGGTGCCGGCGCCGGACGGCAAGCTCAACCCGCTGGTGCTGGCGGCGGCCCAACTCGGTGGCGTCTCCGAAATCTACCGCGTCGGCGGCGCGCAGGCGGTGGCGGCGCTGGCCTATGGCACCGCGACGATCGCGCCGGTGGCCAAGATCGTCGGCCCCGGCAACGCCTATGTTGCCGCGGCGAAACGGCAGGTGTTCGGCAAGGTCGGCATCGACATGATCGCCGGTCCCTCGGAGGTGCTGGTCATAGCCGACGACACCGGCAATGCCGATTGGATCGCGGCCGATTTGCTGGCACAGGCCGAGCATGACGTCAGCGCGCAATCGATCCTGATCACCAATTCCGCGCGGCTCGCCGCCGACGTCGAGCGCGCGGTCGAGGCGCAGCTCGCGACGCTGCCGCGCGCCGAGATCGCGCGCACCTCGTGGAATGATTTTGGCGCGGTGATCATGGTAGCTCAGCTCGACGACGCGGTCGAACTGGCGAACGCGATCGCCGCCGAGCATCTCGAGATCATGACCGCGGACGCCGAGGGACTGTCGAAAAAAGTCCGCAACGCCGGCGCGATCTTCTTAGGCGCCCATACGCCGGAGGCGATCGGCGACTATGTCGGCGGCTCCAACCACGTGCTGCCGACCGCACGTTCGGCGCGGTTCTCCTCAGGCCTCGGGGTGCTTGACTTCATGAAGCGAACCTCGATCCTGAAGTGCGGACCGGAGCAGCTTCGCGCGCTCGGACCCGCCGCGATGACGCTCGGCCAGGCCGAGGGTCTCGATGCCCATTCACGTTCCGTCGGATTGCGCCTCAACCTCTCATGACCAACTCACCTGCCGACGCCGATTCCGACAATCGCATCGTCGCGGTGACGCTCGACGAGGAATCGATCGGCCGTTCCGGGCCCGACATCGAGCACGAGCGCGCGATCGCGATCTACGATCTGGTCGAGCAGAATCTGTTCGCGCCCGAAGGCGCGGAAGCCGGTCCCTACACCTTGCATATCGCGATCACCGGCAACCGGCTGATGTTCGATATCCGCAAGGAAGACGGCTCCCCCGTGGTCGCACACCTGTTGTCGCTGACGCCGTTCCGTCGCGTCGTGAAGGACTACTTCATGATCTGCGACAGCTACTACCAGGCGATCCGGACAGCTACGCCGGACAAGATCGAGGCGATCGACATGGGCCGGCGCGGCATCCATGACGAGGGCTCGCGCACGCTGCAGGAGCGCCTCAAAGGCAAGGTGCGCGTCGATTTCGAGACCGCGCGGCGCCTGTTCACGCTGATCACCGTGCTCCACTGGAAGGGTGAGGGCGGATGATCCCGAAAAGTGGGCACCGGTTTTCGCTCGCGACAAACGCAAGCGTTTGCGCGGAGATCATCCGCAAAAAGAAGAGGCGGATGATGGTCCCGGCCTCGCTCAGCGACGGGGGCGTGCCCCGGTCGAAAAAAGCCTGATCGCATGGAAGCGCCGCGCGCGCGCAACCCGCAGGCCGTGCTGTTCGCATGCGGACATAACGCCGTGCGGTCGCCGATGGCCGAAAGCCTGCTGCAGCAGATGTTTCCGCACGGCCTCTATGTGCGTTCGGCCGGCGTGAAGAAGGGCGAGCTCGATCCGTTCGCAGTGGCCGTGATGGCCGAGCTCGGCCAGGACATCTCCCATCACAAGCCGACCACCTTCGAGGAGCTCGAGGACTGGGAGGGGCTGAACTTCGACCTGATCATCACGCTGTCGCCGGAAGCGCACCACAAGGCGCTCGATCTCACCCGCACGGTCGCCGCCGATGTCGAATACTGGCCGACGCATGATCCGACCGGAACCGAAGGCACCCGCGACCAGCAGCTCAACGCCTATCGCGAGGTCTGCGACGGCCTGCTGCTGCGCATCCGCCGCCGTTTTGCGAACGTGGGTGCCGCGAGCGGGTAGTGGCGATGATCGTCGCCACGATCCCGGTTCGTCTCCCCTTGTGGGAGAGGCCGCGACGCATGCAGCGGAGCGGAATGCGATGCGGGTGAGGGGTTCCGGTCTATCGAGGGACTTCAGTAGTAGGATGGGTGGAGCGCAGCGATACCCATCACGTTTGCGGTGAAATGATGGGTGTCGCTGCGCTCCACCCATCCTACGGCACTCTCCCACAAGGGAAGAGGTGACTTTGAAGGCCTTGTCGCCAGACTGACAAACAGCTGTGCTTATCGGGTTTTGCCTCTCTCGGCGACGCGATTCGCGGCCGGTTCCCTGGTTGTGCATCCATGTCGCATCCGATAGGTTCCGCGCGCGTCCGTCCCCCTAAGTCCCAGCCCAAAAACCTGCATGCTTGGTCGTCCCAAATTCGTTCTTGCTTCCGGTTCGCCGCGGCGGCTGTCGCTGCTCAATCAGGCCGGCATCGAGCCCGATGCGCTGCGCCCGGCCGATGTCGACGAGACCCCACGGCGCGGCGAGTTGCCGCGCGCCTGCGCCAACCGCCTGGCGCGCGCCAAGGCGGACGCGGCGCTGAAGTCAGTTCAGCTCGACGACGATCTGCGCGGCTCGTTCGTCATTGCGGCCGATACCGTGGTGGCGGTCGGCCGCCGCATCCTACCCAAGGCCAACCTGGTCGACGAGGCCGCGCAGTGCCTGCGGCTGTTGTCCGGCCGCAATCACCGCGTCTACACGGCGATCTGCATCGTGACGCCGAAGGAGGCGTTCCGCCAGCGCCTGGTCGAAACCCGGGTGCGGTTCAAGCGGCTCAGCGAGGAAGACATCCAAGCCTATATCGGCTCCGGCGAATGGCGCGGCAAGGCCGGCGGCTATGCCGTGCAGGGCATCGCCGGATCCTTCGTGGTCAAGATGGTCGGCTCCTACACCAACGTGGTCGGCCTGCCGCTTTACGAGACCGTGACGCTGCTCGGCGGCGAGGGCTTTCCGATCCGTTACGGCTGGCTTAACGCCGTCGCGGTGTGAGGCAATCGATTTTCGCACGGCATCGGCGGTCCACCTCTCCCGCAAGCAAGCGGGAGAGGGAGCAGAGCGGAACACGCGGCGGCTTTCTTCGTTTCCGGTTGATGTAGGGTATCCGGGCCATGATCGACCAAGTTCAAAAACCTAGTACCACCCAGAAGGCCTGCCCGATCTGCCGCAAGCCGGCCGAGCAGGCGTTCCGCCCGTTCTGTTCTCCGCGCTGCCGCGACGTCGACCTGAACCGCTGGCTGAAAGGCTCCTACGTCGTCCCCGGCCGCGATGACGACGTCGAGGACCCGGATTAGTGTTATTTCCCAATAAGTTGGGGAAAGCCTGGACACCGGGCCCGCCCCGCCGAAGCCGCAGGCGAAGGCGGGTGGACAGCGCCCTCCGACCTCTCTATAAACCGCCCGCTCGGCTCACGCCTTTAGGCCCGGCCAGCATGCCCAGGTAGCTCAGTTGGTAGAGCATGCGACTGAAAATCGCAGTGTCGGTGGTTCGATCCCGCCCCTGGGCACCATTCAATCAATTGAAACAGCACAGAAAATTCGATGAAGGCGCCGGTCGCCCGTTTCTCCACGAACGGCGTTGCAACCGCTTTGCAACCGGGGCGGTCACTACCTCCCTGGCGCTGGCCGAAAATCCTTTCACGGACGACTGATGGGGCCAGTGCATTCCGGTACGCGCCGTACGCTGTAGGGAACGGACCGAGCGCCCGGCCAGTAGGTGAGAAGCCGCGCCGACGAGGCCACCAGAACCAGCCAGCACCCTGCCAGCCGAATGTTTCGAGCGATCGATCGGCATGGAATACCTCGATGCTCTCGCCGGTCACTGGCTGGATGTCGAAGAACGCCTCATGGGCGGGTGCGGGAGAGGCCATGACGATGCCTCATGCCGCGACATTCGCCGGTGCCGCCAGTGCTAGGCCGCGCAGGTAGTCCGCGGCCTTTGACGCCTGGCTGCAGGCGGTAAAGAAGGCTCGCTTGTCGGTCTTCAGGAGATCGATCCAGGTCGCGATATAGCCCGCGTGCCGCAGATCACCGTCGAAGCCAAACTCTGCACACAGGAACGCCGCGCCTAGTTCTGCGATCAGCTCTTCGGCGGCGTAGTTGCGCGAGCCGAACCGGTTCTTCAAATCGCGATCAAGGCGGCTCTTGTGTCCCGTCCAATGGGTCAGCTCATGCAGCACCACGTTGTAGAAGTGGTCCGCGCCCTTGAATGCCTCGAATGCAGGCACGGAAATGAGATCGCGGCTCGGCACATAGTACGCCTCACCCTGACCCTCGCGCATGTCTGCGCCTGTTGAGTGCAGGAAATCGTCGGCAAGCTCATCGCGGATATCAGGATTGCGAGCGCGGATTGGCTTACTCGTAGCGACGCTATCGGGAAGGCCGTCGCACTGGTCGACATTGAAGACGGTGTACTCCCGCATCATCAGGACCAGCCGCGTTGCAGTGTCATTTTTCGCGTCATCCTGGATTTGCAGCTGCTTCACGAAGTACACTTTTGTGCCGTGCTCGCCCTTGCGCAGTTGCCGCCCAACTCCAATGCTTGCTTGAAGGTCACGAAGCGCGGTGTGCGATATCCCGCCGCCTGCGCCATCCACAACAGAACGACGTTGCAGCCCGAGTAGGGTCGATTGGTCACAGCGTTGCATGGCGTGTTGGCGCCAGCTGTTGCCGACCATGGCTTGACCCACGGCGCCGCGCCGGCTTCCAGCTCGGCAATGATGCGCGCTGATACTTCCGCATAGAGATCGCGTTTCATGGGTGCTCGCTGGCTGTGGCTGATGCGACCAGGAAAGTCGCGTTGCTATCGCCGCGTCGGGCCCTCGCCGGATATTTCACCCCTCCGGGGGGCATGGACAGGCCCCCCGTCTCGCGCGCGCGAAGACGTGTGCGGCGCAGATGGGGCTCCCCAAAAGCAAATCGTTAACAGATCGTTACAGCGGGGTGCCGGAGGATCAGGCTGGCCCAGTCCAAGCCGATAGGGTTAGAGCCTACCTGCGTAAAGCACTGAGCTGGTGCCGTCCGTTTCAACAAATCCGCTAATCGAACGGGCTCTACCCTCGGTAAGCATCCCGTTAACCGCTGGTCACCGCAAGACTGCGCTCAGCGCGGGTTGCGCGTCACAGAGTTCGCACCGTGCTTTAACGCATCGTCAACGCACAAGGAGCACAATACAAAGACATAACCTTGGATTACTAAGAGAAATTGTCTCCCAGTGCGAACCGCGTTGTGAGGTTCGGCAGTTGTCTTGGCGTACTTTGAGAGTAACCTATGAACCGTGCCCGCATTCTGGTCCTAGCTATCGCAGGCTGCGCCGGCCTCGCAGCCCTCTATCTGGCAAGCGGCAGCGACAACAAGCCAGCGTCCGCCCCGCCGGTCGCGCAGCTGCCGACGGTGGACATCCTGGTCGCACGGTCCGACATCGGCCTTGGCCAGACCGTGAAGCCCGACGATCTGCAGTGGCAGACCTGGCCTGCCGCGACCGCCAGCAACAGCTTCATGCGCAAGGACGCCAACGCCAACGCCATCCAGGACGTCACCGGCTCGATCGCCCGCGCGCCGTTCATCCAGGGCGAGCCGATCCGCGAGCAGAAGCTCGTCAAGGCCGACGGCAGCGGCTTCATGGCGGCCATCCTGCCGCCGGGCATGCGCGCGGTTTCGACCGAGATCGCGCCGGAAACAGGTGCAGGTGGCTTCATCTTACCGAATGATCGAGTGGACGTTATCTTATCGAAGCGCGTTAAGGCCACTCCTGTGGAAGGGGGCAACGCTCCGGATGTGATCTCGTCCGAGGCAATTCTTACCAATATTCGCGTTTTGGCTATTGATCAAATCCCCAAGGAAAAAGACGGGCAAAATGCAGTTATCGGAAAGACAGCAACCCTTGAGCTCAAGCCAGACGATGTCGGAGTGTTGGTAAAAGCGCGTGCCAGCGGCACCTTGTCGCTCGCGCTGCGCAGCATCGCTGACAGCAAGCGAACGAACGTTGCGGTGGCGGATGGCAAGACAATCACCGTTTATCGAGGATCATCCGTCAAAGAAGAGCTGACTTGCGATCCCTTCTGTCACAACTAGTTCATCTAGATCAGTTGTCGGCGAGCTAAAACGACCAAACGAAAAGCCCGGCGATCGGGTCGGGCTCTCCTCCCCTCTTCAAGCCTTGAGCGATAATCCTCACCGAAACGCTCGGACGCAAGTCAATGGCCTGTTTTCGCCCGTTATCATGATCCTGCACAGCACTAGCGCGCCTCCCGTGGCCCGCAGGGCTATGGGCACGGAGGATCACGCGGTGGAGACTGGGTTTGCTTTTCAAGCTCTCGCTGGTCTGGGTCGTGGTCGTGGCACTCTGCTTGGCCGCATTTGTGCGCGAAGCTCCCGGCACCTTGCGAAGGGGCTCGGCGAGTGCGAGCCACCTAGACTCCGTTTGGGCTCTGCTCGAATAGCTTCCCTCCGCCTTCGGGCTCGCGTGCGTCCGGCTCGCTGCACCATGAACACGGCGAGCACAGCCAGCATCACGCGAAACGCCGCACGGTCGAACCACTCCAACGATCGCCAGAATTTGCCCTGTGCTGCCCCGCTTCGTACCCGCAGGCTCATGACGCGGCACCTGTCAGTACATCGACGCGGGTATTCCAAAGCTTCCACGGGGCTGTCTTCTCTTCGAGATAGTCGTTCACGTCATAGTCCACGGTCACGCCAGCCCGGGAGAACGTGCTTCTCGAAGAGCCCGACGAAGCGCCTGATCGTGGCAGCCTTGGCCGTCGCCTCCAGATGCTTCACCTTGTAGTCATCCCGGACGGCCTTGACCGTGCTCGACTGATCCACGGCCGGCGCCGGCAGGGCCAGAACCGGGGCGGGGGAAGCCGGCAGGATCGGTGGCTCACTATCGCGGGGTGGGCAGGGTGAGGTCGCGGACACGCACGGCCGTCCAGCTTAGCTCAGCCATCAAGGTCGCAAGGTGCCGGTGTGCGCCGGCGGTGCGATCGCGCTGCGATACCTCCAGGATATCCAACAGCGTCTGCGTGCTGATGCGCTCCAACCCGTCGAGGCCTGTCTTGCCGCGCACGCGCTCCGGCGGGAAGGCTTCGCTGCGGCTGCTCTAGGTGCGCGACACCTTCGCATCAGATAGCAGTGCGGTCCGCCGTCGCTTATCGACGCCTTCGTCCTCGCTTCCGCGCGCGGCTAGTATGGCTTCTTCCAACAGCATCCTACTAGCTGAAGCGCGGCGGCAGCCTGATAGAACTCTGCCAAGAACATCGCTTGGCGTCGCGTGTGGCCCCAGACTGGAACTTCCTGAAATGCGAAAACAAGCGCCTCCACCTCCCGGGTCATGCGATCCACACGCTCCACAGCCCACCAGCGGCTCCGCCAATTTCCTGACTGCCGAACCCGAAGAGTGTGGTCTCTCAGAAACTTCACCGACACACCTGGTCTCACCTTCTCCCATCCGAACGGACACGACTTTCCTGAGACACACCCAGCGAAGTGCAACATCTTGCGGCCAGGAAACAGCACTCCTGGAGCATTCGACAAATAGTTCGGTGGGATCTCGACCGAGCTCCGCTCCAAAAGCGGTTCATCAAAGATGGGATCATCTATCCTAGGTCGTGCCATTTTGGTGACCCCTCGTGGCCAGTCCGCGGTCCTGAGCACCGGCTCGGAGAGGACGCGCCCATCCCCTTGTCACCGTGTCTAGAAATCCGCCCGGTACCAGCCGGCGGGACTGGATCGGGATGAACTTCAAGTCTCGCATGATCGAAGCGACGCGGCGAGCGTTGCTGGTCGTGCGGCGCGCGCCAACGAGGTCGAGGAGGGCAGCCGTGCTCATGGCCTCCACGCCGTTGACGGCGTTGGCAATGATTTTCCGCCAGGGGTCGGGGGGCGGAGAATTGTGTTGCTCGCCTGCTTCCTGCAGTTTTTTTAGAAAGGACATTCGCATTTCCCGATGATGAAGCTGGCAGCTAGGGTGGCGGTCAATCCGTGACGCTTCAGACAGGTAAGGCCCTCGGCAGTCGCTCCAACGGTGTAGCCAAGGGCGGCAGTGCGCGACCTTGCGACCTTCATCGGCATGGGGCGTGTCCAATGCAACGGGTGATGGCGGCAGGTGATCAATGGCCCCCTAAAGGGGGGCCAATTGACCACCACCACTGCCGCGGGGGATTGGCCAATGCATTGACCAGCAATTGACCAATTGACCGCCAAGTCAGGCCACAAGGTGAGTGTCGGGTGCATCGACGTCTCCGTCAGTTACGAGCGTGGGATCGGTGTGAAGTCCCTGCGCTCTTCGAAATCGGCCGGAGCCCGCGATTGGACGGGACGCCAGAGCGCCTTCCTTCAGCAAGTTCTTGATCATCGCCTTCACCAGTGCTTCGAGATCACCGGGGACCCATTGGCGTGGAGCTGTGACGGCCTGCGCCGAGGTGACGGCGTCCTCCATAATGCAGCGCTCGTTGGCGGCGCCAGCGGTGCTCGGGCTGTAGGGGTAGGCCTTGCCATCGATCGTTTTGCCGCGCTTGACGAGGTCGAGGATTGCCTGCCGTATTTTCTGATCATCTGTTGAGCCGGCTCCAGCAGCCTGGGATGGCTGCAGCTCGCGAACGATCGCCTGCACATTGTCTCCGAAAGGGTAGATCGAAGGTTCGGCGTTTGGCAGCTCCACGCTGCGTAGGCGATACAAAGGCAAATCGGTGCTGCGGGGGACGAGGTTGGACTTGGCGTCGACAAGTTTGATATAAGATGCCCGCTGCGACGGAAGTATTCCGAGCGCCGCTGCTTCCTCAGCGGACAGAGGGACAGGCATGATGGCGCGCCGTGCCAAGTTGACGATGGACGCGGCGCCGCTGATGGCATCCGCGCTGCCGACGTCGCCGCCCTTCCGGGTGTGGTGCACGATCAGCGCTGCGCAGTCGAAATCCCCCGCCAGGCGCTTGAGTGCCCGCATCACAAGCGACATGCTGGAGTTGTCGTTCATGTTGCCGCCGGCGCACAAGGCGACGAGAGGGTCGAGGACGATGACGTCCGGTGATAAAGCCTGAAGCGCGTCCTTCAGCATGGAGAAGCCGGCCTCGTCCAGTTCGGATTGGCCCTTCAGGTTGGTGCGCAACAGCGAGAGACCTTGAACGCAGGGATTATCGGCGCCGGCGACGGAAAGGCGGTCCAGCTCGTGTTCGCTGACCCCGTGGGCCACGCAGAAAGCCCATACGCGCCGTCGAATTTCCTCGGTGCTGTCTTCGGCATTGATGATCAGGACTTTGAGGTCGTGGCCCCGGATTTCTTCTTTCAGGAGTTCCTTGCCGACGGCGATCGACACCATCATGCCGATGGCCAAGGACGACTTGCCGCCGCCACCTGGCGACCCGAGGACAGTGAGTTCGCCGCGGACCAAGTCATAGCCGTACAAGGTGCGCCGGTGGCGGATGTTCGAGAACGTCACCCTCAAATCGGCTCGCGACCAGATTGCCGGCGCCGCCGTCGTCGAGCCAGGATTTACCGTGGCGGTAAATGGCACGGTAAGGTGAAGCGGCGACTTGCCTAGCGCGAAAAATGGGCAGGTAGCACATGATTTGCAGCCCGCGCCGCGAATAGTTGCGCAGCTAGGCCAGCCAATGCGCCGTTCTGCGCGTTCGGCCAGCTTGCGCTCGTACATAGCCTGCGTGCCGGCAGGGGTGTAATCCTGATGGCCCCTGGATATCTGGTGCGCGATGGCCTCGCCGCCTTCGAGAAACGTGGCCGACAGCACGGAGTACATCCAGAGGGTCTGGTCGTAGTCGACGCCACCGGTGTCCTTGGCATGGCGCATGAACCCGCACTTCTCGAAGACCGGCCCAGGGTCGAGCGGGTGGCTGCTACGTGGTTCGATGCCAGCGGCGAGATCGTCAGCCCTAGGCAGCGACGCGAAAGCGGGGGCGGGTCCATTGTCGAACGCGCTCTCATGGCCCGGCTCGATCACCGGAACCAAAGAAGGGGACGAGGCTTTCGTGATTGAGTTGACCCGCGCTACTCCGTGTAGGGTCGCAAGTGCGGTAGCGAAGTCGTACATCTGACCAAGATGAACGAGCTTGACGAGCCGGGGCGGAGAATATTTGTGGTTGAGCGTCCCCGGAACGCGAAGGATACGGCAGCAGTCGGTAGTGAGGCCGGTGTCGCACTTGACCTCCTCTCGCAGGAGCAGAGCCTTGAGACCGTTTGCGTAGAGGGTCCATGCGGCGACATCCATCGGCCGGTCGCTGATCCAGTAGACGTGAAAACCCCCACCTGAGTGTACGATCGCGCTTGGCTCTGGGAGACCCATCCTTTTTTGGAAGGCGAGGATGGCCGTGAGGGCGTTGGCGTCGGAGGTGTAGTGCTTTCCCGTCTTGTCGTCGGGCTTCACGTCGCAGTCGATCCAAATGGCCTTGAGGGCGGTCGTGTTGTTCGCTCCCCGCTTGGCCTTGGGATTGCCGCGCGCGTTCACAGCACCGTGTTCCCGCTGCTGTCCGGTGCAATACCACACGTTAAAGTATTGGGAGGCTCCCTCGATCCGGAGGGCACGGTTGATGAAGCCATCTACGTCCTTGAATGGCCATCCCGTCACACCGACCGGCTTTCCCCCACTTTTCGTTGGGTCGCTGCTCCTGAAGTTGCAATGCAGGTTGATCCAGCCGGGACCCTGCAGCCCCGGCCAGACGACAACCCGCTTCATGAACTGCTTGTCTTTGCCGGTGGCAGGTTCTTCGTCCGTCGACGACGCTCCCTCCCGGGGGCTGGTTACTGGAGCGGTAACTCCGGTGTCGCCACTTGCCGCGGTGGGTATCGTGCTAGCCTCAGGGCCGATTGTTACCGTGGTGGTAACTGGGACGTCACCACCCCCCGTCATCTCAACGGGCTCTGGTGCAGCGGTCGGCTTCGCGCCGGCTTTCGGGCCGGTGATTACCGTGGCGGTAAATTCCCCCCGCTGCGCTGTAGTGCTCGCGGATGCGATCTGGTCGCCCATCACTCACGCACCTCTGTTCGGGGGCGTGAGCAAGTCTCCCAGCCCGTAGCGAACCAAGCGCCCAAACTTGAGGAACGGTGGCCACTGACCCTTCGAACGCCGCACGGATAGAGCTGACGGGGTCAGGCGAGTGACTAGCGCCGTTTCCTCCGGCGTGAGCAAGGCATTGGCGGGGAGCCGATAGATTTCGTCCAGGGGGCGTGCCGCCAACCTAGGGCGTGCTGTAGCGCTGGAACGTTGGTGAGTGCTGGCATCTGTCATCGTGGATCACCTCCACGATGCTTACAGCACGATCAGGAAACGGGCGTTGTTACGTTAATTATTTGGGTCGAATTTCGGCGGCGGATCGTTGCGGTGTACTTTGCCTAGTATCCTCCCCGCCTCACTAGTGCGGGCAGGGCGCGAGTGTGTTTCCCGTTGTTCCTTTCGGGCCTGACGAAGAGCAGCTTGGGCCACCGCTTCGAGTTCGGCAACGATGCCGATTTCGCCCGCGTCCCCTTCGAGCCAGTTGCCGCGGACCCCATGACCCCTCAAAATTTCGGGAACGCGGACTGCCAACAGTTTCTCGGCGCCGTCAACGGGACGACCGCGACCAGTCCGCTTCAGCGCATGGCCACTGCCTGCAAAGGCCCACGAAATCTCATCCACAAGCTCTTCAACGATGTCCAACCTGTCCCTCAAGCGATGGCGGTCTAGGATGTTTGCGCTTCGCGTTCGCAAATCCTCCTCGACCTCTTTCGGAAGCGATGCGCAGCCGGGAGGTCCGCCCCACTTATACATTGCTGGGCTCCCCGGCTATAAGGGAGGCCACCGCATCACCTAGTGCCCTCCGTGCATCCTCGCCCGCTAGTCGCACGTAGGCCCTCGCCGAGGCGATGCTACGGTGCCCCAACCCAGTTGCGATGATGTGTGGGCTTGCGCCGGCGCGCGCAAGCGCAGTCCCGACCGAACGCCGGAGGTCGTGAATGTGAAGATCGTGGATACTTGCTCGACGTAGGACCCGCCCCCACGCCTTCGGCAAACCGACCAGATGGTGGTCCCCGATGGGGCTCGGAAAAACCCACGGTTCGGCGGCACGGCGTTGCCGTCGCAGTTGAAGAAGGGTGATAGCAGGTACAGTGAGAGGTAATGGGGTTGACGTCTTATTTTTCGCGACACTAGCCGGTATAGTCCAGACCGCAGCGGCAAGATCGATGTCTTCCCATCTCATGCTCAATACGCTGCCGCGCCGGGCGCCGGTGAACAGCAGCATCATGAGAACGTCGGCCCACGGTTCGCCTTCCTCCTTGATCGCACGCAGGAGATCGCCGAGTTCAGTGGACTTCAAGATACGGGCACGAGAGTTTTCTTGAAATCGAATTAAGCCCTTCGCGGGATTGATCGCCAAACGGTCGGATCGAACGGCAAAATTCAACATGGCCGACAAGAACGCGGCGACCCTGTTGGCCGCGACAGGCCTGGCCTGTCCGACCCGGTCAAGGAGAGCTTGGCAGTCACTGCGGGCTATTTCGACGAGTGCCTTGCGGCCGAGGGCCGGGCCAACGTGGTTCTTCCACCGCTCTTGATCGCGAGCCCAGGTGCGATTTCGCTGCTTTACATGGGCAAGGTAGGAAGGCCACACGTCGTTCAGGGTGATCTTTCGTGCACGCGCTGCTTTCCGCGAGGCGATGGGATCATCACCCCGTGCGAGTTCACCCGCGACACTGCGTGCGGCTTGTCTGGCATCGTCGAGCAGCAGCCCCGGGAAGCGACCCAGCGTCAGGCGGTGGGTTCTCCCGTTGATCTTCTTCACGATCACAAATGATCGGGCCCCCGCTGCGGTGACCCGCACGGCGAGGGACAGAGCAACGGTATCGTAAGTATATGCGACGCCGCGCGCTGGCCTTGCCAGCGCCGCAATACGCTGCTCCGTGAGCTTTGAGCGAGCGACCTGTTGACGTCGCTTCACGATATTCGTGGATGAGATCGCGTCCATGGCAACCTTGCCGTTGCAACCGTAGTGCAACCTCGAAAACTAATGAAGGAAAAGTCTAGCAAATGAGTTGGGGAGAAATGGTTACGTTTTCAAGTGCAACAACGTCGAGACAACTCAAGAAGACGAAGAAGGCGAGACTGAAAATCGCAGTGTCGGTGGTTCGATCCCGCCCCTGGGCACCATTCACTTCACGGCACCCTTGATTGGCGCGTGGCCTGGATGAGCGAAGCAACATCCGGGTTTGAAGCTGGTGCCGTCACTGCATATCGATTCGCTCATGCGGGCGACCCGCCTGGTCCATTTCCGCTTCTGGCCGCCTCCACGGAATGACGCAAAAAAACGGCGCCCGAATGGATCGGGCGCCGTCGATAGGTCCTGATCGCAGTCGTCTGACCTTAATGGTCGAAACCGGGCAGGGCGGTGGTGTGCTCGGCACGGGCGCCCTTCAGCTTGTTGGCGTCGAGGTGGAGTGCGCGCAGGATCGTCGGTGCGACCTGCTTGTTCTCGACCTTGTCGTCAACCGCAGCGCCTTCGAAGCCTGGATTGGCGACGACCAGCAGGACGTGGGTGTCGTCGTCGGTGAGGCCGCCATGCTCGGCGACCTTCGCCGCGCTGCCGCTGTAGATCGTGCCATGGATCGGCTGGATGATGATGTCGGGCGTGCGGCCCTGGGCCGGGTCGCCGAATTTGTCCTTCAGCTCGTCGCCGGCATAGATCTTCTCGATCCGGGCGTGGTTCAGGAGAACCTTGTCGTTCTCGAGGATGCTGACGGCTTTCGTGGCCTGGGTCTGATCGGCCAACCAGATCAGCGAGATGTCGTCGGCAGTCTCCTGCGCGACCTTGACGCCGCCGGCGGTTAAGAGGTCGGCCGGGTCGGTAACGTCGGCATTGCCCGCCAGCACCCTCGGATTGGTGCTGCCCTTCAGCATGTGAAGCTGGGTCACGTCAATCGGCGACTGGCCATGCTTCGCGCCGACGATCACCAGGGTATTCTTCGTAAGATGCTGCTGGTCCAGCTGCGTAAGCATCTGGCCAAGCGAGCTGTCGACGAAGTCGAGCGACGCTTCGAGCTGCGCGCTCGGTGTACCGACCGCATCGGTGTAGCCATCAGCCGTGACCTTCTGTCCGACGCTGACGGCCTGGAAGTTCATGCCCAGGATCGCCGGCACGCCGACCGACTTCGTCCCGGTGTGGTCGAGGCCCTTGATCCAGTTCAGGACCGCGGTGACCTTCAGATTGTCATAGTAGCGGGTGTAGACCGGGTTTACGGTCCAATCGTCGCTTGCCTGAGGCGTCGGGATCAACTGGGGTGCGGTGGCAAGCACGCTCGTTGAATTGATCTCGGGCGCATAGAGCTCATCGAGGCCCGTGCCGGAGGGGCCGCTGATGATCTCATAGGCCGGGTGCTTGTCCGACCAGGCCGTGCGCAGGCCGGCCTCATGGATGACTTCCATGATGGTCGTGGTGTCGTTCTTCAGGTACGCGTGCGGATAGACCCGCTGGCACGCGCTGCCGACCTTGCGCAGCGGCAGGTTCGCCGGATTGATGTGGTCGGAATTCGCCGGGCCACCGCCGTCGAGCTTGGTCAGATCGTAGTCAAGCGCTTCGAAGTACGTGGCTTCGGTGCCCGCGTTGCCCACGCAGTTGCTTCCGGGCGGATACAGGGTGTGGTCATAGGAGTCGTCGTAAAAGATGCCATGCGTCTTCGGCGAGGCGCCGGTCATGAACGCCAGGAGTCCCGGAAAGGAATCCGACGGATGGGAGGTGTGCGCATTGGTGTAATGCACACCGTGCCGCAGCAGCTTGGTGAAAGCCGATGCCGGGTGACCTTTGACGTAACGCTGCAGGTCGACCTCGTGCATGCCGTCGACGCTGATCAGAAGCACATGTTGGATGCCGCGATGGTCGTCATCGTCGGCGCGCGCGGCCATGCTGAGTGCGGTCGAGCCGAGCAATACTGCGGTCGTGAGCTTGCCAAATTGATTCATTGGTGATCCTCCCTCAGGTTAGGGGTTCTTCAATACCGCTGCGAGCACGACGGCGATGTGAAAGCGGAATGATGATGGCGTGACCATCCTGTTACGCATGCCGCGCAGGTCACGCACAGCTGGTGGCCGATCAGTGCGCCGCTGATGAGCGGCGCGCTGATGTTGGCGCCGGACATCAGCGACTGGTTGAGGCCCATGATCATGCCCTAGCGATTGATCGCGGTGCTACGCGACAATTCGGCGGTCAGGATGCTGCGGGCGAACATCGTGCCGATGATGATCAGGGTCAGGACGCAGCGAGGGCCGCGAGCCAATCGAGCAGGCGCCAGGTGATCAAGCAGCCGCTGCCCGGCGATCCGAAGCGCGAGACCACGCTCGTGGAAGTGGTCTATCCTCCGGGCACCGGCTCGCCCGTGCATGCGCATGCCAACGGCGTGATGGCGTTCGTCGTATCAGGCTCGACCGCCTCACAGGTCGGCGACGGTCCGGCGCAGACCTACAAGGCCGGCGACGCGTGGTGGGAGCCGGTCGGCGCCGTGCATCGGGTGTCGTGGAATCCGAGCCCAACGGTGTCGGCGACGCTGCTCGCGATCTATATCGCGCCGGAAGGCGCGACCGCGGCCGATCTCATGAAGCCGCTGTAGCCGGTTGAAGGGTGGGCGCCCACCCTCACGTCTCCAATAGCCCGTTCCGAGCTTGCCGGTGATCACCGCGACGGTGTCGTGGACTTCGTAGGATCCGCCGTCCCGGTAATCTCCCGGCAGCCCCTTGAGCGCGTGCAGCGCCCAGTGGCCGTTCGCGAAGTTCACCGTGCCCTCATGCGGTCGCGCCGAGCCGCCCTCGGCGTGGAATTTGTGGGTGCCGTCGCCCAAGTTACGGTGACAGTGCACGAAAAGGTACAGCAAGGCGCGACCACCTGTTGCCGTAGTCACTTCGTGCACTGTCACCTGACTTCCGTTTTTTTGGAATCACTTCGGTGCGGTCTCCACCGGCAAGATCATTCTCCCTCGCTCGCCGGCAAGGCCTTCTCAGGTGAGGGTTCCCCGCGCCGCGCAATGAGGTGCCAGGCCAACAAGACCGGTTCCAGCACGACCAGCCCCATCAGGATGCCGGCCAATCGTTCCAGGGCGGGGTCGATCCGTGGGTGGGCGTAGCTGTCTGGCACCAGCACGACGAGCATGACCAGAACAAACTGTGTGCCCGAATAGGCAATCGCCGTGCCTCCGTTCTCGATGTGACGGCCGAGGATGACGCCGACGAAAGTGCTCAGGATCAGGATCGCGGCATGGCCGTGTGATGCCAACAGAATGAGGGCCGCGAACAGACCGCCTGCCACGCAGCCCACCGTTCGATAGATCATACGACGACTGACCGGAACGAGGCCGCTACGTCCGACGGTCGCGACCGGGACCAGCATGACGGCCATGATGGTGATGCTGCTCTGCGCCGGCTCCGGGAGTCGAAAAAGCGCGAGGCACGGCAACAGGCCGAGAGCGACGGCGCCTTGCGCGGCGTGGCGGGCAGCGTCGGGATGCCAACCGAACTGCGCAGCCGCGGTCTGCGGAGGCGCCGGCCAGCGGCGGCGCGCGGTCAAGGTCGACAGCGCGCTCACGATGACGCAAGCCGATGTCCCGGCCACAACCTCGACCACCCGAGTGAGGGCAAATGCGGTCACCGCGAGGTCCGGATGTTGAATTTTGTCGAGCAGGATCATCTCAAAGGTGAGGCCGACGAAAAGCCATGCATAGGCCCGCCTGGCGGTCAGCGCTGCGTAAAGCGTCGTACCGCCGACGATCACGCTCGCAAGAACCTGGCCGGCGAGATGATCGATAACCAGGGGTGCCAGGGTGATCGCCAGCCCGGCGCCCGCGCAGGTTCCGAGGATCCGCAATACCCCTCGCAGGGTGCTCTCCGCGACATGCCCGCGCATGACCATATAGCCTGAGTAGGCGGCCCACGACGCGTTGGTGGCGCCCAGCACATGCGCAAATACGATCGCGAGCAGGACGGAAAGACTGCATTCGAGCTCGTCGACAAGCCGGGCGTCCAGCGAAAACAGGTTCCCAAGCTCTCGCTTGATCTGATCGCGCAACGGCATTTGATCGATCGTCATCTATGCCCAGAATATTTGCCACGGGATATGGTCCGGTACCCATAGTGCCAACGGGCGCTTGATTCCACGAATTGATGGCAAACCGGGTCAAGCGGCGCCATAGCTTCGCGGGGCAGGAGGGGGGCGCGCCGCGTTGCTTCCGCCCACCGTCCAGCATCGGCCCGCAATAACGGACGAAATTCGGCTGGGGGCGCTCATGACCAACATCGACGAATACGACGGCTGCCCGGACTGCTATTGCGGCGGGCCCGGACGGGTTCGCCCCATCGAACGGTCCTGATATCAAGCCCAAACAGGGAGTGCGCCTATGTCCGCCCGCCTGATCATGACGCGTTATGCCTCGGCCATGCTGATCGCGCTAGCGTTGGTCGGTATGGTTCGACCGGCCGCAGCGCAGAGGGACGCGACGTCGGGGAACCGGCCGTCTCCGGCCGCCATCTTGTTGGCAAAGCAGATTCTCGATCTCAAGCACGTCAAGGATTCGTTCCAGCCGATTATCCCCGGTGTGATCAGCAAGGCCCGGGACTTCTTCCTGCAGACTAATTTCATGTTTGAGAAGGATCTCGGCGAGATCGCGCATAATTTGGAGAAGCAGTACCAGCCGCGCCTGAATGATATGGTCGATGCCGCAGCGCGCAATTATGCCAGCCATTTCACCGAGCAGGAATTAAGGCAGCTGCTGGCCTTCTATCAGAGTCCGCTTGGCCAAAAAGCGATTGCCGAGGAGCCTAAGGTGCTCGACGAGAGCATGGTCTAGGCTAGTACCTGGGCCTCCAAACTTTCCCAGGAAGTCCTCGACAGCATGCGCGCGGAAATGAAAAAGCGCGGACACGATATCTAGGATGGCTGATCACGACGTCGATCGTTCGTTATCGGAGCCGGGTCGGGCGGCGTGCGCGGCGCGCGATGCAAGCAGGGCTGCCACAAATCAACCGCACATGGCGGGCAGCGAGGTCGCTGTGGCAGGATCAGCCAATGACATCGCAGTCCCCCGATTTCACGACCTTTCGGTTCTCTACCGCAGATCTGCCCAAGCGGGATCGTTTGGCGATATTTCGGGAGGAACTCGGACGCGGCGCCATGCGGCTCGACCCGGCGCCGCTGGCCGACGACCCCTATCATTGCGAGACGACCGTGCGTTCGCTGTCTGGACTGGCGATCGGACACTCGGCATTCGCTGGCTTGCGCATTGCCAGGCCACGCGAACTGCTCGACGGCGTCGATGATCTCACGCTGGTGATCGCCACCAGCGGCGATCTGCTGGTGTCGCAGATGGGCCGGGAGATCACGCTCGGCGCCGGTGATGCGCTGCTGACCTCGAGCGCGGAGGTGGGTCACATCACCTATCCCTCGCCGTCGCGCATCATCACGCTGCGGGTGCCGCGCAAGGCGCTCGCGGCGTTGGTGCGCAACCCCGAGGATTTGCTGATGCGCCCGCTGCCACGTGCCAGTGAAGCGCTGCGGCTGCTCACACACTATGCCGGGGAAATCGATAGCGCCTATCGATTGGCTGTTACCGGGTTGCAGCATCTCTTCGTCACCCATGTGGTTGATCTCGTCGCACTGGTGATCGGCGCTGTCAGGGACGCGACGGCTGTCGCTGATGACCGTGGACTGGCCGCGGCGCGGCTCGACGCCGTCAAGGCCGATATCCGCCAGAGAATCGGCGAGGCCAATCTCAGCCTGACCGCCCTGGCGCGGCGCCAGCAGATCACGCCGCGTCACATCCAGCGGCTGTTCGCGGGCGAGGAATCGACATTCTCGCAATTCGTGCTCGGCCAGCGGCTGGCGCGCAGCCATCGTCTCTTGATCGATCCACGCCGCAGCGATCGCAGCATCAGCGCCATCGCGTATGAAGCCGGGTTCGGCGATCTGTCTTACTTCAACCGCACCTTTCGCCGGCACTTTGGCGCATCGCCCTCGGAAATCCGCGCCGCGACGCGGCGCGAGGGCTGATCGCGGTTCTCGTCTGCCGAACATGCGAACCTTCGGCGTTCGACCGCGTTGCCGTCCGGGGGCGCGAGCGGTGGCAGCTCCTTTTGAGAGAGGGATCACCGCGGGAATGACGGTTGATGAACGGCTCACACCAGGAAGGCGACGTCGTCAAAACCGACATTCCGTTTCGCCTCGACCGGCTGCCATGGAGCCGCTTTCACCTGCTCGTCGTTCTGGGTCTTGGGATCACCTGGATCCTTGACGGTCTCGAAGTCACCATTGTCGGTTCGCTCGGACCTGCGTTGCAGAGCCAGGATACCTTGCGTCTGTCCAGCGCCGATCTCGGTTCGATTGCGTCCTGCTATGTCGTCGGCGCCGTCGCCGGCGCGCTGGTGTTCGGCTGGATCACCGACCGCTATGGCCGCCGGCTGGTTTTCTATGTCACGCTGCTGATCTATCTCGGCGGCGTTCTGCTGAGCGCTTTCGCCTGGAACTTCTGAAGCTTCGCGATATTCCGAATGGTCACGGGCGTTGGCATCGGCGGTGAATACGCCGCGGTGAACTCCGCCATCGACGAACTCATTCCCGCGAAATACCGCGGGCGGGTCGATCTCATCGTCAATGGAAGCTTCTGGCTCGGCGCCGCCTTTGGCGCGCTGGCGGCGCCCCGTTTGCTGGATACGCGCCTTTTTCCGCCTGACGTCGGGTGGCGGCTCGGCTTCGGCATCGGCGCCGTGCTCGGAACCGCGATCCTTCTGCTGCGGCGGTTCGTTCCGGAAAGCCCCCGCTGGCTGGTCACGCATTGCCGCGGCGACGAAGCCGAAAAAACCGTCAAGGAGATCGAGGGGCGCGTCGAGCAATCGCATGGCGGCGCGCTCTCACCGGTCGATCAGCAATTGACCGTGCATCCGCGCCGCTCGTTCGGCCTCGGTCTGGTGTTCTCGGCGATGCTCGGCAAATATCGCGAGCGCAGTCTCCTCGCTTTGACCCTGATGGTCGCGCAATCCTTCCTCTACAACGCCGTGTTCTTCACATTTGGACTGATCCTGGTGCATTTCTACCAGGTGCCGAGCCAGCAGGTCGGCTTTTACGTGTTGCCGCTCGCGGTGGGCAATTTCTGCGGGCCGCTGCTCCTCGGCACATGGTTCGACACGATCGGCCGCAAGAAAATGATCGCCGGCACGTTTGCCGTGAGCGGGATCTTGCTCGCAGCAACCGCGGCGATGTTCGGCTATGGCCTGCTCACGCCCGTAACTCAGACCATCGCCTGGTGCGCGATTTTCTTCTTCGCGTCCGCAGCCGCGAGCTCGGCATATCTGACCGCAAGCGAGATCTTTCCGCTCGAGACCCGCGCACTGGCGATCGCCTGCTTTTACGCGCTTGGCACCGCGATTGGCGGCAGCATCGCGCCCGCTTTGTTCGGATGGCTGATCGAGTCCGGCTCCAGTTGGCGCGTCTGCGCGGGTTATGCAGTGGCGTCACTGTTGCTGCTGCTGGCGGCACTCGCCGAACTCAAATTCGGCATCGACGCCGAAGGCAAATCGCTCGAGAGCATCGCCGAACCGCTGTCGGCCAAGTGAGATCGCCGGAGCATCGCCATGATCTCGGCACGGCAACTGCATGGAGCCGGCGACAGGCTCGCAGAAGGGATATCCGATGGAACTCGAAACATTGCCCGCAACAGCCTTCAAATCGCCGGCGATCGCACTGTCTGGTGTGGTCGACTACGAGATGTACACGAAATTCAGGACCCAGTTCGACAACGCCTCGGAAAAGAACATCGTCGTCATTGAACTCTCGACCTTGGGCGGCGACCCGGAAGTTGCCAGGATGATGGGCGAAGATGTTCGTTTCGCGAGCGAAACGGAGCCGCAGCGGCGGTTCGTCTTCCTCGGCAAGGCCGCGATCTATTCGGCCGGCACGACGTTCATGAGTTTCTTCGCGCGGCAGAACCGCTATTTGACGCGTGGAACGCGGCTCATGATCCACGAGCGCAAGCTGTCGAAGAGCCTTGTCATCGACGGCCCCCTCACGACGTGCATCGCGGTCGTCAAGGCGACCCTGAATGAAATCGAGTGCTCAATCGCGATCCAGAACGAGGGCTTTCAGAACCTCGTCCTCGGGTCGAACGTAACGCTGGACGAAGTCCTGCAAAAAGCCCCGGCAAACTGGTACCTGGAAGCGCAGGAAGCAAAGAACCTCGGGCTAGTTGAAGCGGTCCTGTGATCTGCTCGCGCTCTTCGCCTCACTCCACACTCCGCTTCCAATACCCCGTTCCCAACTTCCCCGTGATCACGGCAATGGTGTCGTGGATTTCGTACGACCCGCCGTCACGGTAATCCTTCGGCAGCCCCTTGAGCGGGTGGAGCGTCCAGTGGCCGTTCGCGGCGGTGATCGTGCCCTCATGAGGCTGCACGGCGCGGCCGCCTTCGGCGTGGAATCTATAGCTGCCGTCGCTCATGATGCGCCGGACCCAGCGCGACTGGTTGCGGCCGCTCGGCACCATGATCTCCCAGGTGCCGACCAGCGCGGGATCGATTGCCGTGGCCGCCGTTACCGCCATCGGTGATGCCGGAGCAGCGACCGCGGGCATGGCATTCGCCGGCGTCGTACCTGGCGGCGGCAGGCCGGCCAGATAGATCGCCTTGCGCGAGAGCGAGCCGTAGACGAAGGGCTGCTGCTCGTTGCGCGTTGCCTCCATCACGTCGTCACGGACGTTGCGGAACATGAAGGTGACCTCGACGCCTGGCGTCTCGATATTGCGCAGCAGTGCCGCGGTGAACGGGCTGTTGTGGCCGTCGCCGTCGAGCGCGGTGGTGCCGTCGCGTGCGGCATAGGCGACCAGCACATTGCCGACCGGCTCGATGCGGCCGAGCCCGCCGCTTACCGCCGCGCGCGTCGCCAGCGCCCGGTTCATCTTGGCGGCGAACGGATTGTTGCGGCAGGCGTCGAGGACGACGAGGCCGAGGCTTGTGGTATCAGCGACCTGCAGCATCACGCTTTGCAGGCTGATCGCTTCATTCGCCGCGTCGGTGTCGCGCTTCAATTCGGCATCGACCGGGATCAGCCAGTTCTCGCCATTGATCTCCATGCCGTGGCCGGCGAAATACACCGCCGCCATGTCGGCGCCGGCGGCGTCGTGCCCGAGCGCGATCAGGCCGCGCCGCATCTCGTCGAAAGTGCCGTTGGCGATCAGCGTGACCGCGAAGCCGAGGCGTCTCAACGCTGCGGCAACGTCGCCGGCATCCCTGGGCGGATTGGGCAGCGCCGGTACGCTGCGGTAGGCGCCGTTGCCGATCACCAGCGCGACGCGCCTGCCATCGGCCGCGGCGAATGCCGACGTGAAACCAGCAAGCGTCGCGGCAACGGCCAATCCAGAAACAAACCCGCGTCGATTCATGCCGGCCCTGATCAGACGTGATGGGCCGTATGCTACCTCAGTCGGCGCGAGCCAGCCATGGAAATGGCAGGGCTCGCCTCAGGCGACTGCCTTCCTTGCTGTCGGTGCCCAGACGTTGGGGGGCGCCGGCTCCGCGGGCAGCAGCCTTGCCCCGGCGATACCCGTCATGTTCATCGTGATGTCGTGGATATCCTGCACCGACCGGCTCATCGAGAACCGCGGATAGAGCTCGTCAAACGTTGCAGCGGTTGCCGCTTGCGCCGCGGCAGGATCGGCCAGCACGGCCTCTACGGCGGCCGCGACGCTGGCGGCGTCCCGGTCCTGACCGAAGCCGAAGCGGGCGAGATGCGGCATGTGAGTTGCCGTGAAGCTGTTGGCGTCGAACACCGGCACGGTGCCGGCGCCGAGCGCGAAGAACACCCGGTCATGCACCGACAGGTCGACATTGGGATTGAGCGAGACGGCCGCGAGATAGCTGCCGAGGCCCGCACGCATTGCGTCGAACGGCATCGCGCCGAGGATGCGGGCGTGCCGCGCCGTGCCCGCCAGATCATCCCAGCCGCCGCCGATGAAATCGACGGGATAGTCGAGCAGCACCGCACCGACCTCGCGGCTGCGCACCGCCCGTGTGTAATTATCGAGCCGGGTCAGGATCGCATTGAAGATGTCGCGGCCGGGCGTCAGGTAAATCATATGCTCGGCGGCAACCCGGACGATGATCTCGGGAAACGCGCCGCAGGTCTTGCCGCGCGCCTCTGCAATCGCATCGAACAGGATAGTGAACAGCTTTGGCGGCAACGCCTTGCGGTAGGAGCGTTCCAGCTCTGCCGGATTCCAGCCCGACTTGGCGAACACCAGCCGGCCATTGCGCTTCTCCGGCGGCAGGCCGCCGAAGAAACCCGGATCGGGAATGCCGATATGGGCCGCGAAGACGGCGCCATTGGCCTGCAGATGATCGCGGTTGAAGGCGGCATGGTCCGGAAACACATAGCCGTGGGCGAGAAAGGGACTCTCGAGCCCGTGGCGCCGCGCGAAATAGGACGGGTGGTCGCAAAACCAGGTGAAGCAGGGGATCTTGGCCTCGTCCCAGAACAGCTTCTGCTCATTGGTGTAGAGTTCGAGCCCAATCCCGGAAAAGCCGATCGCCATCGTCTCGGCGCGTCGCGGCAACAGGGCGTTGAGCCGGGCCGGCGTCTCGGGCGCCTGCAGATTGAGCATCCGCACCTCATGTCCAAGGCGATCGAGCTCGGCGCCGACCATCAGCAGGATGCCATGCAACGAATCATAGGTCGTCTTGTTCGATGTCACGATCGCGATGACGGACATGGTCGGTGGGTCTCCTCGCGTGTCGCCGCTCGCGCGGCGTCGTTGCTTTTTGTTGAACGGTTGAGCCGCCCATTCCGGGCTCGGAATTATCCGATGGCCCTGGATTTATTTCGCCCGAATGGCCGCGTCGCCGCGTTGAAGAATCGTCGGGATTCGTGACGGCTCATTGCCGTGGTCGATATGCGGGGCGGGGGCCACATGCAGCTTGATAGCTTCGATGTCGTCGTGGTGGGCGCGGGTTTTTTCGGCGCTGTCATCGCGGAGCAGGTGGCAAGCCGGCTCGGCCGTTCCGTCTGCGTGATCGACCGCAGGCCCCATATCGGCGGCAACGCCTATTCGGAAGCCGATCCCGATAGCGGCGTCGAGGTGCACCGCTACGGCACCCACATCTTCCACACCAATTCGGAAGCCGTCTGGCGCTATCTGCACCGCTTCACTGAGTTCACCGACTACCGCCACCGCGTGTTCACGGTGGCGAAGGGCCGCGTCTATTCGATGCCGATCAACCTTGCGACGGTGTGCGCCGCGTTCGACCGGGTCATGACGCCGCAACAAGCGCGCGCGGCGATCGCAGCGGAGGCCGAAGCGCATGGCGCATCCAGTGTCCAGAACCTCGAGGACAAGGCGATCGCCTCGGTCGGCCGCACGCTCTATGACCTCTTGATCCGCGGCTATACGCAGAAGCAATGGCAGACCGATCCGCGGCAACTCTCGGCCGACATCATCGGTCGCCTGCCGGTCCGGTTCTCGTTCGACGATCGTTATTTCGCCGATCGCCACGAGGGCATGCCGCTCGATGGCTATACCGCGATCTTCCGCCGGATGCTCGATCATCCGAATATCTCGGTCCAGCTCGGCGTCGATTATTTCGACGTCGCCGACCAGATTACGCCGCGGCAGCTCGTCATCTATACCGGCCCGATCGATC
Organism: Bradyrhizobium genosp. P; assembly: GCF_049949265.1. Taxonomy (NCBI): domain Bacteria; kingdom Pseudomonadati; phylum Pseudomonadota; class Alphaproteobacteria; order Hyphomicrobiales; family Nitrobacteraceae; genus Bradyrhizobium; species Bradyrhizobium genosp. P. The sequence goes on along the minus strand of NZ_CP188195.1, from coordinate 9,322,562 downwards.
GCTTCTTCGGCTATGCCTGCGGCCATCTCGGCTGGCGCACCGTCGACTTCGAACGCGAGATGCATGACGTCGCCGACTTCCAGGGCGCGGCCGTCATCAACTACGCCGACGAGGACGTGCCCTTCACCCGGATCCACGAGTTCAAACATCTCCATCCGGAGCGCACCCATACGCGGCCGCAAACGACGATCTACCGCGAATATTCGCGCTTTGCCGGCCGCGAAGACGAGCCCTATTATCCGATCAACACCGCCGCCGACCGCGCCATGCTGGCGTCCTATCACGCCATGACGGCAGCGCATCCGAACGTCATCTTCGGCGGCCGGCTCGGCTCCTACAAATATCTCGACATGCACCAGGCGATCGGGGCCGCGCTCAAGACCTTCGAGCACGAGGTCGCGCCCCGCCTGGGCGGACAGCCCGCCGAGCTTCGCGAGGTGCTCGACGCGAACCTGTCGCTCCAGCCGGCCTAGATTTGCGCGCTCGCCAATGGGGGGGGGCGAGTTTGCGGGCTCTCCATCCAGCGCTCGCTTGGCTATGGCGCGATGGTGAAGTGAGGCACCCCTCTGCATCTTGAATTGTCACCGCATCGTAAAACTGCTTCGACGGAACAACGAAAGGCCCACCGCTCGATGAGCGATGGGCCTCAATTCTGCGTGTGCTACCACTGCCTGTAGATGCCGGTCAGCGTGCCGTTATTGTTGCCCTCAGGGCCGACATCGCCCTGTGACGAACTCGGCGCCGGGTGATTGGCGCCACTGTACGAACCATACCAGCCCGGCTGGGCCGGATAATAGTTCACCCGCGGCTGCACCGCCTCGGTGCGTGGCGCGGCGCGTTGCCACCCCACGGGGTTACCATATTGATCGTAACCTTGGGCGAACGCGCCGGCGGTGGTTGCGATCAGCGATGCTGCGACGAGTGACAATAGTGTGATCTTTTTTTTTGCATTCACAAGCTCCTTGCACAAGCTCCTTGCTGGTGTCGCGACCAACGATGGCGACGGAGCAGGCGTTCCCGTTCCCTGATCAACTCTCCAATGTGAAGCACGCCCGGCGCGACATCATTTTCTGGTGAGCGATGCAGCCCGGCGCAGTCACCCGCGGGGGCGTCGCCTGCCCGCAGTGGTCCGGAAAAGAAGCCCGCCAGTGCGGCGGGCAAAGGTTCAGGGAGGAGCGCTCTGACAGAGAACGCCGACGCAATCTGCTCGATTCGGAGGCCAATGCTAAGATAGTATAACTACTGTCATCTGCGTCAGCGCCAATGCGAAGACTTTCCGGCCTCGGAGGGGCGGCGGCGGCCGACGATGTCCAACCAACCCGCGCCGGATCGTGCGCCATCAAACAGGGGAACTTCATGAGCATGTCCGGTATTTTTGCGCGCGTCGTGGCGGGAATCGGCGCCGGCGCGGTGGCGTGGCGCCGGCGGCAGGGCGAGCAGCCCAAGCCAGCCTGGGGCCTCGCGCCGGAGATTCCGGCGGCGAAGTCGCAAGGGGCGATTCCAACGCTCAAGATGCCGACCGCGAGGGGCTGGGACCCCGGCCAGAAGCCGATTGCGGCGCCCGGCCTGAAGGTCAATGCCTTTGCGACCGGCCTCGACCATCCGCGCTGGATCAACGTGCTGCCCAATGGCGACGTGCTGATCGCGGAGGCGACGCAGATCGCGGGCACACCGCGGACCGTGTTTCACTATGCGATGCAGGCGACGATGCGTCGCGCTGCGGCACTCGGCGTCAGCGCCAACCGCATCACGCTGCTGCGCGATCGTGACGGCGACGGCGTGGCGGAGACGCGCGGCGCCTTCATGGAAGGTTTGAGCCAGCCGTTCGGCATGGCGCTGGTCGGCGACACCTTCTATGTCGGCAACACCGACGGCGTGGTCGCCTTCCCCTACGTCGCGGGCGCGGATCGCATCACCGCGCAGGGACGCAAACTCGTCACCTTCAAGCCTGCCGGGCACTGGACGCGCAGCCTGTTGCCGAGCGCGGATGGCACGAAGCTCTATGCCGGCGTCGGCTCGCTCACCAATATCGCCGAGAACGGCATGGAGGTGGAGCAAGGCCGCGCCGCGATCTACGAGCTCGACCTTGCCAGCGGCAACAGCCGCATCTTCGCCAGCGGCCTGCGCAACGCGGTGGGGCTCGCATGGGAGCCAAAGACCAACGTGCTCTGGACCGTCGTCAACGAGCGCGACGGGATCGGCGACGAGACGCCACCGGATTATCTGACCTCGGTGCGCGACGGCGGCTTCTACGGCTGGCCCTATTGCTACTGGGGGCAGACGGTGGACGATCGTGTGCCGCAGGATCCGGCCATGGTCGCCAAGGCGATCCAGCCGGACTACGCGCTCGGCGGCCATACCGCCTCGCTCGGCCTGTGCTGGATGCCTTCAGGCACGCTGCCGGGCTTTCCGGATGGCATGGTGATCGGCCAGCACGGCTCGTGGAACCGTTCGACGCTGTCGGGCTACAAGGTGGTGTTCGTGCCGTTCGAGAACGGCCGCCCCTCCGGCCCCGCGCGCGACATCCTGTCGGGCTTCCTCGCACCCGACGAGAAGGTGTCCTACGGCCGCCCGGTCGGCGTCGCGCTCGGCCCCGACGGCTCGCTGCTGATGGCGGACGATGTCGGCAACGTGATCTGGCGTGTGACGGGGGCGTGAGATGCGAACGGGCGAGGGCCTGTATTCATCAAACAAATGCGCGGACGTCGGCTTTTGGATATGACCGTGCAACAGCACGGAACCGTAAGCGCGACACGAGCGTCGCAGGCGGCAATATCATGTCAGGAGGAACTTTGGAGTCGGATTGTGAAGTTATCCTGCACTCGCCAAAACTGTTTCAGCGGAAATGAGCGAGTTGGATGGACGGACCCGCATAGCCTCTAATTGATACCTCGCGAGAATATCAGTGTCCAAGACGACGCGCTCTTGTGTGTAATAACTGAAGTGGGCGACGATCTCGTCACCGATAATTTGCCCCGGTCTTTTTGTCAGCATGGGAAGGAAGGCAGAGATATATTCCTCGTCATCAACATCAAGCGGGCAAAAGGCGTCACCAAGCGCGTTTCGATCTCCTCCGAACACTCCAAGGCAATTGATCGAGAACCGCCCCATCGTCATCGTGGCGTCTGGAATGTGGAGGGAATCAACCCGATCGGTCTCGATCTTATTCAGAAAAGCACGGTGGAGGAGCACTGCAAATGCAGGGTTTTTCCATCCGATTTCGCAGCTAGCCTGACACGACAATGCATCCGAGCATTTGACCTTACCATGGAACGATAGCAGCCAGGAGCAGATCGCATTGTTGATGACCACCGGCGAGAACCAAATCGCATTTGTCTTGCTTGCTGCGGCTTTTGCCGCAAAGCGCCCAAAAAAACCTGGAGGCAGGTAACAGATGTCGTCATCCAGTTTGACGTAAAAGGCGTTCGGATCGGTCATCGTCCGATAGAACTTGTTGATCGATTTGTTGTCACCCTTTGAGTTCGGCAGCGAAACGATCTTGATCTTGGGACTGACCAACGATTGAATATAGACTCGGTCGGCCGGATCCCGACAATTATCCCACAGGTGCCATTCGGCGACTGTTTCGTCGCTGAGAATATACTTGGCCAACACTTCGAGATACCTACGGCGGCCAGCCGGCGTGACGGCGATCACTTTCATAATAGCGCGGTGTCCTGCAAGGGCTCAGTCCAGCCTGGAAATCACAAACCCGACTTGTTGATGGCTTGGCACAAAGCCGAACGGTTTGGCTCGAATGCCGGTCTCGGCGAGCAGCTCCTCGAAGGCCTTGAACTCGTGATCGCGCCAACCCGGATAGTTCCAGTACTCGTCGAACACGATAAGAGTGCCCGGTACGATCCGATCCTTCAAATTTGCCAGGATCGTTTTGGTTGACGAATAGAGATCGCAGTCGACGTGAAGAAGTGAGAGCGGCATTTGTGGCCGATCATGAAGGAAAGCTGGCAGAGTATCGTCAAACCACCCCTTGATCAGCGTCACGTTGGGCGGAACAATTGGCAGGTGTGCCTGCGCGAATACTCCCTTGTCAAATCCGCTCCGCCACGCCTCAGGCAGCCCCTCAAAAGAGTCGAAGCCGTAGAAATGGGTCTGCGGTGTGTTCCGAGCCATGTGGCTGATCGTGCGGCCCGACGCCACCCCAAATTCAAGGAAGAGGCCGTTTGGTTGAGCTAGATCCAGTGCTTTCGACAGCAGCGACAGATCGTTGTCAAACGCGGGGCATGTCAGAAAATGCTTCTCGTAGTGCTCCGCGCTGTCGAGAGCTGCCTTAAAACAGGCGACGTCCAAAATGTCGAAGCTATCCCCCCGGGGTTTGGGAAAGTTCATTCCTGCTGACGGGATCCTCGTCGGGTTTTTCGGGACAATCGGTATGTGGATTTCAGGTGGTGGTTGCCCGTCGTGCATCAAATAAGAGAGCGCGCCAGCCACCTGGGGGCACAGGAGATCCTGCGCTTGAAGCTGTTTCAGCTTTGTGATGGCCTCGTCGCGCGGACCTGCGATGCCTTGAATGAACGCCTCGAGGACATCAAAAATCTTGACGACCTTTGGCTGCTGAACAGAGCGCAAAGCGCGTAGGACCACAAGGAGGTCGCCAGCATTGCCCTCCTCGACGACGACCTTGAGGAGCAGCCAGAGCTCCGGATGATCCAGGCCATCCTCCATGTCCCTCGCCAGTCGATCGAGAGCTCTGAAGGCCTGCGTTTCCTCAAGCTTGGTCGCGCTCGCCCGCTCGTTTGATTGTAGTACGTGTTCGGTCACGGCCGCCCCCTCGCCGGTACGCCTACTGACGCATCGGAATGTGTCGATGCTCACGCACGTGAGTCGCCCGAGGATTGCCAAGTATGGTTAATGATTGATTAACATAGGCCATATGAGACTGGCTCGGCGCCGATTAAGGCCGCATTGGCGCGCCGCCTCTATCATTTTGAATTTCGCCTATTGGCCCTTCTTGGACCTAGTGCAATGTCCGCTTTTGCGTCGCTGTTTGGAGACAAAAGGACATTACGGATTTGTGGGTACGCGCTCTAGTTCTTCGCCGGCGCGTATCCGTCCGTCAGCGTTTGCATGAACGCAACCAGCGCATCTTCCTCCGGGCCGGTGAGGCCGAGATGGCCGGTCTTACTGGTGTTCATGTTCTCGGTGGTCTCCGGCGCGGGCCAGCAGCCGATGCCTTCGCGCGGGTCGTGCGACGCGCAGCGCGGCAGCACGTCGCGCGTATTGTAGAAGTGGACGATCTCCTTCAGGCTCTTGAAGTAGCCATTGTGGCCGTACGCCTTGACGAAGTCCGGCGATGGCCGCTTGTCAACATTGCGCAATGTCGGGACCTGGAAGCGACCGCGAGTCTGCGGCGCCAGCGGTTTCCAGCGCGCATCCACCGCCGACGGCTGGCTGAGCGGATGGCCGCCGGCCAGGAAGGCGCCCACCCCGCCATCGACGAACGCGGAGCCGTCCTTGTTCGCGACATAGCCGCGATCATCGGGGGCGCTTTCCGCATAATAGGGCAGCTCCGGATTTGCCGGCGTGCCGATATTGCTCGCGGTGAAATCGGTGAACAGCGGATCTTCTCCGGGGCCGCCGTCGCGATGACATTCGTTGCACCGGCCCTTGCCGCGGAACACTTCATATCCCTGCTGCTCCTGCGCTGTGAACGTGGCCTTTCCGGCCTGCACCGCATCGTATTTCGAGGAGAATGCCGTGACCTCGTGCGAAGCCTCATAGCCGGCGATCGACTGTGCCATCTGGTCAAAGGTGGTGGCGGCTCGGCCGCGATCTACGCTGCCGAGATGCACGGGGAGCGGATCGTTGGCGGGCGGCGGGCCCGGCGTGTTGCAGACATCATCGACATCGGACGGCCAGGTGATCGCGAAGGCCTGTGCGCCCCACACCGCTTCAAACAGGCCGCGATAGGGTCGGTGTGACGCGCGATACACCGCGCAGGCGATATCGGGCAGGCCCATCTCGACCGGATTGGTCGGCGGTCCTTCGGCCTGCTCGGCGGCGGGATTGCCGAGACGCCGTCCGGTCGCGCGCATGTCCCAGAAATTGCCGCCGACCAGATCGCCCTGGCCTTCGTTGTAGTGCAGCACCGGCGACAGCGGCGCGTAGGTGTGGGTCTGCGGCTTTCGCTCGCTGAAGCGGGTGCGGACCGAGCCGGGATAGGAGCCCGTTGTCCGGTTGATTTCCGAGATCGGTCCCGTGAAGCCGGTATCGGGCATATGGCAGAAGGCGCAAGCTTCGTTCCGGTTCACCGAAAGCTCCTTGTCGAACAGCAACAGCTTGCCGAGCAGTTCGATCTGCTGAACCTGATTGTCGGAACCGGACGTCAGGCGCGCCAGGCTATCGTTTTCGATCCGGTCGATCTCGGCTTCGACGCGCGAGATATCGGAAAGGGTGGCAGGTGAAAACGGCCCCACGCGATCCTGCGCAAACAAGATCGGGATTGCCGAGCATGTTGCCGCGACGGCAACGGCGATCGAGGCGACGATCCGAATACTCATCTGGCATCCCCCAGGATTTGCCTCTCGCCATGCAGCCTGCGCGAAATAGACGGCGAGGGTAGCAGCGTGCAAGTCACGTCTTTGGCACACAATCGGTCCTGATGGCTATTCGTAGCGCGACCGGGTCAGGAGGTGTCCAGTTGTGTTGGGCGAGCGGCAGCAAGGTTCCATCAACGCGCCGCGGCGGGCCGCGATCTGGCTGGTCTGCCCTCGTCGGGATGCATGGCGGAAAGTTCACCGATCCTGGACAGAAAACTCTTCAGGATCGGCGAGGTGTTCGCCTTGTGATAGCCGATCGCGATGTCGATCGTCGGTGCTTCGCCCTTGAGCGGGCGGCTGACGACCGACCATGGCAGGAAATATTTCGCGGAGGCCGGCAGCAGCGCCACGCCGCGGGTCGAGGCGACCAGCGAAACCGCCATCGCATAATTGTCGATCTCCAGTGACGGCGTGATCTCGATTTTGTGGCGCTTGAAGTAGTCGGCGATGATGCCGCGCAGCACCTGTGGCACTTTCGAGATGCCGATATAGGTCTCGCCGGCGAATTCCCTGACGTCGACGGTCTTGCGCTGCGCCAGCCTGTGGTCGCTGGGCAGGATCGCGACCAGCGGCTCTTTCGCGACAATCTTGATTTCGATGTCGGGCAATTGTTCGGCGCGCAGAAAGGCGACGTCGAGCCGGCCGTGCATCAGCTCGTCGGCGAGCGTCGCCGAGTGGTCGCTGGAGACGCGGATCTCGATACTGGCGAGGTCGTCGCGCAGCAGGCTGGTGGCGCGCGGCAGCCAGGCGACCTCCTGGCCGGTCGTAAATCCCATCGCAAAGACCCGCTTGCTTGGCTGGGCCGCGCGTCGCGCCGCTTCCGCGGCTGCCTCGGCTTGCGTCAGCGCCAGTCTCGCATGGTCAAGGAAGGCCCGCCCCGCGGCGGTGAGCTCGACGCCGTGCACGCTGCGGGTCAGCAGCGGCACGCCGACCTCGTATTCGAGATCGCGGATTTGCCGGCTAAGCGATGGCTGAGCCGTGTGCAGCCGCTTTTCGGCGGCGACCGTCAGGCTGCCTTCCTCGGCGACCGCGACGAAATAGCGAAAATGCCGAAGCTCCATGTTCCATACCTATCAGGCATGGATACCAGCCTACAAAGTCTTTTTCAAAACCGCCAGCCCGCACCAAATAGCTCACCAACGATGAGCGCTCCGCTTCGACCATGCCCCTCCGGCAGGGTGCGGCGCGCTCGCCAAGGACAAATGACCATGCCTGCCCCCGTCGTGCTGATCACCGGCGCGCTGACCGGAATCGGCCGCGCCACCGCCATTGCCTTCGCCGGTGAAGGCGCCACCGTCGTTATCTCCGGCCGCCGCGAGACCGAGGGCAAGACGCTCGAAGCCGAGCTGCGGCGCCTCGGTGCCGAGGCCGTCTTCGTTGCCGCCGACGTGCGCCACGAGGACGATGTACGCCGTCTGGTCGATCAGACAATGGCGCGGTTTGGCCGGCTGGATGTCGCCGTCAACAATGCCGGCACCGAGGGCGAGTCCGGTCCGCTGACCGAGCAGACGCCCGACAGCTATGCCGCGATGTTCGACACCAATGTCCTGGGAACGCTGCTCAGCATGAAGCACGAGCTGCGTGTGATGCAGCCGCAGGGCGCCGGCAGCATCGTCAATATCTCCTCCACGATGGGCGAACGCGGCGCAGCCAATCTCGCGCTGTACACGGCCAGCAAGCACGCAGTAGAGGGCCTCACCAAATCGGCCGCGCTCGAAGCCGCGGCGTTTGGTGTCCGCGTCAACGCCGTCGCGCCCGGTCCGACCGAGACCGCGATGCTCGACCGGCTGACGGGCACGCCGGACAAGAAGGCTGCGTTCTACGCCGCGGTGCCGCTCAAGCGCGGCGCGCGGCCCGAGGAGATCGCCGCCGCCGTCACCTTCATCGCCTCGGAAAAGGCCGCGTTCATCACCGGCCAGATCGTCCGGGTCAACGGCGGCAAGACCGCCAGTTGATCGCGCGACAACCCTTGCAACGCCAATACGGGAATTCTGTCATGACCACGCACACCCATCACACCGCGCCGACGCAATTCGTCGAGGCCAACGGCATCCGCTTCGCCTATCGCCGCTTCGGCAAGCAAGGCGGCGTACCGCTCGTCTTCAACATCCACTTCATGGGCACCATGGACTACTGGGATCCGGCCGTGACCGATGGCTTCGCACGGGATCGCGAGGTCATCCTGTTCGACAATGCCGGCCTGTCCTCGAGTTCGGGCGAGGTGCCCGAGAATATTGCCGGAATGGGCGCCAATGCGATCGCCTTCATCCGTGCGCTCGGCCTTAAGCAGGTCGATGTGCTCGGCTTCTCGATCGGCGGCCTGGTCGCGCAGGAAATCACGGTGCAGGCGCCCGATCTGGTGCGCCGGCTGGTGCTGGTGGGCACCGGGCCGCGTAGCGGCGAAAGCATGGATACCGGCACCCCTGAGGGCAAGGACATCTTCGGCGCGACCTACGCCGATCCCGATGATCTCTGGCTCCGCGTGCAGTTCACGCCGTCGGCCGCGAGCCAGGCCGCGGGGCGCGAATTCATCAAGCGCTTCCGGGCGCGCACCGAGAACCGCGACCCCGAAGTGTCGCAGCAGGCGGCGCTGGCGCAGCGCGCGGCGATCGCGCAATGGGGCGTCAAGCGCGAGCACGCCTGGGACTATCTGAAAGAGATCAAGCAGCCGACGCTGGTCGTCAACGGCAGCAGCGACGTGATCATCTATACGGTCAACTCGTTCATCCTGCAGCAGTATCTGCCGAACGCAAAGCTGATCGTCTACCCGGATTCGGCGCACGGCTCGCTCTACCAGTATCCGGCGATGTTCGTGGCCGACGTCTCGGCGTTTCTCGATCAGACACAATGGGCGTGAGGCGGCGGCGTCGCATCTCGCAGGGAGAATCACCATGACCAGCCTCAAGGGAAAGACAGCCCTCGTCACCGGCGGCTCGCGCGGCATCGGCCGCGCCACCGCGCTGGCGCTCGGCAAGCTCGGCGCGCAAGTGCTGGTGCATTACGGCCAGGCCGCCAAGGAAGCGGAGGCCGTGGTCGCCGAGATCCGCAAGGCCGGTGGCCGTGCCGACGCTATCGCGGCCGATCTCGCCGCGGCTGACGGCGCGCATCAACTGGCTCGCCAGGTCCGCACCATCGTCGGCGCCCGGCTCGACATCCTCGTCGCCAATGCGGGCGTTGCCAAGGCGGCCGTGATCGAGGACACCACGATCGAGGACTTCGACCGGCTGTATGCCGTCAACGTCCGCGCGCCGTTCTTCCTGGTGCAGCAATTGCTGCCGATCCTGTGCGAGGGATCGAGCGTCGTGCTGGTCTCGTCGCTGGCGGCGCACGCGGTGGTGGGCACGCTGCCAGCCTATGCCGCAACCAAGGGCGCGATCGATACGCTGGTCAAGCACCTGGCGAGCGCGCTCGGCGCGCGCGGCATTCGTGTCAACGCGGTCGCGCCCGGCGTGGTCCCAACCGACATGTCGTCCTTTGCCAAGACCGACGAGGGCCGCGACTACACGCTCGGCATGCAGGCCCTCAAGCGGATGGCGCAGCCGGACGACGTCGGCGACGCCATCGCCTTCCTTGCCTCAACAGGCGCGCGCTGGATCACCGGCGATACGATCCGCGTCGACGGCGGCTCGAAACTCTGAACTTTGGTCTCTGCCAGGCTGTCATTCGACGGCCTGTTCATCCCGATCACATGGAGAATGACAATGTCAAAGAAGCTCGAAGGCAAGACTGCAATCGTCACCGGCGCTTCGCGCGGGATTGGAGCTGCGATCGCCAAGCGTCTCGCTGCCGATGGCGCCACGGTCGCGATCACCTACAGCAAGGGCGTCGACACTGCCGCTGCGGTCGTCAAGGCGATCGAGAGCGCCGGCGGCAAGGCCGTCGCGATCCAGGCTGACGCCACCAACCCCTCCGCGGTCAAGGCCGCGGTCGAGAAGGTCGTCGCCGCGTTCGGCGGGCTTGATGTCCTCGTCAACAACGCCGGTACCGCGATCCCGAAGAAATTCGAGGACACGACGCTGGAGGAACTGGATCAGGTGATCAACCTCAACATCCGCGGTGTCTTCATCGCTACGCAGGCGGCGCTGAAGGTGATGCGCAAGGGCGGCCGCATCATCACGATCGGGTCATGTGTCGGCGAGCGCATGATGACGCCGGGACTGGTGCCATATTCCGCCACCAAGGCCGCGATCAGGATGTTCACCCAGGGCCTGTCGCGAGAGGTCGGAGACCGCGCCATCACGGTCAACAACGTCCAGCCCGGACCGATCGACACCGATCTCAATCCGGCCGCCGGCGAGTGGGCGGTCCCGCAGAAGGCCGCCACTGCGCTCAATCGGTACGGCACCGTGGACGAGGTAGCCGCCCTGGTGGCCTTCGTCGCCAGCCCGGAGGCCTCCTACATCACGGGCGCGAACCTGACCGTGGACGGTGGCACCAACGCCTGACACGCAAGGGGCGCCGTCGGTTCAACGAACGGCGCCTCTCTTATATGCGACGACATCAGTGACCGAGGAGATCGCGGATGCTGTCCGCGATCTCGGCGGCGTGCGTCTCCAGCGCGAAGTGGCCGGTATCGAGGAAGCGCACCATCGCCTTCGGGTTGTCGCGCTTGAACGCTTCCGCACCCGGCGGCAGGAAGAACGGATCGTTCTTGCCCCACACCGCCAGGAACGGCGGCTGATGCGTGCGGAAATAGCTTTGGAAGGCCGGATAGAGCGCGACGTTGCTCTTGTAGTCGCCGAACAGGTCGAGCTGGACGTCGTGGGCGCCGGGACGCGCCATGTAGAAATTGTCGAGGTTCTGACCGTCCGGTGACACCGTTTCCGGATCCCCGACGCCATGGCTGTACTGCCAGCGCGTCGTCTCCGGCGTCAGGAAGGCGCGCAGCGCGTCGCGGTTGGCCGGCGACGGGTCCTGCCAATAGGCGCGGATCGGAGTCCAGCCGTCGCTCAGGCCTTCCTCATAGGCGTTGCCGTTCTGCGAGATGATGGCGGTGATCCGTTCGGGATGCTTGGCGGCGATGCGGAAGCCGGTCGGCGCGCCATAGTCGAACACATAGACCGCGAAGCGATCGAACCCGATCACCTCGGTGAAGCGATCGATCACGCCGGCAATGTTGTCGAATGTGTATTTGAACTTGTCGCGCGCCGGCATGTCGGACTGGCCGAAGCCGGGAAGGTCCGGCGCCACGATATGGAATTGATCCGCAAGCAGCGGAATCAGATCGCGGAACATGTGCCCCGCACTCGGGAAGCCGTGCAGCAGCAGCAGTTTTGGCGCACCGGGCGAACCGGCCTCGCGATAGAACACCTTGAAACCGTCGACGTCGGCAAAGCGGTATTTGATCTCTGACATTGATCGCTCCTTGCAGGTCGTAACGCGTTGATGGGTTTTGGAAGGCGATGACTTGACCGCTATGACTTGCCCGCTATGACTTGGCCGCAACGTTGCGGATCGCAACCCGGATGATGTCGGCGACCTGCGCCGGCGCTGACACGATCGGACTGTGATCGACGGCATGCGACTTCACGGTCGCCTTCATCCGCGCGGCCATGCTGCGCTGGGTCTCGGGCGCGATCATCCGATCATCCTCGGCGACCAGGAACCAGGCGGGCACGTCCTTCCAGAGCGGACGGCCGACCGGCACCGTGATGCAGGCCGGCGAGATCGGCCGCTGCACCGCTGCGAGTACGGCGAGATCCTCAGGCTTGGCGCATTGCGCGAAGGCCCCAGCGAACGCCGGCTCGGGAAGCCAGATCAGGCCATTGGCGTCGGGCGCGAGTTTTGGCGCGAACGGATGCGGCGGCAGACGGTAGAATACGTCGGCAACCGTCTCGCCCTGGTCGGGCGCCAGCGCTGCGACATAGACCAGCGCCTTGACGCGGGGGATGCGGGTTTCGGCGATCACAGCGCCCGCATAGGCGTGACCGGCCAGCACGATCGGTCCCTCGACGCGCTCCAGCGTGCGGTTCAACGCCGCGACATCGTCAGCCAGCGAGGTCAGCGGCAGCGGCGCCGCCACAGCTTTGATTCCATCGGCGTCAAGCGCCGTGATCACCCGTGCCCAGCTCGAACCGTCGGCCCACGCCCCATGCGCGAGCACCACGCTGACATCCCTGTTCGCCATCTTCCGCTCCTGTGTTTTCAATAGTAACCGTATAAATGCCACTTGACAGGTTACAACGCTTATGGCTCACTGGTAGTAACTTGTCAACAGGCTACAAGCAGGTTATTTGCGACGAGCCGAAAGAGACCGCCAGGAGGGCCTCATTTTGCAATCCCATCCGCCAGCCATCTTCATCGCCGATACGCTGGGCCTCGATTTCATCAATTCGATCGCGACCCCCGTCGATACGCCGGTCGACTGGATCGCTGACGGCGAGGGCCTGCTGCGCTGGCTGAGACAGGCGGACCTCGTCCCCTCAGATGTGATCGACGAACTGAAGGCCCGCGCTGTTACCGGCGAGCTCGACAAAGTCGCCGATCAGGCGCGCGATATGCGCGAATGGTTCCGCGGCTTCGTCCGCAAGCATATGGGCCGTCCGCTGACCGCGCGCGCGCTTAGGGAACTCGAGCCGCTGAACCGGCTGCTCGAACGCGACGAGGCGTTCAACCGCATCGTGCCGCACCGTCACGATAACGGCGGCGGTTTCGCGCTCGAACGAACGCGGCGCTGGCGCTCGGCGGAATCATTGCTGCTGCCGGTCGGCGAGGCGATGGCCAAAGTCGTCTGCGACGAAAATTTTACCGACATCAAGGCGTGCGAAGGTCCGGCCTGTACGCTGATGTTTGCCGATCACACGCGGGCGCGCGCGCGGCGATGGTGCAGCATGGCGATCTGCGGCAATCGCGCCAAGCAGGCCGCGCATCGCAACCGGATGAAGGACAGCGGCTGAGAGCCTGCCGCGTCGACGTGGGCTTGCGACGAAAAGCAAAAACACGCACAGTAACTCCCGGTCATAAGCAACAACAATATGCAGGGAGGCAACGATGAGGACGTTCACAGCTGCGCTGTGCGCCCTGGCGCTGATCGCAACCGGTGCGCAGGCGCAGGCGCAGACGCTGAAGGACTTTCTGGCGGCCGTCACCAAGAAGTGGACCACGCCGTTCGAGCCGTTCCAGCTGATCGGCAACATCTACTACGTCGGCACCGACGGGATCGCGGTCTACATCATCAAGACCTCGCATGGTCTGATCCTGATGGACACGGCGCTCCCGCAGTCGACCGGCATGATCAAGGACAACATCGCCAAGCTCGGCTTCAAGCTCGGCGACATCAAGTACATCCTCAACACCCATGCGCATTTCGATCACACCGGCGGCTTTGCCGAGATCAAGCAGGAGACCGGCGCGCAACTGGTCGCCGGCAAGCGCGACGTGCCCCTGATCGAAGGCGGATACTATCCGGGCGATGAGAAGAACGCCGATCTCGCTTTTCCGCCGGTGAAGGTCGATCGCGCGGTCTCCGAGGGCGACAAGGTCACGCTCGGCGATACCACGTTGATCGCGCACGAAACGCCCGGCCACTCGCCCGGCTGCACCAGCTGGGAGATGACCGTCAGCGACAGCGATCAGGACCGCACGGTGCTGTTCTTCTGTAGCGGCACCGTCGCGCTGAACCGGCTGGTCGGTAATCCCACGCATGCAGGCATCGTCGACGACTACCGCGCGACCTTCGCGAAAGTGAAGGGGATGAAGGTCGATGTGCTCCTTGGGCCTCACCCGGAGGTCTACGGCATGCAGGAGAAGCGGGCGCAGATGAAGGACGCCTCGCAGAACCCGTTCATCAAGCCCGGTGAGAATGCGACCTACGTGGCGCGGCTCGAACAGGATTTCGACAAGCAGCTCGCCAAGCAGATGGCCGCCCTGCAGAAAGCCAATTAGCCGGAAGCTGTTCCGTCCGTCATCCCGGCGCAGCCAGCGGGGGCGGTGCCGGGAATGATGCCGGCTGCAAATCTTGCGCGCTGCGATGCATGCAGTCGCGTGTGATGCGCGTCACGGCGCGAATGAACGCGGAGAGCCATTGATAGCACCATGATTGGGCGATCCCCGCGATGGATCGAAGCGTCCCAGTCAATCATGGAGCTGACGATGGATATCTCTCTTGCGACTCTCGTTTCCGATGACAGCAAGCTGGCCTCTCTGGTTCCCGCCGAGGTCCATGGCGCCGATGCGCCGCAACGCCAGTTCTGGGAAACCGAGCACACGAGGCCGGATTTCGAGCCCAGCAATGACGCGGCTCCCGAGCTTGTCGCGGCGACCGAAAATTATCTCGGCGAATGCCTGCGCCATCCTTATCTGCCTGTTTCAGAAATCCGCGCGCAACAGTTTGCCCGCATCAAGCAGTTGGTCGAGCTCGCCTACCGCGACATCCCGGTCTACCGCTCCAAATACGATGCGGCCGGGTTCAAGCCGGCGCATCTGCGCGACTACGACGATATCCAGAAGATCCCCGTCATCACCAAGCCGGACCTGGTCGCCGCCTTCCCGGACCAGTGCGTCAACAGGAAGTACAAGCCCGAGGATCTGTTTCCGACGCGCTCGTCGGGTTCCTCCGGCCAGACGCTCCTGATCCGCGTCGACTACGACGCCGTCATCACCGACACCATCCAGGGCGTCCGCCAGTTCGCGATGCAGAGCGGCGGCAATTATCACGCGGAGGACCTGCTCACGCATGTCTACACAGTGCCGTGGTGGTTCGATTCGATCGGCGGCAAATATCCGACCGCGTTCATCTCGAACCTGATCCCGCCGGCCCGCGTCGCCCAGCATCTGCGTTACCTCGGACCAAAAATTCTCTCGCTCTACCCGTCGAGCCTGGATGCGCTGATGCCGCATGTCGACGAGTTCCGCACCTCCCTTAATCTCGCGGTGACCCATTCGGAATACTCCTCGCGTACCGCCCGGCAGGAATGGTCGCGGCAGCTCGGGGTGCCCGTGCTCGACGAATACTCCTCCGAGGAGGCGACGCGCATCGCGCTCGAAATGCCCAACGGACAGTATCATGTCTGCGAGGACACCGTGCATCTCGACGTGCTCGATCCCGTCACGATGCAGCCGCAGGTCCCGGGTCAGTCAGGCATCGCCGTGATCACCAATCTGCTCAACGAGGCGATGCCGTTTATCCGCTATGTGCAGGGCGATTACATCACCCAGCCGGTCAACCCGGCACCGTCGGACATCAACTGGTCGCAGATCGCCAGCATCGACGGCCGGCTCAACGATGCCTTCGTCAACCGCGGCGGCCGCAAGGTCCCCGCCGGCAGCATCCTGGATGCGACCTATCGCTGGATGTTCGACTGCAATTTGCATCTGGCGCAGTTCGAGATCGTGCAGCGCGACGTCGATCTGGTGGAGGCCCGCGTCGTGCTCGGGGCCGATACGCCGTTACAGCGGCTGCACGACTCGGTCGCGCATCTGCAGGATCTGCTCGCGGCCTGCCTCGAGCATCCGGTCCGGGTGAAGGCCCATGCGCTCGATGCGTTTCCGCCGCAGGTCGGCAAGCGCCGCCCGATCCGCCGCGAGATGGCATAAGCGAGAACGGTGACCCGCCATGACATGTTCGTTGAACCGTATAGCTGCCATGACGGCGCGCTATTACTACATCCTGCGCTCGTCATGGCTGAGACTGCTCGAGATCATCTACTGGCCGGCGATGCAGATGATGGTGTGGGGCTTTCTCTACACCTACCTCTATCAGAGCAGGTCGGCGATGGCCGATACCGCGGGCCTGCTGCTCGGCGCCGTGCTGCTCTGGGACGTGCTGTTCCGCGGCCAGCTCGGCTTCACCTTCACCTTCCTGGAGGAGATCTGGTCGCGCAACCTCGCGAACCTGATGATGAGCCCGTTGCAACCGGTCGAGCTTGCGGCCTCCCTGATGCTGATGAGCCTGATCCGGCTTTTGATCGGCACCATTCCGGTGACACTGCTCACGCTGCTGCTGTTCGGCTTCAACATCTACGCGCTGGGCCCCGGACTGATCGCATTCTTCCTCAACCTGGTGCTGACCAGCTGGGCGATCGGGCTTGTCGTCGCCGGCCTCGTGATCCGCCAGGGGCTTGGTGCGGAAAGCCTCGCCTACTCGATCATGATCGTGCTGCTGCCGCTGTGTTGCGTCTACTATCCGGTGGAGGCATTGCCGGCCTGGCTGCACCCGATCGCATGGTCGTTGACGCCGACCTACGTATTCGAGGGCATGCGGGCCGTGCTGATCGGCGGCGTGTTCCGCACCGATTTGATGATCGAGTGCCTCGCGCTCAATCTCGTCTACCTTGCTCTCGCCTTCACCGCCTTCATTGCCCTGCTGCACAGCGCCCGCCACCGAGGCGGCCTGCTCACCATGGGCGAGTAATTGGGGATTCAGCCATGAGCCGCATCGAACAATTCGTGCCTGCCAAGCGCGTCATGTCAGCTCCAGCGAGTGCCGTTCCTACGCCGGGCAATTCGCCGGTGCGCGCCGACGCCGGCGACGCGCCGGCCATCGCGGTCGAAGACCTCTGCAAGAAGTACCGCACGCATTGTGCCGTGGACGAGGTGAATTTCATCGTCCCGAAAGGCTGGACCGTCGGCCTGCTCGGCGGCAACGGTGCCGGCAAGACCACCACCATCGCCATGATCATGGGCCTGGTGGTCCCGACCTTCGGCCGCGCCATGGTGCTCGGCTGCGACATGGCGAAAGGCCGTCACAAGGTCCTGAGCCGGATGAATTTTGAAAGTCCCTATGTCGCGCTGCCGGGGCGCCTCACGGTGCGCGAGAATCTCACGGTGTTCGGACGGCTCTATAACGTCCCCAACCTCAAGACCCGCATTGAAGAGTTGATCGAGGATTTCGAGCTCGGCGATGTGCTCGATCGCGCGACCGGGCAGCTCTCCGCCGGCCAGAAAACCCGCGTCGCGGTCGCCAAGGCGCTGATCAACGACCCCGACGTGCTGCTGCTCGACGAGCCGACGGCGTCACTTGATCCCGACCGCGCCGAATGGGTGCGCAGCCGGCTGCGCGCCTATCAGCAGCGCCGCGGCGCTACCATCCTGCTGTCCTCGCACAACATGTCGGAGGTCGAGCAACTCTGCGACTTCGTCGTCATCATGAGCCATGGCCGTGTCGTCGCGATGGGGCGTCCGGCTGAGCTCGCCGAGCGTTTCAAATGCCGGGATCTCGACGAGGTCTTCATCTATCTGGCGAGGGTCGCGTGATGCCGTTACTTCACGTCGGACGTTCCGAACATCGCCGACGGCCGGCGCGGATCGAGATCCGGCGCGAGCGGCGCTCCGACGTCGCCGATCGCGAACATTTGCTCGATGCAGCCTTCGGTCAGGGCCGCCTTGCCAAAACCTCGGAGCGGTTGCGCGAAGGGCGCAAGCCCGCACTCGGCCTGGCCTTTGTTGCGCGTCAAGCCGGCCGTCTCGTCGGCACGCTGCGGCTGTGGCCGGTCGTTACCGGAACCGGCCACATGTGCCTGCTGCTTGGCCCGCTCGCGGTCGCTGCCGACGCCAGAGGTTGCGGGATCGGCGCCGCGCTGATGCGGAAGGCGCTGCACAAGGCCCGCGCGCTCGGCCACCGCGCAGTCCTCCTGGTCGGCGACGCCGCCTATTACACCCGTTTCGGCTTCTCGGCGGAAAGGACCGGCGCGCTCCGCATGCCCGGCCCCTATGAGCGAGATCGCCTGCTGGCCTGCGAATTCGTGCCGGATGCACTCCGCGGCGCGCGCGGGCTAATTGCCGCGACGTGCCCGCGGCAATCGCGGCTATCCAGGCTCATGAACCGCATGGCCGGCAGCGAGGCGCCGATCGGACAACCCGCTTGATCCCGATACCTCTGAAACGCATAAAACCGGAGCGAAATCCCAAACGCTTTTCAACCCATCTCCCTTGAGTGTTCGTCAACCGCCGAGGCCGATGCTCACGCGCGCCGAACTGGACATGGCAGGAGCCGAACATGCCGACCAAGGGACGAGCGACCGCGACCAGGGCCCACGCGCTTGAGCGCGAGGATATTCTGAACCCGCACGCCATCAGCACGCTGAGCGCGGGCGCCGTGAGCGCGATGAGTGCGGTCGGGGCGGCCGTCATCAAGAGGAACAAGGCTGCGCTCGGCGAGAACGCGGACTGGTTTTGGCACATGTTCGCGAAGTGCGAGGCCAAGGCCGCGCGTCTCGCCGAACAGGCTGCGCAGGATCCCAAGGCCTGCGGCGACGCGACCTTCATCGAGACCTATGCGAGGCACCTGCCGAAACTGATGGCCTCGGCGCTGGAGACCCACGAAAAGACGCTCAAGGCGAAATAAAGTTAGCTGGGGCGGGTTATTCGCGCATCAACTGTTCACTCCAAGGCTACGACGTATGGGACAGCGGATTCCGGCGTTGACGTTTTCGCATCGAGGTTGCGGAGCCGCTGACGATATAATCAGCATATGGTGATTTGGTCCTTCTTGGCGTAAAGCATCCGCATCAGATCGCGACACGCGCGGCCCTGCCGCCCGCCGGCCAGGCAGCCTCAGGTCACCTGGCTCGATGATCTGCGCCCGAACCAACCAAGGTTTCCATCCCGTGTCCTTTCCGACCACAAGTGCGCCGCTCGCCCGAGCCTTGGCCGAGCGCAGCTATGATCAGCCGACCCCCGTTCAGCTCGCCGTGTTGGCGGACGAAGCCGTCGGCCGCGACCTGCTGGTTTCAGCCCAAACCGGCTCCGGCAAGACCGTCGCCTACGGGCTGGCCATCGCAACCGACCTTCTGGGGGACCTCGAGCGGTTTGAGCGGGCCGCCGCGCCGCTGGCCTTGATCGTCGCGCCGACGCGCGAACTCGCCCTGCAAGTCCAGCGCGAGCTCGCATGGCTTTATGAATATGCGGATGGCCGCGTCGTCGCCTGCGTCGGCGGCATGGACCCGCGCCGCGAACAGCGCGAGTTGGCCGCGGGCGCTCACATCGTCGTCGGCACGCCTGGCCGGTTATGCGATCATCTGCGGCGCGGCCATCTCGACATTTCCGGATTGAAGGCCGTCGTTCTCGACGAGGCCGATGAAATGCTCAATCTCGGCTTCCGCGAGGATATGGAATTCATCCTCAAGACCACGCCGGACACGCGCCGAACGCTGCTGTTCTCGGCGACCTTCCCACGTGGCATCGTCGCGCTGGCAAAGCAGTATCAGAAACACGCCTTTCGGATCGAGGTCGCGGGCGATGAAGGCGGTCACGCCGATATCGAGTACCGCGCCATCCGCGTCGCCCCAAGCGATGTCGAGCATGCCGTCGTCAACGTATTGCGCTTCTTCGAAGCGCCGAGCGCGCTGGTGTTCTGCAATACCAGGGATGCGGTCAGGCATTTGCAGGCCGCGCTGCTGGAGCGCGGGTTTTCCGTGGTCGCGCTGTCGGGCGAGCTGACCCAGAACGAGCGCACCCAGGCGCTGCAGTCGCTGCGCGATGGACGGTCGCGCGTCTGCGTGGCGACCGACGTGGCGGCGCGCGGCATCGACCTGTCCAATCTCGACCTCGTCATCCATGCGGATCTGCCCAATGACGCCGAGGTCATGCAGCACCGCTCGGGCCGTACCGGCCGCGCGGGCCGAAAAGGTGTCAGTATCCTACTGGTGCCGCCGGCCAGACTACGCCGTGCGGAACTGCTGCTGCGGATGGCCGGCATCGATGCGATCTGGGGCACAGCGCCTCAGGCGGACGAGATCCGCAAGCTCGATCACGAGCGCATGCTGCACGATCCGGTGCTCACCGAAGAATCGACTCCCGACGATCTGATCCTGGCGCAGGCATTGCTCGCCGAGCAGTCGCCCGAGACGATCGCCGCGGCGCTCGCGCGTCTCTATCGTGCGCGGCTTCCTTCACCCGAAGACATTCTCGATCCGGGCCAAAGTCGAGGCCGGGATCGTGACGATCGCGGCCGGGACAACGTCCGGCCATCGCGCGGCGACGACCGTCCCGCCGGGCCCCGCTCGAAGCCGGGAAAATCATCGGCGCGTCACGGCATGGGGGAGGGCAGCGTCTGGTTCCGCGCCTCGATTGGACGACGGAAGAATGCGGAAGCCCGCTGGCTTCTGCCGATGATTTGCCGCCGCGGCGGCATCGACAAGGCCGACATCGGCTCCATCAAGGTCTTGGACACCACCACGGAGTTCGAAATTGCCGCACGGGTCGCGGACTCCTTCGCGGTCAAGATCCGGCGTCCCGACAAGGAAGACAGCATCCGCATCGCGCCGCTCGCGGACGCTTCCCCAGGTCAGGCGTCTTCGGAAAGGCCGTCGCAGGCACCTTGGCGCGATGCCGGCGACACCGGTCACCGCGCGCCCCGACGTGACGATTCCCGTGACGAAACGGGAAGCGAGCACCGCGGCAAGCCTCACGGCAAGAAGGGGCCGAAATACGCTGGCGAGCCGGGCTTTGGGAAGAAGCCGGGTTTCGAGAAGAAAAACAAACATCGCAACGAGTCCGGCCACTCCGGGAAACCGCACGCGTCAGGTGCGGCACCCGCGAAAGGCGCATTCGGGAAAAAGAAGCCAAAGAAGAAGCATCGCGGCTGATCTGCCGTCTTCCCGCAGCGGGTGTGGTGCGGCGTCCCTGACGGGCCAATCACCGATTTGCCCGACGATGCAAGCCTCCACAGAAATATTTCGCTTTATCAGAAATACAAATAGATGTATAAATCCGCCCGTCTCACCCGATGAGAGGGGCGTTGCGCAACGTCACCAGCGCGCGGCGAGATGCGGTGGACGCCAAATGCGCGACAGACGAGCGCGCATGAAGCGGACGGCGAAGTCGTGTGGTCCTGACGCTGCAATGCAGGCGGAAAATCCAAGAAACGCCAAAAGCAACTCGCGGACGACGGTGGCAACGAAGCGCTCACCGGGGAGATCACGAAGGAAACCGTAACACCATCGTGCAGGGAAAGCCGGCGTTCCCGGTTACACCTGTGGTCCTACCCCGGTGCTTCCTGTTGCACCGGGCCCATGGGTGCAATCGGCACCCGGCTTTCCCTGCGCCCTCTATTCAAGGAGAGGGCGGAACGAAAGACAAAGCTCGGGCAAATCATGTCGCGAGAATGCGCAGCCGCACCCACCGCTGTCATCGCCCGGCCTTGTGCGCAATTGCGCACTGGGACCGGGCGACCCAGTACGCCGCGGCCCATCGGCTCAAGCACAACTGTCTCTGGAATACTGGATCGCCCGGTCAAGCCGGGCAACGACACCGAGAGTGACGTTAAAGCAGGCCGTTGCCCGGATGGAGCGCAGCGCAACCCGGGGGCCGTTCGCCAGCAGATATAACACCCCGGATTTCGCTGCGCTCCATCCGGGCTACAAAGGGTGCCTCACTCCGGCTTCTTCGCCAGATTGGCGTGCGGGCGGCCGAAATCGGGCGCGGCCGAGTCCTGGCCGATCTCGACGATGCCGCGGCGAATCGCGCGGGTGCGGGTGAAGTGATCGAACAGCGCCTCACCGTCACCGCGGCGGATCGCGCGGGTGAGTTTTGCGAGATCCTCGGTGAAGGTGCCGAGCATCTCCAACACGGCGTCCTTGTTTGCGAGGAACACGTCGCGCCACATCGTCGGATCCGAGGCTGCGATGCGCGTGAAATCGCGGAAGCCGCCGGCGGAGAATTTGATGACTTCCGATTCCGTCACCTGCGCGAGTTCGTCGGCGGTGCCGACGATGGTGTAGGCGATCAGATGCGGCAGATGGCTGGTGATCGCGAGCACGAGATCATGATGGTCCGGCGTCATGATCTCGACCCTGGCGCCGAGCGCCGCCCAGAACGCGCGCAGCCGGTCGGTGGCGGCGGGATCGGTCCCCTCGGGCGGCGTCAGGATGCACCAGCGGTTGATGAAGAGTTCGGCGAAACCGGAATCCGGCCCGGAGTGCTCGGTGCCGGCGACGGGATGCGCCGGCACGAAGTGCACGCCATCGGGCAGATGCGGCGCCATCTCCTTGACGACGGCGCCTTTCACCGAGCCGACGTCGGAAATGATCGCGCCCGGCTTGAGGTATTCAGCGATCTCGGCCGCGACCGGACCGCAAGCACCGACGGGAATGCAGAGGATGACGAGATCGGCGTCTTTCACGGCCTCCGCGTTGGTCGCGACCACCTGATCGACGATGCCGAGCTCGGCGACGCGCGCGCGCGTCTTCTCCGAGCGTGCGGTGGTCACGATCTCGCCGACCAGTCCCTGCGCGCGGGCGCCGCGCGCGATCGAGCCGCCGATCAGGCCGAAGCCGATCAGCGCGACGCGTTGGAAGATGGGAGCCGTGGTCACGTCTACGGTCACTTTCCGGCCAGGAAGTCGCGCAGGCCGTCGACCACGAGGCGGTTGGCCTCCTCGGTGCCGATCGTCATGCGCAGCGCATGCGGCAGCTTGTAATTGGCAAGCGCCCGCAGCACGAGGCCGCGCCTGGTCAGATAGGCGTCGGCCTCCGCGGCGGTCTTGCCGGTCTCGGTCGGGAAGTGGATCAGCACGAAATTCGCAACGCTCGGCGTCACCTTCAGTCCGAGCTTGCCGATCTCTTCGGTCAGCCAGTTGCGCGAGGTCTCGGTGTGGACCTTGGACATCCGCACGTGCGCGGAGTCCTCGATCGCCGCCGCCGCCGCCAGCATCGCCGGCGCCGAGACGTTGAAGGGACCACGAATGCGGTTACAGGCATCGACGATATGCGCTGGACCGAACATCCAGCCGATGCGGAGCGCGGCAAGTCCGTGGATCTTCGAGAAGGTGTGCGTCACCACCGTGTTCTCGGTGGTCGCCACCAGCTCGATGCCCATCTGATAGTCGTTGCGCGAGACGTAATCGGCATAGGCGGCGTCGAGCACCAGCACCACATGCGACGGCAAGCCGGCTTGCAGCCGCTTGACCTCGTCGAACGGCAGATAGGTGCCGGTCGGATTGTTCGGGTTGGCGAGCCACACGAGCTTGGTGCGCGGTGTCACCGCCTTGAGGATCGCATCGACATCAGCTGTGAAATTGGCTTCGGCCGCGACGACGTTCTTCGCCCCGTTCGCCATGGTCGCGATCGGGTAGACCAGGAAGCCGTGGGTGGTCGAGATCGCCTCGTCGCCCTGGCCGAGATAGGTGTGCGCGAGCAGATTGAGGATCTCGTCGGAGCCGGCGCCGCAGATGATGCGGTCGGGATCGAGACCGTAGGTGCGGCCGATCGCCTCGCGCAGCGCGCGCGAGGTGCCTTCCGGATAATCCTCGAGGTGGTCGACCGCGTGCTTGTAGGCGGCCATCGCCTTCGGCGACGGGCCGAACGGCGTCTCGTTGGCGGACAACTTGAACACCTTGCGGCCCGGCTCCGGCACCGGGCTCTTGCCGGGCGTGTAGGGCGCAATATCGAGAATGCCGGGATTCGGCACGGGGCGGGACATCTTCAACTCCGGATAGGCGGGTCAGCTATTACTTCAAATCTTGCTTCAAAGCTTACTTCAAATTTTGGCGGACCCGTTGGTGGGCACCGTATAGCGCGTTGCGTGGCTGCCGACGAGGGCCGACGAGCGGACCGAAGCGCCGGCCTTGATCAGGGCAAGCTTGATGGTCTCGAAGCCGCTGTTCTCACGGTTCTGGCTCGCGACCGAGATCAAAAGGGCCGCGCCGTCGAAGGCCGTGTCGGGCACGGCGACGATCTCGGCGAGCGGCGCCAGCGCGCGTGCGACGTCGGCGTTCCAGCCCGAGACGCGCACGCTCCACATCTGAACTTCGGTGACCATGGCGTCGTCGGCGACGCGCGAAACCACGAACACCGGCAGCGCGGCGGGATGGTCGGCGCGCTCGAGGAACGGCAGCCGCGCGATGATCTTCGGCGCGCCGTCGGCTTCGAGCGCGCTCCACCACGGCGTGCGACTGGAGATCGCCGAGACCAGCGCGAGGTCGCCCTTGGATTTCGCCACCGCTTCGACCGCGGCCTGCGCGCTGAAATGCGCCACGTAAGGCACCACGAAGCCGAAATGAAACCGCGCCGAGTCCCGCATCGCGGGCTCGCCGACCGAGACGTCGGCATGGACAGAGAACGGCGCCTGGACGTAGGTGAACGTCGAGATGATGACGCGCCAGATGCCCTCGATGGTGTCGAGCGGCAGGATGCCGCGATGGCGTTCGACCAGGCCGCGCATCATGCTGGCCTCGCGCGCCGGACGGAACGCCGAGCCGACCTCCTGGGTCTGCTTGACCCGGATCAGGCGATCGATGATGTCGCCGCGCGCCATCAGCAGGCGGTGAACCTGCTCGTCGATCGCGTCGATCTCCTTGCGCAGCTCCTGCAAGGTCGGCGGTGATGGGGGCGGCTTGGACATCTCGAAAACCTTGTCGTCCTGGCGGCCCGATGCCGCGTCAGACAAGGCCCCTGATTAGGAAAGACGGGCGCCGAAAGCAAAGAGAAACCTTTGCGGCCCAGCCCTGCGCGATCGGGTTAACCATGCAGGCGGGCCGGGCTGCCTTGACGTTGGGCGGGCTGAGGATTAGCTTTGTTGGACTCCGTGGTCATTTGAGCCGGCCGGCTTGCAGCCACGTTAAACAACTCGCTAAACAGGCCGGGGACAGATCAGCTCCCGGCCGAACCTTTTGTTCAGGCCGGGTTTTTTATGGCCTGATTCCGTTCGAGGCCTCCCGCGCGGGGGCGAGGTCGCCTACATGAGCAACGTGCGTCCGATAACGAGCCCTCCGATCCACAGCGACGATCGCGCCCATGAGGCCGATCATCCCACCTCGCTGGTGGCGAAGTTCGGCATGGACCAGCCGTTGAAGCTCGATTGCGGCGTCGATCTCGCGCCATTCCAGATTGCCTATCAGGCCTATGGCGAGCTGAACGCCGATCGCTCCAATGCGATCCTGATCTGCCATGCGCTGACCGGCGATCAGCACGTCAACAATATCCATCCCGTCACCGGCAAGGCCGGTTGGTGGGACACCATGGTCGGCGTCGGCAAGCCGCTCGATCCGGGCAAGTATTTCATCATCTGCTCCAACGTGATCGGCGGCTGCCTGGGCTCGACCGGGCCGGCCTCGGTCAACCCCGCGACTGGGAAAGTGTGGGGTCTCGACTTCCCTGTGATCACGATCCCCGACATGGTGCGCGCGCAGGCGATGCTGATCGATCGCCTCGGCATCACCACGCTGTTCTGCGTGGTCGGCGGCTCGATGGGCGGCATGCAGGCATTGCAATGGACCGCGGCTTATCCCGAGCGCGTGTTCGCGACGCTCGCGATTGCCTGCTCGACACGGCATTCGGCGCAGAACATCGCGTTCCATGAACTGGGACGGCAGGCCGTGATGGCCGATCCGGACTGGCGTGGCGGCCGCTATGTCGATGAGGGCACGCATCCGCATCGCGGGCTCGCGGTGGCGCGGATGGCGGCGCACATCACCTATCTGTCGGACGCCGCACTGCATCGCAAGTTCGGACGGCGGATGCAGGACCGCGAGCTGCCGACCTTCTCCTTCGACGCCGATTTCCAGGTCGAGAGCTATCTGCGCTACCAGGGTTCGTCCTTTGTCGAGCGCTTCGATGCCAACAGCTATCTCTATCTGACCCGCGGGATGGATTATTTCGACATCGGCGCCGATCACGATGGTGCGTTGGCGAAAGCATTTGCCGGTATCAAGACGCGTTTCTGCGTGGTGTCGTTCACCAGCGACTGGCTGTTTCCGACCTCGGAATCGCGCGCGCTGGTCCACGCGCTCAATGCGTCGAGTGCGCGGGTCTCGTTCGCCGAGATCGAGACCGATCGCGGCCATGACGCCTTCCTGCTCGATGTGCCCGAATTCCTCGATATCGCCCGGGCCTTCTTGCAATCAGCGGGCGAGGCGCGCGGACTTAAAGGTGGCGGCGGCCAGTCATGAACATCCAGCAAACATTGCCATTGCAGGGTGTAGCGCCCGAGCGGACCGGAAATTATCGCACCGATCACCTGCTGGTCGCCGACATGGTTCGCGCGGGCTCACGCGTGCTTGACGTCGGCTGCGCCGACGGTGAATTGCTGCAGTTGCTGGAGACCCGCGGCATCGATGGCCGTGGCATCGAATTGTCGCGCGAGGGCGTCAATCACTGCGTCGCCAAGGGGTTGGCGGTGGTGCAGGGCGACGCCGACACTGACCTCGTCAACTATCCCGACGACGCCTTCGATTATGTGATCCTGTCGCAAACGCTGCAGGCGACGCGGCAGCCGAAAGTGGTGCTGGAAAACCTGCTGCGCATCGGCCAGCGCGCCATCGTCTCGTTCCCGAATTTCGGCTTCTGGAAGATGCGACTACAGCTTCTGATCGGCGGCCAGATGCCGCGGACCGAGAACCTGCCGGCGACCTGGTATGACACGCCGAACATCCATTTCTGCACCATCAAGGATTTCGTGCAGCTCTGCGACGAGATCAACGTCAAGATGGAGCGCGCGGTCGCGCTCGACCTTTACGGCCGCCCGGTGCCGCTGAATTTGCCCTGGTGGGTCTGGAACATGTTCGGCGAGCAGGGCGTGTTCCTGCTGAGCCGGGGCGCAGCGAAGTGAAGGACTAAACCGGTGCGGCGACCATCGATCTCGGATCGCGCACCGGCCAGCGCCCGGCCTCGACCAGGGCGATGAAGCGCTCGACCATCTCGTTGAACAGCGCCGGCTCTTCCAGATTGAGCACGTGGCCGGCCTTCGGGAAGAAGGCGAGGCCCGCGGCCGGCAAATGCTGCTTCAGGAACAGGCTCGGTGCGACGCAATTATCGTCCTCGTCGCCGCACAGGATCAGCGCCGGCGTCGGCACGCGCCGGATCGCCTCGGTCATCGTGTAGATCGAGGGCCGGCCGCCTTGAAAACTTCGCATCGTGTTCGCCGAGCCCTTGGCGTCATGGCGCGCCAGCGCGGCGTAGAAATCGGCGTGGCCGCGCGGATCCTTCAGCAGGAACGGAATTCGGCTCGGCGCCTCGCGGGTCACCTTCGCGACTTCGACGGAGCCGATCGCTTCCAACTGCTCGGCATTGGCGCGGCACTGCGCGCGGAAGGCGTCGAGATTCTCGATGGCCGAGCCGGAGCCGACCGCGGCGAGCGTCATCGAGAGTGCGCGCTCCGGTGCGTTGAGGCCGATCTGCAGCGAGGAATAGGAGCCCATCGAGAGACCGACGAAATGCGCCTGCACGATTTTGAGGTGGTCGAGCACCGCGAGCGCATCGGTATAGAAATGCTTGAAAGTATAGACGTCGGCGGCTGGCGGCACGTCCGACGGCGTGTAACCGCGTGCCGAATAGGCGATGCAGCGGTGTCCGCGCGAGAAGTACCGCATCTGCGGTTCCCAGTTGGTGTGATCAGCGGCGAACTCGTGCAGGAAAATGATCGGAGTTCCGCTGCCGGCCTCTTCGAAATAGAGGCGGACATTATCTTTCGTGATGGCGTGGGACATTTGGCATTCCTTCTCGTCGGCCGCCCACAATTTTGCAGTTAATTTTCGGGGCTGCAATGCGGCAGTCAGGTTTCTTTTTCGTCATCGAATCATCCCGGAATGACCCAGAAATCGTTTCCGCAACGCCGCATGAAATCTTCCTCTCGCCACATCCCGACTTTCAAACCCCCCACCGCGTTTCCGCAAGGGAGCGCGATGGGGAATGGGGGGCTCTACAGAGGATCTAATCGAGTATGGTTCAGTTGCTTGCGTATCGCCGGTCGCTTCGTCTTGTCGCGCTGGCTCTGTGTTCGCTCACTCTCGCCCTTGTCTCAGCCGCTCCGGCTTCCGCACGACCCACTCACTCGCGTCACGCGCATTCGGCCCATGCCGGCTATCACGCGCGCCACTACGCCCATCGCCACTATCGGCATGCAGCGCGTGTCTCGCGCTGGGAGCGCGGCGTCGCGCGGATGCAGACGCAGGGTCTCGCCCAGGCAAACGCCAGTGTGATGCCCAACTCCGGCGGCTTCGGCTCGCCCGGCATCGTCGCTGAAGCGCGCCAATATCTCGGCGGCAATCCGACCGGTCGCGGCAGCCTGTGGTGCGCGCGGTTCATGAACATGGTGCTGCAGAAATCCGGCTATCACGGCACCGGCTCCGACATGGCGAGTTCGTTCGCCAGATACGGGCAGCGCGTTTCGGGCCCGCAGGTCGGAGCCATCGCCGTGATGGGCCGCCGTGGCGGCGGTCATGTCGGCATCATCACCGGCGTCGATGCGAATGGAAATCCGATCATGATCTCGGGCAATAACGGCAATCGTGTCCGCGAGGCGCCGGTATCGCGCGGCCGGATCTACGCCTACGTGATGCCGACGAACTGAGGTGCGGTAGGTCGTAGGGTGTGCACGCTCGCTCACCCTACGCGCCTACACCGACGTCGACTGTTCCGCCGCAATCATGTCGCCGACGGCGACCCCGCCATCGGAAATGATCTCGGCATAAATGCCGCATTCATTGTGCCCGAGGCGCTGCATCAGCGCCTGCGGGATATTGAGGTCGCGCATGCCGGTATCGGGATCGACATTGACCGCGGCGCAGCGCGTGATGCGTTTCACCACTTTCGCTCGTGCATTGCCGATTGCGATCGTCTGGTCGAGGAGGCCGGCTTCATGCCAGGCCGGCCAGCCCTCGACGTAGAGGTTGCCGCGGAAGCGCAACGGATGGACCGGTGCCTGCACCAGGTTCTCGATGGCGCGCAGGCTCGCGAGATTGATGATCGAGACGACCTTGCGGGGGACGTCGGAGAAGCTGTGGCCGGGACTTGTCAGCACTTTTGGCGGGCCTTTGATCGCGCCGGCGTGAGTATCGGCAAAGTAACGCTCGATCGCCGCACGGCCCTCGGCGGTTTCGAGATCGCCCTGCGCCACCATTGCGCCATCCCGGCGCAGTGTCAGTACATGGCTGTCATCGTCGAAATGGGCATGCAGCGGCGCCAGCCATTCGTCCCGCTGCAGCATCAGGAAATGCGGCTTCGGCAGCCATTTCGGCTCCGATGGATCAAAACCGCTCGGGCCATTCTCGATCGCGTAGCGGCGGTCGGACCGAAGCGTCTGGCCGACATTCAGCTCAGTGCGTGACAGGGCCTCCGGCGTGAGGCCCTTAACAGGGTAGCGGTAGATGCCGGTGATCTTGGCAGAGGACATGCGCGTTCCTTCCAGGGGCCCGCATTATCCTGTTTGGCGCGCGAGGAAAACCGCCCCGAGACACGGGCCGTCAATCGGAACGCATGGCGCCCGGCGCGTCCAGGATGCGCTGCATGAAGACCAGATCGAGCCAGCGGCCGAACTTGCGTCCAAGCTCCGGCATGCGCCCCACCTCGATAAAGCCCGCCTGCGCGTGCAGCCGCAGCGAGGCCGGATTGCTGCCGTCGATCCCGGCGATCAGGACGTGCTTGCCGAGCGCCGTGGCGGCGGCCACGAGCTCGTCCACGATAACGCGCCCAAGCCCACGGCCGCGGTGATCCGCATGGATGTAGACGCTGTGCTCGACGCTGTAGCGGTAGCCCGGCCACGCCCTGAAATCGCCGAACGTGCCGTAGCCGAGGACGGTCGATCCCTCGGCAGCGACCAGCACCGGATAGCCTAGGGCCTGCCTCGCCTTCATCCAGGCCAGCCGCTCGGCCTCGGTGTCCTGCTTCTCCGTCCATACCGCGTTCGAGTTGGCGACGGCTTCGTTATAGATTGCCGTGATCGCTGGAACGTCCTGTTCGGTGGCTGGGCGGATGGTCATCGCAAGTTCCTCGGGCGGGGGTCTTGAAGTAGATAGATCGTCTACTATATAAGACGATATGTCAATTATAGAGGACATGGCGGGTGAGGGCCTCGAGCGGCGGATCCGCTCCGAGCGCGAGTCGCGGGGCTGGTCGCTGGCGGAACTCGCGGGGCGGGCCGGCGTGTCCAAGGCCATGCTGAGCAAGATCGAGCGAGCGGAGGCGAGCCCGACGGCAGCGACCCTGTCGCGGATCGCAACCGCCTATGGCCTGACCATGGCGGCGCTGTTCGAGGCGGTCGCCCCCGGTCATGCCCGTCTTCAGCGCGCCAAGGATCAACCTGTGTGGCGCGATCCGAAGGCGGCCTATCTGCGGCGGCAGGTGTTTCTGCACCCGGCCAATCCGCTGGAACTGGTGGAAATCGAGCTGCCCGCGCGGCAGGAGGTCGGCTTTCCCGCCAGCGCCTATCACCTGATCCGTCAGGTGGTCTGGGTCATCAGTGGACGCCTTACCCTGATCGAGGGGGCTATCAGCCACGAGCTTGCTGCGGGCGACCGCGTCGAGCTCGGCCCGCCATCGGACGTTGTCTTCCGTAATGAGAGTGCTCAGTCCTGTCGCTACCTTGTCGCCGTCGTGCGGCGCTGAGCTCGATCAGGCGAAATCGCAAACCGTGGCTCTTCCGTTTTGGAACCAAGTGCCCACATCTGCGGCAAGCCTGAAAAATGATGGCGACGACCAAAGGCTAGTTGAGGAACGTCAACGCGGCCCGCGGAAACCCAATGAAGATGCCGGAACCATGCCTTGATGGGTGGTGACGGCAGGCCGAGGGAAAACGAATGAACGTAGAAAAGTACACCGAGCGCGCGCGCGGATTCATCCAGTCCGCCCAGTCGCTCGCAATGCGCGATGGTCACCGGCAGTTCTCGCCGTTGCATCTGTTGAAAGTGCTGCTGGACGACAGCGAGGGGCTCGCCGGCGGTCTGATCGACCGTGCTGGCGGCAATTCCCGCGCAATCCTGAAATCGACCGAAGAGGCGCTCAACAAGCTGCCGAAGGTCTCGGGCAATGGTGCCGGGCAGGTTTATCTCGCCCCGGAGCTGGCGCGCGCCTTCGATGCGGCGGAGAAAGCCGCCGACAAGGCCGGCGACAGCTTTGTCACCGTGGAGCGGCTGCTGCTCGGGCTCGCGCTCGACAAGAACAGCGAGGCCGCCAGCATCCTCAGCAAGGGCGGTGTCACCCCGCAAAACCTCAACGCGGCGATCGAATCGCTGCGCAAGGGCCGCACCGCTGACAGTGCGACCGCTGAGAATGCCTATGACGCGCTGAAGAAATATTCCCGCGACCTGACCCAGGCCGCGCGCGACGGCAAGCTTGATCCGGTGATCGGCCGCGACGAGGAGATCCGCCGCACCATTCAGGTGCTGTCGCGGCGAACCAAGAACAATCCCGTGCTGATCGGCGAGCCCGGAGTCGGCAAGACCGCGATCGTCGAGGGCCTGGCGCTGCGCATCCTCAACGGCGACGTGCCGGAGAGCCTGAAGGACAAGAAACTCCTGTCGCTCGACATGGGCGCGCTGATCGCGGGTGCAAAATACCGTGGCGAGTTCGAGGAGCGGCTGAAATCCGTGTTGCAGGAGGTCTCGTCCGCCGAGGGCGGCATCATCCTGTTCATCGACGAGATGCACACGCTGATCGGTGCCGGCAAGGCCGATGGCGCGATGGACGCGTCCAATCTGCTGAAACCCGCGCTCGCGCGCGGCGAACTGCACTGCATTGGTGCGACCACGCTCGACGAGTACCGCAAGCATGTCGAGAAGGATGCCGCGCTGGCGCGGCGGTTCCAGCCAATCTATGTCAGCGAGCCCACGGTCGAGGATACGATCTCGATCCTGCGTGGCCTGAAGGACAAATACGAACAGCATCACGGCGTCCGCATCACCGACTCCGCGTTGGTGGCCGCGACCACGCTGTCGAATCGCTACATCACCGACCGCTTCCTGCCCGACAAGGCCATCGACCTGATGGACGAGGCGGCGGCGCGGCTGAAGATGCAGGTCGATTCCAAGCCCGAAGAGCTCGATTCGCTGGATCGCGACATCATCCGGTTGAAGATCGAGCAGGAGGCCCTGAAGAAGGAAAGTGATGCCGGCTCGAAGAGCCGCTTGCAGACGCTGGAGAAGGAGCTCGCTGACCTCGAGGAGCGGTCGGCGGCGCTGACCGCGCGCTGGAGCGCGGAGAAGAACAGGCTCTCCAACGCGCAGAAGCTGAAGAGCGAACTCGATGCGCTTCGCGTCGAGCTTGCCAACGCGCAGCGCCGCGGCGAATTCCAGCGCGCGGGCGAACTGGCCTATGGCCGGATCCCCGATCTGGAGAAGAAGCTCGCGGATATCGAGGCGAGAGAGAACGGCGAGACGATGGAGGAGGCGGTTACCGCCAACCACATCGCGCAGGTCGTCTCGCGCTGGACCGGCGTGCCGGTCGATAAGATGCTCGAGGGCGAAAAGGATAAGCTCCTGAAGATGGAGGACAGCCTCGCCAGGCGCGTGGTCGGCCAGGCCGAAGCCGTGCGTGCGGTGGCAACCGCCGTGCGCCGCGCGCGTGCCGGCCTGCAGGACCCGAACCGGCCGACCGGCTCGTTCATGTTCCTGGGGCCCACGGGCGTCGGCAAGA
This sequence comes from Bradyrhizobium genosp. P, assembly GCF_049949265.1. Classification (NCBI taxonomy): domain Bacteria; kingdom Pseudomonadati; phylum Pseudomonadota; class Alphaproteobacteria; order Hyphomicrobiales; family Nitrobacteraceae; genus Bradyrhizobium; species Bradyrhizobium genosp. P. The sequence continues at coordinate 9,289,723 of NZ_CP188195.1, read as the reverse complement.
CCGAGTTGACCAAGGCGCTTGCGGCCTATCTGTTCAACGACGAGACCGCGATGGTCCGGCTCGACATGTCGGAATACATGGAGAAGCACTCGGTCTCGCGACTGATCGGCGCGCCTCCGGGCTATGTCGGCTACGATGAGGGCGGTGCGCTCACCGAAGCCGTGCGGCGGCGGCCCTACCAGGTCGTGCTGTTCGACGAGATCGAGAAGGCACATCCCGATGTCTTCAACGTGCTGCTGCAGGTACTCGATGACGGCCGCCTGACCGATGGTCAGGGCCGCACCGTCGATTTCCGCAACACGCTGATCATCATGACCTCGAACCTCGGCTCGGACTTCCTGGTGAACCAGCCGGAAGGCGAAGATACCGCAACGGTGCGCGATCAGGTGATGGGCGTCGTGCGGGCGCATTTCAGGCCGGAGTTCCTGAACCGCATCGACGAGATCATCCTGTTCCATCGCCTGCAGCGGAACGAGATGGGCCGGATCGTCGAGATCCAGTTCGCGCGGCTGACCAAGCTGCTGGAGGACCGCAAGATCGAGCTGTCGCTGGACGCGAAAGCACGGGACTGGCTGGCGGACAAGGGCTGGGATCCGGCCTACGGCGCCCGCCCGTTAAAGCGCGTGATCCAGCGCAGCGTGCAGGATCCGCTGGCCGAGATGATTTTGGCCGGCGAGGTCAGGGATGGCGATCGCGTCGTGATCTCGGAGAAAGGTAACGTGCTGACTTTCAACGGTGAGGTGCCCAAGACCGCCGAGATCGTGCTGTTCGACGCGCCGGTTCCGAAACGCAAATTGAACTGATGTTCGATGCAAAAGCCCTCTCCGCAAGCTGCGGGGAGGGTTTTGTTTGGCGTCGTTCGGTTGGTTCCAGCTATAGGACGCAGCGTGATCAGCGGTTGCTGATCGATCGTGTCTGCGACGTGGTGGTGCCGGTGGCGTCGGAGACGATGCGCGAGCTGCCCCGGCTGTTCATCTGCGCATCGATTCGGTCGCGCTCCTTCTCGAAGCTCGCCATCATCGGTCCTTCAAGCGAGCGGCCGCGCGGCAGTTTCACGCGCATCGGATCGACGAAGCGGCCGTTGACCAGAATTTCATAGTGGACGTGGGGGCCGGTCGATTGGCCGGTCGACCCGACGAAGCCAATCACCTGGCCCTGCCGTACTTTCTTGCCGATCTCCATGCCCTTGGCGAAGGCGGACATGTGGCCATAGGCCGTCTCATAGCCGTTGGCGTGCTTGATGCGGATATATTTGCCGTAGCCGCCCTCAAGCCCGACCGTCTCGAGGACGCCGTTGCCGGAGGCGAAGATCGGCGTGCCGTAAGCGGTCGCCCAGTCGACGCCGGTGTGCATCTTCACATAGCCGAGAATCGGATGGCGGCGACCGCCGAAGCCGGAACGCATGATCGCGTTGGCGACGGGTTTGCGCACCAGGAACTTCTTCGCGCTCTTGCCGGTCTCGTCGTAGTAGTCGACCAGTCCGTCGTCGGAGCTCTGGAAGCGGTAATATTTCTTGGTCTCGCCGCCCACCGTCAGCGAGGCGTACAGCACCTCGCTCTTTTCGGTGCTGGCAACGCCCTCGTCCTCGCCGGCATAGAACACGTCAAAGGAGTCGCCGGGCTGCACCTTGCGCTGGAAGTCGACGTCGTAGGAATAGATCTTGACCATGTCCTCGATGACGTTCGGCGGAACCTTGTTGCGCAGCGCCGTCTCGTAAATGCTCTGATAGAGCCGGACGCCGGTGCCGTCATCCTCGTCATCGTCGTCCTTCGAATTGTCCGCGGTGTCGGTGACGGTGTTCATGCTCTGCACGTCGACGGCGACATATTTGCCCATATCGGACAGCGCGGCCACGGCTTCGATGACCGAATCGTTGGCGACGATCACGCGATAGGGCTGCAGCCGCATTCCTGGGGCGGATGGCGCCATCAGGATCCGCACTTTCTGGCCTTCCTTCAGGCCACCGTCGCGGCCGCGGGGCCCGAGCATTGCTGCAATGGCCTTGGCTTCGTCGGCCGTCGCGCCCTGATCGCGCAGGATCGAGGTGATCGAGTCGCCCTTCTTGACGACGTGAATCCGTTCGCCGGTCGGATTGCCGCCGGTGACCTGATCCTTCGTCTTCGGCAGCAGGGTGACGTTCTCCGGCACCACGCGGGTCTCGAAGCCGGCATAGGGATCGGAGACATTGCCCTCGCCGGCGTAAGCCATCTTCATGTCAGGCCCGGCGCCGGTGGCGTCGGCCGCGGCATTGGCGAGCGTGTAGCGCACCGAACCGCCGGCGCCGCGCCAGTTGGCGGCATCTCGTACCCGCATCAGAACGTCATCGAGCGCGACGACGGCGGCGAGCTTCGCCTTCGGCAGCACGGTCGCGAGATCCTTGGTGACAAAGGAGACTTCGGCGTCGGGCTCGGCGGCCTCGGCCGCGTTCGGATTGTCGGATGGGTTCGACGTTTCGGCACCGACGTCGGTCAGCAGCCGCTGCGCGTTGAACGGCGGGATCTTCGCCGACAGATCGCTCGTGGTCATCGAAAGATTGCCGGAAATGCGGATGAAAGGCCGCACCCGCATCACGTCGCGGTTGCCGACGCGGGTCACGGTCGAGACGCGCACCAGGCTGCGGGAGGCGGAGGAATCGCTCGGAGGCGGCAGGCGATCGCCCTTGTGCAGGCTGACGACGCGATCATTGGCGGCGAACGCGCCGCGAAGTGCGCCTTCGACGCGCTCCGGCACCCTGGCGAAGGTCATCTCACCGTCGAGCGACGCAAAAACGGCGCCGCCGATGAGAGCCGCGCCGCACAGACCGGTGAGAATAGTGCCGCTGAACCACTGCACGGAGACGCGGCGGCGATCAATCACCGCAGCTTCGGTGCCGTCGACGGAAAGTGGCGGCTCATGACCGAGATCGATCATCCCGGTCTCGCGCCCAAAGCCGCTCCCGCGTGACGCCCGTTGGCTCAACCCTGTATCCCCCCAAATTCCATCAACATGCGATCGACCTTTGCTCGTCCTCGTACCCTGCCTTTAACCCCTTAGAAAGGGTTTGCGGCAGCGTGGCGAGCCACACGCATCAAAGTCCGGGAGATGAAGGCCATCAGCTAGCCGCTATCTCGAACGTCAATGGTGTGCAGATCTCTCGATGTTGCTCGGCCGTGAAGGGAAAGAGGCGACGGGTTCTTGGAGAAATCGCCAGTTCCCCTGAAAAACCACCCGAGCCCCCACAGGTTTCGAGTGGTTCATTGCATACGCTATAGCCAGAACGTCGTAGGATTGTGGCTCAAGTGCGGCGCAAGGTCCCAAAATATCAGGACTTTTCCGTACCTGAAAAAACTTGGTCGTCATGCGACGATTTCTTGACGATGAGTGTTGACAGGTCCGAAGGGGCGGGCCTATAAGACACCCACTGAGCGCGGCGCTGCATTGGCCCACCGGCCAAGGCAAGCATTCGCGCCCTTTATGCTCCTCAACTCGTCGAGCGACTCAACAGCCGGTGTAAATCGGTTGTGAATCGCTGTCGGATGAGGGGCTCAGAACCACCCAATAGGGTGTGGGACCTTCGGATCCCGGGCTGTTTGACAAGTGAAGATGAAGAAAGAGAAACGTGGACGGCGGAGTCCTTGCGTCTCTCGGAATACTTGAAAGCCTCGGCTTTTGACGTTCTGAGGGTGGACGAAAGACTTCGGCGGTACACGTTTTAAAGGTTACACCATCGTTGCCAACGATGTGAATCGTGGGCAGCTCGCAGACTTCGGTCGGCGAAAAATGGTGGGACCTCGTCAAAACGTTGTGATCAGCCGGTTCAAGGTTTCAAGTCCAACTTGAGAGTTTGATCCTGGCTCAGAGCGAACGCTGGCGGCAGGCTTAACACATGCAAGTCGAGCGGGCATAGCAATATGTCAGCGGCAGACGGGTGAGTAACGCGTGGGAACGTACCTTTTGGTTCGGAACAACACAGGGAAACTTGTGCTAATACCGGATAAGCCCTTACGGGGAAAGATTTATCGCCGAAAGATCGGCCCGCGTCTGATTAGCTAGTTGGTGAGGTAATGGCTCACCAAGGCGACGATCAGTAGCTGGTCTGAGAGGATGATCAGCCACATTGGGACTGAGACACGGCCCAAACTCCTACGGGAGGCAGCAGTGGGGAATATTGGACAATGGGCGCAAGCCTGATCCAGCCATGCCGCGTGAGTGATGAAGGCCCTAGGGTTGTAAAGCTCTTTTGTGCGGGAAGATAATGACGGTACCGCAAGAATAAGCCCCGGCTAACTTCGTGCCAGCAGCCGCGGTAATACGAAGGGGGCTAGCGTTGCTCGGAATCACTGGGCGTAAAGGGTGCGTAGGCGGGTCTTTAAGTCAGGGGTGAAATCCTGGAGCTCAACTCCAGAACTGCCTTTGATACTGAAGATCTTGAGTTCGGGAGAGGTGAGTGGAACTGCGAGTGTAGAGGTGAAATTCGTAGATATTCGCAAGAACACCAGTGGCGAAGGCGGCTCACTGGCCCGATACTGACGCTGAGGCACGAAAGCGTGGGGAGCAAACAGGATTAGATACCCTGGTAGTCCACGCCGTAAACGATGAATGCCAGCCGTTAGTGGGTTTACTCACTAGTGGCGCAGCTAACGCTTTAAGCATTCCGCCTGGGGAGTACGGTCGCAAGATTAAAACTCAAAGGAATTGACGGGGGCCCGCACAAGCGGTGGAGCATGTGGTTTAATTCGACGCAACGCGCAGAACCTTACCAGCCCTTGACATCCCGGTCGCGGACTCCAGAGATGGAGTTCTTCAGTTCGGCTGGACCGGAGACAGGTGCTGCATGGCTGTCGTCAGCTCGTGTCGTGAGATGTTGGGTTAAGTCCCGCAACGAGCGCAACCCCCGTCCTTAGTTGCTACCATTTAGTTGAGCACTCTAAGGAGACTGCCGGTGATAAGCCGCGAGGAAGGTGGGGATGACGTCAAGTCCTCATGGCCCTTACGGGCTGGGCTACACACGTGCTACAATGGCGGTGACAATGGGACGCTAAGGGGCAACCCTTCGCAAATCTCAAAAAGCCGTCTCAGTTCGGATTGGGCTCTGCAACTCGAGCCCATGAAGTTGGAATCGCTAGTAATCGTGGATCAGCACGCCACGGTGAATACGTTCCCGGGCCTTGTACACACCGCCCGTCACACCATGGGAGTTGGTTTTACCTGAAGACGGTGCGCTAACCCGCAAGGGAGGCAGCCGGCCACGGTAGGGTCAGCGACTGGGGTGAAGTCGTAACAAGGTAGCCGTAGGGGAACCTGCGGCTGGATCACCTCCTTTCTAAGGATGGTCCTTCAGATAGCTTCGGCTAACTATCGGATCGTTTTAGAAACATTCAGGGGCCAACAGTTTCAGGATTGTTGAGCTCCATTGGCGGGATTTCGCCGTCTTCGTTTCTCTTTCTTCGCGGACGAACACGCGCCAGGGGCTTTCGCGCTGTGCGATGCATCGGCGCAAGCCGAATGCGCGTAGCGGGCTCCGACGTCTCGAAAGAGACGAGCGTTAGGGGCTTGTAGCTCAGTTGGTTAGAGCGCGCGCTTGATAAGCGTGAGGTCGGAAGTTCAAGTCTTCCCAGGCCCACCACTTTGATCGAGTGCGGAGCATTCGTCTTCTGGTTACGGGGCCATAGCTCAGCTGGGAGAGCGCGTGCTTTGCAAGCATGAGGTCGTCGGTTCGATCCCGTCTGGCTCCACCAGATGGTTTCGAAGTTCGAGAATGCCTCGACCAAAATCGTCCGCGAAACATCGCTTCGCATGCATTGCCTGGATAGGCAGTGACATGCGTGTTTTCTGACATCGTAAAGAGGAGATCGACCCGAGTTTGGGGTCTGCAAAGCAATTTGCGGGCGCTCACTCATAATCTCCAGATCGTTTTCGGCGCTCGTCCATCGCAACTCATCGCAAGGTGAGTGAGATGGATGAGTTGTAAAACGATCTTTTTAGCGAAGCTTGACCGCCTCGCTATCGGTTCGATCTTACGAAGCAAGCTGGTCTTTCTAATCAATGCCCGGCTGTGACGACCGCATTCATCGAGGATGCGCGCCTTAAGTGGCAGTTGCGCAGTCAACATTCTGCCGAGTGTGTGGACATTGATAATGAGAGCAATCAAGTGCCTTAAGGGTGTTCGGTGGATGCCTTGGCGCTGAGAGGCGATGAAGGACGTGCTACGCTGCGATAAGCCGTGGGGAGCTGCGAAGAAGCTTTGATCCACGGATTTCCGAATGGGGAAACCCACCTTCGATAGCTGGAACTCCAAGATCTCCGATCTTGGGGTTTGGACAGCAATGTTTGAGACCAAGCCGCGAGGTTTTGGATTTCCAGTTATCAAGTGAAGGTATGAGACTTCCGAATAAAATAGGAGGTTTTAAGCGAACCCGGGGAACTGAAACATCTAAGTACCCGGAGGAAAGGACATCAACAGAGACTCCGTTAGTAGTGGCGAGCGAACGCGGACCAGGCCAGTGATACATCAAAGACAATCGGAACCTGTCAGGAAAGCAGGGCCTCAGAGGGTGATAGCCCCGTACGAGTAATGCGATGATGTATCCACGAGTAAGGCGGGACACGTGAAATCCTGTCTGAACACGGGGGGACCACCCTCCAAGCCTAAGTACTCCTCAGCGACCGATAGTGAACCAGTACCGTGAGGGAAAGGTGAAAAGCACCCCGACGAGGGGAGTGAAATAGACCTGAAACCGGACACCTACAAACAGATGGAGCCCAAGATACGTTCTGGGTGACATCGTACCTTTTGTATTATGGGCCAGCGACTTAATTTAACGAGCAAGCTTAAGCCGATAGGCGAAGGCGTAGCGAAAGCGAGTCTGAATAGGGCGTCAAGTTCGTTGTATTAGACCCGAAACCTAGTGATCTAGCCATGAGCAGGTTGAAGGTGAGGTAACACTCACTGGAGGACCGAACGGGTGTCTGTTGAAAAAGACTCCGATGACTTGTGGTTAGGGGTGAAAGGCCAATCAAACTGGGAAATAGCTGGTTCTCCGCGAAAGATATTTAGGTATCGCCTCGGATGAATGCCTCAGGGGGTAGAGCACTGGATGGGCTAGGGGGACTTACCGTCTTACCAAACCCAACCAAACTCCGAATACCTGAGAGCAATATCCGGGAGTCACACGGCGGGTGCTAACGTCCGTCGTGGAGAGGGAAACAACCCGGACCTACAGCTAAGGCCCCTAATTCGTGGC